>JAUHYW010000104.1 GCA_030426085.1 bacterium | reverse complement strand
GCCGGTCGGATCCGAGCGGCGTAGGGTGGCTCCAGCGGGCGCGTCGGTCGACTTTGCGCGGCGCAGGTGCTCCGGGAGCGGCGCGCGGGCCGGGATCGCGCGGCGTAGGGTCGACGGCGATGGGCGGTGGTCGGGTGTCGGGCGGCGTCGGGTGACCCTCGATGGCCCCGGGGGTCGGTGTCGGGCGCTGTCGATCGAGCGGCGGTGGGCGAGGGGCCGGGATCGGTCGGGGCCGGGTGGCGCGCGCGGCGCCGCGGGCCGGAGTCGCGCGCCGCAGGGTGAGCGGCGATACGCGGCGGGTGGGGATCGGGTGGCGCCGGGTGGCGCGCGCCGAGGCGTCGTCCGGCTTCGGGCGGCGCAGGGTCGCCGACGCGGCGCGGTCGGCGGCGCTCGGGCGGCGCAGGGTCGCCGAAGAGGCGGCGTAGGTCGGCTCGGGGGCGCGTCCGGTGGCTGAGGCGTCGTGGCTGGAGCGCGCCGCCGGTGCGCTGGCCGATTCAGGTGCCGCTTCAGGTGCCAGGGACCTCGATCCGGAAGCTGCCACGACTACGCCGACGTCAGGCCGCTGGGGGTGGCCGAGGGGTTACCGCGTCGTCGACGGAGACCGGCCGGACCGTTGCTCGCGGACCGCACCCACATCCCGCCCGACGAGACGCCGCCCACCGGCGCGACCTCACCCTCAACCCGCCGAGCCACGAACAAGTAGCGAGAGCCCCCCTGTGGCTGGCCCACTCACAGCTCCGTCCTGAGGACAAGCAGGTCGAGGATCGAGGTTTTCCACGAGGATCGGGGGCGGGCAAGTCAAGGCCCGGGGGCGGGCAAGTCAAGCCCCCCCACGAGGCCCGAGGGCGGGCAAGTCAAGGCCCCCCACGAGGCCCGAGGGCGGGCAAGTCGAGGCCCAGACCCAGGCACCCAATGAGGCCCCAGGCCACGGGTACCAAGCTCTTCCAGGCTTCGCGGCGGATCCCGCGGCCCGGCCCACCGAAGCCTCTTGTCCGCGTCAGCAGACGGACCGGCGCTGTGCGTAGAGAGCCGCTCCGATAGGGATCCTCACCGGAATCGCTGGGCGACGCGGCACAGACAGCGGATCGCCGAACTTCGCCCATACTGCTCAGGCGTTGTCAGCCGGCGTGAAGTTGAGCGCGGCGAAGACATGTCGGGTGGTCACGGTGAGCCCGCTGACGCTGTGCACATGCCAGCGTAGATCATACACAGCAGGCGAAGACACATCTTCCGCAGACCCCCCCAGACAGGTCTGGAGTTGCCCGTGTTCTTCCCGCCTGCTCGCCGCCCCGCAGCGCGTAGCCCCGCCTCAATCGGGCGGTGCTCGGCGGCGTGGGCATTCGTTCGACCTAGGATTGCAACTGAGCGACTTCTAGCCTCTCCCAGAACCCATGAATCTTATCATCAACACGAGTTTCTCTGTCCAACCCAGCCAAGACATCCTGAGGAACGAAGGATCTCTTGATGAAGACTTTCTGCCCGCTCGCCGAGCGGTCGTTGTAGTGAAGCAGCCCCTCCTCAACCATCGCCGGCAAGACACCCGCTCTCTCTGCCACCTGCAGTATGGGCTTGGCGTATTGATCGGTAAAAGCGATCAAGTTGGTGGAACGGAACAGATTTACCACTTGCTCTACGATATCCACTGCCCGCTCACTGACGTCGTATCGAGTGCGCTCCGCTCCAACGGCAGTTGGAAGTCCGACTCTTGCGAGTTCCGCCGACACCAAGTTCGGCCGTACGATCAACCGAGACTCATCCTGAACCACTCTTATAGACAGCACTGAGTTAGCCAACAGGCCTTCGATGTCGAGACGAGTCGAATCACGGTCAACCAAGACTCCCTCCAATAGACAACTCCGACCGACGCAATTGTCGAAGGTTGTCCCTGCCAAAGAGCCTCCGCGAATGTGACAGTCTTCCAGACTACAGTCTACGAAGGCCAGTCCACGAAAATCTGTATCGAAGAAGGATAGGTGGGCGAGCCGGGCGTCCGCCACTTGGCCGCCAAAGTGTGTCATGAGCGCTATTGCAAGGCGCCCAGCATTCTGCCGAACCAATCCCGTCCCTTCGGCATTCGAGACATCCCCAAGCAGGTCGAGCCAGTCGCTGAGCGTATGCTCGCGCCGAGCAAAATGCTGCGCGGCCCTACGCGCGACCTCAGTAGACAAGAGAGAGCGCCCGAGGATGATCCGAGCATGGTGAAGACTCGCCCGGTCGACAAGTGCCTGCGCGAACCCGCCCGCCATGAAGAAGGCGAAGAACAACTCGTGTTCGAACTGTATGGAACTACGGCGGTTCCCACCAGTGCTCAACATTGGGAGCGTATTGCTTCTCTCCTTCAGAACCGAGAGCGCCTTGGAGGGCAGGTCCAGATCGTACAGCTCGATCTCCACGAGTTCCTTGATGGTCCGGCCATCCAGCTCGCGCGTCTTCTGGTGCCACATCTCCAGGGCAACCGTCTCATAGAACCGACGCAGGGGGCCCTGGGTATCGAGCAATGGTCTCCCATCAACCCCCAACATTTTCTCCGTCCGTTCGCGCTCGAGATAATGATCGATGATGTCGTCTAGGAGGTCCTCACCCGAGAGTTCCCCGCCCTTCATCAAGACGTCTACTGTCCTCGCGACGAAGAGAGGGCGGGTCATCAAGTGTCGATTCACGCTCGACTCGAATACCGAGATCACCTCTTGAGACAGTTTGGTGACCTTGTTGGCCTCCATTCCATCAGAGATCCCAAACACATAGGACTCTACGTCCCCCTTGGTCCAGGGACGAAGTTGAAGAGCATCGTGATACCAAGCCTCGTTTCTAGCGGTGTTACGCTGCGCTCTGGCTGCGAACTCGTCTTCGTAAAAGACGCTCCTGGCGGATGCCACTAGAACGCCTTGACCAGCCAGATCCCCCAGGAAGTCCGTGAGCGAGTCGAAAGCGTCGTCGTACCCACCTGTGCCGAGCAACTCGTCGAAGCCATCAACTATCGGGACGATAAGGCCGATCCGCACCAAGCATGCTAGGCTGTGGTACGTCAACCGAACCCTCAAGTCCTGCAGTTCAGTCGCTACAGCCTCATTGAACCGGGCCAGTGCTCGCCCCTGTGCGTCGACATAGAAGTAGAGGTAGTCCGCACGGCGTTGCAAGTAGCGTTCAGCTTGACCGTGTGTCAGCATTTGGAGCGAGTGAGTCTTGCCCGCTCCGGCATCCCCGGCCATGAACAGAAGACGAGTCCGCCCCGACGATGCGAACCCTTCACCAACCAGTCGGTCCATTTCCTCGCCGATTGGCTTCCAGTCGGCGCTACCCTTGACCTTCATGAATGTCGGGACCGAGAAGGTGTCGGGTGCATAGACTCTCTGGATCATTCGAGCCACTCGCCTCAGATCGGCAACCTGATCCGACGCCAGATATGATCGATACGAGATCCGCCGGCCGCCCTCTTCGACTGTGGCATTGCCATACTCCGATGAGGCTCGAAGACGGAAGAATCTCTCCTTGTCTTCACAGACCCAGTGAACCTCTAGGGCAGAGCCAACGTGCTGAATGTCGATCGATGTGCCCGGATCGGCGAACCCATCCAAATCCTGCCTGACACGTTCCTCCCAGGCGTCCAACACCACGTTACTCATGAGGCTCCTCCAAACGGAGTTCTTGTCCCAAGAACACTTACCGACACGCCAGCAGCATCCAGAAGGTCATCATTGATACATTCTCCGAGCGGGCGATGCCGCAGCAAGAGCCAGCCAACTTCCGGCATGGGGAGCGATTGAGCCACTTGTAGCACTGCTGGCAGCATATCATCGTCGTCAGAAGCCACCACCACTGGGCGACCAACGCACCGTGTGGCGAGATACAAGTAGTCTACGGCCAGCATGGTATCCACCATCTTCTGACTCTTCTTGCGCAAGGTTCCCAGCAGGCGGGTGCTTGGTGCAGACGCCACCCCCGTCCGAATACTCGGGATGAGTCGAATGCCACGCCTCAGTCCCCGCAACATGCTGAGGTTGGCTCGTACCCATCCAAGGCAGGGGGTCTCGTTGCCTCCCTTGAAAAGCCAGCCATCATATAGCCAGACTTCAGCCTCTCGGATCTGAGGCAGAGAGCCGCTCAGGCAATCCGCCACCTGTTCACCTATAGCGTCCAGACTGACTCTAACCTCGTCAGCATCACGTTCCGCACGCGTGCTCGGTCGAACGTTGGAATAGTCGACTAGCACTATGGCGGAAGAGCCTTCACTGGTGGGCAAGCCGATCTGCATCGCGAGCACGATACCAACGGGACGTGCTCAACGAAAGGTCTAGGCCGGACAAGGTGCCCGGCACCTGGACCCGGCTCTTGGGCCGATCGGTCGCGTAGTGGCCGGGGTCTCCCGGGTCCAGCGGGTGGATCATAGTTGGTGGCAAACGGGCTTCGAGACTGGATCCATGTTGGTGGCAGGTCACAGGTTGCGCCCGATAGTTGCCCGGCACCTGGATCCGGCAGCGCGTCGGCCGGGACCGTGCTGACGGGCGCCTGAGCATTCGGCTCGACTTCGCGGCGCCCGCGCTCGATCGCGAAGGCCGCGGCGGGTTGCGCATAGAAGGCGCGCTGCCCATCGGCGGCGTGCTGACCATCGCCGGATGAGCCGGGCGGGGGGTCCCCTTCGCTGAGCCGAGGTGCTGGATCCGGACAAGGTGCCCGGCACCTGGACCCGGCAGCGCGTTGTCGATCAGCGCACGGCCTCAGCGCACCCGCTTGCTCTGCACGATGAGCTTCCCGATCTCCCGGTCGGCGAGCAGCCCCCGCATCGCCTTGGGATCGATCGCGAGCAGATCCCGGGCCAGCGAGATGCGCAGATCCTTGGGCAGGAACTCCAGCTTGACGAACCGCTTCAGGTTCTCCATCGCCGCCTTGTCCGGCGCCTCGCCCGCCCCGTGCAGCCGGGCGACGTGGTGCACGAGCCGGGTGCACAGCGTCGCCAGGATGTCGACCCGCAGCGTCTCGCCCACCGCCAGCCGCCGGACGGGGCCCTCCACCGCGCGCCCGAAGTCCTCCGCGGCCAGGACCTCGGCCGGCTGGACCAGCTCGCCGAGGCCGTGGTCGACGAAGGTCAGGAACGCCGCGACGGTGGCGTCGTCCAGGCAGCTATCGGCCAGGATGCGCACCAGCCCCAGGCGAGCCTTCAGGTCGTCGATCGCCCGGATGGCCTCGAAGAACTGGGTCAGCGTGCGGGGCGTGGTGCGGCGGCCGGTGATCGCCTCGGGGCAGGTCAGCACGAAGTCGATGCCCCGGGGGTCGACCCCCGCGTCGCCCGCCCACCGGGCCCAGGTGCGCACGTCGAACTCCAGCGTGACGTGCATCAGCCGGGTCAGCATCGCGTCGTCCATCGGGGTGACCGAGTAGTCGCCGCCGTCCGGGTTGGCGGTCAGCACGATCTGCCAGCCCCGGGGCAGGCGCCAGCTCACCAGCTCGAAGTTCTGCAGGAGCTGCATGATGCCCCGCAGGATGCGGTCGTCGGCCCGGTTGGCGTCGTCGATGAGCAGCACCCCCGGGCCGTCGGCGGTCGGCACCCAGGCCGGGGGCCGGAAGACGGTGCGCTCGCCCTCGATGGTGGGCATGCCGACCAGGTCGCCCATCTCTTCGAACTGCGCCGGCGCGATCGCCACGAACGCGTAGCCCCGGGCCCGGGTGATCTGCTCGACGATCTGGGTCTTGCCGATGCCGTGGGTGCCCCAGATGCAGATCGGGGTCTTGGGCCGCCCGGCGGCCTCGGCGGCGAGGTTGGCGTCGAGCAGGTGCCCCACGAAGTCGATCAGCTCGCCGGCCCGGACCGGCGTGCCGTAGGTGATGTGGCTCATGGGCGGGGGCTCCTCATGGTGGGGTCGGTGATGCGGCCGGCGGGAGCTGCACCCGGCGGCCGGGCAGCGCGCGCCAGCCGTCGGAGCCGGGCTGCACCCCGCCGGGGGTGATGATCCACAGCGTCGGCATGCGCGGCGTCACCGCCGGGCGGGCGGCGTAGCCGTCGGTCAGGTAGATGAGCGCGTCCGGCCGCTGCGGGCGGGCATTGGCCCACTCGATGGCCGGGTCGAACGCGGTGCCGCCCCCGCCGCCGACCGCGGTGGGCGGGGTGCCGCGATAGGGCCACGCCGCGTGCACCGCCGCGTCGCACTCGAGCACGGTCACCTCGGCGCCTCGGCGGTAGAGGTGGTGGATCTCGGCGAAGACCCGGGCGATGAGGGCATCGGTCATGCTGCCCGAGGTGTCGACCGCCACCACCACCCGATGCCGCCGGCGGACCTTGATCCCGGGCGTGGTGCCGTACCGCTTCGAGGGCCGGCGCAGCGTATTCTGGATGAACGTGCGCCGTGAGGCCCCGGCGAAGAGCGCCAGGACCCGCCGCCAGTCCACCGTCGGGGCCTCGGTGGTGGCGGCCTCGATCCGGCGGCGGATGGCGGCCGGCAGCCGGGCCTGCATCTGGCGGGGCGTGCGGCGGGCGCTGCGGCGGATGGCGTCGTCGATGGCCTGCTCGACGATGCGCTGCTCGGCGGCGGTCTGCTCGGTGAACGCCCGCCAGCCGACGTGCTGGTCGAGCGCCGGGTCGCCGTCCTTCAGGATCGCCTCCAGCGCGGCGGTCGGGCGGGCGTCGTCGCCTTCGCCCTCGCCGGCCGCCGGGGCCAGCGCCTTCAGCAGCAGGTCGTAGTAGGCGCCCACGCCCTCGCCCGGGGGCAGGTTCAGGGCGGCCAGCCGGCGCAGCGTGATGTCGTCCGGGCCCAGCGCCCGCTCGTCGAGGTACTGGTTGACCACCAGATCGGCCGCCACCCAGAACACCGCCCGGTGCAGGAATCCGCGCTCGCGCAGGACGTGCCCCAGCACGATGTGCAGCACCTGGTGCTGCACGAGGCCCACCTGCCGGTCGGGGTCGCGGGCCTCACGGCGCCACCAGTCGGGGTTGACCCGCATGCAGAGCGCCCGCCCACCCGTCGCCGAGATCGTGATCGAGGGCACCGACGGGTCCTCGACCCGCAGCACGCCCGAGATGACGTGCCCGTAGAACGGCGCCCGGGTCATCAGCCGGAAGCAGGCGGTCGACAGCTCGGCGGCGACGCTCACGGCGCGCGGCCCGGCCTCACGCCTTGTCCCAGTAGTACTCTTTCAGGGACTCCTGCCACCGGTGCAGGCCGTCCTCGATGGCGCAGTCGGGCAGGGCCGCCCGCACCGCGTCGGGCACGGTCAGGATCGCCGGCCGCTCGGTGGCGCTCGGGCCCCGGTTGCCGACGAAGGTCAGCCGCTTCAGCCCGGTGAGCCGCGTGACCACCGCCGAGGGGAAGGTGTCGAAGCGGTTGTTGCCCAGGTGCAGCACCTCGAGCCCGGTCAGCGCGCCCATGGCCGTGGGCAGCGTCGAGAGGAAGTTGCCCCGCAGGTCCAGCGTGCGCAGGTTGCGCAGGTCGCCGATGCCCGCCCGCAGCGCCTTCGCCCGGCAGCCGCGCAGGTCCAGGCCGGTGATCTCGGGGAAGCCGAACGCCTCGGCCGGCAGCGGCTGCGCCTCGTGCCACGCGTAGTGGTTGTAGAACGACGGCATGTAGCCCGAGAAGTGGGTGTAGAGGTCGAGGACGCCGTCGGTGATCATCCGGCTGAACGCCTCCCGGCGCACGGCCTCGTCCCCTGCGAGCGCCGCGAACCGCAGCCCGACGCCGTGATCGCGCTTGATCCACAGCGCCATCCGGGGCCAGTCCAGCTCGGGCGCCAGCGCCCGGTAGCCGTTGATCGCCGAGGCGGTCTTGCTCTCGGCCTTCTCGCCGGTGGAGAACAGCTTCGACCGCTGGGCCACCGCTTCGCGCACCTTCGGGCTGCCGTGCACCTTCAGGATCTTGCGCGCCTTGGCCCCCAGCTTCTTGTCGCCGAGGCCCTTGGCCACATAGAACAGCGCCGTCTGCACCCCATCGGGCATGCCCCCGGCGCTCACCAGCTCGAGCCCCATCGCCACCGTGTCCCGGTCGGGGCTGGTCAGCATCTCGGCCACGTCGGCGGCGGCCTCGGGGCTCTCTTCGGCCTCTTCGATCAGGTAGGGGGTGTCCAGCGCGTCGAGGGTCTCCATCAGCGCGGACTCGGCGCAGAAGACCAGCCCCGGCCGCTCGACGCCGTCCCACGCCTTGGGGTTGTCGCCGACGACGACGTGGGTCGTCTTCGGGCCCACCTTGGTGCCGTAGTGGATGTCGACGCCCTTCAGCCGCTCTTTGAGGTCGGTGCGCTTGCCGTGGATGCGCCCCAGCACCGCCACCCCGTCGCCGGCCGTCACCGGCCGCGCGGCGTAGTCCCCCCGGCGCAGGATCTCGTCCCGGGCCGCGCTGCGCAGGTCGTCGTGGGGCACGGTCAGCGATTCGAACAGCTCGGGCATCGGCGTCGAGCGGTCGGGCCGGCCGCGGAAGAGGTCGAACATCCGGGCCTTGACCGCGGGCGGGCGGTCGAGCCGGTGCACCGCGGCGTAGAAGGCCTCGAACGCCCGCTTGCGCCAGCCGTTGGGGTAGCCCTTGAGCCCGTCGACGGTCTTCAGCCCGCCGACGTGCCACACGACCTCGGGCACCGCCTTCAGCTTGTTGGCCGCCAGCCGGAGCGTCGTCAGCCCGGCGCAGCGGTTCAGGCTCGGGGGCAGGCTCTTCAGCGTGTTGCGCCGCAGGTCGAGGATGCGCAGGTCGCTCAGCTCGGCGAAGGCGTCGGGCAGGGCGGCGAGGTCGTTGTCGAGCAGGATCAGCGTGCGCAGCCCGGTCAGCGCGCCCAGGCTCTCGGGCAGCGCGGTCAGCGCGTTGTCGGTGAGATCGAGGACCCGCAGCTTCGCGGCGAGCGGGCTGAGGTCGTCGGGCAGCACGGTCAGCCCCCGCCCGCTCAGCCGCAGCGTGCCCCGGTTCATGCCCGCCTGCATCTCTTCGATGGTGATCGTGCTCATCGCGCCCCCCTCGAACGGTGCCCCGGGACGATGCAGCGCCGGGCGGCGCGGGTCAACCGCGGCGGGCCTCGGCGAGGCGCTCGGCGACGACGCGCAGGGTCTCGGGGTCGAAGCCGAGGCCGAAGTGGCCGGTCTGCACCTCGACGTGCTCGACGGCGTTGCGCGGGTTGGGGTCGAGGCACGCCCGCCAGTGCACGATCTGATCGCGGCGGGTGTAGATCGCGGTGATCGGGGCCGCGATGGGCTCGGCGTTGCGGGCGGCGACCTGGCGCTCGATGTCGTCGAGGTCGTAGCCCCGGGCGGCGTAGCGGTCGGCGGTGGCGGTGTACTTGGGGCCGCCGACCACCGGGGTGCCCATGGTCACGATGTGCGCGACGGGGGTCGTGCGCCCGCGCTCCAGCTCGCGGGCCGTCTCGCGGGCGATGACCCCGCCCAGGCTCCAGCCGACGAGCTTGAGCGGGCGCCCGGCGGCGTGGGTGGTGGCCGCGTCGAGCACCCGGGGCAACAGCTTCTCGAGGTTGCCCCGGTTGAGCCCCAGGCCCCAGCCGCGCACGGTGTAGCCCAGGCCCGTCAGGAACCGCCGCAGGACGAGCGTCGAGCGGTCGCTGGTCATGAAGCCGGGGATGACGAGCACCGGGCCGCTGCCCCGGGGCAGGCGCCGCCGGCCGCGCAGCGCGAAGCGGGGCAGGCCGGCCAGCGAGCGGGCCAGCCGGGCGACCTCGGGGCCGGGGCGGGCCTCGGGCGGCCCGAGCGGCTCGTCGGGGTTCACTTGGCGACGAAGTTGATCAGCCGCCGGGGCACGAAGATCTCTTTGCGCAGGGTCTTGCCTTCGAGGTGCCGGGCGACGTTCTCCAGCGCCTTGGCGGCGGCCAGCGCGGCGTCCTTCTGCGCGTCCACCGGCAGCTCGATCTGGCCCCGCACCTTGCCGTTGACCTGCACCGCGTAGGTCATGGTGTCTTCCTTCGCCAGCGCCGGGTCGAAGGCGGGGAACGGGGCGTAGGCCAGGCTGTCGCCGTGGCCCAGCCGCTGCCACAGCTCTTCGCCCAGGTGGGGGGCGAACGGGGCGATCATCAGCACCAGCGGCTCGATGGCCGCCCGGCTGCGGATCTGGTGCTTCGTCAGGTGGTTGGCGTACTCCATCATCGCCGCGATGGCGGTGTTGAAGCGCAGCCCCTCGACGTCTTCCCCGACCTTGGCGATGGTCTGGTGCAGCGCCCGCAGGGTGGCCTCGTCGGCCGCCGAGTCGTCGACGACGAGCGCGTCGCTGTCCTCGGCGTCGTCGACGATCAGCCGCCAGACCTTCTCCAGGAAGCGCCGCACGCCGACGACGCCCTTCGTGACCCACGGCTTGGTCGCCTCGAGCGGGCCCATGAACATCTCGAAGAGCCGCATGGCGTCGGCCCCGTGCTCGTCGATGACGTCGTCCGGGTTGACCACGTTGCCCCGGGACTTGCTCATCTTCTGGTTGTCTTCGCCCAGGATCATGCCCTGGTTGACCAGCTTCATGAACGGCTCGGGCGTGCTGACGTGGCCCAGGTCGAAGAGCACCTTGTGCCAGAAGCGGCTGTAGAGCAGGTGCAGCACCGCGTGCTCGGCCCCGCCGACGTAGAGGTCGACCGGCATCCAGTACTTCTCTTTGTCCCGATCCCACGCCCGCTGGTCGTTGTGGGGGTCGATGTAGCGCAGGTAGTACCAGCACGAGCCGGCCCACTGGGGCATGGTGTTGGTCTCGCGGCGGCCCTTGCGCCCGTCGGGCAGGGTGACCTCGACCCACTCGCCGACCGTGGCCAGCGGGCTCTCGCCGGTGCCCGAGGGCTGGTAGCGCTCGACCTCGGGCAGCCGCAGCGGCAGGTCGCCCTCGTCGAGCAGGATCACCTCGCCGTCCTCGGCGTGCACGATCGGGAACGGCTCGCCCCAGTAGCGCTGCCGGCTGAAGAGCCAGTCGCGCAGCTTGTAGTTGACCGTGCCCTGGCCCACGCCCTGCTCTTCGAGCCAGGCGGTGATCGTCGCCTTGGCGTCCTTCACCCGCAGGCCGTCGATCAGCGGGCTGTTCATCAGCGGGCCGTCGCCGGTGTGGGCCGCCTCGGTGATGTCGCCGTCGCCGATGACCTGCACGATGGGCAGGTCGAAGGTCTTGGCGAACTCGTAGTCCCGCTGGTCGTGGGCCGGCACCGCCATGATGGCTCCGGTGCCGTACGTGGCGAGCACGTAGTCCGAGATCCAGACCGGGATGGCCTCGCCGTTGACCGGGTTGGTCGCGTACGCCCCGGTGAAGACCCCGGTCTTGGTCTTGACGTCGGCGATGCGGTCCCGCTCGCTCTTGCGGGCCGCCGCGTCGACGTAGGCCTCCACCGCTGCCCGTCGCTCGGGGGTCGTGATCTGCTCGACCAGGGCGTGCTCGGGGGCCAGGACCATGTAGGTCGCCCCGAAGAGCGTGTCGGGCCGGGTGGTGAAGACGGTGATCGTCGCGTCGTGCCCCTGCACCGCGAAGTCGACCTCGGCCCCGAACGAGCGCCCGATCCAGTCCCGCTGCATCTGCTTGATGCCCTCGGGCCAGTCGACCAGCGCCAGGTCGTCGAGCAGGCGGTCGGCGTAGGCGGTGATCTTGAGCATCCACTGCCGCATCGGCTTGCGGATGACCGGGTGCCCCCCGCGCTCGCTCTTGCCGTCGATGACCTCTTCGTTGGCCAGCACCGTGCCCAGCGCGGGGCACCAGTTCACCGGCACCTCGGCCACGTAGGCCAGCCCCTGGCGGTGCAGCAGGGTGAAGATCCACTGGGTCCAGCGGTAGTAGCCGGGGTCGGTGGTGTCGACCTCCCGGGACCAGTCGTAGCTGAAGCCCAGGGCTTTGATCTGGCGGCGGAAGTTGTCGATGTTGCGCCGGGTGGTGGTGGCCGGGTGGGTGCCGGTCTCCAGCGCGTACTGCTCGGCGGGCAGGCCGAAGGCGTCCCAGCCGATGGGGTGCAGCACGTTGAACCCGCGCATGCGCTTGTAGCGGCAGAGGATGTCGGTGGCGGTGTAGCCCTCGGGGTGGCCGACGTGCAGCCCGCTGCCCGAGGGGTAGGGGAACATGTCCAGGCAGTAGAACTTGGGCTTGTCGGGGTCTTCGGTCACCCGGAACGTCTCGTGGGCGTCCCAGAACTGCTGCCACTTGGGCTCGATCTCCGCCGGGTTGTACCGGGCCATCTGCGCTCCCCCTGGGGCTTCGGTCGAATCAGCGGCGGAGGATACCCCCCGCCGTCGCCCGATACAACGCGCTGGCGGCCGCGTGGGGCGGTCAGGTCGAGGGCAGGCACGGGCGATCGGCGAGGTAGACCAGCAGGCTCTTGTGGTCGATGGCCAGATCGTCGGGCGGGTTGATCGCGTCCCGCCCGGTCACCCGATCGCGCACCCCGATGAGCAGGATCCCGTGGTCCGTCTTGAGCCGGTGGGCCAGCTCGGCGAAGGTCGACGCCTCGACCCCCTTGGGCCGCCGCCCGACGTACAGGCTGTGGGCCCCGAACGACGCCAGCTCGCTGACCAGCGCCGCGGTGCCCGGCATCTCGGTGGCGTGGGCCAGCAGCGAGAAGCCGACCCGGGTCGTCTCGACCACCTCGTCGACCCCGGCGGTGACCAGGTGATCGACGTTCTCGGCGTCGAGCACCTCGGCGACGATGTGCAGCGGCTTCGCCCGGTCGACGTCCTCGTGCTTCTGCAGGTACGAGCGCACGGTGAAGGCGGTGAGGATGGTGCTCGCGTCGGACTGCTGGGGCGGCATCGTGCGGCTGGCGATGAGCACCACCGCCGAGGCGTAGGCCAGCCGCACCTTGTCCAGCTCGCTCTCTTTGGTCGGGTCGCCGTTGATCCACATGAACTCGGGCGGCACGTCGTCGGGGCGCTCGCCGGGCGCGAAGAGCACCACCGGGGGATCCTCGGGCGAGCGCTCGGCGCGCAGCGCGTCGAGGAACATGCGGGCCCCCGACTCGTATCCACAGATGACCAGGTGGTCGATGTGTCCGCTCATCCGGATCTGCTCCTCTCGGATGTTCATCACCGCCCGGGGCAGGGTGTGGCCGACGATGCCGGCGAAGAGCCCCAGGGTGACCATGCCGGTGACCATCAGGACCCCGGCGACGATGCGCCCGAGGCCGGTGACCGGGGCGATGTCGCCGAAGCCCACCGTGGTCAGGGTCACCAGCCCCCACCACAGGCCGTCGCCCAGGTTGCGCATCGCGGGGTTCGCGCCGCCCTCGACGAGGTAGACCGTCATGCCCCCGAGCACGGTCGCGACCCCGACCAGCGAGAACCCGAAGCCGAACAGCAGCCGGTTCTCGGCGAAGGCGGAGGCGAGGCCCTCGACCGGGTTCGAGTAGCGGAAGAGCCGCGCCCCGCGCACCAGCCGCAGCAGCCGCACCGCCCGCAGGCCGCGCAGGGCGGGCACCAGCGCCAGCACGGTCATCAGGTCGACGAGCACCAGCGGCCGCACGAGGTAGCCCAGCCGCCCCACGACGTGCAGCCGCAGCCGCCGCACGCCGCCGGCCCGGTAGAAGTCGACCTCCGGGGGGTGGTAGCTGCCGACCCGCAGGACGAGCTCGAGCCCGAAGAACCACAGGATCGCCCGGTCGAGCGGGGCCAGCCGGGCGTGGATCGGGTCGTCGGGGTCGATGCCGACCTCGTAGAGCAGCAGCAGCACCGACAGGCCGATGATGACGTAGATCGCCGTCTCGACCACCCGGCGCACGGGCCCCGGGCGGTGGAAGGCGGTGTGCATCACCCGCCAGAAATCGGACCAGATCGACACGGCCGCACGGTAACCCGCCCACCGCGGCAGGTACAGTCGGCGGCCGCGGCGCCCGGGTGGTTGCGCCCGGCCCGGGGGGCTGATTCGATGCGGCGATGGTCCGACGAACGCCCGATCCGCACGCGCCGGGAGAGCCGGTCTTCGCCTATGGCTCGAACCTGGACCTCGACGACCTCGCCCGCTGGCTGGCGGAGAAGGGCTATCCGGTCGAGCGCCCCCCCGTCGCCCGGGCGGTGCTGCCCGGCTGGCGGCTCGTATGGAACTATCAGTCTCCGACCCGGCGGGGCGGCGCGGTCAACATCGAGCCGGCCCCCGAGGCCGAGCTGCCCGGCGCGGTGATCTGGGCCGGCCCGGGGCTGCTGCGGGCCATCGACCGCAAAGAGGGCCACCCCGAGCGCTACCGCCGCCGGCGGCTGACGGTCCGGCTGGATGGCGGCCCGCTCGACGCCTGGACCTACGTTGTCACACCGCCCTGGCGCTCGGCCGACATCCGGCCGCCCCGGCGGGTGTACCTCGAGACCATCCTGCGCGGGGCCCGGGCGCTGGGGCTGCCCCCGGCCCACATCGCGGCCATCGCCGCCACCCGGGCGCTCGAAGACGACCCCGATGGCTGACGGCATGCGGGTCGCGGCGAACCTGCTCGCGCCGGGCAGCTACGCCGACCGGTTCGCGATGTTCGCCGCGCTCTCGGCGCACACCGCCGGGCTGTGGCTGCTCGTCGACCGGCTGCCCGAGCCGCTGCGGGCCTCGGCGGCGGCCCACCCCCGGCTGCACGTCGTCGAGGTCGGCGCCCGCCGCTTCGGCCGCCGGGCGAGCGACTGGCTGCACCGGCGGCTGGCGGACGGGGCGCTGGATGTGGTGCACGACACGTTCGGCCACCTCGCCGACGTCTTCCAGGCCCACGGGCCCGATCGGGGCCGCCGGTTCAAGCTGGTGACGACCCTCTACACCGCCAACCACCGCTGGTTCACCGACGTGCGCCATCGGGGCATGGCGCTCGGGCGGCGCTACGTGACCCAGCGCGTCGTCTCGCTGTGGCGCGACTTGCGGATCTGCCCCGCCGCCGATCGGGTGGTGGTGCTCGGGCCGGGGCACGAGGCCGACGTGATGGCGCTCGGCGTGCCTCGGGATCGCGTCGTCTGGCTGCCGAGCGAGATCGACGTCGAGCGGTTCTCGCCCGGGCGG
Source organism: bacterium (assembly GCA_030426085.1). GTDB lineage: Bacteria > Myxococcota_A > Bradymonadia > UBA7976 > UBA1532 > JACKDM01. Next base: position 11,224 of record JAUHYW010000104.1, on the reverse strand, counting down.
GGGCGCTCGGGCGAGGGCCCTCGCCTGCTGTTCACCGGCACCGTCTGGCGCAACAAGGGGGTCGATCTGCTGCTCGACATCATGCCGGCGCTGGCCGAGCGCCACCCGGGGCTGCGGCTGTCGCTGGTGGGCAACGTCGTGCCCTGGGAGCGGGCGTGGCTGGCGTCGGCGCTGGCCCGCCATCCGCTGGCCGATCGGATCGAGGTGACCGGCAAGCTGCCCCGGGCGGCGCTCTGCGCGCGCTACCGCGCGGCCGACCTGTTCGTATTCCCGTCGCTGTTCGAAGGCAGCCCGCGCAGCGTGCGCGAGGCGGTGGCCTGCGGGCTGCCGGCGGTGGTCTCGGACATCCCCGGCTGCCGGGGCATCGACCCCGAGGGGCGGTTTCTGCGCTTCGCGCCGGTCGACGATCGGGCGGCGTGGGCCGCGGCCGTCTCGGCGATGCTCCACGCCCCCGAATCCGAGGTCGAGACGCGCCGACGCGACGGGCGGTCCTGGCTCGAGGCCCACCACAGCCCGGCGGCGGTCGCCGCGCGCTACGCCGCGCTGTACCGCGGGTTGCTCAGCGGCTCGGGGGGCCGGGGCACGGGATGATCGGGAGGGGGGGCAGGGGCACCATCCGACGGGCGAGCCGCGCGATCGGGGCCAGCCGGCGGCACGGCACCCGCTCGAGCGCGCCCACGTAGACCCGTGAGGGGCGAGGCATCACCCGCCGGGGGCGGCACTGCTCGGCGAGGGTCGGCAGCCGGGCGCCGAGCGCGTTGACGAAGTGCTGGTCGTAGTCGGCCCCGCACGCGAGGCGCATGCGGTGCAGGCCGCCCATCGCGTGGGCGAAGGCCGACGTGGTGCGGAAGCAGCGCTCGGGGGGGTCGGGGTGATTCATGTGACTTGCGTAGCGTACGCCCAAGGCCGGAGATACGCAAGTCACTCTTGTCGGGTTCGTGAAGAATGTACCCGCTCAGAGCGGCTCGTGCCGCCGGGCGATGCGGTACACCGCGCGGGGGCCGGGCCCGTGGTGGGCGGCGAGGCCCACGCCGAGCGCCATCGCGGCGAAGAACAGCAGCGCCACCGGCAGCGCGTACAGCCCGTCGCTGACCCCGAAGAGCAGCGCGCAGCCGCACAGCCCGGCGAGGCTGGCCCGCAGGTCGTCCCGGGCCGGGGGGTCGGCGACCGGGGTCCGGGCCATGGTGCGCAGCCCGCCGAGCAGGAACCCGAGGAAGAACACCAGCCCCAGCGGGCCGTGATCGACCAGGATCGTGAGGTACATCGAGTGCAACTCGAGCGGCGGCTTGTGGTCCCGCCATCCGTCCCGCTGCGCGAGGCGACCGAGCACCCGGGGCCCGACGCCGGTCATCCAGTGCAGGTCGGGCAGCGCCGGGTCGGCGTCGAGGGCGGCCAGCACCGCCTGCTGCCGCTCGACGACCCGCTGCACGTCGATCACGGCCCGCTTCGGCTGGAGCCGGGCGTCCCCCAGCCCGGCCAGGCCTCCCACCAGCAGCGCGAAGCCCAGCCCGACGCCGAGCACCGCCCGCCGCCCTCGGGGCGCGAGGTAGACCGCCAGCGCCAGCGCCCCGGCGAGCACGCCCGAGCGGGTCAGCGTCGCCACCCCGGTGATCAGCAGCGCCGCCGCGCCCAGGCGCCACGCGACCCGCGCCGCTCCCCGCGCGTGACGCCCCCGGGACAGCGCCAGCGGCAGCGCCAGCACCACCACCGTCGCGAACAGGATCGGGCTGACCAGCGTGCCCGAGACCCGCCCGAAGCCCTCGCCGGCCAGCGCCCCCGCCAGCCGGGGCCCGAGGTCGAGCAGCCCCATCGCCGCGGTCGCCGCCACCAGCGCCCCGATCAGCGGCCCCCGGGCGGTGGTGACCATGCGCGAGTTGAGCACCAGCCCGAACACGACCGCCCCGTTGCAGACGTACCACCCCAGCCCCCGCAGGCTCGCCAGCGGGTCGGGGCCGAAGGGCAGCGCCAGCGCCGAGACCCCCAGGAACCCCACCAGCGGCAGGTCGACCGGCGTGCGCAGGGCGGTGGTGCGGGCCCGCTCGGCCCGGCGGCGCAGCAGGTGGAACAGCACCGTCAGCGGCGGCACGAGGTACAGCGGGTTCACCTCGAAGCCGCCCAGGCGCAGGGTCAGCGCCCGGTGCACCGCGGGGGGCAGCAGCAGCACCGTCACCAGCAGCCAGCCGAACAGCAGGGTGGTCGTGAAGATGCGCGAGAGCAGCCGCACGAAGGTCAGCCCGATGAGCCCCAGGTCGAGCCGGGCCGAGCGGCGGCGGATGTAGAGCACGTCGTAGAGCAGCTTGTGCCGAGGCCGGGTGTAGTAGCCCCCCCGGACCTGGGCCAGCCCGGTGATGCCCGGCCGAACCGCGAAGCGCCGGCCGTAGCCCGGGATGTCGGCCAGGTGCCGCTCGAGGAAGACCGGGCGCAGCGGCCGGGGCCCGACCAGCGCCATGTCGCCCCGCAGCACGTTGAAGAGCTGGGGCAGCTCGTCGAGCCGATAGCGCCGCAGGAACGGCCCGATGGCGGTGAAGTGGTCTTCGTCCTGCCGCACGAGCCGGCCGCCGATGCGCCGCTCGCTGCCCACCTTCATCGTGCGGAACTTGTAGATCGTGAAGAGCCGCCGGTCGCGCCCCACCCGCGCCCCGCGGTACAGCGCCGGCCCGGGCGAGGTGAGCCGGACCGCCAGGGCGATGAGCAGCATCAGCGGCGCGAGCAGCGCCAGCCCGGCGGCCGCGGCAAGCGCGGTGGCCAGCCGGGCGAGGCGGTCGAAGATCGGGCGGTCGGGCAGAGCGCAGGTGCTGGGCATGATCCGGCGGGCCACCGGCGTCGCCCCGGGCCGCAGCCCGAGCCAGGCCCGCGCCGCCCGCCAGAGCCGTCGGCTCACGCCTGACCTCGGGGGTATGTCGCGAGCTGCCGCTCGAAGAGCATCAGGCACAGCAGGGCCCACAGGGGTCGACTGCGGTCCACATGTCGCCCGCGGTGCTCGGCGATCAGGCGCTGCACCGGCGCCGGATCCAGCCAGCCCGTCGCCGCGACCCGCCGGGGGGCCAGCAGCTCGTCGAGCAGCGGGGCCAGCGGGCCGTTCAGCCAGCGGGCCATCGGCACGTTGAAGCCCGCCTTGCGCCCCACCAGCACCGCCCGCGGGACCCGCCCCCACAGCGCTTGTCGCAGCACGTACTTGGTGATCGGCCAGCGCAGCTTGTGCCCCGCCGGCCAGCCGCAGACCCGCTCCACCAGCCGGTGGTCGAGCAGCGGGGTGCGCAGCTCGAGGCCGTGCAGCATGCTCATCCGATCGGCTTTCACCAGGATGTCGTCGGGCAGATAGATCGCCAGATCACAGGCCAGGACGGCGTCGAGCCCCCCGCCCGCGCCGGGGGCCCGGGCCGCCGCCTCGAACAGCCGGAGGGTCGGCGCGAGCGGCTCCGGATCGCGGATGAGCGCCCGGCGCAGGTCTTCGCCGAGGAACTGCTTGAAGCGGTAGTGGGCCTCGATCGCCGGCCGGGAGGCGGCGTCGACGAAAGCCCGGGCCTTGAGGTCGAAGCCGACCTTGCCGTGGCGCACCGGCAGGCGGGCCACCAGCCCCGGCGCGGCCGCCCGCACCGCCCGCGGCAGCCGGCGCCAGACCCGGGCCAGGGCCCAGGCGAAGTGGGTCCGATAGCCGGCGAAGACCTCGTCCCCGCCGTCGCCCCCCAGGGCCACCGTCACCTGCCGGCGGGCCGCCCGGCACAGGTACCACAGCGGGATCGCGCTGCTGTCGGCGAACGGCTGGTCCATCGCCGGGGCCAGCGCGTCGACCACCATCGCCGGATCGGGGCGCACCGTCTCGACGTGATGCTCGGCGCCCAGCGCCCGGGCGGTGGCCGCGGCCCGGGGCGACTCGTCGAAGTCGGCGTCCTCGAAGCGCACGGTGAAGGCCGGCCGCCGGGCGCCGGCCTCGCGCAGCGCCCACAGGATCGCCGCCGAGTCGATGCCCCCGCTGAGGAAGACCCCCACCGGCACGTCGCCCATGAGCCGGTCGCCCACCGCCCGGACCAGCTCGGCGCGCACCGCCGCGGCCGCCGCGGGCACCGTCGGCGCCGGCCGGGGCGGGGAGCCCGCGCTGTGCAGCGTCGGCCGCCAGTAGCGCCGGCGCGTCACCCGCCCGTCGCGCCACGTCAGCGTATGCCCCGGCGGCAACTGGCGGATGCCTCGCAGCAGCGTGCGGGGGCCGGGCACGTAGGTCAGCCCCAGGTAGTCGTGCAGCGCCTGGGGGTCGATGGCGGCGTCCACCGCGCCCGAGGCCAGCAGGGCTTTGATCTCGCTGGCGAAGAGCAGCGCGCCGTCGGGCCGCTCGGCGTAGAACAGCGGCTTGATGCCCAGCCGATCCCGGGCCAGCAGCAGCCGACGCTCGCCCGGATCCCACAGCGCGAAGGCGAACATGCCGTCCAGGGCCTCGACCGCCGCCGGCCCCCGGGCGCGGTACAGCGCCGGGATCACCTCGGTGTCGCTCTCGCTCGGCGTGTCGGTCAGGCCCAGCGTGGCCCGCAGCGCGCGGTGGCCGTAGATCTCGCCGTTGAACACCACCCGCACGCCGTGGCGGGCCATGGGCTGGGCGGCGGTCGGGGTCAGGTCGACGATCGCCAGCCGCCGGTGGGCCAGCCCCACCGCGCAGCCCGGCGACCGATCGTGCCACAGCCCGCGGTCGTCGGGCCCCCGGTGGGCCAGGGTGTCCCGCATCGCCGCCAGCCGCTCGGCGGTGACCGGCGGCTCGTGACCCACATATCCGACGATGCCACACATCAGCGCATCTTCGGTCGGCCGGCGGTCGTCGTCAATCGGGGCCCGCGTCGGCCCGCCACTTGTCGGCCGGCGGCTTCCACACGCCCCGCACCCGGGCCACCGGGCGGAACCCGTGGCGCCGGTAGACGCCCCACGCCGGCCCGTCCTCGTCGACCAGGATCACCAGCCGCTTCAGGCCCATCGGCCCCAGCGCCCGGTGGCAGACCTCGGTCAGCAGCGCCGAGCAGATGCCCTGGCGGCGGAAGTCGGGGTGGGTCGAGACGTCCTGGAACCGGCCGATGGGGAAGGGGACGTCGACCGCGGCGTCGAGCCCCTTCGGCGGGCCGGGCACCACGAACAGCCCCATGTCGCCGACGATGTGCCCGTCGAGCTTCGCCGCGAACCACCGCAGCGCGCCCTGCTCGGCCTGCTGTCGGCGGCGGGCGAAGCGCTGGGTGATGTACCGGGCGTAGGCCGCCTCGGTGTGGCGCCGATCGCGGGAGAGCATCGCCAGCCGCTCCAGGGCCTGCCAGTCGGCCGCCTCGCGCACCACCTCGACCGTCAGGCCCTCCGGCGGCGGCCGGCGGGGCGGGGGCGCGCTCAGGGCGGTCACGCAGCAGTCGTCGAGCAGGTAGCCCCGGTCGGCGAACGACTCGACCGCGCCCGTATCACCCGTCGGATCCTGCCAGCCGATGGCGACGTGCTCGACGCGGGGGTCGGGGAAGGCCTCGGCGAAGGCCGCCAGCCAGTGGTCGACCCGATCGGCGGCCGGGGCCCGGTCGAGCAGCAGGTGGTTGCCCCAGTAGTAGCCGGGCATGTCGGGGCAGCGCACGACGAGGTGATCGCCCCGGTCGTCGATCGCGGCTGCCTCGCCGAGCACCGCCAGCTCGGTCACCGTCCCCAGGTTGGTCAATCGCATGGCGCCTCCCGACGGCCGCCAGGATAGGCCCGGCCGCCGCGGCCGACAAGCGCCGCCGGCCGCCGCTCAAGCGTCCTCGACGTTGATCCGCCGATAGCGGGCCTCGACGAACGAGTAGCCGGCGAAGCACAGCAGCCCGGCCCCCATCGCGCCCAGCAGCCAGGTGCCCGCCGGCAGGCCGCGCAGCGCGGTCAGCGCCTGCTCCAGGCCGGGGGTCTCGCCGCCCGCGCCCCGGGCGGTCCACGCCCGCCAGCCGAGCAGCAGCGCCAGGATCACGAACACCATGCCCCGGGCCACGAGCCCCACCCGGGACACCGGGTGGATCCACTTCATCGCCGCCTGGTCGGCGTCGAAGTGCTTCTCGTAGCCCTTGACCCACGCCTTGCGCAGGTGGGCGAAGGCCACCCCCGCGAACACGAGGGCCAGCACGACCGCCGTGACCCGGTGGCCGATGAAGCCGGCCAGCGTCTCGGCGAGCCCGCCGCCGCCGCTGCCGCCGCTGCCCCGCCAGCGGGAGAAGGTCCACGCCACCAGCAGCCCGTAGCTGGCGCAGCTCGCCAGCAGCCCGGCCCGGACCGCCAGCCCCCGCGGATCGAACCCGTGGTCGTCGGTGTCGAAGACCGCCTGCACGAAGCGCCACGCGGCGTAGCCCGCCAGCCCGGCCAGCAGGCCCAGTGCCAGCACGTCGCCCGCCGGGGCCTCGAGGATGGTCTTCACCGCCTCCTTCGAGCCCGGCGAGTCGCCGCCGCCGCGCCACGCGGCGTAGACGGTGAACGCGCCGATGAGGGTGTAGACGAGCCCCCGGGCGGCGTAGCCGGCGCGGGCGAAGAGCGCGAAGCCCCGGGTGTGGGCGGCGGTCATGAGGCGGCTCGCATGGGATGGTCTCCAGCGCGGGGGCCCCGACGCGGATTCGATGAGCCGCGCCCGGCGTCGGTGACGGCCATTGACCGCCGGTGAGCCGCCGGCCATCATCGATCGACCCCCGCTCAGGAGCGCCCATGACCGCCGCCGCCCCCCGCACCGCGCCCATCACCGCGCTCGACGACCTCGCCCGGCTCTCCGACGCCGAGCTGGCCGAGCTCTACGACCGGGGGGCGCCGCCGACGTCCCTCGCCGCGCTCGACGGGCAGCCCCGGGGGCGCATGCTCGCCGTGCGCCGCCTCGAGCGGGGCCCGGTGGGCCGCTGGCTGACCCGCTTCGCGGCCCACGACCGCTTCCCGTGGGGCGGCAAGAGCTTCCGGGCCGACGGCGAGACCGGGCGGGGCATCAACCGGGTTCAGCTCGGCGGGCGGCACCAGCTCTTCCCGTTCCGCACCGCGACCGGCCCCTCCGAGCTGGATGGCGGCCCCTGCGTGCGGCTGGACTACGACCTGCCGGTCAACCCCCGGATCATCCGCGCGATCCACGACGAGGTGCGCGAGGTGCGCCCGGGGCTCTTCCTCGGCCCGGCCATGCTCAAGGGCTCGGGCGGGCCCCGGCTCGTCCTGTGGTTCGCGCTCGACACCACCGTGCAGTCGGCGGCCCCGGTGTGGGCCCCCGGCCCCGCGTGAAGCGCTTCGAGCACGCCCTGATCACCGGCGCCGCCGGAGCCATCGGCGCCGCGCTGGCCCGGGCCTTCGCCGACGCCGGGGCCCGGCTGACCTTGTGGGACATCGACCGCGAGGGGCTCGCCGCCGTCGCCGGGCCGCTCGACGCCGGGCCGATCGAGGTCACCGCCCACCGGGTCGACCTCACCGATCTCGGCGCCCTCGGCGAGCACTTCTCGGCCGCCGCGGCGCTGCACCCGATCGACGTCCTGATCAACTGCGCCGGGGTGATGGACGTGCGCCCGGTCGAGGCCCAGCCGTGGGACGTCGCCCAGCGCATCCTCGAGCTCGACCTGACCGCGCCGCTGCGGCTGATGCAGCTCGCCGTCGAGCCGATGCTCGCCCGCCGCCGGGGCCTCGTGATCAACATCAGCAGCATGGCCGGGCTGGTGCCGCTCAAGGGCTGCGTGGCCTACGGTGCGGCCAAGGCCGGGCTCGCCATGGCCTCCGAGATCGCGCGGGCCGAGCTGGCCGATCGGGGGGTCGCGGTGCTGACCGTCTACCCCGGCGCGATCACCAGCCCGCTCGAGGCCGGAGCCCGCGCCGGCTGGGGCCCGACGCCGTGGCAGGCGCTGATGCCCTCCGCCGCGCCCGACGGCCTCGCCGACGCCGTCGTCGCCGCCGCCCGCCGGGGCGACGCCCGCCTGATGTACCCCCGCCCGATGCGCTGGCTGGCGCCCCGGGTGGGCATCATCCGTCGGGTCGCGGCCCGCTTCGGCCCCCGCCCGGTGGGCTGAGCGTCACCCCACCGGCGGCAGCCGCTCGAGGTGCTCGACGATCAGGCGGGCCACCTGCTCGGGGTACTCCATCACCGTGTAGTGCGTGCCGTCGGGGAACTCGTGGTACCAGGCGCGGGGGATGCGGGCGTAGGCCCGGCGCATGACCGACGGCGGGGTGAGCACGTCGGCCCCGCTCGCGACCACCAGGGTCGGCACGTCGATCTCGTGCAGCCACGCCTCGGTGCGCTGCATGTCGGCGAGGGCCACCATGTGGAAGAAGGCGCCGAAGTCGAGGTCGATGAACTGCGCGATCGCCTCGGGCAGGTTCTCCGGCCGGTTGCGCACCGCGCCGATGCGATCGAGGAAGGGCAGCAGCCCCTCGCTGCGGATGAGGCGCCGGACGACCGGGCGCAGCGCCGGCGCGACTCGGGGCAGCCAGCGCCCCGCCGCCCGCACCGCCGGGCGCATCAGGCCGCCCAGCCGCCCGCCCATGATGTGGGTCAGCAGCCGCTCGTGGGCCCCGTTGAGCAGGATGAGGCCGTCCACCGGATCGGGGTCGTCGCGCCACGCGGCCAGGGCCACCTGGACCCCGACGCTCCAGCCCATCAGCGTGTAGCGCTCGATGCCCTCGGCGGCCAGCAGGGCCCGCAGGTCGTCGACCTGATGATCGAGGGTCAGCGCGTCTCGCTGTGGCATGCCCGAGCGGTGCTGGCCCCGATAGTCCCAGACCAGCACCGTCACCCGGGAGGCGATGAACGGCTCGACGCCGTCCCAGCTCCCGAAGCTGCCCCCGTAGCCGTTGCAGATGACCAGCCACCGCGGCCCGTGGCCGAAGGTGCGGTAGACGATGCGGGTGCCGTCGGCGACGGTCAGCGACCGCTCGCCGCCCAGCGGCTCGGCGCGCGCCATGTCGGCTGCCCTCAGAGGTTGGCCATCGAGTCGCCGTAGAAGCCGTCGAGCGTGTCCATGTACCGCTTCTCGACCGCCTTGCGCTTGACCTTCAGGCTGGGCGTCAAGAGCCCGCTCTCGACGGTGAAGTCCGCCGGCAGCAGGGCGAACTTCTTGATCGTCTCGAAGCGGGCGAGGTCGGCGTTGAGCGTGTCGACGTAGCCCTGGACCATCGCGTGGGTCTTGCTGTGGCCCGCGATGGCCGCGTAATCGCCCTTCACCCCGTTCTCGGCGGCCCACTTGGTGATGGCCTCCTCGTCGAGCGTGATGAGCGCCGAGCAGAAGTTGCGCTTGTCGCCGTGCACCACGATCTGGCTGACGTAGGGGCAGATCGCCTTGAACTGCCCCTCGAGCGCCTGGGGCGCGACGTACTTGCCGCCCGAGGTCTTGATGAGGTTCTTCTTGCGGTCGGTGATGCGCAGGTGCCCGTCGGGGTCGATCTCGCCGATGTCGCCGGTGTGCAGCCAGCCGTCCTGAAGCGTCTCGGCGGTCTGGTCGGGCAGGTTGTAGTAGCCCCGCATCACCCCCCGGCCCTTGATCAGGATCTCGCCGTCGTCGGCGATGCGCACCTCGGTGTCGGGCAGGGGCATGCCCACCGTGCCGAACTTGTTCTGGTCCGGCCGGTTGACGAAGGTCGCCGCCGAGGACTCGGTCAGCCCGTAGCCCTCCAGGATCAACAATCCCGCCGCGTGGAAGAACTCGGCGATGTCCCGGTTGAGCGGGGCGCTGCCCGAGATGAAGAAGCGGATGCGGCCGCCGAAGCGCTCGCGCAGCTTGCTGAAGACCAGCTTGTCGGCGATGGCGAACTTGATCCCGAGGAACCCGCCCGGCTGGCGGCCGGCCTGCAGCTCCTTGCTGGCGGCCTTGCCCACCTCGACGGCCCACCGGAAGATCTTGAGCTTGAGCCCGCCGGCCTCCCGGGCGCCCTGGATGACCTTGTTGTAGACCTTCTCGAAGATGCGCGGGGCGGCGGCCATGAAGGTCGGGCGCACGCTGGCGAGGTTGTCGATGATCTTGGTCAGGTCGCCGTCGACCGCCGTCGGCAGGCCCACCGCGATGTCGACGACCTCCAGCATCTTACCGAACGAGTGGCTCAGCGGCAGCCACAGGTACTGCTTGTCGTCGGTCGACAGGATGTTCATGTCGACGAGCGACTCGCCGATGTACAGCCAGCAGTCGTGGATCAGCTCGACGCCCTTGGGCTTGCCGGTGGTGCCCGAGGTGTAGATCAGGGTCGCCAGATCCTGCGGCGTGATGCGGTCGATGACCGCGTCGTACTCATCGGGCTGCTCGGCGCGGCGGGCGCGGCCCTTCTCCTCGAACTCGGCCATCGACAGCACCCAGCCGTCGTACCCCCCGGGGCCGTCCATGTTGACGACCCGGGTCACCGCCGGCAGATCGGCCTTGTGGGCCACGAGCTTCTCGACCTGCCCGTCGTTCTCGGCGAAGACGACCTTCGAGCCCGAGTCGGCGGTGATGTACTGCACGTCCTCGGGGGTGGTCGACGGGTAGATCGTCGTCGTCGCCCCCGCCGCGCAGTTGATGGCGATGTCGATGTTGAGCCAGTCGACCCGGGTGCCGCACAGGATGGCCACCCGGTCGCCGTCCTCGAGGCCGAGGGCCCGCAGCCCCGCCGCGAGGACCTGCACCTGCTCGCCGACCTGCTGCCAGGACCACGTCTTCCAGCCGCCGCGCCCATCGGGTGAGTAGAACGCGTCGAGGTCGGGGGTCCGGCGGACCCGGTCGCGGAACAGATCGGCCACGGAGCGGTGCTTGGCCACGGTATCCCCCTTGTGCGCAGGCAGTCGTCGGTTGGTGTAGCGCGTCCCCGGGGTTCGGGCAAGCCCGTCGATGGCGTCGGGGGCCCGACCGCGCTAGCGTTCGGTCGATGACCGACCCGCTCACCACGCTCGCCGATCTGATCGAGGCCGGGCGGCCGCCGGCCGAGGCGCTCGCGCTGCTCGAGCGGGCCGGCGCCGCGCCGTGGGTCGCCGACGCCCGGGCGGCGGTCGCGGCGGGTGGTGACCCGGCCGGCGCGCTGGTGCGGGCCGGCGCGCTCGACCCCGGCGAAGTGCAGGACCTCGGCGGGGCCGCGGCGGCCATCGAGCCGGCCGCGCTGAGGCTGATCGCCCGCCGCCGGGCTGCCGATCGCGCCGCTCGCCGGGCCGCGTCGGGGGCGCTGGCCCTGCCCGCGCTGGGGGCGCTGGCCACCGCCGCCACCGGCCTGTGGATCCCGCGCGACGCCGCCGCCCGGGTCGTGGATCTGCTGCCGCTGATCGGGGTGGCCCTCGCCGTGT
>JAUHYW010000103.1 GCA_030426085.1 bacterium | reverse complement strand
CCGCCGGGCACGTCCACCCCGCCCGGGGGCGGCGGCGGCGGCGCGGGCCGGTTGACCCGCTCCTCGAGCGGCACCACCGGGATCTCCCGGGCGTCGGGGCCCTTCTGCCCGACCTGGTTCTCGTACTCGACCCGCAGCGCAGCCAGCTCTTCGGCCTCCATCACCCCCGGCGCGCGGATCGGGTCGATGAAGCCCCGGGTCATCACGTCGGTGAGCGTGAAGATGAAGAAGAGCGCCACGAAGATCAGGCCGAAGCCGAAGGCGACCAGGTTGAGCCGCTCGTCGAAGAGCAGGTGCATGAAGATCAGGGCCACCAGCGAGGCCTTGACCGTCGCGACCAGCATCGCGATGACGGTGGTCATCGAGCCGAAGTCGAACTGCGCGATCCAGACCGTGACCACGGTCAGGACCAGCAGCGCCCCGAAGACGGCCAGATAGACCGGCAGCGGCGTGATGTGATGGTGATGCCCGTCGTGGGCATCGTGTGCGTCGTGCGCGTGTTCAGCGCTCATGGCCTCGACCCCCTCAGACCAGGTAGAGCAGCGGGAAGAGGTAGATCCAGATGAGATCCACCAGGTGCCAGTACAGGCCGCCGAGCTCGACCGGGGTGTAGTAGTCCTCGTAGAAGTGGCCCTTCGCCGCCCGGATGGTGATCCAGGTCAGCACCCCCATGCCGATCAGCACGTGGATGCCGTGCAGCCCGGTCATGAGGAAGTACACCCCGTAGAACAGGTGCGGGTTGGCCCCCTCGAGGCCCTCGTAGCTGTAGAATGGCCCGGGCAGCGTGCCCACATGGAACTTGTGGCTGTACTCGAAGTACTTGACCACCATGAACGCTGCGGCGCAGGCGATCGTGAAGACCAGCAGGCCCACGATCTGCTTGTTCTTCTCGCCGTTCTTGTTCGTCTGGGCCGCCCGCACCGCCAACGCGACGGTGAACGAGCTGGTGATGAGCACGATGGTGTTCACCGTGCCCAGGGTCACGTCGAGGGTCTTCGACGCCTCGGCCCACATCTCGGGGTTGAGCGTCTTGATGACCGTATAGGCGACGAAGAGCCCGCTGAACAGCAGCACCTCGGTGACCAGGAACAGCCACATGCCCAGCTTGGCCGAGCTGCTCTCCTGGTGCCCATCGTAGAAGTGATGGGCCACATGGTGCTTGACGATGGATGACATTGCTCGTCTCCCTCCCGTGCGCCTCGTCAGTGGGCTTTCTTGCCACCGGCCTTGGGGAAATCGTACGGCCCCTCGGTCACGGTCGGAATCTCGTGGAAGTTGTGCTCGATGGGCGGCGACTGGGTCGCCCACTCCAGCGAGCGGGCGCCCCAGGGGTTGGCCGAGACCTTCTCGCCCTTGCGCAGGCTCTGGATCAGGTAGACCGCCATGATGATGAACGACAGCCCGATGAGCCAGGTGCCGCTCGTCGAGATCTTGTGGAAGACCTCGAACTCCTCGACATAGTTGTAATACCGCCGAGGCATACCCTGGCTGCCCATGATGAACTGCGGGAAGAAGGTCACGTTGAAGCCGATGAAGAACAGCACGGCCGAGATGTTCGCCCAGAACTCGTTGTACATGCGCCCGAACATCTTGGGCCACCAGTGGTGCAGCGCCCCGAAGAACGCCACGACGGTGCCCCCGACCATCACGTAGTGGAAGTGGGCCACCACGAAGTAGGTGTCGTGCAGGTGCACGTCGGTGGCCAGCGTGCCCAGGAAGATGCCGGTCAACCCCCCGATCGTGAACAGGATGAGGAACGACATCGCCCACAGCATCGGCGCGTTGAGCTGGATCGAGCCGCCGTACAGCGTCGCCACCCAGTTGAGCACCTTGATCGCCGAGGGGATGGCCACCAGGAAGGTCAGGAAGCTGAAGATCATGCCCGCGTAGACCGACTGGCCGCTGACGAACATGTGGTGGCCCCACACCAGGAAGCTGATGACCGCGATGGCGATCGACGACAGCGCGATGGCCCGGTAGCCGAAGATGGTCTTGCGGGCGTGCACCGTGACCAGCTCGCTCATGATGCCCATGCCCGGCAGGATCATGATGTAGACCGCCGGGTGGCTGTAGAACCAGAAGAAGTGCTGGAACAGGACCGGGTCACCGCCGAGGGCCGGGTCGAAGATGCCGACCCCCATCGCCCGCTCCATGGCGAGCAGGCACAGGGTGATGCCGAGCACCGGGGTCGCCATGACCTGGATGATCGAGGTCGCGTAGATCGCCCACAAGAACAGCGGCAGCCGCTGCCAGGTCATGCCCGGCGCCCGCATCTTGTGGATGGTCACGATGAAGTTGAGCCCGGTGAAGATCGATGAGAAGCCGAGCACGAACGCGGCCATCACCATCATCACCACCGGCCCGCTGACGCTGGCGCTGTAGGGGGTGTAGAAGGTCCAGCCGGTGTCGACCCCGCCGGCGATGGTGGCATACAGCGCCATCACCGTGCCGATCACGTAGACGTAGTACGAGGCCAGATTGAGCCGGGGGAACGCGACGTCCTTGGCCCCGATCATCAGGGGCAGGACGAAGTTGCCGAACGCGGCCGGCACGCTGGGGATGATGAAGAGGAACACCATCACCAGCCCGTGCAGGGTGAACAGCCGGTTGTAGACGTCGGCGCTGAACAGCGCGCCGACCGCCTCGCCGGCCTCGGTGGTGATGTTCGGGGCCCACAGCTCGGCCCGCACGAGCAGGGCGAGGATGCCGCCGAGGGTGAAGGTCGCGAGCACCGACGCCAGGTACATCACCCCGATCCGCTTGTGATCGATGGTGACCAGCCAGGACATGATGCCCTTCTTCGCCCCGAGGTAGCTGACCTCCTGGGCGTGGTCGAGAGTCTCCGTCGTCGCCATTGGGGGTCTCCGTTACTTCAGGGTCTTGATGTAGGCGATCAGGGCGTCGATCTGCACGTCCTTGAGCTGCCCCTGATAGGAGGGCATCGAGGGCGGGTAGCCCTCGACGACCTTGTTCATCGGCTGCAGGATCGACTCTCGCAGGTAGTTCTCGTCGACCTTGGCGGTGCTGCCGTCGGCGAACTTGCGCTCGGTGCCGAACAGCCCCTTCCAGGAGGGCCCGACCAGCCGGGTGCCGTTGATGCTGTGGCACGCCGAGCAGCCGGCGCTGGTGTAGAGCTTCGCCCCCATCTCGGCCGGCGGGATGTCGCCGTCGATGAAGTCCTTCTCGAGCCGCTCCTGGAACTCGTCCTTGGGCAGCACGATCACCTTGCTCATCATGCCGCTGTGCCCCGCCCCGCAGTACTCGGTGCAGAACACGACGTGCTCCCCGGGGTCGGGCGCCTCGAACCACACGGTGGTGTAGCGCCCGGGCACGACGTCCGACTTCACCCGGAAGTCGGGCACGAAGAAGCTGTGCAGCAGGTCCTCGGAGGACATGACCAGCTTCACCGGCGTGTCTTCGGGCACGAAGAGCTCACCGGTCACCGCCCCGTTGGGGTAGGTGTACTGCCAGAGGTAGGCCTTGGCGGTCACCTTGACCTCGTAGGCCCCGTCGGGCGCGACGCTCTGGTTGAGGAACACCCGGAAACCCCACACGAAGATCGCGATGACGATCAGCAGCGGGATGAAGGTCCAGGCGGCCTCGATGAGCGTATTGTGGCCCACTTGTGAGGTCGCGAGCTGGTCGTCGCTCTTCCGCCGATACTTGATCGCGAAATAGACCACCGCGCCGGTGATCGCGACGAAGAAGAAGACATTGAGCCAATAGATGAAGTCGAAGAGTGCGTCGACATCACCGGCGAACGTGGACGCCTCGGGCGGCATCCAGAACGAGCCTTGTGCAGTCTCGCTGGCCATTCGCTTCGCTCCCCAGGGCCCAGCGGCCCGATCAAGTGGCGGTCGGTGCCCGAGGGCTCAGACCGCGCCGTAGTTCTGACGCCGCTCGCGCCGCCAGAGGATGATCAACATTCCGGCGATCAGCACGATCGTCAGAAGCCCCCCCAGCCGCATCGCGCCCCAGATGTAGAACGCGTACTCCCGGCTGTCGGGGTTGTACATGTAGCAACGCAGCAGGAGTTGGTCGACGGCGCTGCCGATCGTGCCCTCGCCGGCCTCGACGAGCGCCAGACGGAGCTGCTTCGGCTCGTACTGGATGCCATACAGATAGCGGGTCAGCACCCCCTTCGGCGAGACGAAGAAGATGGCCGCCCCGTGGGCGTACTCCATGCGGTCGGGGTCGTATTGGAACCCGAACCCGATGGCGTCGGCCAGCGCGCGGATGGTGTCCCGCTCGCCGGTCAGGAAGTGCCAGCCCTCGGCGGCCTCGGGCCGCCCGTACTGCTCGAGATAGGTCTTCTTCTTGGCCGCCGCCAGCTCCGGCCCCTCGCGGTGGTCGATGCTGATGGTGACGATCTGGAACTCGTCGCCCGGGGTGAACTCGACGCCCTGCAAGCCTTCGATGGCGCCGTTGAGCACCAGATTACAGAGCATCGGGCAGTTGTAGTACACGAGGTTGAGCAGCACCGGCCGCTCGCCGTCGAAGTACTGCTTCAGGCTGACGTCGGCCCCGGTCTCGTCCCGGAAGCGGAGGTCGAGGGGCAGCGTATCGCCGAGGTGCTCGACGATCTGCACCCCCTTCATCTCTTTGGGCTGGATGTTGAGCTGCGCCGCGGCCGGACCGCCCAGGCACACCGCTGCGATGGACGCGGCCAGCAGGGGCAGCATCGGCAGACGGTGGTGGTGATGGGCGACGGTCTTCACGGGCGTGGGCTCACTCGATCTCGCTCTGGTTGGCGAGCTTCTGCATCGCCTTCTCGATGGGCTTGAGCCGGGCCGCCTCTTCGTTGGCCTGCTCGGCGAGCTGGGCCGACATCGAGTTGCTGTTCATGACCTTGTCGACGTCCTCGGCCTGACGCTCGAGCCAGAAGTAGCTGCCGAGGGCGATGATGACCACGATGGTGGCCACGAAGCTGCCCACGCCCCAGAAGACGACCCGGCCGAGGGGCAGGGCGTCGGGCTCGGGCGGCGGCAGCGGGTGATCGTGATCAGACATTGTCGTACTCCATCGAGGCGACGAGCTGCGGGTCGCGGTAGGCGACGACCGCGTCGCTGGCCAGACGCCGGCCGAAGAAGGCGACGAACAGGCCGCCCATGCCGATGAGCGCCGTCAGGTCGGCCCAGTGGGGATGGAAGCCGTGATGCAGCGTCGGCATGATCATGTAGTACAGGTCGACGAAGTGCATCAGCAGCATCCAGCCGGCGCCGATGGCCAGCGCGGTGCGGCTGCGCTTCATGTGCCGGCTCATGAGGAACCAGAACGGGATCATGAAGTGGCCGAAGAGCACCGCGATGCCGACCCACTGCCAGCCGTGGTCCAGCCGGAGGGCGTACCAAGCCGTCTCCTCGGGGATGTTGCCGTACCAGATGAGGTAGTACTGGCTGAACGAGACGTAGGCCCAGAACACCGTGAAGCCGAACATCATCTTGGCGGCGTCGTGCAGGTTGCCCTGGGTGATGGTGTTCTGGAGGATGCCGTTCTTGGTGTACCACAGGCCGATGAGCGACAGCGTGGCGTAGCAGCTCATCATCGCCCCGGCGAAGATCACGACCCCGAAGATGGTGCTGAACCAGTGGGGGTCGAGGCTCATCAGCCAGTCGAAGTGGGCGAAGGTCATCGTCATCACGAAGATGAGGGTGCAGACCGGGGCCCACCACCGCATGCGGAAGGTCAGCGCGACGTCGCCGCTCTCGTCCTGCTTGATGCTGTTGCGGCGGAAGAACAGCGCCATGGCGATCCAGGCTCCGAAGAACACCACCGCCCGGATGACGAAGAAGCCGGTGTTGAGGTAGGGCGCCTTCCACTTGATGATCTCGTCGGTGGCGACGACCTCTTCGTGGGTCCAGTGGTAGATGTCGTGCATCCCGACCAGGATCGGGATGAACAGCACCGCCATCAGCGGCAGGTTGGCGGCGATGTTCTCCGCGGTGCGCCGCCAGCCGGCCGACCACGTCGCCCGCACCAGGTGGTGCAGGATGGTGAAGAACAGCGCGCCGAGCGCGATGGTGGTGAAGAAGCTGAACGCGGTCAGCCACGAGAAGAAGAACTGGTGCCGCCCCTCCTCGCCCATCGCCAGGGTGGCGGCGGTCGCCAGCAGCCCCACCACACCGACCCCGATGCCGACCTTGAACAGCTTGCCTGCGAGGGCCGGATCGACCTTCGGATCGTCGGAGAATGTCTTGTGATGACCCATCATCGACCTCCCTTCACTGCCCGGCCAGCATCTGCTGGCTGAGCTGCAGGGCGCGCACGTAGGCCACGATGGCCCACCGATCGGCGACCCCGATCTGCCCCGCGTAGGACGGCATGTTGTTGTTGTTCACCCCGTAGGTGATCGCTTTGTAGATCTCACCCACCGAGAGCTGCCGCAGCCGGTCCTCGTGGTACGAGGGCACCGGGATGGGCCAGTCGCGCAGCGTCACCGGGCCCTTGCCGTAGCCGGCCTTGTCGTGGCACGGCGCGCAGAAGATGTCGTAGCGCTGCTGGCCCCGCCGCAGGAGCTGCATCGAGGGCTTCACCGGGATGGCGGTCACCCACTGCGGCTGACCCTCGGCGTCGACGTCGGTGTAGCCGAGGTTGTAGCCGTCGTCCTCGGCGAGCATCGCCGGGTCCTTGTACCCGGCCAGCGCCAGACGCCCGTAGGGCACCGTGTTCGCCGGCGGGCTCCGCATCGCGCGGCCGTCCTCGAAGAACTGCGAGGCGCGGTACGGCTTGTACTTGTCCTGGGTGTCCATGTTCGGGTTGAGGTGCACCGGCGGCTGGTCCGACGGCTCGCCCCGGCAGCCGAAGAGGCCGGCGAGGGCGACCCCGACGACGAGCCCGCGCAGCGCGAGGGCCGAGAGAAATCCGGTCTTCATCGGGCCTACTCCTCCACCAGCGTCACGCCGCGCCCGCCCAGCTCTTCGAGGAAGGCCTTGCTGCGGTGCACGTCGAACTTCGGGTCGCTGACCTCGATCGACAGGAAGAACTTGTCGTCGGTCACCCCCCGGAAGTCGGGGTGCTTGTCCAGCGGGTGATACGGCCGGGGCAGCTTGTTGAGGATGAACATGCCGAAGACCGTGCCGAACGCGGCGAGCAGGATCGACAGCTCGAAGGTCACCGGCACGGCGAACTCCCAGCTGAACAGCGGCTTGCCGCCGATGACCAGGGGGTAGGCCACCGCGCCGCTCCACCACTGCAGGGTCAGGCCGATGGTGAAGCCGGTCAGCCCGCCGCCCAGGGTGATCCAAGGCACCCGCGAGCCGCCGAGGCCCTGGGCGTCGTCCATCCCGTGGATCGGGAAGGGCGACCAGGTCTCCCACTTGCGGTACCCGGCCTCCTGGACCTTGTGGGCCGCCTCGAGCAGGGCCCCGGGGTTGTCGAACTCGGCGACGAGCCCCCAGTTCTTGCGCATCTCAGCCATGGCTCGCCTCCTCGGCCTTCGCCACGTGGGCGTCGTGGTATCCGTCCCAGTGGGGGTCGGCCTCGGGCATCACGCCCTTGATCTCGGCGATGGCCACCGCGGGCAGGAACTTGAGGAACAAGAGGAACAGCGTGAAGAACAGCCCGAACGACCCCACGAAGGTGAGGATGTCGAAGACGGTCGGGCTGTAGTAGTCCCACGAGCTGGGCACGAAGTCGCGGTGCAGCGACATCGTGATGACGAACCGCTCGAACCACATCCCGATGTTCACGAAGATCGACAGAATGAAGGTCCAGGTCATGCTGGTGCGGATGCGCTTCGACCAGAAGAGCTGCGGGGTGATGACGTTGCAGCTCACCATGATGAAGTAGGCCCAGCCGAACGGCCCGAACATGCGGTTGATGAAGGCGAAGCTCTCGTAGGGCGCGGCCGAGTACCACGCGATGAAGAACTCCATCGCGTAGGCATAGCCGACCATGGTGCCGGTCACGAGGATGACCTTGTTCATGTTCTCGACGTGCCGGACGGTGATGAAGTCCTCCAGCCCGAAGATCTTACGCGAGGGCACCGCCAGGGTCTGCACCATCGCGAAGCCGGAGAAGATGGCGCCGGCGACGAAGTAGGGCGGGAAGATCGTCGTGTGCCACCCGGGGATGACCGAGACGGCGAAGTCGAACGACACGATGGTGTGCACCGAGAGCACCAGCGGCGTGGCGAGCCCGGCGAGCAGCAGGTAGGCCCGCTCGTAGTTCTGCCAGTGCCGGTTGGCGCCCCGCCAGCCGAGGGCGAACAGCCCGTAGGCGTAGTACCGGATCTTGCCCTTGGCCCGGTCGCGCAGGGTGGCGAGGTCGGGCACGAGGCCGACGTACCAGAACAGCAGCGACACGGTGAAGTAGGTCGAGACCGCGAAGACGTCCCACAGCAGCGGGCTGCGGAAGTTGGGCCACATGGCCATCTGGTTGGGCAGCGGCGCCATCCAGTAGGCGGCCCAGATCCGACCGACGTGGATGCCGGGGAAGACCAGGGCGCAGATGACCGCGAAGATGGTCATCGCCTCGGCGAACCGGTTGATCGCCGTCCGCCACCGCTGGCGGAACAGGAACAGGATCGCCGAGATCAGCGTGCCCGCGTGGCCGATGCCGACCCAGAACACGAAGTTGACGATGGCCCAGCCCCAGCCGACCGGGTTGTTGAGGCCCCAGATGCCGGTGCCTTCCCAGATCAGCCAGGCGATGCAGCCGCCGAGCATGGCCAGCACCGACGAGGCCACCGCGAACGCGGCGAACCAGCCGGCGGTCGGCGGCTCCTCGACGATCTTGCAGATCGTGTCGGTGACGGAGCCGAAGTCATGCCCCCCCTGCACCAGCGGCGGAGGAAAGACGCCATCGGGACTCTTGGTATGCGCTGACATCCTCTTAGCCCGCCATGTTGGGGTTGGGGTTGCGCACCTTCGACAGATACGAGGTCCGCGGGCGGATGTTGAGCTCCGTCAACAGCCCGTAGTCCCGCGGGTGCGCCTTGAGCTGGGCGACCCGGCTCTCCTTGTCGTTGATATCGCCGAAGATGATCGACCCGGTCGGGCACGCCTGGGCGCAGGCCGGGGTGATCGCGGCGATCTCCTGCTTCTTCTGCTCGACGCTCTCGGCTTCGTTCGCCCGCCGCTTGCCCCGCGTGATGCGCTGGGTGCAGTAGGTGCACTTCTCCATGACCCCGCGGAACCGCACCGTCACGTCCGGGTTGCGGACCATGTGGTAGCTCTCGGGCTGGTTCTTGGAGTAGTTGTAGAAGTTGAACTTCCGCACCTTGAACGGGCAGTTGTTCGCGCAGTACCGGGTGCCGATGCACCGGTTGTAGACCATGTCGTTGAGCCCCTCGGGGCTGTGCACGGTGGCCGCGACCGGGCAGACGTTCTCGCAGGGCGCCATCTCGCACTGCTGGCACACCATCGGCTGGTGCACCACCTGCGGGTCCTCGGGGTCGCCGGTGAAGTAGCGGTCCATGCGGATCCAGTGCATGTCCCGGCCCCGCCGGATCTGGTCCTTGCCCACCGACATGATGTTGTTCTCGGACACGCACGCCACGATGCAGGTGTTGCAGCCGGTGCACGTGTTGAGGTCGATCACCATGCCCCACTGGTGCCCCTCGGCGTAGGACACCGGGTCGGGGTGCAGGGCCTTCGTCGGCGGGTGGGCCACGAGCTTGCCCTGGGGGAAGGGCTTGCCGTGCTCGATGATGCCCGGCTTGGCGAAGGACGGGTCCTTGGCGTAGCCGGCGGTGGTCGTCTCCCGCACGAACGGCCGCCGCTCGTAGCCGAAGCCCGGCTCGAGCCGGTCGTAGGGCTGCACGGTGGCCAGGGGGTAGGTGCCGTTGCGCTTGGCGATGACCGCGCCGTAGGCCACGTTCGGCGAGTCGGCGCTGCGAAGCGGGTTGACGTCGAAGCCGACGGTGCCCTCGTCGTGGTACGGCAGGTAGTTGTCGAACCGCCGGCCGTAGCCCAGGGTCACCACCGCCATGTCGTCGGCCAGCCCCGGCTGGACCCAGGCGACGCCGTCGATGGCCTTGCCGCCGACCTCGATCGAGATGCGATCCTCGTTGGAGAGCGACAGCGCGGCGGCGGTCTTGGGCGAGACGCAGGCGACGTTGTCCCAGACCAGCTTGGTCATGGGGTCGGGCGCCTCCTGCAGCCAGGCGTTGTTGGCGTAGCGGCCGTCGTAGAGGTGGGTGTCCTCGATGAACACCAGCTCCAGCGCCCGGGGGCCGGCGGCCGGCGCGGCGGCCCCGGCCAGCCCGGCCATGCCCCGCGCCCGCCGCTGGCTCACCGGCAGGGTGCCGGTCACCTGCACGTCGCGGTGGGTGCCGTCGTGCAGCCACCGGCGCCAGCGCTTGAAGAAGCCGAGCGGGCCGACCCGCCGCTTCCAGTAGCCCCGCACCAGCCGGAAGCCGTCGTTGGGCTCGTCGCCCAGGATGCGGGCGAGCAGCTCGACCTCGCTCCACGCCCCGAAGAGCGGGTCGATGAGCGGCTGCTGGATGCTCACCGTGCCGTCGAGCGCCACCAGGTCGCCCCACGTCTCGAGGTAGTGGGCCCGGGGCAGCGCCCAGGTGGCCTCGCGGGCGGTCTCGTCGGGGTAGTCGGCGAGGTGGATGGTGGTCTCGGCCTTGCCCATCGCCTCGCCGAACGCGAGGTCGCCGGGGGCCTCGTAGACCGGGTTGCCGCCGAGCACCAGCAGGGTCTGGACCTGCCCCCCGTTCAGGGCTTCGGTCAGCGCCTTGATGCCGGCCATGTCGCCGATGTCGCCCTCGGGCCGGCTGTAGTCGGCGTAGTAGTCGACGGTGGCCCCGATGGCTCCGATGGCGGCGTTGATCGCCGCCGCGCAGGCGTGCACCTGCGCCGACTGCCGCCGGCCGGGTACGACCACGCCGGTGCGCAGCCCGCCCCGCTTCGTGCGCCGGTCGAGCAGATCGGCGGCGACCGCCTTGGCGAACGCGGCCGCCTTCTCGTCGAGGCCCTTCGACCGCTCGGGGATGGCCGCCCGGATGTCGGCCGGCAGCGCGACCTGCCCCTGAGCGAGCAGCTCGCCGGCGAGGGCGAAGGTGAACGCCTCGACCTGGCTCGGCCGCAGCCGCAGCCGGTGGTCGGCGTTGGAGCCGGTCACGCTGTAGGTGCCTTCGACGGCGTACAGCCGGCTCATCTCGTCGTCGGGCTTGTCGACCACCCGCAGCGTCGACCACAGGTTGGCGTTGCTGACGCCGTTGTGCTCGGTGCACAGGAGGTCGGCGTCGAGCGAGACGACGACCCACGCCTTGTTGAGCCGGTACAGCGGCCGGACCGGGCTCCCGAACGCGGCCGTCAGGCCCTGGCGCTCGTTGTCGTAGCTGACCGATTCGTAGGTGTACCACTTCGCCTGGGGGTACCGGGCCAGGAAGCGGTCGCGCAGGTGGTAGTAGGTCGGCGAGGGGAGCGCCCGACTGAGCACCGCCATGCCCCGACCGTTCGAGCTGCGCTGCTCGGCGAAGTGGGCCTTGACGAAGTCGGCCGCCGCGTCCCAGTTGGCCGGAGCCATGCCCTTGCGGGGGGTCTTGAGCCGGGACGGATCGTACAGGTTCAGCACGCTGCCCTGATGCAGGCTGTTGGTGCGCCCCAGGTTGATCGGGTGGCCCGGGTTGCCCTCGATCTTGGTCGGCCGGCCCTCGTGGCTCTCGACGAGCAGCCCCACCACGTCGCCGCCGATGTTCATCGCGGTGGCGTAGAAGTTGGGCACGCCGGGCAGCACGTTCTCCGGCATCTCGGCGTAGGGCATGATGTGCTCGACCGGGCGCCGCACGCAGCCGGCGAGCCCGGTCATGGCCATCGAGGCGCCCATGATGCCGAGGAAGTGGCGCCGGGTGGTGCCGTCCATCTCCTCGGTCTCGAGATCACCGGCGAACTCGTCGGCCACCGCCTGCTCCCAGGCGGCGGACTGCTGGAGCTCGTCCAGGCTGCGCCAGTACGTCGGTACGTCGTTTCGGGTCTTCATCGGTGGCACCCCGAGCAGTGGACGGGGGGATTGATCTTGTTCTCTTCCTTGAGCTTCAGGCCGGCGGCGAGCTGGTCGCCGCCCGGGGCCTCGTAGCCCATGGTCGTGATCGCGCTCTTGGGCCGCAGGTGCTTCTCCGGCTCGCGGTGGCAGTCGAGGCACCAGCGCATCGAGAGCGGCTCCTGCTGGCCGACGACGACCATCTGATCGACCCGGCCGTGGCACGACTCGCAGCCGATGGCGGCGGTGCTCTCGGCGCGGGGGTTCACGTGGGCCGCGTGGTTGAAGTAGGCGTAGTCGGCGACCTTGTGCACCCGGACCCAGGGCACCGGGTTGCCCGTCGCCCAGCTCTCGCGCACCGGAAGCAGCGCGGGGCTGTCCTTCTTGACCTGCCGGTGGCAGTTCATGCAGGTCGCCGTCGAGGGCACCCCGGCCGACCAGCTCTGGTCCACGTGGCTGTGGCAGTAGCGGCAGTCGATGCCCATGTTGCCGGCGTGCAGCTTGTGGCTGTAGGGCACCGGCTGCTCGGGGGTGTAGCCCACGTCGGTGAACCGGGGCGAGAAGTAGTACCACACCAGGCCGATGACCAGGACCGTCGCCACCGGGCCGATGACCCCGAAGATGATCTTGGGGATCTTGTTGTGCCACTCGGGAAAGACGAGGAACTCGCCTTCCGGATCGGGCTTCTTCTCTTCGTCGCTCATCGTCTTGGGCAACCTCACCAGCATGCCGGGCATCGAGTGCTCGGAGTGGCCTGGATGTGCGGCCTCATGCCGCGCTTCCTCGCGGACCCGGGGCAGTCCGCAAGACGCGTACCACTCCCACCCCCGGGCCGGGCGGGGCGGTGTGTAGCACCACAACCCCCCGAAGTCCATACCTTTTGCCGAGTCCGCATGCGCGGCAGATGATCGCGCCGCGGCATTTTGCCGCCCCCGCTGCGCAGCCCGCTCCCGACATGGTGCGGACGGGTCGGGGGCGTGCGACAGATTGCCGCACGCGAAAAAGTGGTCCGGTCGGCCGCCGCCGCCGGTCGCCCGTCGGGCGGCGGGGAGACCCCCCGGGCAGAGCCCCCCTCGGCGGGCTCAGAAGTAGAAGCGGGCCCCGATGGAGAAGTCGAAGTCGAAGCCGGTGCCGGGGAAGAGCCACACCGCCGGGGCGAACTCGGCGAACACGTCGATCGGCGCCCGCGGGGGGTGCCAGGCGACGCCGCCCGGGATCCGGATCCCGAGGCCGATGTCGTCGTCATCGCCGTACCAGCCGGGGTGGTCGTGGCGGTGGTGGTCCCAGACCGCGAGCTTGCCCCCGATGCCCACGTAGGGCAGCCAGTCCCCGGGGCCCCACCGCTGGGGGAAGTGGAACAGGTACTCGGCGTGGGTGTGGAACCAGCGCCCGCGCCAGCCGTAGCCCAGGCCGCCGGTGACCGCGTTGCGCGGGCTGAGGAAGTACTTGAAGCTGACGCCGGTGGGGTCGCCGAGCATCACCCCCAGGCCGAACGGGCCGCCTTCTTTCGCCCGGGCCGGGCCCGGCAGGGCGAAGGCGAGGGCCATCGCGAGGGCGGCGAGGGCAAGCCGGATCCGGGCCGTAGCCCGGTGATGGGTGCTGCACATGGGGTCTCCTTCTGCCATGGTGGGCGCCCGCGGTCGCCCGCGGCGCGCATGACGTCGGTCGCAAGGAGAGACGCGTGAAACCGCACATCGGCTACATCGTCGCCGCCCGCCGCACCCGGGGGCGCGCCTGATGGGGCCCGAGGCGGCGGCGCTCGACGAGGTCCGGCTGAACTTCGGCAGCGGCGGGCTGGTGGTGCTCAACATCACCCTGGCGCTGATCATGTTCGGGGTCGCCCTCGACCTGCGGCCGAGCGACTTCCGGGCGGCGCTGTCCCGCCCCCGGCACCTGCTGCTCGGCCTGCTGGCCCAGCTCGTGCTGCTGCCGGTGCTCAGCTTCACCCTGGTGCTGATCATCGAGCCGACCCCGAGCATCGCGCTGGGCATGATCATGCTCGCCGCCTGCCCCGGCGGCAACACGTCCAACTTCTTCAGCCACTTCGCCCGGGGTGATACGGCGACCAGCATCGCTTTGACGGGTATCAGCTCGGTGGCCGCGATGGTGCTCACCCCGATCCATCTGGCGTTCTGGGGCGGGCTCTACGCCCCCGCCGGCCCCCTGCTGCGCGAGGTGGCGCTCGACCCGGTGCAGGTGGGGCTGACCATCGCCCTGATCCTGGTGCTGCCGCTGGCCGGGGGCATGCTGCTGACCGCCCGCCGCCCGGCGTGGGCCACCCGCCTGCGTAAGCCGATGCGCCGGTTCTCGGTGGCGGCCTTCGCCCTGTTCATCGTCGCCGCGCTGGGGGCCAACTTCGGCTACTTCCTCGACTACATCCACCTCGTCTTCGGCCTCGTGCTGCTGCACAATACGCTGGCCTTCGGCATGGGCTGGCTGGTGGGCTGGATCGGGCGGGCCCGGCCCGACGGGCGGCGCACGCTGACCCTCGAGGTGGGCATCCAGAACACCGGCCTGGGGCTGGTGCTGGCGTTCGACTTCTTCGATGGGCTGGGCGGGATGGCGTTCATCCTCGCGTGGTGGGGTATCTGGCACCTGATCGTGGGGCTGGCGATGTCGACCGTCTGGAGCCGACGGCCGATCGACGGCGCCGCGCCGGCCTCATGAGCGGCGGGCCAGGGTCGCCGCCCCCCGCAGCGCCACCCCCGGGCGCCGCGCCGGATCACACAGCCACAGCTTGAGCGCCTGGAACCGGACCGGATCGGGCTCGACCCGGCCCCCGAGCACCGGCGGCAGCAGCCGGGCCATCGCCCGGGTCACCGGGCCCGCCGCCGGCAGCGCGCCGGGCCACAGCCCGCTCTGCTGCAATCGGAGCAGCGCCAGATCTAAGGGCCGCCCCAGGCCCGCCGCCGCCGCCGCCCGCCGCCAGCCGACCCAGTCGGGGCGGGTCAGCCCGCCCAGCGCCTTCAGGATCAACCCCAGATCGAGCAGCCCCGCCAGATCGACGAACAGCGCGTCCTTGGCCGCGTTGGCCAGCCAGATCGACAGCCGATCACGGGCGGTCGGCCAGCGCACCACCCGGTCGCCCAGCCGGCCGGGCACCCCCCGCCCGTAGAGCGCCGCGTCCGGCAGGCGGGCCCGGTGCGGCGGCAGCAGGCGGCGGTGCAGCTCGATGAGCACCCCGTCCACCTCGACCCCCAACGCGATGGGCGCCTCGCCGGCGAACCGCTCATAGCGCGGCGGCGGCCGGCGCCCGGCCCGGGGCAGCCCCGCCGCCGCCTCGTCGTAGGAAGGGCCGGGCAGCAACAGATCGAGGTCGTTGGCCGCCCGGGCGCCGGGGTCGTCGTAGAGGTGCTCCGCCAGATCGGCGCCCTTGATCACCAGCGGGGGCGGCGCCGACCGGGGCCAGATCCGGGAGAAGGCGGCGATCCGGGCGAGGTGCCCGGCGACATGGAGGTTCCAGGCCCGCTCGGCGGCGGCGGCGTCCTTCTCGCCGAGCCACGGGCCGATGTGATACAGGGTCCCGCACACGCGGTGGCGGGCGGCGAGGGCGGCCACGCCGTCCGGCAGGGTCGGCGGCCGCTCGCCGGTCAGGCGACACCGCAGCGCGGCGACGAGGAGCCGGTCGAGCATCGGGGCATGATGGCACCCGGTCCCGGGGCCGGCAACGAGGAGGAACGATGGCGCGCATCCTGATCACCGGCGGAGCCGGCTTCATCGGCTCCCACCTCGCCCGGGGCGCGCTCGCCCGGGACCACGAGGCGGTGGTGCTCGACGACCTCTCCACCGGCCGCCGGGAGAACCTCGCCGACATCGCCGACCGGATCGCGCTGATCGAAGGCTCCATCCTCGACCCCGCCGCCATCGACCGGGCCCTCGACGGGGTCGACGCGGTCTTCCACGAGGCGGCGCTGCCCTCGGTGCCCGTCTCGATCGAGCAGCCGCTGCGCACCCACCACGCCAACCTCACCGGCACCCTCGAGCTGCTCGAAGGCTGCCGCCGGGCCGGGGTGAAGCGGCTGGTCTACGCCGCCTCGTCCAGCGCCTACGGCGACCACGACGTCGAGTCGACCACCGAAGAGCTGCTGCCCATCCCCAAGTCGCCCTACGCGGTGCAGAAGCTGGGCGGGGAGCACTACTGCCGGGTGTATCACGAGCTGCACGGGGTCGAGACCGTCGGCCTGCGCTACTTCAACGTCTTCGGCCCCCGCCAGGACCCCCGCAGCCAGTACTCGGCGGTCATCCCGGCGTTCATCACCCGCATGATGAAGGGCGTCGCGCCGACCATCTACGGCGATGGCCGCCAATCCCGCGACTTCACCTACATCTCGAACGTGGTCGACGCCAACTTCGCCGCGCTCGCCGCCCCGGCCGCCGCCTGCGGGCGGGTCTACAACGCCGCGTGCGGCCGCAGCATCGACCTCATCGAGCTCGTCGCGCTCATCAACCGGGCCCTCGGCACCGAACTGAAGCCGGCCCACGCCCCGGCCCGGGCCGGAGACATCCTGCGCTCGCAGGCCGACATCGCCGCCGCCACCGCCGCGCTCGGCTACCGGCCGGCGGTGAGCGTCGAAGACGGCCTCGCCCGCACCGTGCGCTGGTTCGTCGAGCACCCCGCGGATCCCTGAGCCCCGGCCGGCATCCGACCCCGGCACGCCCCCTGCATCGGGCCGCGGCCGCCCCCACTGCGGAGAGAGATCATGACCGACTTGTTGACGAAGCTGGCCGACCGGGACGCGCGGGTCGGCATCATCGGGCTGGGCTACGTGGGCCTGCCGCTCGCCGCCGAGTTCGCCGAGGCGGGCTACACCGTGATCGGGTTCGAGGTCGACGGGCGGAAGATCGCCGCGCTGAACGCCGGGGAGAGCTACATCCCCGACGTGCCGGGCGATCGGGTGAAGCGGCTGGTCGAGGCCGGCGCGCTCTCGGCCACCGACGACTTCGCCGCGCTGCGCACCTGCGACGCGATCACCGTCTGCGTGCCGACCCCGCTCAACAAGACCCGCGAGCCCGACCTGACCTACCTGCTCGCCGCCACCCGCGAAGTGGCGAAGCACCTGCAGAAGGGCCAGCTCGTGGTGCTCGAGTCGACCACCTACCCCGGCACCACGGTGGAGGTCGCTGCTCCGGAGTTGGAGCAATCGGGCCTCACCGCGGGGGAGGACTTCCACCTCGTCTTCAGCCCCGAGCGCATCGACCCCGGCAACCAGACCTGGCAGGTGCACAACACCCCCAAGATCGTCGGCGGGCTGACCCCCCGGTGCACCGCCGCCGGCCAGAAGCTCTACGAGGCCGCCGTCGAGACCGTCGTGCCCGTCTCGAGCCCCACCGCCGCCGAGATGGCCAAGCTGCTCGAGAACACCTTCCGGGCGATCAACATCGGGCTGGTCAACGAGATGGCCATCGTGGCCAACAAGCTCGACCTCGACATCTGGGAGGTCGTGCGGGCGGCGGCCACCAAGCCGTTCGGCTTCATGCCCTTCTGGCCCGGCCCCGGGCTCGGCGGGCACTGCATCCCCATCGACCCCCACTACCTGAGCTGGAAGCTGCGCACCCTCAACTACCGCACCCGGTTCATCGAGCTGGCCGACGAGGTCAACGGCTCGATGCCGGCCCACGTCGTCGACCGGGTGGCGTTTGCGCTCAACGAGGACCGCAAGCCGATCAACGGCTCGAAGATCCTGGTGCTGGGGGTGGCCTACAAGCGCGACATCACCGACTGGCGGGAGAGCCCGGCGGTCCCGATCATCGAGGGCCTCATCGCCCGGGGCGGGGCGGTCGAATACCACGACGACTTCGTGCCCGCGCTCGCGCTCGGCCACCACGGCGAGGGGACCCGGCTGACCTCGGCCGAACTCGACTACGACCGACTCGGCGACTACGATTGCGTCGTCATCGTGACCGACCACACCTACCTCGACCCGCAGCGCATCGTGCAGCGGTCCCAGCGGGTGGTCGACACCCGCAACCTCACCGGCCGGCTCGGCCGGGAAGACCCCAAGGTGGTCAAGCTCTGATGCGCCGACGAGGCCCGACCGATGCTGGGTGAGCGGGACGACGCCGCCCTCTCGGCGTGGGCCGCCATCGTCTGGAAGCACAAGTGGCTGCTGCTCGTCTTCACCGGGCTGGTGCTGACCGCCACCGTCGTCTTCACCCGCCAGCAGCCCCGGATCTACGAAGCCTCGACCGAGATCATCATCGACCTCGCCGCCCCCCGCTACCTGGCCGGAGGCAGCGGCGACGTGATCAGCCTGGGCACCGGCAACAGCTGGAACACCCGGGAGTTCTTCGAGACCCAATACCGCATCATCGAGAGCCGGGCGGTGGCCGGCCTCGTCGTCGAGCGGCTGGGGCTGGCCCACGACCTGGACTTCCTCGGCGTGACGCAGCTCGAGGACGAGGCCGCCCGGGCCGACAAGCTGGCCCGCACCGATCCGATCAGCGTGCTCGTCGACCGGCTCTCGCTCGACCCCGTCGCCGACAGCCGCAACGTGCTCATCAAGGTGCGCGACCGGGACCCCGAGCGGGCGGCCCGCATCGCCGACGCCGTGGCGGTGGCCTACGCCGACTACAACCTCGCCTCGAAGGTCGACACCGTCGACGAGGCCTCGGTCTGGCTGACCACCACCGCCGAGAAGCTCGAAGCGCGGGTCGCCGCGGCCCAGGCCGAGCTGCTGGCCTACAAAGACGCCCAGCGCATCATCGGCTCGACCCTCGAAGCCCACCAGACCCGGGTCGCGCTCGAGCTGAGCGACGCGCTGCGCCTGCTGCGCCACAAGGAGGTCGAGACCGCCGCCGTCGAGTCGCGCTACGGGCAGGTGCGCCGGCTCGACCCCCGGGACGCCGAGAGCCAGATCGACGAGGTGCTGGCCAACGGTCTGGTGCAGCGGCTCAAAGAGCAGCGCATCGAGCTGCAGAACGAGCGCCGGGCGCTGCTCAAGCGCTACCTCGAGACCCACCCCGACGTGAAGGTGCTCGACGACAAGCTGGCCCGGGTCGACGGGGCGCTGACCCGCGAAGTGCACGGCATCCGGCAGTCGATGAAGCGGGGGCTGGCGGCGGCCCGCGAAGCCGAGGCCGAGGCCCGGCGCACGGTGGAGCGGCTCGAAGCCGAAGAGAACCGCCTGCGGGCGCTGGCCCCGGCCTACGGCGAGCTGGAGCGGGTCGCCGAGCGGGCCCGGCAGAACCTGAGCCGGTTCCGAGACCGCATCACCGAGGCCGAGTTCGAATCCGAGACCCGGACCAACAACGTCAGCACGCTGGACACCGCCCAGGTGCCCCGGGCGCCGGTCTCGCCCCGGCTGACGGTCAACCTCGCCGCGGCGCTGGTGCTCTCGCTCATCGGCGGGCTGGGGCTGGTGCTGCTCGTCGAACGGCTGGACAACACCGTCAAGACCCAGGAGCAGGTCGAGAGCTACGGGCTGACATTTCTGGGCATCATCCCCCAGGTGCAGCCGACCGGGGGGCTGTTCAAGGGCGCCGGGGGCGACACCGACCGCTACGTGCTCGACAACCCCAACAGCAGCGCGGCGGAGTGCGTGCGCACCATCCGCACCAACCTGCTCTTCATGGCCAGCGAGCGCGAGCTGCGCTCGATGATGATCACCAGCGCCGGTCCTCGAGAGGGCAAGACCACCACCTGCGTGAACATCGGGGCGACGATGGCGATGTCGGGCAGCCGCACCCTGCTGGTCGACAGCGACCTGCGCCGACCGCGGCTGCACCGCATCTTCGACGCCGACAACGACCGGGGGCTGACGAACCTGATCCTCGACCCGGACCACCCGGTGGACGGGCTGGTGCGGGCGACCGGCGTCGAGGACCTGGACCTGCTGTGCAGCGGCCCGCTGCCGCCCAACCCCAGCGAGCTGCTGCACACCCGGGGCTTCCGCCGGGCGTTGGAGCGCCTGCTCGAGACCTACGACCGGGTGATCTTCGACAGCCCGCCGGTGGTCCCGGTGACCGACGCCCAGATCCTGGGCCAGCAGGTGGACGGCACCCTGTTGGTGGTCCGGGCCGGCGAGACCCGGCGCCCGATGCTGGAGAAGGCGGTGACCCTGCTGCGCACGGTCGACGTCAACATCCTCGGCGCGCTGCTCAACGACCTCGACGTCTCCCGGCGGGGCTACGGGCAGTACCGGTACTACTACGGCGCCGACGCCGCGCCCGGCGCCCCGGTCCCCTCGTCGGAGGGCTGAGGCGGTCGCCGTCCGCGCGGCGCATGCCGTATAGTCGCCGCCATGGCGCAGCCCCCCTCCGAGGCGACGGACCTGCTCGACTTCGTCAACCGGCTCGACCGCGCGTGGCACGGGCAGAACGTGACCTACGAGCGCGAGGCGCTCACCCGGCTGGTCCAGATGCTGACCCTGCCCGCGCGGCTGATCGACCCCGCCCGGCCGGCGGCGATCGTGAGGCGGGCGACCGTCCTGCGCAACGTGCGCTTCACCGGCACCGCGGTGCACGAGTTCTTCTTCGAAGACCAGACCTACACCGAAGTGGACGGGCTGCTCATCGGGCTCGGCTCGGCGTTGGGGCACCCGGCGCGGCCGTCGATCTACGTGGTGGAGGTCGAGCGCAAGGCCCGGGACCGCAACGCGGACTACCTGCGGGCGATGCAGCGGGCTCGCAAGATCTGCGCCCTGCTGCGCACGCGCTTCCAGGTCGACGCCTGGCCGGTGCTCGTCTACGACGACCGGCGGGGCCGGCTGTCGTACGCCCGCTACGAGGGCGACCTCGTCGCGATCCCGATGAGCCACCTGCGGGCGGTGACCGGGGGCCTGCCGGTCGTCGACCCCGACGCGATCCCCGGCCGGCGCGGCGACCGCACGCTGACCAAGCTCGACCTCTTGTGGCAGCTCGCCCGGTCCAACCCCGACGACCCGTGGTCGGCGCCGCGGACGGCCACCGGCCTCGCGGAGGGCGTCGGCCGGGCGGGGCTCGACCTGCGCTTGCCGGTGACCGGGCACCAGGACCTCGGCCGCGCGCCGCCCCGGCTCGACCGCTGGCTGGAGGACGCCCGGGAGGGGCCGGGGCACCTCGAGGAGCGGATCGGCCGCTACCTCGACGAGCTGGCCGACGCCGGCCTCGTGCGCCGGGTGCACGACGGGTTCGCGCTGACGCCCGCCGGCGGGGACACCGTGCTCGCATACAGCCGCTTCAGAGACGAGGGGGGCCCATGACGCCGGACTTGATCTACCTGCCCGTCTCGGAGGCCGAGCGCGCCTTGCTGCGCTGGCTGCGGGCCTCGCCCTACGCCGCCGACCCGGTGGGCGTGCGCGACGCGCTGCGCGCCGCGGTGGAGCAGGGGCTCGACGTCGAGGCGCTGGGGCGCCTGACCGCGCACAAGGCGTCGCCCGCGCCGCCGTCCGACCAGAGCGTCCCCCTGGCCGAGTGGCAGGCGCTGAAGGCCCGGGTGGACGCGATCGAAGCCCGCTTCGAGCGGCTGAAGCCGATCCAGGCCCGCCTGTCGGACAGCGCCCCCCCGACCCCCCCGACCCCCGCCGCGGACATATCACCCGACGCCCGGATCGCGGTGCACCTCGCCGGCCGCCTCGTCGAAGGCGCCACCGTGCCGGCCTACCTCGAGCAGCTCGCGACGACGCTGATCGACGGCGGGCTGCTCGATCGGGCGCACCTGCCGCTCAAGACGGGGCGCAAACGCTACCTGGCGCACACCGAAGCGGTGCATCCGGGCGGCAACCGGTTCAACCGAGCGGTCGAGCACCGGGGCGTCTTCTTCGAGGCCAACCACAGCTTCAAGTCGATCGCCCGGGCCACGGAGAAGCTGAGCGCAGCGCTCGGTCTCGACTGCCACATCGTGCACCTCGACCTGCGCAGCCGGGGTGACCGGACGCCGGGCTGACCCCCGCCGCCCCGCTCGCCCTGCTCGTCGACCCCGACGTGACCCGCGCGGAGACCACGCGCCGACAGGCTCGACCGCGTCGTTGTCCCCGGGCGGCGCAGGGGCTCGCGCGCGATTGCAGACGCGATCTGCACTCTGCAGATCGCGTCTGCGAGCGGTCGCGGGCGTCATCTGCACCCGCGAGATCGCACCCGCCACCGCTCCGGGACGCGATGCGCGCCCGCCGAGCCGCACCCGCCACTGCTCCGGGACGAGATGCGCGCCCGCCGAGTCGGACCCGCCACCGCTCCGGGACTCCATGTGCGCCCGCCGAGCCGCACCCGCCACCGCTCCGGGACTCCATGCGCGCCCGCCGAGTCGTACCCGCCACCGCTCGGGGGTGCGATGCTGCAACCGCGAGACCTACCCCGGCGTGGTGGCGGACGCCGTCATGCAGCCGCACGCCCACCCCCGGCGTGGTGGCGGATGGCGTCATGCAGCCGCACACCCACCCCGGAGCCGTCGCGGACGCCGTCGTGCACCCGCACGCCCACCCCCGGCGTGGTGGCGGACGTCGTCATGCAGCCGCACGCCCACTCCGGAGCCGTCGCGGACGCCGTCGCGCAGCCGCACGCCCACCCCGGAGCCGTCGCGGACGCCGTCGCGCAACCGCGCGCCCACCCCGGAGCCGTCGCGGACGCCGTCGCGCAACCGCGCGCCACCCCGGAGCCGTCGCGGACGCCGTCGCGCAACCGCGCGCCCACCCCTGGACCCGTCGCGGATGCCGTCATCCATCATCCGTCCGTGCGGCCCGGATGCCCAGCACACCGCCGGCCGGAGCCAGTCGAGCGCGTAGCGCGAGACGCGAGCGCCCTCACCCCTGCAATCAACCGCTGCTCGCCCACCGGGTGGCCCATGCCCACGCCTTCCGCACCAAGCGCGCGAGCACGCGAGCGCCAGCGAGCCGCCGAGCGCAGCGCAGGCATCCGGCTACGCCGGACGGGTCGGAGCAACGACGCAGGTCGAGCGCAGCGAGACCGAGGAGGCGCGGAGATCCCGCCCCCGCGCAGCGGGGGTGCCGGAGTCGAGCACGGCACTCGTAACGCTGTTGGCCCGTCCCGACCCACCGAGAGCTGGCCCGCCCTGCCCACCCGCAGCGTTGCCCAGACCGTCGCCCCCCTGGCCCATCCTCCCCACCCGCACCCCCTACCCCCACCCACCCCCTGGCCGCCATCCCACCCCCTCGGGCACAGTGCGTCCATGCCCCGCCCCACCGCACCGCTCCCCCTCCTCGCCCCCCTCCTCGCCCTCCTCCTCGCCTGCGCCGGCGAGCTCCCCCGCGGCGAAGCGCCCATCCGACGCCCCCCGATCACCGACGGCGCCCTGCCCGACGCCGACCTCGACCTCGCCCTCCCCGACACCACCCCCGACGCCGCCCCCCCCGACGCCGGCCCCCCGCCCGACCGCGGACTGTGGCTCGTCGTGCGCCACGACGACGTCACCGACGGCGTCCGCGCCCGCTTGCAGCCACCCCACACCCCGGCCGGCCCCGACCCCCGGGACGCGCTGCCCGAAGCCGCGCTCCTGATCGAGTGGCGCGGCCCGACCGACGCCGCGCCGCTCGAACAGGCGTGGCGCGCCGACCGCCCGGCCGGCGTGCTCTACCCGCTCGGAGCCCGCATCGCCGACCGCGACGACCCCACCGACCGCCGGGCCGTCGCTGTGGCCGACGCCCGCTGGCTCGCCGCCCGGCTGCCCTCCGCCCGCCGGCCGCTCACCTGGGGCGGGGCGCCGCTGATCGTCGTCGACGCCCCGTGGGACGCGGCCGCCCGGGACGCCTTCGCCGCCGCCGAGGACGCGATCCGGACGCTCGACGTGCCGATCACCTGGGGCGCGGTGATCGACCCGGCGTCCCTCGGCCCCGAGGCGATCGATCCGCTGCCGCCGGGCTTCGACCTCGCCATCCCCCGGTGCACCGCCGCCGACTTCGCCGCCCGGGCCCGCGCCCGGCAGGCGCTGGACGAGGACTGGCTGCCCTGCGTCGCCCCCCCGAGCAACCCCCGGCTCGACCGGCCCCGGGCCCCGGCCGACGACCCCCACCCCGACACGCTGCGGCGATCCCTGATCCTGGCCCGGCGGATCGGCGCCCCGGCGGTGATCGTCGACGGCGTCGGCGGCTGGCAGGACGACCGGCAGCTCGACCCGGTGGTGGGCGAGCCGACCGGCGCGCCGGCGTCGCTGACGACCGGGCGGGTCTACGCCGGCTACGGATCGGATCGACTCGACGCGGTGCGCGATCTGCTGCTCGCGCCCGCCCGGCCGCGCGCCATCGGACCGCTGGGCGATCCGCCGGCGCTGCTCGATCTGGTGCGCTCGGCGGGGGTCCTCGTCGAGCGGCTGGAGCAGACCGCCGCCGGGCTGGCCGTGCGCCTGACCGACGCCACCGAGCGCGGGCGCTACGAGGTGCTGCTCGACGCCCGGCCGTTCGTGGTGCCCCCGGGGGTCGCGCTGCGCTACCGGCGCACCGACGACGCGCTGGCCATCGACCTCGTCTTCGCCGACGGCAGCCGGCTGCTCGATCTCGTGCCCGACGCCGGCGGCGCGCGGGTCGAGCGCCCGCTCGATCCGTTCGTGGGTCGGCGGGTCGAGGAGGCGTGCCTGGTCTACACCGGCGGTCGGGCGCGGCTCGACGCCCGGATCGAGGATCCGCGGATCGAGGCGGTCGGCGGTTGAAGCGGCCGCGACCCGCGCCGCGTGCGCTCGGCGCCGGATCGCGATAACCTCCCGCCACGCTCCGGTTGCCAGGGGATGACTTGAGAGCTTCACCGCGACAGAGGGTCGCGCGCCGCGTCCCGCGGGGGCGCCCGTGAGCCGGCCGGACGATCCATCGGCCGAGATCGACGCCCGCGTCGACGCGCTGGAGCGCATCTGCGCCGCCGACCCCCAGAGCGCCCGCTTCGTCGAGCTGGGGCGGCTGCTGCTCGATCGCCAGCAGCATCAGCGGGCCTACCGGATCCTGCGCACCGGGCTGCACCACCGCCCCGACGACCTCGAAGGGCACCTGCTGTTCGGCGAGGCCCGGCTGCGGCTGGGGCAGCTCGCCCAGAGCGTCACCGAGTTCGAATGGGTGCTCGACCGCGACCCGGACAACCTCGACGCGCTGCTGCTGCTCGCCCGGGCCCTGGAGTGGGACGGGCGCACGATGGCCGCCCGGGCGACGCTCGACCGGGCGATGCGGGCCGACCCCGACGACCCCCGCCCCCGCCTCGCGCTGCGCCGGCTGGACGAGGCCGCCCGCACCCGCCCGACGGGGGACGACACCGACGACGACACCGCCACCGCGCCCGCCGTCGACGACGGGCCCGCGCCCCGGCTGCCCGATCCGCTCGACGCGAGCATCGACGAGGCCGACGAGGCGCCGACCGCGGCGATGGACCGCGAGGCGCTGATCGGGGACGCGGCCGGCGCCGGGTCCGCCGCGCCGTGGGATCGACCGAGCATCGACCTCGGGGCCGACGACGCCACCGCCGAGAGCGCGGCCGAGGCGCTCGGCGGCGCGGTCGGCGAGCGGGGTACGCTCGGCCAGGGGTCGGGGCCCATCGCGCCGCGGGCGGCCGCGGTCGGCGGGCGCTCGACGGTGGCCCAGGGGTCGGGCGGCCGGCGGGCGCCGGTGGGCGGGCGCAGCACCTTCGTGCAGGGGTCGCTGATCGGGGCCCGGGACACGGTCGCCGAGGATCCGCCGCAACCGCCCCAGCCGCCCGGGGGGCGCTCGACCTTCCGCGGGGTGGGCCCGAGCGACGGGGGCGGCTTCACCCGCAGCATCGATCACCGCCAGCCGCGCAACCGCCCGATCGACCCCCGCGCCGAGCGGCGGGCGCCGGAGCCGGAGGGCGGGCGGCGCCTGCCGGGGGTCATCTCGGCCGGGCGCAGCGACGATGATCCGGGCCGCGACCGGCCCGGCGGGGGGCGCTCGGATCTGCCCCCGCTGGAGGCCACCCGCGAGCTGCGGGCCGACGACCTGCGCCGGGGCGCCCCGAGCGGCGCGATGGAGGCCACCCGCGAGCTGCGGGCCGACGACCTGAAGCGATCGGGGGTGGCCCTGCCCGGAGCGCCCGACCGGGCCGAGGCCGCCCCCGCGCCGTCGAAGCCGGCGGGCATGCTCGAGGCCACCCGGGAGCTGAACGCCGACGACCTGCGCCGGGCGGGGGTCGCCCGCCCCGGGGCGCGGCCGGCCGAGCCCGATCCGGAGGACGAGGCCGGGCCCCACGGCACCCGGGCGATCCGCCAGCCGGTGGCCCGGCCGGTCGAGGTCGGCGACGCCCGCCACGCCGCGCGGCAGCCGCGCTCGACGGTCGATCGGGCGTGGCTGGCGGTCGACACCCGGGACCCGGTCGAGGAGCCGGTCACCACCCCCGAGGGCGCGCGGCCCGACACCCGGCACCTGCCCGGGCGGGGCGGCCGGCCGGCCGAGGCCCCCGAGCCCCGCGGCGCCCGGCCCGCGGGCCGCCCCACGCCCCGGCCGGCGGGGCAGCCCGAGGCGCGCCCGATCCCGCGATCGGGCCCCCTGCCCCCGCCG
>JAUHYW010000102.1 GCA_030426085.1 bacterium | reverse complement strand
GTCAGCAGCGCCGCCCCTATCACGAGATCGGCGCGACCACGTGACTGCACCAGGGGTGGTCGGGGACCATGGGCTCCACCCGCCAATCGTCCTGGCGCTCTGCGTGAAGCACGTTCTCCAGCAGTTCGTCGACCCGGTGGACACCACCGGCGAGGACATCGCTGCAGTTGTGGCCGCGCTGCTCGGTCGGGGAGTGGGGAACCCGGCACCACGCCTCCCCGCGGTCGCGAAGCAGGTGGAGCACACCCACCACGTACAGCCGGCTCAAGGTCGAGCGGACGAGGCGCTCGCCCCAGCGCTTGCAGAACACCCGATTGTTCGCCGCATGCGGTGAACCCCAGCGTGGCAGGATCTGCTCGACCTCCCGGCTCGCGCGGGTCACGGTGGTCTCTCCTTCCAGAAGGCGTCTCATCAAGCCGCGGAAGATCACCGACCGCCCTGGCCCTTCGACCGCCTTCGACCGGAAGTCACAGCGCTCGAGGTGTTCGAGCGCGCGCTGCCGCACCGCTGCGTTGCTCGCCAACGCAGACCCTATCTGACCGGCGTGCTCAGCGAATAGAGCATCGACCATTTCTACGACCGTCCTTTCAAGGGTTGCCCAGGAAGAGGCGCTCCAGCAACTGACCGACCTTGCCGGCATGCCCGGCCCCGAGGGCTGCCTCAGCGTCGTCGAGATCCCGCAACCCGCGGCGCGCCGCCTCGATGAATCGCCGCCGCCCGTGGCCATCGTTGCCCGCCATCAAGTTCTCGCCACTCGTCGGATCGCTCAGCGTGACCGCATCCCGGGTGGTGCCACCCAGCAGAGTGAGTCGACGTCCAGCGTGCGCGTCGGCCCACTCTTCGAATACATGGCGGACGATGTCGAGCGGCTTGGAGTGCACGTGCAGATCGGTGCGCTCGGTCAGCAAGACCTCGATGCCATAGCTCGGGAGCGAGAACCCCTTGCGCTTGCCGCGCGCCCGTTTCCAGCCCTTCACCAGTCGGATGGCATCGACGACGGTCGATGGCGCGCCGTCGATGCGCCGAGCCAGCCGCCGCGGGCGGGTCTCGATCCATCGCTGCCGGGTCCGGGACGGAATGAGGTAGGGTCCGTTTCCGTGGGTCACGAGCGCGGGCACGAGATCCACCCGGAAGCCTCGCGAGCGACCTCGGTATTCGACGCCGACGCTGTGCCTCTGATCACGTATCGGGAGGTTGCCCACGGCCGCGACGCCCGCCCGACAACGGCCCAATCCATCTCGGAGCCACCCGATGGCGTAGCCCGGCGTCGGGCGCTGGCCTGCGGAGGTGGTGAGCGCATCCGCGTCGAGCAGGAGCAGATAGTCGATGTCCCGGAACTGCTTGAGCACAGTGTTCCGGTGGACCGAACCGTGACCGACCGAGCGCTTGATCGTGAACCGATCGGAGATCCGGTCCAGATGGGCGATCAGTCGTTGGGCGCAGTCTTCCGCATCCTGAATCCGTGCCTTCGATGGACGCAGAGCGCGCAGCACCTCCCGAACCGGGCCGTGCATGGTCTTGCGGTTGGCCAGTCGCACTCGATCCAGTCGCATCACATCACCCCAGCCTGCGCACCACGGCGTGCGGCACGCCCTCGATGTCGGTGACCCGGATGCGCCAGCCGCGATCGACCGCGTCGACGCCATGCCCGGCCCCTCGCGCTGCGCCCAGCACACCTCCGACGAGGGCGCCCTCCTTCGGCGCACCGATCAGGGCCCCGAGGGCGAGGCCGAGCATCGCACCGGTCATCGCGCCCTCCACCGCCGTCGGCCCGGCCACCGCCAGATAGTCCACCCAGCGTGGGCTCGACGACGGGTCGAACTCTACGCTCAACCCACCCGCGCGAAACGCCTCGGCGATGGCCTCTCGCAGTTCATCGAGCTGAGCGATACCGCGTAGCGCCACCTGCTCTTCCGATTCGATGCGCCGGGTCAGCGCCGTTGCGTCACCCATGACAGCTCTCCCCGCCCGGAGCGGGCGCAGTATTCGTTGAGGCAGCAGCCTGTCGGCGTCTGCGCGGCGCCCTGTGCACCGCACGGCGACGGTGAGCACAGCGACGGCAGTGGCAAGGCGCGATGTCCGGCCCGGCTCAACCGATGTCCGAACTGGAGGCTCCGGTGTCCGAGTCGGACTCTCGAGTATCCGAATCGGACGCATGTGACTCGAGGTGCTCCATCGCGTCCTTCAGGCGTCGGGAGAGCTGCGCGACCAGCTCGCGGGGGGCGATCACTTCGACGTCGGGCAGCGCCGCCATCAACGTCGAGATGAACTCGGGGCACAGCCGTACTCGCAGTGTCAGCTCGATGCCATCGGGGCCCCGGCGGACGATCGTCTGTGAGCGATGCAGGGGTGACCGCTCGAGACGTATCGCCAGACCGCCCTTCGCCTTCAGGCGCACCTCGACCGGCGCTGACCGGACGCGGAAGAATCCGAACGCGTCGGCGAGATCGGCTCTGAGGAGCCGACGTGCATCGGGCGCTGGAACAGCGCGCCGGTCGGGATCGGGTCGGATGTGCTCGATACCGTCGAGCCCGAAGTTGCGCCGATGATCCGTCGCGTCACGACCCTCGACGTCGACCTTGCGTCCGTAGAGATAGAGAGTCCCCCGATAGTCGACGATGAGGTACGGCTCGACGCGGTATCTCTGCGCCGGCCGACCGAGGGGGCGATAGGAGAACTCGACGACCCGGCGCTCCATGATCGCGTCGAAGATGGCATCGACCACGCCCCGACGGGCGTCGGGGACATCGATCGGATGATAGCGTTCATAGCACTGAACCGCCCGTGAGAAGCGGTCGAAGTCCTGCCCGTCGAGCGCGCCGAGCCGTGTCCGCTGACCATCACCCAGCGCCGCGTGCAGGCGACTGCCGCGCAGACTCTCGAGAGCCGTACCGGCGACGTGAGCCGCGATGAGTTCGAGGAGCCCACCGTTTCCAGTCACGGCACCGGTCGAATGCTGTGGAAGACACTTCAGGGCACGGGCGGCCCGACCGCGCTCGTCTCGCACATCGACCAAGCGC
The DNA here is from genome assembly GCA_030426085.1 of bacterium. Lineage (GTDB taxonomy): Bacteria > Myxococcota_A > Bradymonadia > UBA7976 > UBA1532 > JACKDM01. The sequence continues at coordinate 23,392 of JAUHYW010000102.1, read as the reverse complement.
TCACCGAATCGCTCCTCGAGCCAGTCCATCCGATTGCGGGCCGCGGAGGCTCCGCACGCTTGCACCTCTCTGATGATGAGCCGAGAGACCGGCTGACCCGCATAGAGTCGCTCAACCAGATCGGCGAGGCGAGATGCGGAGGGGTATGCGTTTTGAGCCATGTCGCCTCGCGATGCACCCCGGATAGATAAACCGGGCTCGAGCACCGCGCAAGGCGCTGACGGGGTAGAGCTACAGTGTGTTATCGCATGGCGGGCTCACCGCGCTACTCCCCCAGCAGCGTATTCAGCCGGGCCGCGAGGCGCAGGCCGGCGGTGAGCAGGCGCTCCTCGACGACCGGGCGGTGGCGGTCGAAGTAGGCGTAGGCCAGCGCAGGACGCTTCGGGCGCGGGGCCTCGCCCGAGGTGGGCGGCGAGAGCGCGTAGATCGCCGGGCGCTGGGCGATGCCCTCGGCGGTCCACGCCTTCAGGTCGAAGCGCTGGGCGGCGCGCACGGCCTCGGGCGACGGGTGGTCGATGAACTGCACGATCTCGGTGAAGCTCAGCCGGGTGTGGTCGATGATGGCGCTGTCCCACACCCGGTGCAGGTTGGTGCGCCGGCCGAACCACTCGACGTCGACCGTATTGCCGCCCCGGTCGAGCGCCAGGCCGACGTGCAGCGGCTGGTGCAGGTCGCCGTAGAGGTGCACCAGCCAGCGCAGGGCCTCGACCCGGGCGTCGCGGGGGCCGTCGCGGCGGGCGAGCACCGTCTCGAAGTGGCGGATGGCGTCGATGATGTGGCCGAAGCGGGACCGGGGCGACTCGGCGGGGAACTGCTCGATCGTGTCGAGGTTGATGTAGTGCCACGGCCGGGTGTCGGGGCGGCCGGCGACGCCGCCGGTGTAGCGGGGGTCGCTCTTGATGCTGTCGGCCCAGGTCGAGATCGGGGCCAGCCCCGCCGGGCCGGCGAGGTCGAGCGCCGCAGCCCGGGCGGCGGGGGTCAGGTGGTTCTCGGCGATGCGGGCCACGACCCGGTGGCCGGTGGGGCCCCAGGCGCAGGCGATGAGCGGCGCGAGCAGGGTCAGCAGGCCGACGAGGGCCGCGAGTCCCCTCACGCGCCGCTGTCGTCGGCGGCCGGCGGCGGCGCGGTGAGCGGCGGTTCGGCGGGGGTCTGCGGCGCAGCGGCCGGCGGATCGGCGGGGGCCTTCGGCGCGGCGGGGGCCGGGGCGTGGCCCCCGGTGAACCGGGCCTTCAGCCACTGCCCGGCGGCGGCGTTGAACTCATCGTGGCAGTCCATCTGCACGGTGTGGCCGCAGCTCTCCAGCGTGACCAGCTCGGCGTCGGGGATCTGATCGGCGCCGTACGCCATGACGTCCCGGGTGAAGCCGCCGTGCAGGAACGGCGACGGGATGAGCCGGTCCCGATCGCCGTGGATGATGACCACCGGGGCCTTCACCTGCCCCAGGTGGTCCCGCACGAAGTCGTTGTCGGCCAGCCCCTGGATCGAGCGCACGTTGGCGTAGGCGTAGGCCGCGAAGCCGTCGTTCTTCGCGCCGCGCACCCGCTCCTCGATGAGCCACGCGTAGTCGTCCGACCAGCGGTAGAAGTTGCCGTAGCGCACCGAGCCCCAGATGGCGTGCTCGTCGCTGCCCCGGAAGAGGGACGCGCGCACCGCCTCGCGGTACCACTGCTCCTCGCGCTCGGTGAACGCCTCGAACCCGGCGGGCGCGGCGAGGATGAGCCCCGAGACCGCGTCGGGGTAGCGGATCGCGAGGCTGAGCGCGGTCTGCCCGCCCATCGAGTGCCCGGCGACGACCGGGGCCTTCACCTCGAGCCGCTCGATGACCGCCTTCACCACGTCGGCCATCGCCTGCATCGTGTAGGGGAAGCTCGCCGGCTTGCTCGACTTGCCGTAGCCGATCATGTCGAGCGCGATCACCCGGTAGCCCTGCTCGGCGAAGTGGTCGAGCTGATAGCGCCAGAACTTGAGGTACGAGCCGAGGCCGTGCACGAAGACGATCGTCGGCGCGCCCTTCGGGTTGAGCTCCACGACGTGCACCGACGGGGTGGTCGCCATCTGGAACTGCCGCTGGATCTCGGGCAACTCGAGATCCCGCCCGGGCCACGCCTGACCGGCCGGGCCGCTGTAGTCGTAGTCCCGGAAGGCCAGCGCCGGCTGATCGGCGTAGGTGGCGCAGCCCGCCGCGAGCGCGGCCCCCAGCGCGGCGAGGAGCAGCGTGATTCGGGTCATCATCGGCGCCTCCTCAGAACGCATAGTAGGTGAAGGTCGCGAAGCCGGCCCACGGGTCGGCGGTGACCCGGGGGTGGTCGTCGTAGAAGTCGCCCCGGACCATGTAGCCCACATGCAGCCCGACGGTCATCAGGTAGCGCAGGTGCCAGCGCAGCTCCGCGTTGACCTCGTAGCCGATGGTCTGCCCCGGGTCGCGCACGATGTCTTCCTGCCCCTCGGCGGTGCGGCGCACGTCGGCCAGCTCGCGGGGGTCGACCGAGGCCCGGCCGAAGGCGGCGCCCAGCTTGAGGTTGAGCGTGTGGGGGATGACGTCCCACGCCGCGCTGAGGATGCCCGCGGTGACCCCGTAGCCCTGGTTGCTGATGTCGGAGACCGCGCCGGTGTAGTTGCTGATGGTGCTCGTGAAGGGGAAGAGCAGCAGCGTCTTGTGGTCGAAGAACACCGCGCCGGGCAGGCCATAGTAGTTGAGGGTGTAGGCGCTCTCGTAGCGGTCGTCGGTGGGGTCGTCGTCCCCGGTGGTGTAGATGCCGTGCAGGGTGATGACATCGTCCCGGGTGTAGCCCCAGTTGTAGAGCAGCTCGAGGTCGGCGGCGAGGCCGCTGATGTCCAGCGACTCCAGGCGGCCCTCGGCGATCTCGTCCCGCTGCGACTCGAAGCGGCCGGCGTTGTACATCACGAAGCCCGAGGCCCCGAACCGGCTGCGGTTGAACTTCAGGTTGTGGTGGAAGTTGACCCCCAGGTAGTGCACATCGCCGGTGGCCTGATCGATGGGCATCGTGCGGATGCCGGTGTAGGGGCTCAGCCCCCGCCCGCCGGGGCCGGTGGTCACCAGCGGGTAGACCTCGTGGGCCCCCTCGGTCTCATCGCTGAGGTGCCAGTAGCTCAGCCCGATCTCGGTGCCCGGGGTGAGGGTGAACGCATAGTCGGCGGTGCCCATCCACAGCCAGGCGAAGCTGGGGTCGCCCTCGGCGGTGCTCGGCAGCGAGATGCCCAGCGGCATCCAGGACAGCTTCCACCGGTGGCGGTCGTAGCGGCTGTAGATCGACAGCCCGGTGGCCTCGGTGCCGAAGAACGTCAGCTTGTAGCCGGTGCGCACGACGTCGAAGACCGACGTGATCGTGGGGTCGTACAGGCTGTCGTAGATCGACTGGGTGCCGAGGATGATCGCCAGCTTGCGCGGATCGCGGAACGGGGTGATCGAGACGTTGACGTTCTTGGTCTGGATGTTGACCTGATCGGCGTTGATGCCGCCGCCCTGGTTCTGCCCCACGCTGTTCGAGGTGAAGCCCCAGGTGTAGTCGATCTCGAAGTGGGCCCGGAAGGTGGCCAGCCCGTCGGAGAACGGCGGGCTGTAGCTCAGCACCGGGATCCAGCGCTGCTCGACGTAGGCCGCGGTGCGCTCGTCGCCGACGCCGACCTGGCTGCCGGCGGTCAGGCCGAGGGGCCCGAGCGAGACGCCCTTGAGCCCCAGCGGGTTGGCGAGCATGTTCGTCGCCGTGCCCCGGGTGAAGAAGTAGTTGATGAGGCTGAACGACGGGTGATCGGGCTCGGCGGCCCGATCGGTGTCGTCGAGGTGCTCGGCGAGGTGCTCTCCACCGGGCGTGTAGACCCCCGGCGGCGCGGGCGGACCGGCCATGGCGGGGGACGCCACGGCCGTCACGCTCAGGGCGAGCAGCCCGGCCCAGCCGGCGGGGTGGCGGGGCAGCGGGGGCATGGGCTCACTCCTGCGGGATCTGGAACACCTGGACCGCGTCGCCCATGAAGGCGTCGCCGTTCAGCGTGACGGTCTCGGCGCCCACCTCGCCGTCGGCGCAGCGGTGACCGGTCGCCTGGGTGGCGAAGTACAGCTCGAGCATGAGGGTGTCGGCGGTCAGCATGCCCCGGCCCTCCTGACCGAAGCCGTTGTCGCCGAAGACGAGGTCGATGTCGAAGCACTCGCCGTTGCCTTCGACGACGTGCCCGGTGCTGGCGAACATGAGCGCCATGCCCGGCGCGTCGCGATCACACATGCCATCGGTCAGCGTGCCCAGGGTGGTGTTCAGCCGGAAGCTGCCCCCGGCGTAGCTCAGCTCGACCCGGTTGTAGCACTGGCTGCTGGCGCCGAGGTCGGCGTTCTCGTCGAAGCCGTTGGGGTGGCTGGGGATGTCGTCCCCGACCATCACCAGGGTCTTGCCGTCGAGGTAGGCCTGGATGGCCTCGGGGCTGTCGAAGGTCTCACCCTCGCCTTCCCCTTCCCCTTCGCCCTCGCCTTCCCCTTCGCCCTCGCCTTCCCCTTCGCCCTCACCCTCGCCTTCGCCTTCCCCCTCGCCCTCGCCTTCCCCTTCGCCCTCACCCTCGCCTTCGCCCTCACCGCCCATGTCGGCCGGATCGCTGTCGCCGTCGTCGTCGCAGCCGTAGATCGGGCCGGCGCAGAGCGCCAGCGCCAGAAGCCAGTAGAGTCGCTTCGACATCATCTCCCCCGTGCGCGTGTATCGTGGGGTCTCCATCACCCCGGTCGGCGGGATTGTGCGTCGCACCATGGGCCGCGTCAAGCTCCTTTTCTCCGTACACCGCCGAGCGGCTGGCGCCGGTTTGTGCAGCGCACCATGTCAAGAAGAGTGAAGCCCGCCCGCGGCTCGCAACCCTCGGGCCGGCCCTGCATCGCATTGACCGCCGCCGCCGCTGCCCGTACCGTCCGCTCACTGCCGGGAGCCGTCATGAAGCCGATCGTCGAGCTGTTGGACGTGGTCAAGGAGTTCCCCCTGGGCAAGGTGACGGTGCGCGCCCTGCGGGGGGTGTCGCTGACCATCGGCCGGGGTGAGTTCGTGGCCATCGCCGGGCCCTCGGGCTCGGGCAAGACCACCCTGCTGAACCAGGTCGGCTGCGTCGACACCCCCACCCGGGGCACGGTGCGCATCGACGGCCAGTCGACCAGCGACCTGTCGGAGTCGGACCTCACCAAGCTGCGGCTGCACAAGCTGGGCTTCATCTTCCAGACCTTCAACCTCGTGCCGGTGCTCGACCTCGCCCAGAACGTCGAGCTGCCCCTGCTGCTCAAGGGCGGCCTGACCCGCGCCGAGCGCGAGCGGCGGGTGCGGACGATCATCGATCAGGTCGGCCTGACCGATCAGCTCGGCCAGCGGCCCAACGAGCTGTCCGGCGGCCAGCGCCAGCGGGTGGCCATCGCCCGGGCCCTGGTGACCGGCCCCAGCATCGTGCTGGCCGACGAGCCGACGGCCAACCTCGACTCGGCCACCGGCGAGCAGATCCTCGATCTGATGGAGGCCCTCAACCGGGATGAGGGCACCACCTTCATCTTCTCGACCCACGACGACAAGGTGATGGCCCACGCTCGGCGGCTCGTGAGCCTCGTCGACGGCGAGATCGCCGAAGACCGCGTCACCCAGGGAGCCGCTGCATGAACGAGGCGTGGGCCATCACCCGCGGAGGCGGCGCAGCCGCCGGAGCACGCGAGCGCAGCGAGCCGCCGAGCGCAAGGAGGCCGGGCCCACCAGGGGCCCGGGCCGGAGCGAGGAGGAGGGCCACAGGCCCGACGACGCTGCGCAGCGCCCGCCCGCAGGGCGGCCGGATGAGCACGGCACACCCGGACACTGTGATGGCCCACGCTCGGCGGCTCGTGAGCCTCGTCGACGGCGAGATCGCCGAAGACCGCGTCACCCAGGGAGCCGCCGCATGAACGAGGCGTGGGCCATCACCCGCGGAGGCGGCGCAGCCGCCGGAGCACGCGAGCGCAGCGAGCCGCCGAGCGCAAGGAGGCCGGGCCCACCAGGGGCCCGGGCCGGAGCGAGGAGGAGGGCCACAGGCCCGACGACGCTGCGCAGCGCCCGCCCGCAGGGCGGCCGGATGAGCACGGCACACCCGGACACTGTGATGGCGCACGCGCGCAGGTTGGTCTCGCTGGTCGACGGCGAGATCGCCGAAGACCGCGTCACCCAGGGAGCCGCTGCGTGAACGCTCTGGCTCGCTTGCGGCTGCTGGTCTACATGGCACTGCGCAGCCTCTGGTCCCACAAGATCAAGAGCCTGATCGTCGGCTCCCTGATCGGCTTCGGGACCATGCTCTTCGTGCTGGGCACCGCGCTGCTCGACAGCATCGAGGGGGCCATCGAGCGCTCGGTGGTGCACTCGCTGTCGGGGCACCTCCAGGTCTACAGCGCCGAGGGCAAGGACGAGCTGGCCATCTTCGGCGACATGACCATGGGCGGGGCCGACTGGGGGCGCATCGACGACTTCGCCGCGCTCGAGGCGGCCATCGCCCCGGTGGAGAACGTGAAGGCGGTGGTGCCGATGGGCATCAACACCGCCTACATGACCCGGGGGTCGGACCTCGAGCGCACCCTGGGCCGCATGCGGGCGCTGGTCCGCGACGGGCAGCTCGGCGAGGCCCAGGCGCTGATCCCCAAGGCCCGGCGGATGATCGGGCTGCTCGAGGCCGACCTGCGCAACCAGCTCGCCATCGCCGACGCCGATCGGGTCGACGACCTGAAGGACGAGCTGGCCCGGATCGAGCGCACCCGCAACGACGTCTTCTGGGCCGAGCTGGGGCGCCGGCCGCTCGAGATCCTGGAGTACCTCGACACCAAGGTCGCCCCGCTCGCCGGCGAGGGGCGGGTGATGTTCATCCGCTACGTGGGCACCGATCTGGGCCGCTTCGCCGAGCACTTCGATCGGATGAAGGTGGTCCGGGGCGAGATGGTGCCCGAGGGGCGGCGGGGCATCCTGGTCAACCAGAAGTACGCCGACCGGGTGCTCAAGATGACCGCCGCCCGGCTGCTCGACGATCTGGCCGAGGCCCGCGAAGCCGACATCCCCATCGCCGACACCGCCGAGCTGGCGGCCAAGGCCCGCCGGCTGAAGACCCAGGGCGGGGCCGTCGAGCTGATGCTCGACCCGGACGACGCCGCGGCGCTGGCGGCGCGGCTGGCGACAGACCTCGAGATCGAGGGCGATCCGCCGGACCTCGCCGCGCTGCTCGAGGCGCTGCTGACGGTCGACGACAGCAACGCCGTCGCCCGGCGGGACTTCTTCTACGCCCACGTCGCCCCGCTCATCGACGTCTACCCGTTCGAGGTGGGCGACATCGTCACCATCCGCGCCTGGACCCGCACCAACACCCTCAAGGCGGTCAACGTGCGGGTGTGGGGCACCTTCGTCTTCGAAGGCCTCGAGCGCTCCGAGCTGACCGGGGCCGCCAACCTGCTCGACCTGGTGACCTTCCGCGAGCTGTACGGCCAGATGACCGCCGCCGACCGGGCCGAGCTGGAGGCCATCCGGGACGAGGTGGGCGCCGAGTTCGTCGGCCGGGAAGACGCCGAGGCGGCGCTGTTTGGCGGGGGCGACGCCATCGAGCTCGAGACCGGGGCCGACGACGACTTCGAGGCGGTGGCCGAGGCCGACCTCAAGCGCGAGAAGCGGACCCTGGCGGTGAGCGAAGAGTTCGACGCCGAGATGAACCGCGAGGGGCTGGTGCTCAACGCGGCGATCATGCTCGCCGACGGCGACCGCATCGACGAGACCCGGGCCGCCATCGAGGCCGCCGCCGCCGAGGCCGGCCTGAAGCTGAAGGTGGTCGACTGGCAGGAGGCCTCGGGCGTGCTGGGCCAGCTCGCCCTGGTGGTGCGGGTCATCCTCTACATCGCCATCTTCATCATCTTCGCGGTGGCCCTGGTCATCATCAACAACTCGATGCTGATAGCGACCCTCGAGCGGGTCCGCGAGATCGGCACCCTGCGGGCCATCGGCGCTCAGCGGGGCTTCGTGATGGCGATGTTCCTGCTCGAGACGCTGGTGCTGGGCCTCATCGCCGGCGGCCTGGGGGCCCTGGCCGGGGCCGGGCTGGTGCTGTGGCTCGGATCGGTCGGCATCCCGGCCCAGAACGAGATCATGGTCTTCATCTTCTCGGGCAACCGGCTCCACCCCACCGTGGGCGCCGAGCACCTGGGGCTGGGGGTGGTCATCATCCTGATCGTGAGCCTGATCTCGACCTGGTACCCGGCCCGCACCGCGACCCGGGTCGAGCCGATCGAAGCCATGCGGGGGGCTGACTGATGTTTGCACTCATCGCGTGGCGCAACCTCAGACAAGGCGGCCGGCGCACCGCGCTGCTCGGGGTGGCCCTGGCGGCGGTCACCGGGCTGCTGGTCCTCCTGATGAGCCTGTCGGACGGGGTCAACGACAGCATGATCCGGGGCGCCACCAGCCTCGCGGCGGGGCACGTCAACGTGGCCGGGTTCTACAAGGCCACCCCCGACGAGGGCTTCCCGATGATCACCGAGACCGGCGAGGTCAAGGCGGTCGCCCGGGAGGCGGTGGACGGGCTGGCGACGGTCATCGACCGCCACCGGGGCTGGTCCCGGGTGGTCAGCGACGCGTCCTCGATCTGGGCCGCGCTGTACGGGGTCGAGATCGCCCAGGAGGTCCGCCTGCGGGAGACCCTGCGTCCGGCGAAGCTGGCGAGCTACGTCGAAGACCTCGACGGCCTGGACGGCGAGGCCCGGGAGGGCGACATCGACGGGCTGGCCGAGCCCGACACCGCGATGCTCTTCGCCACCCAGGCCAAGCGGCTCGGGGTCCGGGTGGGCGACGCGCTGACCATCCGCACCGAGACCCTGCGCGGGCAGTCGAACACCGTCGACGTGCGGGTCGTGGCGGTGATGGACGACCTGGGGCTGATGAGCAACTGGAGCATCTTCCTGCCCAAGCGCACCATCCTCGACCTCTACGGGCTCGACGACGACACCACCGGCGCGGTGATGCTCTACCTCGACGACATCGACCGGGCCCCGCAGGTCATGGAGGCGCTGCGCGCGGCCTACGCCGAGGCCGGGTTCGACGTGATGGAGCACGACCCCCGGCCGTTCTTCGCCAAGTTCCAGACCGTCTCCGGCCAGGACTGGACCGGCCAGAAGATCGACATCACCACCTGGACCGACGAGGTCTCGTTCCTGGTGTGGGTCATCGCCGCCATCGACTCGGTCAGCGCGCTGCTCATCACCATCCTGACCATCATCATCGCGGTCGGCATCATGAACGCCCTGTGGATCGCGGTGCGCGAGCGCACGACCGAGATCGGCACCCTGCGGGCCATCGGCATGAGCCGGCGGCGGGTGCTGGCGATGTTCCTCACCGAAGCCCTGATGCTGGGCCTCTTCGGCACCCTGGTCGGGGCCGTCGGCGGCGCGCTGCTCGCCGCGGGGCTCGACGCGCTGTCCATCCCCATCCCGTCCCAGGCGGTGCAGGCCATCCTGATGAACGACCGGCTGCACCTGGTGGTCGAGCCGACGGAGGTGGTCGGGGTCGTGGTCGGCTTCACGATCATCTGCGGCCTGTCGGCCATCTGGCCCGCGGCCCGGGCGGCGCGCATGCCGCCGATCACCGCCATCCACATCACCGAGTAGCCCGCCCCCGGAGGCCCCCATGCGCCACTCTGCCCTCGCCCTGGCCCTCGCCGCCTTCTTCGCCGTGCCCGACGCCGACGCCGAGCCGCTGGACCAGGGGCAGATGGTCGACCTGCTGAAGCAGATCGACGACCGCCAGCGCAACAGCGGGGACTACAAGGCGCTGGCCTTCATCGAGCAGCGCGAGAAGGACAAAGAGAAGGTGGTCTACGAGGCGGTGATCTACCGCCGGGACGAGAACGACAAGCTCATGATCCTGTTCCTGCGGCCCAAGGCCGAGGCGGGCAAGGGCTACCTGCGAGTCGACGAGAACCTGTTCATCTACGACCCCGGCGTCGGCAAGTGGGAGCGGCGCACCGAGCGGGAGCGCATCGGCGGCACCGACAGCCGGCGGGCCGACTTCGACGAGTCGCGGCTGGCCGAGGAGTTCGACCCGGCCTACGTCGGCGAGGCGAAGCTGGGCAAGTTCCCGGTGCACCACCTCAAGCTGACCGCCAAAGAGGGCGTCGACGCGGCCTACCCGGTCATCGAGCTGTGGATCGACAAGGCGACCGGCAACATCCTCAAAGCCCAGGACTTCGCGCTGTCGGGGCGGCTGATGCGCACGGCGTACTACCCCAAGTGGCGCCGCATCGAGTCGGCCTCGAAGGGCGCGCCGGTGTACTTCCCCGAGCAGATCCGGATCTACGACGAGGTCGAGAAGGAGAACCAGACGCTCATCGTGATGCGCAAGGTCGACCTCGATCCGCTGCCGGCGAACATGTTCACCAAGGCCTGGCTGGAGAGCCAGAGCCGATGAGGGCGCTCGGGCTGGCGCTGCTCGGACCGGCGCTGCTCGGGGGGGCGCTGCTCGGACCGGCGCTGCTCGCGGCGGGGGCTGCCCGGGCCCAGGGCGACCCCGATCGGGCGGCGCTCGAGGCCGAGCTGTTCGGGGCGCCCGACGCCCCCGCCGACGAGACCGAAGCCGACCGCGAGGCGGCGATGTTCGGCGCCGAAGACCCCGCCTCGCCCGGCGAAGCGCCGCCCGCCGCCGGCCTCTCCGACCGGGCCATCGAAGACATGCTGGACGAGGCCTACGACCCGCTGACCCTCGGGGCCCGCTTCACCCTGCGCTTCGACTACGCCCACTACGGCGACGCCTACGACGACCTCGAAGACGGCGCCGGCGCGCCGGCCGAGCTCCAGGCGCCGACCCTGATCGACCTCTACCTCGACGGCCGCCCCACCGAGCGGGTGCGGGCCTTCGTCGGGGCCCGCATCCAGCAGGACTTCATCACCGGGGGCGATCTCTTCGACATCCCGCTCATCCAGCTCGACGAGGCGTGGCTCAAGTTCGACATCGGCCGGCGGGTCTTCCTGACGGTCGGCAAGCAGCGCATCAAGTGGGGCGCGGCCCGCTTCTGGAACCCGACCGACTTCCTCAACCGCGAGCGGCTGGACCCGCTGTCGGTGGTCGACCTGCGCCTGGGCGTGCCGCTGGTCAAGGTGCACGTCCCGTTCGAGGCCGCCGGGGGCAACCTGTACGCGGTGGCGCTGCTCGACGGGGCGTCGGAGCTGGCGCAGATCGGGGGCGCCGGCCGGATCGAGTGGGTCATCGGGCCGTCGGAGGTCAGCGCCACGGTCGTCGGCCGCCGGGACGCGCCGCTGCGCATCGGGGCCGATATCTCGGCCGGCGTCGGCCCGCTCGAGGTGCGGGTCGAGGGCGCAGTGACCCACGGGGACGAGAGCCCGAAGTGGGTCGGCGAGTGGGATCCGGCGGACGACGGCGCGGTGCCCGACGCGCTGCCCGGGGCCACCGACCGCAGCGATGAGTGGCTGCCCCAGGCGGTGGCCAGCGTCGAGTGGGGCATCCCCTACGGCGACGACGATACGCTCTACATCACCGGAGAGTACTTCTACAACGGCGCCGGCTACCCCGACGCAGCGCTGCTGCCGTGGCTGGTGGGCAGCGGGTCGTTCGAGGCGCTGTACACCGGGCAGCACTACGCCGGGCTCAACGTGGCGCTCATGGCGCCCGGCGACTGGGACGACCACACCTTCCTGATCAGCGGGCTGGCCAACGTCTCCGACCGCTCGGCGCTCGTCCGGCTGGACCACCAGGTGACGGTGCTCACCCGGCTGCGGGTCTCGAGCTACGTCGGCGCCGCGGTGGGCGAGGCGGGCGGCGAGTTCATGCTCAGCGGGCGGATCCCGGTGTTCGGGCCCGGCGCCGACCCCCGGATCGACGCCCCGGTCGGCACCGCCCCGGTCGGCGGGCCCCGGCTGCTGGTGGGCACCTGGCTGGCGGTCGACATCTGAACCGAAGTCGGCACTCGACGGGGGGCCGGCGCAGCGCGCATGCTGCCGCCACACCCCGACGAGGAGGACACAGATGGAACTCGGACGCTTCTCGGTCAGCCTGACCGTCGCCGACCTGGCGAAGAGCCGGGCCTTCTACGAGGCGCTCGGCTTCGAACAGGTGGCCGGTGAGCCGGAGAAGAACTGGATCATCCTGCAGAGCGGCGAGGCCAAGATCGGGCTCTTCCAGGGCATGTTCGACGAGAACATCATGACCTTCAACCCGACCGACGCCCGGGGCATCCAGGCGGCGGTGGTCGCCGCGGGCTACCCGCTGAAGGCCGAGGCGCCCCCGGGCGAGGGGCCGACGCACTTCATGGTCGAGGACCCCGACGGCAACACCCTCCTGTTCGACCAGCACCAGTAGCCGGCGGCCGGCGCTCAGCGGTGGGCCACCCGGCGGGCGGGCGGGGTGCGGCGCGCGGCGAGGTGATCGGCGAGGGTCTCGAGCGTATCCCGGCCGCGGGTGGCGTACCGGACGAGCCACGGGCCGAGGTCGACGCCGTAATCGGTGCGCACCTCGGCGAGGAAGGCCATCAGCACCAGCGAGTCGAGGCCGAGCTGCCCGGTGAGCGAGGCGGTCGTCGGCGGGAGGTGGGGCGACGTATGGGCCAGCACCGCGAGGCGCCGGGCGAGGGCGTCGGCGATCTGGTCGGCGTCGGGGGCAGGCTGTTCGGCGTCGGGCATGATCGGTGAACTGCCAAACTCGGTAGAGGCACTCACACATTTAGCATACTGACAGAAATAATGGAAGAGCCAGCCGCCGGCGACATGGCTCCAAACCGCGCCCTGACGCCATCTACGAAGCGGTACAGTTCGCATTGCGCACATGGCTCTCATGTCAATCACTGACCGACGGGTCGGGTGCATGGCCGGCTCAGCGGCGATCGGCCCCCGGGCTGCGCAGGCCGATCATGCGGAAGGCGCTCCACGCCGGATCGCCCGCCTCGCGGGCGGCGAGCGCCGCGATCCGCAGGGCCGCGGCCGGGCGCTCGGCCCCCCCGGCGGCGTAGAACCGCTCGACGAAGCGCCGGGTGGCCCGATCGTCCACCTCGCGATCGGTCGCCAGCACCGCCCGGGCCCCGGCCGCCAGGAACGCCTCGGGCAGCCCGACCACCGCCTCGTCGAGCAGCACCGCGTCGACCCCGGTCTCGCAGCCCGAGAGCATGACCAGCCGGGCGCCCACCGGGTGGGTCAGCACGTCGGAGAGCGTGAGCGTATCGGCCCCGGCCAACCGCAAGTGCGCGTCCCACGGGCGCTCGGGGTGCAGGATCCCGTGCCCGGCGAAGTGGAACAGCCGGGCCCCGGCGAGCGCGGCGAGCACGGCGGACCGGTCGGCGGCGGGCCCGCTCAGCAGCGTGGCCCCAGGCAGCGCCTCGGCGACCGCGGCCCCCTCGGCGGCGGCGAAGCTCAGGTCGCGGCGGGGGTCGGCGACGACCAGCGGCGGGCCGTCGGCGGCCTCGGCCGGCTGGGCCAGCAGCCCGGCGTAGGGCAGGAACGACACCGAGGCCCGGGCCAGCAGCGGGTCGTCCCCCGCGGTCGCCAGCCGGAAGGCGTCGGGGTGGCCCCCGGGCACGATGTAGACGTGGCGCACGGCGTCGGGCAGGTCGCGCCAGTCCCCGAGCGGGTCGCCCGCGGGCAGCGGCCGGGCGGTGGCCCCGCGGGTCGGCTCGACCCGGAACGCCCAGCCCCGGTGGAACGCGAACAGGATCTCGTCCGCCCGCAGCCGGGTGCCGGCCTCGCCCCCGCTGATGCCCGGCGGCGCGGGGGTGGCGGTGTCGAGCACGGCGAAGGCGGCGTCGAAGGCGGCCTCACGGGCTTTGTCGGCGGCGAGCGCCCGGGCGCGGGCTTCGGCCTCTTCGGCGACCGGGGCGACCCGCAGCCGGGCGTAGGCCGCGCGGGCCTCGTCGGCCGCCTCGCGGGCGGCGTCGAGGGCCGCGGCCCAATTGCGGCGGGTCTCGGGGTCCAGCGCGCCGACCCGCAGGTCGGATTGCAGGGCCCGCATGGGGCGGGCGCGGGCGGCGTCGGCGTACCCGAAGGCCCGCCACGGCTCGCGCTCGGCGGTGAGGTCGATGGCCTCGTCGACGAGGTCGGTCCGGTCGGCGTGGAAGGTCGCCCGGTCGCCGCGCAGCGCGGCCCGCCGGCCGAGGGCGTCGACGATGTGCAGCGCCCGGTCGAACTGATCGCGGGCGCCCCGGAAGTCGCCCCGCCGGCGCATCACCCGCCCCAGGCCCAGCTTCGCCCGCCAGCTCAGCTCGCTGACGTCGCCCTGCTCCCAGCCGGCCCGGGCCTCGACTTGGCGGAACCCGACCTCGGCGGCGTCGAGCCGGCCCCGGGCGAGGTCGAGGCGGGCTTGCAGGAGGGTGGCGTAGGGCGCGGCGAAGCCCTCGCCGTCGGGGTCGAGCGCGCGGGCGTCGGCGAGGTGGGACGCGGCGGCGGCGAGGTCGCCGAGCGCGAGGGCGCCCCAGGCCTGATTGACGGCGGCGTTGGCCGTGCGCAGACGGTCACCGCTGGCTTCGGCCGCCTGTCGGGCAGCGTCGAGGCGGGCGCGCAGGGTGCCGCGCTGGGCTTCGGTGCGCGCTTCGGGCAGCGCGCGCAGCGTGAGCCAGCCCAGGTTGAGGGCATAGCGGGCGCGGGCGTCGGGGTCCGCAGCGGCGATGACGTCGCCGACGGACTCCAATCGGTGGAGGGCGGCGTCGGCGTCGCCCAGATCGGCGAGGAGCAGCGCGAGCGCCTCGGTGGCCACGAGGAAGGGCCGGGTATCGCCCAGTGACTCGAATCGGGCGATCGCGTCTTCGAGAGCCCGCCGCGCGGCCTGCCAGTCGTCGAGCAGGAAGGAGAGCTGCCCGTCGAGCTGGCGCAGCCGGGCGAGGCCCCCCGGGTCGATGATCGGATCGTGCAGAGGCGCAGCCCGCTCGATGATGTCGGCCAGCGTGGCCGCGCGGCGGTGGACCCAGGCCACGTAGGCCGCCGACCGCAACCGCCGGGTGCGCTCGGTGATGAGCCCCGCGCGTCGGGCGACCTCGGCGGCCGCGAGCCACGCCTCGACCGCTTCGTCGGCCCGCCCCGCAGCCTGAGCCACCCGCGCCCGCTCGACGCCCAACCACAGCTCGGTCTCGACGTCGACAGCGCCCGCGGCGGCGAGCGCCGCGCGGGCCTGCTCGATCTCGCCCGCCGCGCGGTGGCCCGCCACCTCGGCCACCAGCGGGTGATCCTCGGGCGGCGTCGACCACCGCCCGGCCCAACGCCGCTCGCCGCCGCCGGCCCGCACGATCAGCGCGCCGGGGCCGGGCTGCGGCTCACCGACCCAGCCGGTCACCCGCACGATCCGGCCGTCGGGCACCGCGGCGATCACCACCTCGGCCCGCAGCACCTCCGCGCCATGCCACTCGACAACCGGCGGCTCGCCCGGCGGCAGCTTCACCGCCGGCGGCGCGCCGCGGTCGAAGGTCGGCGCGCCATCGTCGGCGCGGTATCTGAAGCCGATCAGGCGGGCGTCGAGCGGCGCCGGATCACCGACCAGCGCGACCCAGAGCCCGACCCCGAGGCCGGCGACGAGCAACAGGCCGATGCCGATGACAGACCCGCGGCTCA
Source organism: bacterium (assembly GCA_030426085.1). Lineage (GTDB taxonomy): Bacteria > Myxococcota_A > Bradymonadia > UBA7976 > UBA1532 > JACKDM01. The sequence continues at coordinate 7,836 of JAUHYW010000102.1, read as the reverse complement.
CTCGGGGCAGGCCCCCTTGCCGCACAGGTGCACCCACAGCGTCTCGACGCCCCAGTCGTCCGCCGGCAGCAGCCCCTGCTCCTCGCCGCGGGTCGCCGCCAGCCACCGGGCCAGCGGGTGGGCCCCGGCTCCGGTGGCGCCCCGGGTGACCGCGCCGAAGTCCGCCGGGGCGCGGGTCACGATCAGCTTGACGACGTCGACGGTGTGCGCCCGGCCGCCGGTCGGGCCGAGCTTGAGGCCGCCCACCGGGGGGACGCGCACCGTCCGACCGGGGTCGAGCGCCGAGTCGGCCTCGCCCCGGCCGTCCCGGCGGGGCCAGAGCTGCGCGACGTCGCCGTCCTCGGCCAGGGTGAGCAGGTTGACGTGCCACACCCACTTGGGGTCGGCGTTGTGCAGCACGAAGTGCAGGGTGTCGCCGGGGCGCAGCGTCCAGCCGGCGTCGGTCCGCCGGGCGCCGTGCAGCTCCACGGCGACCCGGCTCGGCGCGCCGCCCTCCAGGTGGACCAGCCGCAGCCAGCGGATCCAGCGCAGCGCCGCCTCGCCCAGCCCGGTCAGGTCGGGCAGCGGCTCGCCCAGCCGCCGGCCGTCGAGCCATTCGAAGCGGGCCTGCTGCCCCTCGACCCGCAGCCGGAGCGGGGCCGGGCCCCCGGTGATCGGGATCCCGCTCTTCTCCAGCCACGCGCCGACGGCCGCCGGGCCCTCGAACGTGATCCGCGGCGGGTCGCCGCGCAGGAGGCGGGCCTGCTCCAGCGCCCGGGTGCCGGGGGGCACGACCCAGCCCGCCCCGGCGGCGCGCAGGGCGGCGTCTTCGAGCTCGACCCGATCCAGCCGGGCGCTCAGGGGGCCCACCTCGGCGGCGGTCCCCCGCCCCAGCGTGCGCCCGTCGGCCCCGCGCAGCCGCCAGACCGACCCCTCGACCACCCCGTGCAGCCCGCCGGCGGCCAGGGTCAGCCCGTCGCCGCCGCCGACGACCGGCAGCGAGCCCGGCGGCGGCGGGCGCTCGTCCCGCCCGAAGACGACCCGATCGATCCGGCCGGCGAGCTGCGGCGTCTGATCGGTGACCACCCCAGAGACGCGGTGGCGCACCGGCTCGATGACGTCCCGCCAGGTGATCCCCGCGGGGGCCTCGGCCAGCGTCCGGGTCAGGGCCCAGGTGAGCGCGCCGTAGGCCGCGCCCGACGCCGCGCTGCGGGCGTCCCGGGCCCGCTGGGCGCTGCGGGCGGCCGAGAGCACGACCAAGCTGCCCTCGGCGGGCCGATCGGGCGCCCCGTCGAGGCCGAAGCCGGGGTCCGGATCGGGGGCCCCGGCCGGGGGCAAGGTGTCGAGGGCGGGGGCGACCCGGGCCACGTCTTCACCCCGGGTCGGCGAGCCGGAGTGGCAGGCGTCGACGATCACGGTCACGTCGGCGCCCTTCGCCCGCAGCGCGTCGAGCCACCGCCCCAGGTCGTCGTCGAGCAGGCTGCCGGCGGGGGTGTCGCCGTCGGCGTCGTAGGGCACCAGCGCCTCGTCCCGCCCGTCGGGCTCGTCGCCCGAGGTGTCGGGCACCTGCCGCCCGTGGCCGCTGAAGTGGAAGACCGCGACCGTGCCCGGCCCGGCCCGCGCGACGAGGTGGCGCCGAAAGGCGTCCCGGATGCCGTCGCCGGTCGCCTGCCCGTCGGCCAGGGTCACGATCTGGTCCTCGGCGAAGCCGCCGCGGTCGACGAGCAAGTCTTTCATCAGTCGGAGGTCGTTGGCCGCCCCGGGCACCGGCGACAGGCCGGGGTCGGCGTAACGGGCGACCCCGACGAGCAGGGCCAGCCGGGGCGCGGGCGGGGGCAGAGGCGCGGGCGCGGCGTCGACCGGGGCGGTCGGCGCCTGCCCGTCGGGCGGGGGGGCCGGCGCGCCGCGGCACCCGAGGGCGAGCAGCAGCGCCAGCCCGGGGGCGATCCGGATCACTTGCAGCCCGCGACCTCGATGGGCATCGCCTTGAGGCGGGTCTCCTTCTCGCCGGCGGCGGTGGTGTAGTCCACCTCGAGCGTGGCCTTGGCCCCGCTCCAAGTGTCGCACTCCTTGGGCGCCGGCAGGCCGTCGAGGCTGTCGTCGAGCGCGAGGTCCGCCTTGCCCAGGTTGCTGTGGGGCACCGGCAGCTTGACGGTGCGCCCGCTCACCGTCAGGTCGAGGCGGGCCGCGGTGGGGGTGTCGCCCTTGTTGTCGAGCCGGGCGGTGTCGAGCTTGATGCCGGCGGTCTCGACCCGGGCCAGGCAGTCATTGCAGCCGATCTCACCCGGTCGATCGTCCCCGCCCTCCATCTCCTCGGCGGCCGGCGTCGGCGCCTTCTCGGCGGCCCGCGCCGCGGGATCGACCGCCGGCTGCTCGGCCTTCTCGGCCGCCGGCTTCGGCGCGGGGTCATCGGGGGTCTCGCCCTTGTTGCAGGCGAGCAGGGTCAGCGCGCAGAGCGCCATCAGGGGCAGGCGAAGCATCAAAACCTCCACATCCTCGGTCGGGCGATGGTGCCGCAACCGGATGCGGAGGTCCAGCGGGGGTCAGCGCACCACCAGATCCTGCATCCAGGGCACGTCCGCCTCGCCCCGCACCATGCCCTGCCACTGGGGGTCGGTCAGCCGCTCGTAATCCCGGGTGACCGTCTCGTAGTAGCTCGACGCCACCCCCACGTAGGCCCGGGGGCCCTCGCAGGTCTCGACCGCCACCACCATCATCCGGGCGAAGCCGGTGCCCGCGTGCAGCACCTTGCCCGCCGGCGAGCCGTCGGCCTCGGTCGGCTGGGTGTGCACGTCGGCGATGGTCGGGCTGAACTCGATCGCGCCCTCGTTATCGAAGAACAGCCGCCCGTACCACCCGCTCAGGCCGGTCGGCACGCAGCCGCCCTCCAGCAGCGTCACCGCGTCGTTGACGAAGGCGAGGTGCCCCTCGTCGAAGGGCAGCCCCTGCCGCTGCAGCTCGGCCATCTCGCGCAGGGTGCGCGACACGTCGGCCAGGTTGTCGAACCACGCCGCGATCTGGTCCCGCAGGCCGGCGTCGGAGAACGCCAGCTCGTCGACGAGCTGCTGCCCCCGGCCGGCGAAGGCCTCGAGCTTGCCGTAGAAGGCGGGGTACGGGTCGACGTAGGCGTCGGGGTACTCGCAGCCGGCGGCGGCGGTGTACGACTGCTTGGCGTACAGGATCGTGTCGTGGCGCAGCTCGGCCCACGAGGCGAGCTGGGCGCTGAGGATGCGCCGGCCCCAGGCCTCGGTCCCGGTGACCGCGGGCATGCCGGCCGCGGCCGGATCGGCCACCTCGGCGCCCGGCGACAGGGCCCGCAGCGCGTCGAGCCACAGGGTGTACAGGCTGCTCTGCCAGTAGGTCTCGTCGTGGTGATCGACCAGGACCCGCATCGCCGCCAGATCCTCGGCGTGGTCGTACCGCCGCAGCTCGTCGGCGAGCAGCGCGGCGGCCTGGTCGTTCTTCAGCGCGGCGAAGGCCACGTCGAGCGGGTCGGGCATCATGCGCGGCTCGAGGGTCTGGGCCCGGTCGAAGACCACGTTCGAGAAGACGTGGCTGTCGACCACGTAGCGCTGGCCGAGCAGGGCGAACGAGCGCGAGAGGGGCAGCGTGCCGCTGCCGGTGCCGTTGACCATGATGTGCGACGAGATGCGCTGGGCGCCGTAGCCCCCGGCGTCGATGGCGGCGGCGATGTCGGCGTCGTCGTTGGCGGCGAGGGTGGCGGGGTACGCGTCGGGCCCGTCGGCGCCGAGGTCGCCCATCAGCCGCTTGACCTCGTCGAGCACCATGTAGTCGTGCTCGCCGATGAAAGCCCCGATGGCCCGGTCGATGCGCCCGTAGGCCGCCTCGAGGTCGGGGCTCATCGTCGCGGCGAGGGCCAGCACGCCCTCGAGCTGCCGCCGGTGGAAGACCCGGCTGTGATCGGGCTGGGTCTCGATGAGGCGGAAGTCGATGCGCCCGAGCCAGATCATGGCCTTGAAGTAGCGGGGCAGGATCTCGTGGAAGCCGCCGTCCTCGGGGGCGAGGTAGTGCCCGCGCACGGTGAACTGGCTGAAGTCCACGTCGCGGCTCGCCCCGAACAGCTCGACCCGGTAGCGCCCCTGGGCCGCCTCGACGCCGTCGAGCAGCGCCGCCACCGCCGCCCCGTCGCCCCCGGCCACCGGCTGGAGCCGCTCGCCGCGCAGCAGCGACAGGGCCACCGTCAGGTACAGATCGACGTCGGCCCGGGCCTGGAGCGGCAGGCCGTCCGCCGCGCCGTCGACCAGCCGGGCCCGCATGCCCTCGAGCATCGTGTCGAGGTCGGGGGCCAGCGCCGAGATCTCCAGCGCCATCAGGATGTCGTCGTACGAGCGGTGCACGGCGTAGAGCATCGAGTCGGCCGAGATGTAGACCGGCAGGTCGCTCATGTAGATCGAGGCGTAGCCGTAGCCATGGGTGGGGAAGGTCCGCCGGTCCGAGATCACGAAGCCCCGCTCACCGAGCATCTGTCGCTCGGCGTCGTCGAGGCCCAGCGGGCTGTCCTGGATCAGATCGAGGTGGGCCGCCTCGAGCGGGTCGAAGCCCAGCTCGGCGACGTGGTCGAGGGCGTAGCGCTCGAGCAGGCCCTCGGCGTCGAGGCCGGCGATCTGCTCCAGCGCGTCGACGATGGCCCGGGCCTGGGGGTCTTCGGCGGGGGGGTCGATGGGCGTGCCCGGCTCGATGGGCTCGTCGATCGGCTCCTCGGGGCCGGGGTCCTGGGGCTCGAGGTTGCCGTCCTCGCAGGCGGTCAGCGCGCTGGCGGACAGCGCGAGCAGCAGCGCGAGCAGAGAAGAAGAGGCGGTGTTCGGCCGGGTGCGCATGGATTCCTCCCGAGGCGAGTGAATATTCCGGGCCACGGCATTCGAGACGGCAAAGGCCGTGCCATCTCACCGACGGCGCGCGGCCGCGGGCCGAGGGCGGCGGACCGGGGAATTCCCGGCGGATCGGGCGGGGGCCGCCGCAGAAATCCGAGCGTCGGCCGGTGGACGGGTGCGGCCCGGAGAACCGAGCGGCCTCATGCCTGGAGTCCGGGGGCGAGCCGGAAGATCGACCGGCGTGATGCCCGAAGTCCGGGGGCGAGCCGAAAAATCGATCGGCGTGATGCCTGAAGTCCGGGTGCGACCGGGAAAATCGATCGGCGTGATGCCTGAAGTCCGGGTGCGACCGGAAAAATCGAGCGGCCTCATGCTGAAAGTACGGGTGCGACCGGAAAAATCGAGCGGCGTGATGCCGAAAGTACGGGTGCGACCGGAAAAATCGAGCGGCGTGATGCCGAAAGTACGGGTGTGACCCGAAAAATCGAGCGGCGTGATGCCGAAAGTACGGGTGTGACCCGAAAAATCGAGCGGCGTGATGCCGAAAGTACGGGTGTGACCCGAAAAATGAATCGGCCTCATGCCGAAAGTACGGCCACGACCCGCGCGGTCGACGTGCCGGGCCCGATCGCCGACGGGTCCGACCCGTCCGCCGGGCCCGAAGGCGATCGGCGCGTCGGGTGCGACCCGTGTCCAGAGCCCGACCATGATCGGGTGAGGCACCTCGAAGGTGTCCCGCAGCCTCATGGCGTCATCCTCGTCGACCGACGACCCGTCCGCGGGGCCTGCGGGCTCGATGAGCGGCCGGTCGCACCCGGACTTCAGGCATGAGGGCGATCGTTTTTTCGGGTCGCACCCGGACTTCAGGCATGAGGGCGATTCATTTTTCCGGTCGCACCCGGACTTCAGGCATCACGCCGCTCGATTTTTCGGGCCACACCCGTACTTTCGGCATGAGGCCGCTCGATTTTTCGGGTCGCACCCGTACTTTCAGCATGAGGGCGCCCGCGCGCGCTGGTCACACCCGGATTCCGGGCCGATCGAGGTGCCTGATCCAGCGACCCGATGCCCGGACCAGCCCGCTCACGGTCACACCCGGGCTTCGCGATCGAAGTGCCCGGTCCCCCGAGCCGCTGTCTGTTGGATGCGATCAGTGGTCGTGGACAGTCAAGCATCGGCGGTTCGTCCGCCGGGTGGGGCCCCGCCTCCCTGCTTCGGCGACTCGAGCACCGGGGTCGACGATCCTCCGGCTCAGGAGAGCAGAGGCCCGTGCTTCGGCGCGGGCCTGTAGACGGTCGGCGGGGCCCCACCCGTCGGCCGCCCCGCTGCGTTCATCAAAAGGGGCCGGCGTGGAGCGCGAGCGGCGGGATGCGCGAATAGAGCCGGCCGCGCGAGCACGACCGCGAGTGGGACGCTGTCCGGTCCCCCGAGCCGCTGTCTTTTGGATGCAATCAATGGTCGTGGACAGTCGAGCATCGGCGGTTCGTCCGCCGGGTGGGGCCCCGCCTCCCTGCTTCGGCCACTCGAGCAACGGGGTCGACGATCCTCCGGCTCAGGAGAGCAGAGGCCCGTGCTCCGGCGCGGGCCTGTAGACGGTCGGCGGGGCCCCACCCGTCGGCCGCCCCGCTGCGTTCATCAACAGGGGTCGCCGTGGAGCGCGAGCGGCGGGATGCGCGAATAGAGCCGGCCCGATCGGTGCCGAATAGAGCCGGCCCGATCGGTGCCGACCATGTGTAGAGCGGCGGACCGACTCCATCCGGCCTCCCATACCCCCGCGGGCCGCGGTGTCACCGTTTACCCGCCCAAACAGGGAGCGCGCGGTCGGGAGGACGCTTCCCTGATGGGACCTTCAGTGTTACGCTCCGGCGTGAATCCCATGCGCCATTCCAGCATGACTGCTCGGCATACACCCATGGCATAATCCGAACCCCAGAGGCCCCCATGCGTCACCCCCGCCTGCTCTTCGCCCTGCTCTTCGCATCCGCCGCCGCGCACGCCGCCGAGGTCCCCCGCGACGGCGTCCCGCTCGGCGGCGACGGGCCGCCCTGGACGGTGGCGGTCGAGCTCGACGGGCACCTGCCCGACGCGATCTCCATCGCCGGGCGGCCGGTGCTCGACCTGACCCTGCACCGCGGCGGGCTCATCACGCTCGGCGGCGCGGTCGACGTCGCCGCGCCCCGGCCGCTGGCCGAGCTGGCGATGGGGTCGGTGATCGCGCCCCTCTGGGCCCCGCTCGAGGCCGGCGCCTGCCCAGACGGCGCGGTCCGGGGCGAGGTGCGGCGGACGGACACCCCCGGTGGGGTCCGATTCGCCTGGATCGATATCCCGCCGGCCGGCTGCCCGCCGGGCGCCGAGGGGGCGACGTTCAGCGCCGAGCTGGTGCTCGACGGGGCGGGGGCCGTGCGCGAGATCGAGCTGCGCTACGAGGCGCTGCCGGTGGAGACGCCGGATGTGGAGCCCCGGGCGGGGCTGACGGTCCGGGCCGGCCGAGGCGCGGCGACGACGCTGGAGCTGCTGCCCGACGGGCCCGAGGGTCCGCTGCGCGGCCGGGCCAAGTGGCTGCTGGAGGGGTCGAGCGATGGCGAGCCGGGGGTCTGGATCATCGAGCTGGGCGCCGAGGGGGGGATCGTCGGTGATCTCGACCTCGACGGGCGGCGCAGCGTCGACAACTGCGAGGACGACTTCAACCCGCTCCAAGCCGATCTGGACGGGGACGGCGAAGGCGACCTCTGCGACGACGACACGGACGGCGACAACATCATCAACCCCGTCGACAACTGCCCTCGGGTGTCGAACCCCGACCGGGCCGACCTCGACGGCGACGGGCGCGGTGACGCCTGCGACCCCGACGACGACGGGGACGGCTGGCCCGACGACTTCGACCGCTGCCCCCGTACGGTCGATCGGGCCAACCTCGACCTCGACGGCGACGGCCTCGGCGACGCCTGCGATCTCGACCCCGACGGCGACGACCGGGCCGCCGGGCGGTGGACGGCCCGGGTCGATCTCTGCCCGTGGGCCCCCG
>JAUHYW010000018.1 GCA_030426085.1 bacterium | reverse complement strand
CCCCGCTTCCCCGAAGCCGCCCGACCGCCTCCCGGAGGTGATCCCCGCTTCTCCGAAGCCGCCCGACCGCCTCCCGGAGGTGATCCCCGCCTCTCCGAAACCGCCCGACCGCCTCCCGGAGGTGATCCCCGCTTCTCCGAAGCCGCTCGACCACCTCCCGGAGGCGATCCCGACCCGCGCCGCCACTCCGATCCGCCTCGGGAGGCCCTCCCGGCGCCCGCCGACCCCTACGCCGCCTCGGGCCAATTCGCCCACCGCTGCTCGGCCTGGGCCATCACGATCGCCGCCATCGCGTCGAGCTGCGCCCGCTGCACGCCCTGCTTGTACAGCGTGCGCTTGACCGCCGAGACCACCGCCGCCCGCACGTCGGCCCGGTGGGCCCTGGTCCAGTCGACCTTCAGATTGCGGCGCACCGTCGCGACCACCGCGTGGATCACGTCGCGCAGCGCCTTGGCGTCCCACACGTCGGGGTACGCCTGCTGCACCACCTCGAAGAACCGCAGCTCTTCGACCGACAGGCCCAGGGCCAGCGCCTCGGCCTTCTCGGCCTCGGTCGCCTTGCGGATGTCGATCATCTCCTGCACGACCTGCGCGGCGGTGAGCATGCGGTTGTGGTACTCGGCGATGGCCGCCTCCAGCCGCTCGCGGAAGCCCCGGGCCCGGGGCGAGCCGGCGCCCGCCCGGCGGCGCAGCGCGTCGTCGAGCAGCCGGCGCAGCAGCTTCACCCGCAGGTTCTCGTGGGGGTGGTCCTTCCACGTCTGGAGGAAGTCGTCGTCCAGGATGCTGATGTCGGGGGTGCCCAGGCCGGCCAGCTCGAAGATGTCGACCACCCCCTCGGCGCCTACGTGATCGTCGACCAGATCCCGCACCGCCCCGTCGGCCTTCTGCCCGGCGTCGATCGTCGCCGCGACGTCGACCTTGCACAGATCGATGCGGGTCCACTGGTAGAACAGCACCTCGTCGGCGTAGGGCCGGCACCCGTCGAGGCCCTTGACCAGCAGATAGGCCCGGTTGACCCGGTGCTCGGCGTCGAGGAAGTCCGCGCGCAGATCGTCATCGTCGACGAAGTACGCCGCCACCGCCGTGCGCACGTCCTCCAGCTCCATGTCGGACCAGCCGCGCCACCCGCCGTAATCCCGCTCGTCCTCGGGCATCAGCGCCCGGATCGCCCGCAGCGCGTCGAGGAAGAGCGCCGCGCCGTGCCCCTCGATGTCGGGCGCCGGATCGCCGTGGTCGGTGCCGCCCCGGGTGTAGTAGTCGGTCGCCTCGCGCAGCGCCTCGCCGATGCCGATGTAGTCCACCACCAGCCCGTGGGGCTTGTCGCGGAAGACCCGGTTGACCCGGCTGATGGCCTGGATCATCGAGTGCCCCCGCATCGGCTTGTCGATATACAGCGTGTGAAGGCACGGGATGTCGACCCCGGTCAGCCACATGTCGCAGACGATCACGATGCGCAGCGGGTCGTCGATGTCCTCCATGCGCAGCTTCAGCGCCTCGCGCTGCCGCTTGGTGGTGATGTGCCCCGCGTCGCTCCACGCGGGGGGGTCTTTGGCCAGGTTGCCGGTCATCACGACCTTCACCTCGGGGCACCCGGGCAGCGCGGTCAGCGCGTCGTACAGCGCCACGCAGTTGGCCCGGGTCATACACACCGCCATCGCCTTGCCCGGCAGCTCTCTACAGCGGTCGGTGAAGTGGGCCAGCAGATCGTCGGCGATCTGCGCGACCCGCTTCTGCGTACCGGCCAGCGCCGCCAGCGCCGCCCAGCGCCCTTTGCGCCGCTCGAGCGCGTCGCCCTCCAGCGCCGGGCCGTCCCCGGTGGCGGCCTCGACGGCCTCGGCCAGCGCGGCGTCGATGTCGGCGTCCGACAGGTGCAGCTTCGCCTGCCGGGCGGTGTAGTAGATGGGCCGGGTCGACTCGTCGGCCTGCGACTGCTTGATGTCGTAGACGTGGATGTACGCGCCGAACGTCTGCCGGGTGTCGCCCCGGGTCAGCTCGATCGGGGTGCCGGTGAAGCCCAGCCGGCGGGCGTTGGGCAGGGCCTCGCGCATGTAGCGGGCGAAGCCCTCGAGGTCGCCGTACTGCGAGCGGTGGGCCTCGTCGGCGATGACGATGATGTTGCGCCGCTCGGACAGCACCGGGTGGCGGGCCTCGATCGGCTTGCCGTCCGGCCCCCGCCGCAAGCCGAACTGCTGGATGGTCGTGAAGACCACGCCCCCCGCCCCGGCCCGCAGCAGCGTGCGCAGGTGGCGGGTCGATGCGGCCTGTTGCACGTCGCTGACCAGGTGCTTCGCCCGCACGAACTGGTCGTGGAGCTGGTCGTCGAGGCTGGTCCGGTCGACCTCGATGACCACGGTCGGGTTCTCCAGGGCCGGCGCCCGCTGGAGCAGCGACACCAGGAAGACCATCGACAGCGACTTGCCCGATCCGGTGGTGTGCCAGATGACGCCGACCCGGCGGTCGTCGGCGGCGTAGGCCGCCAGCGTGCGGGCCACCGCCGCCCGCACGGCGAAGAACTGGTGATAGCGGGCGGCCTTCTTGACGATCGGCCCCTTGTCCTGCTCGAAGACGATGAAGTCGCGCACGTAGGCCAGCAGCCGATCCTTGCGCAGCAGGCCCTCGACGAGCGCCTTCATCGCGGCGACCGTGTTCGGGGCCAGCGTCTCGCCGTCGATGGAGCGCCAGGGGGTGAACCACTCGAAGCCTGCCCCGTGCACCCCGTGGCGCACGTCGCGGCCGTCGCTGACCACGCAGAAGGCGTTGAACGCGAAGAGGCCCGGCACCTGGCTCGCGTAGTGTCGGATCTGGTTCCAGGCGTCTTTGGCCGTGGTGTAGAGCTTGAACGGGCTCTTCAGCTCGAAGAGCACCAGCGGCAGGCCGTTGACGAAGATGACGATATCCGGCCGGCGGTCGTTGAGCGCCCCGGCGATGGGGAGCTGGTTCACCGCGAGGAAGTGGTTGGCTTCGGGGCGGTCGAAGTCGATCGGGTGGATGTGGTCGGTGCGCCGGGCGGGGCCGTCGGGGCCGTCGACGTCGTAGGTCAGCTCGAACCCCCGGGCGAGGTGGCCGACGTGGAACGCCCGGTTGCGGTGGATCAGGTCGGGGCCGGGCGGGTTGGCGATGCGGTCGATGGCTTGATCGAGCGCGTGGGGGGGCAGCTCGGGGTAGCGCTGCGCGAGCTGGCCGCGCAGGATGTCGACGAGCACGAAGTCGTCCGGCGCCCGGTCGAGGGTCGACCCGTGGGCGTAGTGGTAGTTCAGCGCGTCGAGGCGCTGGAGCGTGCTCTTCTCGTGCCCGTCTTCGTTCCCCGTGGCCATGTCATGCCTCCCCCACCTGCCTCTCGGCGTCTCTCAGTCGGATGGTGCCCGAGAGGAGCTGGGGGAGCAAGGTGTCGCGCAGGGCGGCGAGGGTGCGGGATTGGCTTGCGCCCACTCGCATCTGGGAATGATAGGGCCGAACCTGTTCAGCAAACACTCGCGCAACTGCAAGAGGTGGAACCGCAACGGGATATCGTTCGAGAATCGACCACTTCGTGCGAGGCATTCGCGTCCCACTCGCGGTCGCTGCCGCGTAGCCGATCACAGACTCCCCCGACAGGTGGCCCAGCGCCCATTCCTGGAACTCGGCTCGAATGGCTCTCAGCACGAGGATATCTGTCGAGCAGATCCCGTCGGTGAACGCGATGCCGACCTTTCCGAAGTACGGCCGGAGCTTGCCGAACAAGATGTCCCCTTCGCGAAAGCGACTCTTGGTGCTGCCTACAGCACCAGCGACACCCCACTCGGTGAGCGCGATGTGCCTACGAGGCATATGCTCGAGCCCAATGTACGGCGTATCATCTGCTATCGCATCGGGATCAGCCGATCGGCGCCAGCGGTTGACGACGTTCCCAATCGGTTGGACGAGCCACCCCTCGGGGATCGGCCCCTCCTCCGAGTCGACGAAGGCGTCGGGGAACAGCGCCGCGGTCTCGGCGTCCATGCCGAACGGCGCCCGACCGTCGGCCCGGGCCACCACCGGGTCGAAGTCGACGAACCACGAGCGGAAGAGCGCCGCGGCCATCTCCTCCAGGGTGCGGTTCACGCGCCGGTTCAGCGCGATCTTGTCGTCCAGCGCGCCGAGCACCTCGGCGATGGCCTGCTGTTCGGCGAGGGGGGGACACGGAATCTCCACCCGGCGCAGCTCACTCTGCCGGATACCCATCACAGTCGTGCCCGTAGCCCGAGATCGCAACTGGTCCTGAACGGCTGAACTGAGGAAGGCGTACTTGAGATACCGTTTGTCGAATACATCCGGTTTCGGACGCAGGAGGATCAGCCGCTGAGCCAGCGCAATGCGAGGATCTTCAACCAGCGCCACCTCACCGAGGGGGGCTTCGGTCGTCATGAGAAGATCGTTCTCTTCCGGCAGCCCTCTTCGCATCCACTTATCATAGTCAAAGGCTGCAATGAATTCTGTTGCTGGGAGAATTCGACCACCCTTGACGACCTTCGCCGTAATCAGAGGCACACCGACCGCGGCTTTCTTGGGAGAACGGCCACGATAGTCAATGATGGCCAGCATGCTGTCTTCGACCGTCGGGCTGGGCCAATCACTCGACATCGACCCGCTCCAGCCCCGCCCGGATCCGCGCCTCCAGCCGCCCCGCCTGTTCGAACTGTGCCAGCAGCTTCGCCTTCAGCGCCGGGAACCGCTCCTCGAACGGCTCGTCCTCGTCCTCCTCGATCGCCGCCCCCACGTACCGCCCGGGGGTCAGCGCGAACCGGTGCTGCTCGATGTCGGCCAGCCCGGCCACCGCGACGAACCCCGGCTCGGCCTCCGGCTCGCCGTCCCGCCGGAACTGCCGATACACCGCCGCGATCCGGGCGATCTCGGCGTCCGACAGCTCCTTCTGCTTGCGCGACCCGGCGATGAGCGATCCCATCTGGCGGGCGTCGACGAACAGCACCCGCCCTTGGCGGGCCCGCTCCCCCTTCACCCCCCGCCGACGCTTGGACAGCAACCACAGCGCGCACGGGATCTGGGTGTTGGCGAAGAGCTGCCCCGGCATCTGCACGATGCAGTCGACCAGATCGGCCCGCACCAGCGCCTCGCGCACGGCCCGGCGGGCGGTCTCATTGTTCGACAGCTCGCCGGTGGCCATCACGAACCCGGCCAGCCCGCCGTCGGCGAGGTGGTGGGCGATGTGCAGCATCCACATGGTGTTGGCGTTGCGGGTCGACAGCGGCAGGGCGTCCTTGCCGGCGCCGACCGCGCCCAGAAAGCGGCGGGCGTCTTTGTTCGGCACGTCGTCGGCGCCCCAGCCGTCGCGGCCTTTGCTGCCGTCGTTGAACGGGGGGTTGGCCAGGATGTGGTCGAAGGTCTCGCCCCGGTGTTTGGGCTCGAAGTAGGTGTTGCCCAGCTCGATGTCGCCGTCGAAGCCGTGGATGAAGAGGTTCATCCGGCACAGGCGGCGGGTGAAGTCCTTGGTCTCCTGCCCATAGAACGACAGCGCCCGGCTGTGGCGGGCGAAGCGGTCGGACTGCACGAACATGCTGCCCGAGCCGCAGCAGGGGTCGTAGACCCGGCCCTCGGCGGGCTCGATCATCTCGACCAGGGTGCGCACGATGCTCACCGGGGTGAAGTACTCCCCGCCCCGCTTGCCCTCGGACGCGGCGAACTCGCCGATGAAGTACTCGTAGACCCGCCCCAGGATGTCTTCGCCGCGGTGCTGCTGCTCGAAGACGGGGCGGGCGAAGAGGTTGATCAGCTTCTTGAGGTCGCCGGGGCTCATGTTGCTGCCGGCGTAGGTCGGCGGCAGCAGGTCGCCCAGCCGGTCGGGGTAGGTGGCGCGCAGCAGCTCGAGGACCCGGTCCAGCTCGGTCTTGACGGTGTCCTTGGGGGCCAGGGTCTTGGCGATGTGGGACCAGCGGGCGGCCTCGGGCACGATGAAGACGCCGGCCTTGCGGTACTCGTCGGGGTCGTCGAGCACGTAGTCCATCTCGTAGTAGTCGGCGTCGTCGGGGTCGGCGATCATCGCTTCGAGGGCGGCCCGGCGGCGGGTGTAGCGCAGCGACAGGAACCGCAGGAAGATGATCGGCAGCACGTAGCGCTTGTAGTCCGACGGCTCGATGCTGCCCCGCATGGTGACGGCGGCCTGCCACAACTCGGCGAGCAGGGTCGAGAGGGCGGCGTCTTCGTCGGCGGGCGCGGTCGCCGGGGCCGGGGCGGGCGCCGCGGCCTTCGGCGGGGGCGCGCGGCGGCGCGTCTTCGGGGTCGGCTTCGGCTTCGGCTTCGGCGTCGACTTCGGTGACGCCGCCGCCCGGTCGGGCCCGCCGGGCGGGGCGTCGTCGAGGGTGAGCTGCGCCCCGCCGAGGGTCGCCCGCAGCGCCGGGTGCAGCTCGGGCGAGGGCGCGGCCCGGCCGGTCTCCCAGCTCGATACGGTGCCTTGCGAGACGCCGACCGCCTCGGCGAGCTGCCGCTGGCTCCAGCGCTTCGCCTTGCGCCGGGTCTTGATCCAGGGGCCGGTGATGTCGGTCGCGTCGGTGGGTGGGCTCACGGGTTCTCCGCTGCGGGTGGGGGCCGGTCGTGTCGCCCGACGGCCCGATCGGCGGCAACGTAGATCGCTCGCGAGGCCCCGACAAGTCGCGCGTGGGTCGATCCGGCTCGGCGGCGCCAGCGGGCGGGCGGGTCCGGCGCGGGCGGCGCACGCTGTGACCGCCCCCTGCCCCGCCCGTCGGCGTTCCGCCGTCAGCGGCGGTGTCCGCCCGGCCCGCGCGCGATCTCGACCCGCCCCCGGTCGAGGCGGACGTGCAGATCGGCCAGATGGAAGAAGCGATCGTCGTGGCTCACCGCGATGACGGTGCGGCCGGCCTCGACCAGCTCGGGCAGCAGGACCTCGTAATAGTAACGCGTCATCTGCGGGTCCTGGTTGGCGGTCCACTCGTCGAAGACGCAGATCGGGCGCTCTTCGAGCAGCGCCACGACCATGGCCAGCCGCATCGCCTGCCCGCTCGAGAGGTCGAGCGCGCCGAAGCGCTCGCCGTCGAAGCCGACCATGTCGGTGATGCCGAACCGATCGAGCAGCGCGACGATGTCGTCGGGGCTGGCGTCCAGCCCGTAGGGCCGGTCGAAGAGGAACGGCGGCCCGAAGATGGTCGTGAAGTGGTCGCGATAGGCTTGGCGGCCAGCCGGCGTCACCGGCCGACCGTCGACGCGGATGGTCCCCCGGTGGGGGGCGTACAGGCCGGTCAACAGCTTCATCAAGGTGGTCTTGCCGCTGCCGTTGCCGCCCGTGACGAAGACCAGGGTGCCCGGCTCGAGGTCCAGGTCGAGCGGGCCGACGGCGAAGCCCGATGCCCCGGGCGCCGCGGGGTAGATGTACTCGAGCCGCTCGCAGCGCACGCGCGGTGAGGTCGCCGGGCGGTTCGGGCCGCTCGCCGTAGGGGGCACGCCGAAGCGCTCGATCTCGGTCATCAGGTTGTCGGCCGCGGCGTTGGCGTTGCGCAGCGGCGGCAGGGCGCGCACCACCTGAAACACCGGCGAGATGCTGAGCTGGATCAACGCCGCCAGCTCGTATCCCATCTGGGCGGGCAGCCCGATGCCGCCCTCCGAGGCGAAGATGGCGACGCCCACCCCGCTGAGCACGACGCACATCGCGCGAAACGAGATCTGGTGGCCGATGGCCTGGGCTCGGGCCTGGCGGCTGTCGATGGCGTCGAAGAGGTGATCGAGCTCCCGCTCGAACTCCGCGCCCGCCCGATGGTCGAGCTTGAGCTGCACCAGCCCGGCCGCGAAGGCGGTGCCCATGCCGTGCAGCTCGGCCCGGCTGTCGGCGAGGTCGCTCCCGGCCGGGCGCGGCTCCCCTGCCCTCCGCGGCCCTCACCAGCCGGGCCCCATGGGAGATCCCCCGGTTGATCACCGGGGGGCGCTTTGTTACCGAGTGACACTCTGTCTCTGGAGAGCCGCTGTGAACCCCGACGCCGCCGACCTGTACGGGGGCATGAGCCCCTACTACGACGCCTTCGTGCGCGCGCAGCGCGACTACGACGCCATCGCCGCGGCGCTGCTCGAGCTGCTCGGCGACGCCGCGACGGTGCTGGACGTCGGCGTCGGCACCGGGCTCGTGGTCGAGCACCTGCTGAAGCGCCGCCCCGCGCTCGACGTGACCGGGATCGACGTCAGCCCGGGGCTGCTCGCGCAGGCCCGGGCCCGCCTCGGCGACCGGGTGCGCCTGCACCACGCCGACGTCTGCGCGCTCGACCTCGGCCGGCGGTTCGACGCGGCCTACTCCCGCGGGGGGGCGTGGACCTTCGTGCGCGACGGGGGGCGGCCGGCGCTCGCCAGCCACATCCTCGACCTCGACGCCATCGGGGAGAGCTTCGCCCGGGTCGCCGCGCACCTGCGGCCGGGGGGTCGGCTGATCATCAGCAGTTCGAACGCCCACGCCGGCTCCGAGGGTCGGCTCGACGGCGACGTCCGCTACGACCGCCGGACCACGGTCCGGGAGGACGCCGACCAGCGGGTGCTGGTGCTGGAGTACACGTTCCGGGCGCCGGGCCGACCCCCGGCCCACCAGCGGGTCGAGGCCCGGCTGCTCGACGCCGGGCGCGTCGAGCGCATCGCCCGCGCGGCCGGCCTGGCGCCGCGGGCGGGCGCCGATCCCCAGTTCATGACCTTCGAGCGTGCCCGCTGAGCGCACGCCCCCCCCGACCCACAGGATCAGGCCCCATGTCACGCGCCTATTTCGATCTGATGACCGGCATCTCACGGGCGACCGATGAGGTCATCGCGGCTTACATGGCGCCGCTCGACGCCGAGGTCAGCCACCTGCCGCTCAAGCGCCACGGGCACCCCCGCCTGCGCGACCTCCAGGTCCGCTGCGGCTACGAGCTGGCCGGCGGGCGGGACTGGGCGCGCGCGCTGCCCCCGCTGTGCGCCGCCCTCGAGGTGCTCAACTGCTCGACCTACGTCATCAACTGGATGCTCGACGAGAAGGCCGGCTACGACAGCCCGGCCCACAAGCGGGGCCTGGTGATCGCCGGGTTCCAGCTCCGGGAGACCGCCCAGCGGATCCTGCACGACCACGGGATGCACGACTTCGCGCCCCTGCTCGCCGAGATCAACCACGAGATCTACGTCGGGCAGCAGATGGACATCGCCGATCTCGTCGTCGCCCGGCTGCCCGAGTACACGGACGGCGACCGCTTCATGGCGGCCTATCGCCGCCGCTGCCGGCTGCTGTCGGGGGTCTTCTACGGGCGCTGCTTCTACGCCGGCACCGCCGCCGCGGGGGCGCCCGACGACGGGCTCTTCGAGATGGGGGCCCGCTACGGGGCGGCGACCCAGGCGGCCAACGACTTCGGCGACTTCGCGCTGCCCGTGCGCCGGCTGGACAAGCTCGAGAAGCCCTATCAGGACCAGTTCTCGGACTTCGTCAACGGCAAGCTCACCCTGGCGGTGTACCTGATGACGACCCGGGGCGACGACGCGCAGCGGGCGCGGCTGGCCGAGCTGCGCGCCGAGGGGGTGGTCGACGAGGCCGACTATCGGGACATCCTGCGCATCCTGGTCGAGACCGGGGCCTACGCCGACTGCAAGCGCTATCTCAAGGACGAGCACAAGGCGTGCAAGGCGATGCTCTACGCCCACCCCCGCTCGCCGGCCCGTGATACGGTCGCCGAGATCCTGGTCCGGATCACGTCCAACAAGTTCTTGAGCCAGCTCCGCAAGAACCTCGCGATGTTCGACCTGACGCCATGAGCCGCCCCGCGCCATGCTGATCGCCGGCAAGCTGCTGTGCCTGCTCGGCGGCGGCGCGGTGGCGTCGTGGTGGGCCGAGCGCCGCCGCCGGAAGCGCGCCGCGGGCGACGCCGCGCCGGCCGGGGGCGCGCCCCGGCCCCCCGCCGCCGAGAGCCCCGACACCCCGCCGCCGGCCGACGCGATCGACTGGAAGCAACGGCTCGCCGGCTACAGCGCCGAAGAGGGCGAGATCGACCGTCGCCTGGCCATCTCGGGCGCCGCCTGCGCGCTGGCCACCGCCGGGGCGTGGGTCGCCCCGCCCCTGACCCTGCTCGCCCTGCCCTTCCTCGGGGCCTCGCTGCTGCCGATCGTGCGCAGCGGCCTGGGGGCGCTCGCCCGCCGGGAGCGCATGGCGGTGGCCGTGCTCGACTTCACCTCGGCGACCATCGTGGTCACCGTGGGCCACTTCGCGATCATCTCGTTCGGGGTCATGGTCTACCACGCCAGCCGCAAGCTGCTGGTCATGACCGAGGATCACTCGCTGCGGGCCTTCGCCGATGTGTTCGGCGAGCGGCCCCAGACCGTGTGGCGGATCGGCGACGGCGCGCTGGTCGAGATCCCCCTCGAGTCGGCCGCGGTGGGCGACGTCGTCGTCGTCCGCGCGGGGCAGACCATCGCCGTCGACGGCGTCGTGCAGCAGGGCCTCGCCCGCATCGACCAGCGGTGCCTGACCGGCGAGTCCCAGCCCATCGATCGGGCGGCCGGCGACGAGGTCCTGGCCATGACCCAGGTGGTCGAGGGCGAGATCCACATCCGCATCACCCGGGCGGGGCAGGCCACCATCGCCGATCAGATCGCGCACATGATCCGCACGACCGACGACTACAAGTCCTCGGTGCTCTCGCGGGGGGAACGCATCATCGACCGGGGGGCGCCGTTCGCGCTGGGGCTGTCGGCGCTGATGCTCGTCACCCGGGGCCCGGTCGGCGCGCTGGCGATGATCTGCTGCGCGCCGGGCTACCAGATGCGGATCGGCGCCCCGCTGTCGATGATCAACTACCTGCGGGCCGCCTCGGGCCGGGGCGCGCTGGTCAAGGACGGCCGCTCGCTCGAAGAGCTGGGCGCGGTCGACGCGGTGGTCTTCGACAAGACCGGGACGCTGACCGAAGACCGGCCGACCGTCGCCGCCCTCCGGCCGGCGGAGGGGGTCGACCGCGACGCGCTGCTGACCTGGGTCGCCGCCGCCGAGCACGGCCAGAGCCACCCCATCGCGCGGGCCATCCTGGCGTACGCCGAGCAGCGGGGGTTGCCGATCGGCGCCCCGGATCACGTCGCCTACGACGCGGGCCTGGGGCTGCGGGTGCGGCTGGGCGACGACCGCATCCAGGTCGGCAGCGCCCGCCTGATGCAGCGCCTCGACGTCGCGCTGCCCGACGACATCCGCCGCGCCGAGCGGGACGACGCCGCCGGGTCGACGTTCGTCTTCGTGGCCCGCAACGGGCGCTACGCCGGGGCCATCGAGCTGGCGCCGACCATCCGCCCCGAGGCGCGGGCGGTCATCGCCGATCTGCGGGCCCGGGGCAAGGCGCTGTACATCGTCTCGGGCGACCGGGCCGGCCCCACCCGGCACCTGGCCGACGCGCTGGGCATCAAGCGCGTACACGCCGAGCAGCTCCCCGCCGACAAGGCCCGGATCATCGAGGCGCTGCGGGCGCAGGGGCAGCGCACCTGCTTCGTGGGCGACGGGGTCAACGACGCCATGGCGCTCAAGGTGGCCAATGTCTCCATCTCGATGAGCGGCGCGTCGACCGCGGCGGTCGACTCGGCGTCGATCGTGCTCATGGACAGCGATCTGACGCAGCTCCCGGCGCTGTTCGATCTGGCCGACGACATGCGGGGCAACCTGCGGCGGGGTGAGCTGATGACGGTCGCGCCGGGGATCGCGGTCGCCGGGGGGGTGGCCTTCCTGCATTGGGGCATCGCCGCGGGGGTCCTGATGTACAACGCGGCGCTGCTCGTCAGCGTCGCCAACGGGCTGGCCCCGCTGGCCGTCGGCGCCGGTACGCCCGACCGCGACGCGCTGGATGATCGGGCGGCGCGCGGGTGATGTGCTCGGCTCAGCGCCGAGTCAGCTCGATCCAGGTCGAGTCCGACGCGCGGGCGTCACCCCACTCCTGCACGGCCATCCACACCTCGAGCAGCGGCCCGGTGAAGAGCCCACAGCTGCTCGTCGCCGCGCCCCGCAGGACGAAGACGCCGTCGTCGTCGATGGTCAGCTCGTCGACCATGGCCGCCTGCGCCCGCAGGTAGATGGGCTCGCCCGCCTCGTCGTAGAGCACGAAGTCGAAGCCCCGGAACTCGGCGCCGCAGGTACGGCCGTGCAGCTCGACGTCGAGAGAGGTCGTGGGATCACCCACCGGCGTGATGAGGGCGCGGTCGATGAGGGCGACCCCCGGCTGGCAGGGTCGGAACTGCGGCACCGCGGCGCGCTGGTGGACGACCTCGTCGGCCAGGCCGGCGAGGTCGGCGTCGGAGAGTTCGGCGCAGCCCGCGCCGAGGATGGCGAGCAGGGCCACGATGCCAATGAGACCGTCGTAGCGCATGGGGGACCTCCAGGGGTTGGTGTGTCACCACCATGGCCGGCGGCCGCCGTCGGGTCGGAGCGAGGATTTTTTCGCCCCCCGGCGCCGGGCGCGAACAACAGGCCCGAACTACATGCCTGGCACCTGGACCGGCCGGACCCTCGTCGCCCAGGCACCTGGACCGGCCGGACCCTCGTCGCCCATATCGCCGCAGGCCCTCCGAATTTTGCGCGGCCCGACCCCGAGCGGCCGGGCCCGCTCCGCCCGCACGGGGGGCCCGACCCCCGATCGGCTGGGCCGCTCCCGGCCGATCCCGGCCCCCGTCGCCCACATCGCCGTCGGCCCTTCGAAGTCCGCGCCACCCGCACCCCGAGACTCCGAAGCCCCCACCCACCCCCCGCCGCTCGCCGACACCCCCGCGCCGACATCGCCCGCTTCACCGTCGCGCACCGCGGCGGCGCAGGCGCAGCGCACGTCGCCGGTTTCCCGGGCGAGCTGGTTGAACGCGGTCGCCATGTCGAGCAGCAGCGCGCCGCGGTGGTGGCGGCAGCCGGGGTGGCCGAACACGGCCTGGAAGGCGGCGAGCGCCGGGGCGCCGCGGCCGTGCCCCAGGGCGTCGGTGCCGGGGCCGAAGCAGTCGACGGCCGGCGGCGACGCGGGCGCGACGCCGATGGCGCGCGCTTCACGGGCGACCGGTTCGGTCCGCTCGGCTTGGAGCGCTGTCGGGTATCAGGCCGCGGTCGGGTGGGTCCGGAGCGGGCGGCGCACGCTCTGGTCGCCCTTGCGGGTGCGCTCGCACAGCGCCTCGAACTGCGCGGGGGTGATGTGCCCCTCGTCGCGCAGCCAGATCCACAGATCGGCGGGGTGGGCCGCGCCGCCCCGGCCCAGCTCGGCGAGGGCTTGGAAGGCCGCGCCCTTGTCCCGGGCGACGAAGATCGCGTCGGCCGCGTTGTGCAGCGCCCAGGCGATGGCTTCGTGCTCGGCGAGGTTCTTGTCGTCGCTGACCCCGGCGCGCAGGTGACCGTAGAGCGTCGCGCTCGCCGGGCTGCCCATGGTGATGCGGCACACCGAGAATCGATCAGGGGCGGCGGCGAGCAGGGTTCGGCGTCGGCCGCGGGCCTTGTCGCGGGTGGCGTCGGCGACGAAGAAGGTGCCCTCCGGCCACGCGGCGACCGCGTCGGGCCCGACGACCATCGCCAGGTCGTCGAGCGGGCCGTCGTCGACGATCCACCGCGGGGTCAGGCCCACGTCAGCAGCTCTTCGGCGCGGCCGGGCGAGATGAGCTCTTCGGCCTGCGCGGCCTGCACCAGCTCGGCGGCGAGGCCACGCCACAGCGGCCCGGGGCACGCGGACGGATCGCCGACGGTGTCATCCGAGAGCGATTCGTCGCAGTCGTATGTGATGTGCGGCTTGTGATCCATGTGGGCCAGCCGCCGGGCGTCGGCGTACTCGATGAGGTGGCAGTTCTTCGCGTGCCACGCGGCGCCCTCGAACGAGAGCCCCCAGCGTCGGGCCAGCGCGTGCACGAGCTGCTCGTCATCGTCGAAGGTCGACGCCGCGGCCCAGGCCTGCACCGCCGCGCGCGGCGCCAGGAACGCCGGGGCGAACCCCCGGGCGCGGGCCTCGATGCGCTCGGCGTGGTTGCCCCGCCAGCCCCACGAGACCACGGTCGTGAGATCGGCCTCGCCCGCGTCGTGCAGCAGGTGTCCGAGCTCGTGAGCCAGCGTCGCCCGCAGCGCGCCGGGGTGGCCGGCGCGCCCGCTCGACCGGTTGATCAGGATCACCGGCAGCGCGCCGGGGGTCCAGATGGAGGCGCCGTCGATGCCATCGGACCGGAACCGCACGCCGACGACATGCACGCCGAGGCTGCGCAGCGTCCCGGTGAGGCTGTCGAGCGGCCCGTCGTCGCCGGTCAGCGCCGCGCGGGCGGCGTGCCCGAGATCGTACCCCTGCGGGCCGGCGTTGGAGGCGTCGACCGGGACGACCCGGCGCCGCTGGGGGATGATGTTGGGGCGGCCCAGGCGCTCGGCGAGGTGGCCGAGGGTGATGCCGACCTCGGTCGCCAGCGCGAGCAACCGCAGGTCGGCGCCGGTCGGGCGACCGGTCGAGATGGCAGCCCGGAAGCGCGCCGGGCTGCGGCGGGGGTCGGTCTCGCCGCCCCGGTACAGGACCACCGGATCGACGGCGAGCGCCCGACACAGCCGCTCGAACTCCGTGGTCGTATAGTCCGCGCCACGCTGGATCGCGTCGACGCGCTGCCGGGAGAGCCCGCTCAGTTCGGGCAGTTGCTTGCGCAGCCCCATGCCGAGCGCCCGGGCGAAGATCCGGTCGGTCAGATCCATGTCGTCGGGCTCGTCGCCTTCATGGGTGCCAAGCTGCCACACCGGACAGGTGCAGGCAAGGCCGGGTCATCGCATACGCCCCGCCCCGGCACAGCCACTCGATTTCCTGACAAGCCCTATGCCTGCCGCCGGGGTGTCATCGGTCGAGCAGCCCGTCGAACCAGCGGATGGTGCCCAGCGTGGCGGGGATGATGGTCTGCAAGTGCTCGGCGCCGTCGACGACGATGAGCTCGATGTCGGCGCCGGCGAGGCCGGCGAGGGCCGCCTGGGGCTGGAGCAGCGGCACGACGCTGTCGGCGCCGCCGTGGTACAGGCGGATCGGGGCCCGGGGGGTCCAGCCGGTGTGCACGTCGGAGGCGGCGACGGCGGCCTCGAAGTCGGCGGCGGCGCCGCTGCGCAGGTCGGCGAGGAAGTCGGCGCCGTAGAGGGCGTCGGTGGCCCCGGCGGGCAGCCCGGCGAGGATGGCGGCGAAGTCGCGCTGCTTGTCGTGCAGCTCGAGGATCTCGCGGTCGTAGGGGGCCCGGAAGTAGTACGAGAGCGGGCGGCCGAGGTCGCGGGTGGCGGTGAGCGCGAGCACGTAGAGCGAGGTGACCTGGGGCACGATGAGGGCTTCGCTCTTCAGCAGGGCGAGCAGGACAGCCGAGGTGTAGTAGGGGCCGGCGGCGGGGGCGACGGCGGTGAGGTCGAACTCGTCGGCGTGGCGGTCTTCGATGAGGCGCTGGGTGGCGAGGGCGGCGTGGCCCCCCTGGGAGTGGCCGCTGACGAAGACCTCGTCCCGCAGGTCGACGCCCAGCTCGGCGGCGAGGTGGCGGGTGGCCCGCAGCATGTCGACGGCGGCGGTCGCGGTGGGTTCGGGCATCAGGTAGGTGTGCGCGGTGTGGCGCGAGGCGCCGAAGCCGAGCACGTCGGGCATCGCGACGAGGTAGCCGGCGGCGGCGGGCAGCAGGCCGCGCCAGATGCCCCAGTCGGGCATGTCGCCGTGGGACGGGGCGTCGGCGTCGTAGAAGATGGTGCCCCGCATGAGGCCCCACAGCGCGGGGGCCCGGGGGCCGGTCCGGGGCACGAGCGCGGCGCCGGAGGCCACGATCGGGGCGCCCTGGGGGTCGATGGTCTCGTAGATGACCCGGTAGACGTCGATCGGGTGGCGGGTGACGCGGCGCACGTCGGCCGGGGTGTAGAAGTCGAAGAAGTCGTCCAGGTCGAAGCTGGCGTAGCTGTCGGCGAAGGGCAGGTCGAAGGCGGCTCGGCGCACGGCCCGCCGGCTGAGCGTGCGGACGTGCTGGTACGTGACGAGCCGGCCGCGCTCGGCCCAGGCGGTGGCGTGGGCCGGGGCCTGGGCGTGGGCCGCGCCGGGGGCGGTGATGGGCGCGAGCAGGGTGAGCGCGGCGAGCAGAGTCAGCAGGGCGCTGGGGACGAGGCCGGTGATGGGCCCGGGGACGGGCGCAGCGATGGGTCGCGGATTCATGGGATCCTCCGATGGGTTCGGGTGTGACTCGGATGTGGCTTCGGGTGTGGCTTCGGCTCGGGGCTTCAGCCCCGGCGAGAGCCCGTCTCGGGTTCGGCTTCGGGTACGACGCGGGTCGGGATTCGTTTCAGGCCGAGAGCGCGACGCTGCGCTCGAGCCAGGTGGTCGAGGTGGCGGCGTCGGCCAGGAACCGGGCGACGGCCCGCCGGGGCACCCGCATGCTGCGGGCCTCGCCGTCGGGCGAAGCCAGGATATCATGGGTGTCATCGGTGTCATCCCGGTCGTTGGTGTCGACGAGGCTGACCGGGCGGGCGATGGTCCAGTCGAGGCCGCTCTGGCGGACGATGGCCTCCTGGACCTCGGTGTCGGCGATCTGGGGCCGCAGCAGCAGCCAGAAGAGCAGGCGCCAGCCGAGGGACAGGCGGCGGCGGGTGGCGCCGACGCCGAAGGTCGAGAGCACGACCAGCCGCCGCACGCCGTGGGTCTGCATAGCGGCCACGATGTGGGCGGTGCCCTTCGAGCGCACGGCGGTGGCGGTGCCCGCCGCGCCGCGCAGGCGGACCCGCAGGGGGTTCTCTTTGATGCCGAGCGCGACGACGACCGCGTCGTGCCCGGCGACGGCCCGCTCGACGGCGGCCGGATCGAGCACGTCGCCGACGACGCGGGGTACGTCGGCCGGGATCTCGGTCGGGTCGGGGCGCCGGGTGAAGGCGGTGACGACATGGCCCGCGGCGCGCAGGCTGCGGACGGCTTCGCTGCCGGTGGCGCCGGTGGCGCCGAAGACGATGACTCGCATGGGATCCTCCGTTGTTCGAGCACCGGGTTCGTGGGGGCCGGGGTGCGGCTCCCTTGTGCTCACGGCTCCAGAGTGCTGGAATCGCGCGGGATGATGAATGGCACATGGTCTCGAATCATTGACTGATCGTCCGGCGGGCCGGACGGGTGGCTCTATCGGGAGGAGGCGGGGGATGGCCGACGCGATGGAGGGGCGGGCGACGCCCGATCCGCTGGGTGAGGTGCTGCACGCGCTGCGGGTGAAGGGCACGTTCTACTGCCGCTCGGAGCTGACGGCGCCGTGGGGGGTGACGATGCCGCCGATGCCGGGGGACATGTGGTTCCACGTCGGCTTGCAGGGGCGCTGCGTGATCGACGTGGAGGGTCACCCGCCGGCCGAGCTGACGGCGGGGGGCTTCGTGCTGGTGACCCGGGGGGTCGGGCACCGGCTGTACGATGTGCCCGAGGCTCCCTGCCCCGCGGTCGAGCGGCTGCCGCACGAGTACGACGACGGGCGCTACGCCCTGCTGCGCCATGGGGGCGGTGGGCCGAAGACGACGCTGGTCTGCGGCGCGCTGCGGCTGGATCACCACGCGGCCGGGGGGCTGCTGGCGGCCCTGCCGCCGGTGATGCACCTGCACGGGCTGTCGGCGCTGCAAGCGGAGTGGATGCAGGCGAGCATCCGCCTGATGGCGGCCGAGTCGCGGGGCATGCTGCTGGGCGGCGAGACGGTGGTCACCCGCCTGGCCGACGTGCTGGTGGTGCAGGCCATCCGGGCGTGGCTCGAGCAGCGGGCGGACGCGGGCGGCGGCTGGTTGGGCGCGCTGCGTGATCCCCAGGTGGGGCGGGCGATGGCGGCGGTGCACCGCGATCCGGGGCGGCGGTGGACGGTGGCGGCGCTGGCGTCGACGGTCGGGGTGTCGCGCTCGGTGTTCGCCGCGCGCTTCAAAGAGCGGGTGGGTCGGGCGCCGATGGCGTATGTCGACGAGGTGCGGATGTCCATCGCCCGCGATCGCCTGGAGGCGCCGGGGGCGACGGTGGGCGAGGTGGCGTGGTCCCTGGGTTATGGGTCGGAGGCGGCGTTCGGGCGGGCGTTCAAGCGGGTGACCGGCGAGACGCCGGGGGCGGTGCGCCGCCGGGCGGGGTGAGGCGTCGGGCGGGTGCGCGACGCGCGCGGGCGTCGATCACCGCCGGCGGGCCTCGGGGTCGGCGGCCCAGCGGCGCACGGCGGCGACCATGGCCGGCGAGGCGGGCGGCGGGGGCTCGACCATGATGAGGCGGGCGCCGTCGTGGATCTCGGTCCGGTGGCGCGTGGGGGTGATGACGTAGGGCCCGTGCCCCGGGCGGCCGACGACGAGCAGCGGGCGGGGCAGGCCTTCGAGCAGAGCCACGCAGTACCGTTCGTCGGGCCCGCCGCCGGGCACCGGGTGGCGGCTCCAGGTGAGCGCGCCGCAGCCGGCGTCGGGCATCCGGGCGTCGATGACGATGGCGTCGAGGCCGTCGGTGAGCTCGCCCTCTCCGGGGGTGAACGGCCAGTAGGGCAGGTCGAGCGGGGCGTCGGGCGGCAGCGGCCGCAGGGTGACACGGCCAGAGATGGCGTCGGGCGGGGCGGCGGACGCGATCGGGGTGAGGCCGGCGGCGACGAGATATACGAGCGCGCTTCGGCGCAGGGCCGCGAGGGCAGGTCGAATGGACACGTCTCTCTCCTGTGGCGGCGGCCGGGGCGGCGTCGCGCCGCGCGCCCGGCCGTGTGGTTCACCCTGGTCGCAGGGGCAGGATCGCACGTCGGCGGGGACGATGGTTCACCGAGGGCGGTGGGTCGAACGCGGGCTCTCAGCCCTCGTCGTCGGGGGGGTCGATGGTGAGCGGGGCGACGGCGGTGGGCGGGCCGGTGTCGAAGTCGGCCGCCATGTCGTCAGCCGCCGGGTCGTCGGCGCCCGGGTCGTCATCGGCGGTGTCGGCGGGCGGGGGCAGCGCGCGGGGGGCTTCGGTGTCGACGGTGGCGCCGTCGTCGACGGTGACCGCGGCCGCCGGCGGCGCGGTCGAGGGGGACTCGGCCCGGCCCAGCGCTTCTTCTTGCAGGCGGGCGAGGTCTTCGGCCTGCTCGGCGCGCTCGAGCTCGCCGGCGGTCGCGGCGAGGTCGCTGGCGAGGCGCAGGGCGCGCACGGCGTCGGGCTCGGCCAGCTTGCCTTCGGTGAACAGCCGCATGTCGTGCCACCGGGCGTCCCACGAGAACCAGTCGGCGGTGTAGGCGTCGCAGGGCAGCATCACCACCGCCCCGAAGGCCAGGATGACGGCGTTGTTGACCACCCGGGCCCGCTCGACGACCTGCTCGATGCGGGCCCGGGCCTCGGGGTAGCGGCCCAGCTCGACGAGGGTCAGCGCGAGGTTGAGCTCGGTGTCGTCGGCCTGGCTGGCGACGGCGTTCTTGAGGCGCAGGGCCTGACGATACCAGCGCTCGGCCTCGGCCAGATCGCCCCGGTAGCGGGCGACGTCGCCCAGCGAGTTGGAGACGTTGCCCAGCCCGTAGCGGTCGCCGCTGCGGGTGAAGAGCGCCATGGCCCGCGCGCCGTGGCGGGCGGCCCGGTCGAGGCGGCCCTGCTTCCAGGCGACGATGATCCGGGTGTGCAGGATGCCGCCCTCGGTGAACGGGTCGTCGACCCCCCGCAGTCGGTCGAGGGCTTCGTCGTGCAGCGCCTCGGCCTCTTCGAACTTGCCGCCCTGGGCCAGACACCAGCCGGCCCGGCGCAGGGCCTCGGCTTCGAGCAGGGGGTCGCCGCTGCGGCAGGCGGCGTCGCGGGCGTCGAGCAATATGCCCGCGCCCCGCTGGGGGTCGCTGATCTGCTCGACCCGGCCCAGCTCGATGAGCGCCAGGGCCAGCAGGCGGGGGTCGCCCAGGCCCCGGGCGGCTTCGGCGGCCCGGCGGGCCCGGCGGCGGGCGGGGCGCAGGCGCTCGGTGACGACGTCCAGCCGGGCCCAGTAGATGCGGTTCTCGATCCACGCCGGATCGGACAGCGGGCGGCGGGCGGCGCGCAGGGCCCGGGCCCGCATCAGCAGCAGGCGGCGCATGGCGGCGTAGTCCCCCCGCCCGAGCGCCCGGCGCACGCCGCGCAACAGCGGGGCGAGGGCAGCGGCGTGGTCTCCGGCGGCCACCTGATGGCTCGCCAGCCGGGCCGGATCGGGGTCGTCCCGCTCGGCGAGGGTGGCGGCGCAGCGGGCGTTCCACTCGACCCACCGCGCGCCGTCCCGGGCCCGCTTGAGCAGGGTCTCGCGCAGCATGGCGTGGGCGAAGGCCCACCGGCCGCCGTCTTCGGCCCGCACCAGCCGCTCGTCGAGCAGCCGTTCGAAGGCCGGGCCGGGGGTGGGCAGCCCGCTGCGGGCGCACAGGTCGCGCCATTCGTCGGCCTCGACCATCAAGCCGAGCACCGCGGCGCCTTCGAGGGCCAGCCAGTGGGCGTCGCCGGCGTCGGCCAGGGCGTCGTCGAGGCGGGCCCTCCACACCGCGGCGAGGTCGCCGGGCAGCGCGGCCTCGGCCCCCGCGCGCAGCCGGAAGCCGTCGGGGCCGTCGGTCAGCGCGCCGGTCCGGATCCAGTGGCGCACGAGCTGCTCGGCGAAGAGCGGGCTGCCGGCGGTGCGCCGGGCGAGCAGCTCGGCGACCCCCCGCCCGATGGGCAGCCGGGCCCGCACCATGCGGGTGAGCGTCTCGGCGTCGAGCGGCCCGATGCGCAGCACCTCGACGGTGCGCTTGTGCACCAGCCGCTCGAGCACGGCCGCCTCGGCCGATCCCGGGCGCAGGGCGTCCTCCCGCGCGGTGGCGATGAGCATGACCGGCAGGTAGGCGTGGCGGGTGAGCAGGTCGTCGGCGAAGCGCAGCGCGTCGAGGCCCCACTGCACGTCGTCGAACCACAGGATGAGCGGGCGGCGCAGCACCATCAGCGCCAGCCCCCGGGAGAGCGTCTCGTAGCGCTCGCGGTCGGAGCCGAGCTTGACGGCGGTGGCGGCGTCGTCGAAGCGGCCGCTGGCGTCCATCGTCGCGGCGAGCGCGGCGGGCAGATCGTCGTCGGCCGGGCCCCCGCCCAGCGCCGAGCGGATGCGCTCGAGCCGCTCGTCGGGCGGGGTGTCGCCGCAGCGCAGGTACTGCTCGAGCATGGGCCCCAGGCCGCTGCCCGGCCCGTGCAGCTCGTCGTGCAGCGCGCGCATGTGATCGGCGACGCCCAGCTCGTGGGCCCGCTGGCAGGCCCAGCCGGCGAGGTGGCTCTTGCCCTGCCCCGAGGGGCCCTCGATGATCACCATCCGGGCCCCGCCGCCGCCGGTCGCCCCCCGGAGGTGGGTCCACAGGCGGTCGCGGGCGTCGCCCCGCCCCACGAACGCGGTCTCGCGCAGGCCGAAGAGCGCCCGGCCGACCCCGGGCAGCGGCGGCTCGGCGGGCGGGGGCGGCGGGCCGTGCCACGAGCGGGGCACCGGCGGGCGGCCGTCGGGGTGGCTCGACCCGGTGCTCCAGCTCACGTCGTCCAGCGGCAGGAAGACCGGGGGCGAGACGAGGGTGATGTCCTCCCCGTCGAGGTCGAGGGCCGGCAGCTCGGGGTTGGTGTCGAGGCCGCCGCTGTCGGGGTCGGGCAGCGCCGGCTCCTCCATGCCGAGCAGCGCCACGGCGGCGTCGGCGGCGAAGCGGTAGCGGTCGCCGGGGCTCTTGGCCATCAGGCGCCGGATCCAGCCTTCGAACCCGGCGGGCATCGGGCTGGTGGGGCGCAGCGGGGGCGGGTCTTCGTCGAGGTGGGCCCGCATGATGCGCCGGGCGCCGCGGCCGGCGAACGGGGCCTGCCCGCTCGCGAGGGCGTAGGCCAGGCAGCCGAGCGCGTAGAGGTCGGTCCACGGGCCGAGCACCCGCCAGTCGCCGGCGACCTGCTCGGGGGCCATGAAGTTGGGGGTGCCGAGGCGGGCCGAGCTCTCGAGGTCGGCGTCGATGTGCTCCCGGTCGAAGGCCAGCCCGAAGTCGGTCAGCACCGGCCCCCGCTCGCCGATGAGCACGTTGGCCGCCTTGAGGTCGCGGTGGATGACCCCCCGGGCGTGGGCGTGGGCCAGGGCGTCGAGCAGGGTCAGCAGCGTCGAGCGCAGGCCGGCCCACACCATGCGGCCCTTGCGGCTGCGCAGGGTGCCGGCGCCGACCCACTCCATGACCAGATACGGAGCGCCCCGGGGCAGGCGGCCGCCGGTCAGCTCGGCGACGTCGGGCGGCACCTCGCCGTGGTCGTGCAGCCGGATGACCGCCGGGTGGTCGAGGCGGGCGGTCGAGCGCACCTCGTCGGCGAACATGCGCCGGTAGCGCTCGGCCCGGCCGGCGGGCGCGGTGACGATCTTGACCGCGACCGGCACCGAGCGGCTGCGATGCACCGCGCGCCACACCTCGGCCATCGCCCCCCGTCCGGCGGGCTGCACGAGGTCGAACGGGCCCAGCGGAATGGTCCGGCGTCTCGACACGACGGGCAGGATATCAACGGCCGGCCGGCGAAACACGCGTCGCGACGCTTCGCCGCCCGCCATCGCCGTAGGGCTCAGCCAACGCCCCGTTGCAGGCGGTCGGCGATCGCCGCCGAGATCTCGAAGCCGCAGTGATCTTCGAGCCAGAAGTACTCGCCCCCCGGGTTGACCTCGAGGAAGACGTGCTCCCCCTCGGGGGTCACGATGAGGTCGATCGCCCCGTAGATCAGCCCGAGCTGGCCCATCAGGCGCCGGATGCGCTCGCCGACGACGCGGGGCAGCTCGACGGGGGCCCAGGCGTCGATCAGCTCGGCCCCTTCCCGGCGCCAGTCGACCTCGGCTCCGGCGTGCTTCGGCGACTCGATGGCCCCGGTCCACAGGCGGGGGCCGACGGCGACCACCCGCAGCTCGCGGGCCTTGGGGATGTGCTCCTGGAAGGTCATCGGGCACAGCTCGAGGCCGTCGTCGAGGGCGGCGATGTCGTCGTCGTCGAGCACGCTGGTGTAGAGCGTCGCCGAGCCGCCGTCGGTGGGCAGGTCGAAGCGGTGCATCATCTTGGTGACGACCCCCCCGGGGCACGCCTCGACCAGCGCCCGCACCGCGTCGGGGTCGTTGGTGAATCGGGTCCGCGGCACCCGCAGGCCGACCTCGGCGGCGACGGCGAGCTGGCGCTGCTTGCCGGCGGCTGAGCGGTGGGCCGCGATGGGGTCGAGGGCGAAGGCCGGCAGGTGCTCGAAGACCTCGTCGAGCAGGGCCCGCGACTCGACGATCGCGGCGTGGCGCATGGCCGGATCCATCGTGGCCGGCAGGGCCCCGCCGAGCGACATGCGCCGGTGCCAGACGGCGGTGATCGCCTCGAGGTCGACCGCCCGGTCGGGCAGGATGAGCCGCCCCCGGGCGGGGCCGGTCTCGGCGGTCACCAGCCGCGCCGGCCCGGGGAAGAGGTCGGTGTCGAAGCGGGCCACGTCGAGGCCCCGGGCCTTCAGGATGTCGTGCACCCGGGGCGTGCAGTGGGCGTCCGCCGAGCGGGTCACCAGCAGGATGGTCATCGGTGCTCCTTCGGGCGGGGGCCGGCCCCCACCAGCGCGTCGGCCAGGGCGGCGGCGATGGGCGCGCCGAGGCGGTGTTCGATCATGCCCCACTCGCCGGCCGGGTTCACCTCGAGGAAGACCGGGGCCCCGTCGGGGGTGACGATGACGTCGGCCGCGCCATAGACCAGCCCCAGCCGGCGCACGACGGCGCACAGGCGGCGGGCGAGCTCCGGATCGAGGGTCGCCGGCTTCCACTGCACCTCGCCGACCGCGGCCCGGCGCCAGTCGGTGGCCCCCCGGGCGCTGTCGGCGGCGTCGATGCGCCCGGCGAAGGCCCGGTCGCCGACGACGATGATCCGCAGCTCGTGGGCCTTGGGCACGCAGCGCTGGAAGACCATCGGGCTGACCCGCAGGCCGTCGAGCCCGTCGAGGTCGGCCTCGGTGATGCGGTTGGTGTACACGAAGGGCGTGTCGGCGTTCATGCTCATGCTGTACGGGGTCAGCATCTTGGCGACGACGTCGCCCCCGTGGCGCCGCCAGAAGGCGCGGGCCGCCGCGGGGCGGTTGGTGACCAGCGTCGGGGGCACGGCCAGCCCGCAGGTCCGGGCGGCGGCGAGCTGGCGCCCCTTGTTCTCGGCGGCGTACTCGGCGGAGGGGTCGTTGATCATCGGCAGGCCCCGCGCCTCGAAGCCGGCGAGCCATAGATCGCGGGCCGAGATCGCCTCCCGGGCGCAGGCGGCGGCCATCTGGGGATCCATGCCTTCGGGCGGCGGCGCGGGCCACAGCTTGCGCCGCCAGACGCCGACCACCGCCTCGGGCTCGATGATCCGATCGCCGAGGGTCAGCGCCGGGCGGACGCCGTCGGGATCGATGAACGCGTCGAGCCCCACGGTCGCGGGGTAGGTGTCGACGTCGACCCGGACGGGCTCGACCCCCCGGGCGGCGACCTCTTCGGCGACCCGGTCGATGGTGTAGTGATCGCGGGTGTGGGTCAGCAGCAGGGCGACCCGGGGTGACTGGCTCATGGGATCCACTCCGTGACCCGGCGGGCCTTCGGATCGGCGAGCACCTCGGCGATGGCTTCGCCGATGGGCAGATCGCAGGCCCGCTGCATCCAGCCCCACTCGCCGGCGGGGTTCATCTCGAGGAAGTGATGGGTGCCGTCGGCGTCGACCAGCAGATCGGCGGCGCCGTAGTTGAGGCCCTGCCGGGTGGCGAGCCGGCGCAGCTTGTCGGCGACGTCGTCCGGCAGGCGGTGGGGGCGCCACTTCGCGGCGAGCGCGTCGCCCCGTCGGCGCCAGTCGTCGGCGGCGTCGGCGCTGTCTTCGGCCTCGAGCGCGCCGCAGAAGACGTGGTGCCCGACGACCGTGCACCGCAGCTCGCGCACCCGGGGGACGCGGGCCTGGAAGACCATCGGGCACAGGCGCAGTCCGGCGAGGTGGGCCAGATCGGCGTCGCTCAGCGCGTTGGTGAAGACGACCTGCTCCCCGCCGGGGCGGTCGAGGGCGAAGGCCGAGAGCATCTTGGTGACCACGCCGTCGGGGCAGCGGGCGGCGAAGTCGCGCACCGCGCCCGGCTCGTTGGTGATCAGGGTCGGGGGCACCGTCAGCCCGACCGCCTCGGCGAGCTGCATCTGGCGCAGCTTGTGATCGGCGTGGCGGATGCGATCCCACGGGTCGAGGCGGAAGGCGGGCAGGCTGTTGACGAGGCCGAGCAGCGTCGCCCGGGACTCGGCGGCGGCGACGGCCCGGAAGTCGTCGGGCATGCCTTCGGGCAGCCGCGGGGGGCGCAGGCGGCGGTACCAGATGGCGTCCACCGCCCGCAGGTCGTGGGTCTGCCCGTCGGCGCTGAGGGTGGGTCGTGATCCCAGGCACAGGCCGATCTCGGTGGGGAAGCGGTCGGTGTCGAGCCGGATGACATCCCGGCCCCGCTCGCGCAGGCGGTCGGCGACCGCCGCGACGTAGCGGTGGTCGCCGCTGTGGGTGACGACGAGGATCGACATGATGGCTCCGGGCAGGCTCGGGATGACTGTCTGATGGCTCGGGGGGCGACCGGACGGGCCGGCCGGCCGACAGGACGTCGGCCGGCCGAGAGCACCCGCTCAGTACTCCCAGCGATACTCGTCGTCGTCCGACGGGTACTTCATGGTGACCATCTCGTCGAAGTCGGACGGCGCCTTCTGGGTCCGTTCGCGCTCCCGACCCCCCTCGGCGCCGGCCTTCACACCGGTCCGCACCTGCGGGGTCTGGGTCTCGAGGAAGCGGGCGAAGAACGGCACGTTCTGCTTGGCCATGGGTTTTCCCTCCATATGGCTCTGGGTTCACACCCCTTGACCGACCGGATTGCCGGCGGGGGCCGGAGGACGATGCGTGCCAGCGTCGGCCTCTGTCGGTGTCCTGCACGGCGGGGGCGCCGCTCTTTTTCTGGCTCGTCGGATTTTTTCGGCAGGGGCGTTTTCGCGCTCGGTGGAAAAAGCCGGCCCGGCGAGCGTGCAACTGCTCTTCGAACGCCCCCGAGGAGCCCCATGCCGACCCCCTTTCATCAGACCACCCGGGCCCTGGACGCCGGCGGCCGCCGCTGGCTGATCGCCGGCGCGCTGGTGGGCGCCCTGGCGCTCGGCGGGTGGGGCGCGTGGTTCGCCGAGGCCCGGGTGGCGGTCTTCGTGCCCGGCGCGCTGGCCCGGGTCGAGCTGGATCGGCCGAGCTTGCCGATCGAGGTCGAGGTCGGCGGGCGGCTGGTCGAGAGCCGGCTGGCGCTGGATCGACCGGTCGCGGCGGGCGAGGTGCTGGTGCGGCTGGACGACGGGCCGCTGCGCCTGTCGCTGGCCGAGGCCGAGGCGGCGCTGACCGGGCTGCGGGCCCGCCGGGTGACCCGGATCCGCGAGCGGGCGGCCCGGGCGGCGGCGCTGGAGCCGGCAGCGGCGGCCGACGCGGCGGGCATCGCCGAGGCCCGCGCCCGCCTGGACGCGGCCCGCGCGGCCCATCGGCTGGCCCGGGCCGAGGCCGATCGGGCGGCCGAGCTGGCGGCGCGAGCGGTGGCGTCGTCGGCCGAGGTCGAGCGGCTGCGGGCGGCCGAGCGGCGGGCGCGGGCCGAGGCCCGGGAGCAGGCCGAGCAGGTGAGCCGCCTGCGGGCCGAGCGGACCCGATCGGCGGCCGAGCGCGACGCGGCGCTGGCGGGCATGGACGCCGAGCAGGCGACGCTGGACGCCGAGATCGAGCAGGCCGAAGCCCGCCTGGCCCGGCTGCGGGGCGATCTGGAGGCAACCACCGTGCGCGCGCCGGCCGCGGGGCGGATCGCGGCGGTCGACCCCCGGGGCGTCGGCGCGGTGCTGGCCCCCGGCGCGCGGCTGGGCACGATCGTCGGCCCGGGCGATCTGCGGATCGTCGCCCGCGTCCCGGCGGCCCGGGCCCTGGGCCGGGTGCGGGTCGGGCAGCGGGCCCGGCTGCGGGTCGACGGCTTCCCCTGGACCCGCTACGGGGTGGTCGAGGCCACGGTCACCGGGGTCGCCGCCGAGGCGTCCGACGGCTGGCTGCGGGTCGAGCTGGCCCCCGGCGAGGCCCACGACGTGCCGCTGCAGCACGGGCTGACCGGGCAGCTCGAGATCGAGGTCGAGCAGATCGCGCCGCTCGAGATGCTGCTGGCGGCGCTGGGGCGGGCGGTGCAGCCCGAGGCGGCCGCGGTCGACGCGGGCGACGGAGGGGGCCGCTGATGCGCCGGCGGATCCCGGAGACGGTGGGCACCTCGGCCATGGACTGCGGTCCGGCGGCGCTGGCCTCGCTGCTGGGCGGCTTCGGCCTGCGGGCCGGCGTGGATCGGCTGCGGGCGGCGTGCCAGACCGACGTGGACGGCACCTCGATCGACCGGGTCGAGGACGTCGCCCGGGCGCTGGGGCTGGCGGTCGAGCAGACGCTGATGGCCCCCGATCGGGTGCTGCGCGAGGGGCTGCCGTGTATTGCGGTGGTCGTGCAGCCCGACGGGGCCCGGCACTTCGTGGTGCTGTGGCGCCGGGTGGGCGACCGGGTGCAGGTGATGGATCCGGCGGTCGGCCGGCGGTGGATGCGGGCCGAGGCGGTGCGACGCTGGCTGTACGTGCACGACATGCCGGCGCCGGGGGACGCCTGGCGGGCCTACGCGGCGGGGCCCGGGGGCCGGCGCGCGCTGGCCGGGCGGCTGGCTGAGCTGGAGGCGGCGGGCGATGTGCTCGCGTGGGCCGACGGGGATCCGGGGCCCGGGCGCTGGGCGGCGCTCGACGCGGCGACCCGCATGGTGGGCCAGTTGGTGGGCGACGGCGCGCTGCGGCGGGGGTCGGAGGCCGAGCAGGCCATCCGGGCGCTGGCCGAGGGGCTGAGCGAGGGCCGGGTCACGGTGCCGCTGGAGATGTGGTCGGCGCTGCCGCTGGACGGCGGCCGGATCCAGATGCGGGGGGCGGTGCTGGTGCGGGCCCGGGGGCTGCGGACCGACGCCCATGGCAATTCCGATGGCATGTCAGATGGCATCCCGAATGGCTCGGATACCACGCCGGCTCCCACCCCGGACGAAGCAGACACGTCGGGCGATGGCATCGACGACCCCGAGGCCCGCCAGGCGCTGGCCGACACGCTGAGCGCCCCCACCCCCCGGCCGCTGCGCGCGATCGTGGGCCAGATGTGGGCCGAGGGCGCGCTGACTCCGGTCATGGTGGGCCTGGGCCTGCTCGTCAGCGCGGCGGTCACCGTGGGCGAGGCGACGCTGCTGCGGGGGCTGGTCGACATCCTCGACGTCGTCGGCCCCGCCGAGCAGCGGCTGGCGGCGCTGGGGGCGCTCATCGCCTTCTTCGCCGCCGCTCTGGCCCTCGAGCTCCCGCTGACGGTGGGCTTGCTGCGCATGGGGCGGCGGGTCGAGATGCGGGTCCGGGTGGCGTTCCGGGCCAAGCTGCCCCGGCTGACGCTGCGCTACCTCGACAGCCGCCCGCTCTCCGATCTGGCCGAGCGGGCCCACGGCATCGACGCGCTGCGCACGCTGCCCGGTCTGGGCGCGCAGGTGATCCGGTCGGCGGCGGGGCTGCTCTTCACGGCGGCGGCGGTGATCTGGCTCGACCCCGGGCTGTGGCCGGTGGTCTGCGCGACGGTCGCGGTGGG
This sequence comes from bacterium, assembly GCA_030426085.1. Lineage (GTDB taxonomy): Bacteria > Myxococcota_A > Bradymonadia > UBA7976 > UBA1532 > JACKDM01. Next base: position 112,026 of record JAUHYW010000018.1, on the reverse strand, counting down.
CCTGCTGCTGCCGCTGGCCTCGGTCCCGGTGCTCGCCGAGCGCGACCTGCGCCTGCGGACCCACGCCGGCGCGCTGACCCGCTACAGCCTCGACGCGCTGCTGGGGCTCTCGGCGATCCGGACCCACGGCGGGCAGCGGGCGATGCGCCGGCGGCACGAGGGGCTGCTGACCGAGTGGGCCGACGCCGCGCTGAGCCGGGAGCGGCTGGCGCTGGTGGTCGAGGGCGTCCTGGGGGTCGCCGGGGCGGGGGTCGTCGGCTGGCTGCTGTGGGATCACCTGTCGCGGGCGACCGACACCCGGGGCGTGCTGCTGCTGGTGTGGTGGGGGCTGGCGCTGCCCGGGCGAGCCCGGGCGCTGGTCGACGCGCTCCAGGCGTGGCCCGGCGTGCGCAATCAGGCGCTGCGCATCATCGAGCCGCTGGACGCGCCCGAGAGCGACTCGGCGGGTATCGCCGAGGGCGCGCAGGCGACGGGGCCGGTCGCGATCGAGCTGGCGGGGGTGACCCTCAAGGCGGGCAGCGCGACCATCCTGGATGGCGTCGACCTCGCGATCCCCGCCGGGCAGCACGTCGCGCTGGTGGGGCGCTCGGGGGCCGGCAAGTCGAGCCTCGTGGGGCTGATCGCGGGGCTGCGCCGGCCGGCGGCGGGTGAGATCCGGGTGGACGGCGCGCCGCTGTCCGCGGGCGTCGGGGCGCTGCGGGCCCGCACGGCGTGGGTCGATCCGGCGACGTACATCTGGAACCGCAGCCTGCTGGACAACCTGCGCTATGGGGCCGAGGCGGCCTCGCCCGGCGCGGTGCTCGACGCGGCCGAGCTGCGCCCGCTGCTGGGGCGGCTGCCGGCGGGCTTGCAGAGCCCGCTGGGCGAGGGCGGCGGGCTGCTGTCGGGCGGCGAGGGGCAGCGGGTGCGGCTGGCCCGGGCGCTGGGGCGGCCCGACGCGGGGCTGGCGCTGCTCGACGAGCCGTTCCGGGGGCTCGACCGGCCCCGGCGGGCGCGGCTGATGCGACGGGCCCGCGAGCACTGGGCCGGGGCGACGCTGCTGTGCGTGACCCATGATCTGGCCGAGACGGCCGACTTCGACCGGGTGATCGTGCTCGACGGCGGGCGGGTGGTCGAGGACGGCCCGCCGGCGACGCTCGCGCAGCGGGGCGGGCGCTACGCCGAGCTGATCGCGGCCGAGGCCCGCAACCGGGCCATCTGGGGCGACGACCGCTGGCAGCATCGGTGGCTCGAAGGCGGCCGGCTGCGGGCGCCGGGCGATGCCCGGGAGGCGGCGTGATGGCGCTCGATCTCTCGACGCTGGCCTGGGATCCGGCCGATCTGGGCGACGCGCTGCACGCGCTCGCGGCGATCACGAAGCTGGCGGCGCCCGCGGCGGCCCCCACCCGCCCATCCGGCGTGCCCGACGGGCCGTGGCTCGACGCGCTGTCCGAGCCGCTGGGGGTCGAGGTCGAGCCGGTCGACGCCGGCTTCGGCGACGTCGACGGGCTGCTGGCCCGCGGCGGCCCGGCGCTGGTGCGCTGCGCCGACGGGGTCTTCGCGATCGTGGGGGCCGGCGGGTCGCGGCTGCGCCTGCTGACCCCCGACCGCCGGGTGCGCCGGGTCCCGCGAGCCGCCCTGACCGCCCGCCTGCGCCGACGGGTGCTGACGCTGGGCGCGCCGGGCTTCGTGGCGCTGCTCGACGGGGTCGGGCTGCGCGGGCGGCGGCGGGCGCGGGCCGAGCGGGCCATCGTGCGCCGGGCCTTCCACGACGCGCCGGTGGGCGAGGCGTGGCTCGTGCGGGCCGCGCCCGACGCGCCGCTGATCCGTCAGGCCCGGGACGCCCGCCTCGGCCGCCACGCGCTGGCCTTCGGGCTGGCCCACCTGGCGCACCTGACGATCGGGCTGGTCGGCTGGGTCCTCATCGGCGACGGCGCGCTCGACGGGCGCCTGGGCATGGCGGCCGTCGCGGCGTGGGTGCTGATGCTGCTGACGATGGTGCCGCTCTCGCTGCGCGCGCAGTGGGCCCGGGCCCGGCTGTCGACCGGCGTGGGGGTGCTGCTCAAGAAGCGGCTGCTGCTCGGCGCGCTGCGGGTCGACCCCGACGCGATGCGGGGCAAGGGCGTCGGCGGGCTGATGGCCCAGGTGTTCGAGTCGGACACCATCGAGGCCGGCGCCCTGGGGCTGGCCTTCGGATCGGTGATGGCGGTGGTCGATCTGGTCTTCGCCGGGGTGGTCCTGAGCCTGGGCGCGGGCGGCGCGGCGCACGTCGCCGCGCTGGGGGTCTTCGCCGGGGTCGTCGTGATCCTGGCGGTCGTGCACTACCGACGGCAAGCGCGGTGGACCACGGCCCGGCTGGCGCTGGTCGACGATCTGGTGGCCCGGATGGTGGGGCACCGCACCCGGCTGATGCAGGCGACCGATCTGCACGGCGAGGAGGACCGGGCGCTGGCGGCCTATCTGGCCGACGCCCGCCGGCTGGATGCCATGGCGGTGCCATTGGGGGTGATGGGTCGAGCGTGGCTCGCGGTGGGCATCGCCGCGCTGGCCCCGGCCTTCGTGGCGGGGGCCTCGTCGGCGGCGGTCGCGGTGTCGGTGGGCGGGGTGCTGCTGGCGGGTGGGGCCCTGGCGACGCTGGGCATGGGGCTCGATCGCATCGGCCGGGCGGTCATCGCGTGGCGAGTCGTGGGGCCGCTCTTCCGGGCTGCCCGGCGCACGCAGCCGGCGGGCGACCCGCTGGCGCTGGGCCGAGATGGGAGGCGTGAGTCCCCCACCCTGCTCGACGCCCGCGACCTGAGCTATCGCTACCGCCCCGACGGCCCGGCGGTGCTCGACGGGTGCGATGTCTCGATCCGGCGGGGCGCCCGGCTCTTGATCCAGGGGCCGTCGGGCGGGGGCAAGTCGACGCTGGCGGCGGTGCTCACCGGCCTGCGCCAGCCCCAGTCGGGGCTGGTGCTGCTCGACGGCTACGATCACCGCACGCTGGGCCCCCGCGGCTGGCGGCGGCGCATCGCGGCGGCGCCGCAGTTCCACGACAACCACGTCTTCGGGGGGTCGCTGGCGTTCAACCTGCTGCTCGGCCGGGCGTGGCCCCCGAGCCCGGCCGATCTGGCCGAGGCCGAAGAGACCGCCCGGGGGCTGGGGCTGGGGCCGCTGATCGATCGCATGCCGGGCGGCCTGCGGCAGCAGGTGGGCGAGACGGGGTGGCAGCTCAGCCACGGGGAGCGCAGCCGGGTCTTCCTGGCCCGGGCGCTGTTGCAGCGATCGGATCTGGTCGTGCTCGACGAGAGCTTCGCCGCGCTCGATCCCATGACGGTGGACGACTGCCTGCGCTGCGCGCTCGACCGGGCGCCGAGCCTGATGGTCATCGCCCACCCCTGACGCGGTGCGCGATCGGATGGGCGATGGCTCAGCGATGGCTCGGCGATGGCATCGACTACAACTCCGCCACCCGCTCGGGGTTCAGCCGGTACTCGCGGCCGGCCTTGTCCCGCACCATCCAACCCACGTCGACGAGCAGCCGACGCAGGGTGACGTGATCGGCGTGGATCGGGGCGATGACCGCCTTGACCTCGGGCTCGGTGTAGGTCCGATCGGGCTCGAACTGCTGAGCCACGTAGCGCACGAGCACCATCTTCTTGCGCCACTGCCGGGGGAGTTGGGTGATGCGATCACCCTCCATGAAGGTCTGCATCACCTTGAGCGCGTAGGCGTCCTCGGCGGCGGCCTCGACCTCGTCGCCGATGCTCGTCAGGCCCTCACCGGCGAGCACCTCGCGGGCGAGGCGCTCGACGGCCTCGATCTCGAGCCGATACCAGCGGGTGCTGCCCTCGCTGCGCACCGAGACGAGGCCCAGCTTCTTGAGCTTGGACAGGTGATGGGACACGGTCGGCGGGCGGACCTCGACCAGCGTGGCCAGCTCGTCGACGCTGCGCTCCTCGACGGCGAGCAGGCCGACGATGCGCAGGCGGGTGGCGTCGGCGAGGACCTTGAAGAACGCGACCAGGGTGGCGATCTCGGCGGGCATGGGGCACCTCCTTCGATGTTCGTCTAATCAGACGGGCATCTAATTAGATGAACATCGAAGTCCGGCGCAAGAGGTTTCTGCCCGGCGGCCCGCTCAGGGCTTGCGGGCCACGAACTGCACCTGCCCCGGCGGCCCCTCCCCCGGCGTATTCTCGGGCGCGGGGTTGCGGTGGATGTCGGCCTCGAACCCCACCGCGCGCAGCGCGTCGAGCCACTGCGCCTCGGAGAACAGGCCCCCCTCCCCGTCGTCGAGCAGCGTCTCGATCCGGCCGTCGGCGTGGCGCATGACGAACTGGAAGACCCACCGGACCTTGCCATCGCCCGGCGTCGGGTCGTCGACCCACTCGAGGTAGCGCAGCGCCCGCCCGTCGGCGCCGTCCTCGCCGCCGCAGTCGGTGTAGGGCACGAAGTCGTCTTCGACGAAGTCGGGGCAGAAGACGGCCGCGCCGCCCGGCTTCAGGTGCACGAAGGCGGTGCGCATCGCCGCTTCGAGGTCGGCCCGGGATGTCATGAAGCCGATGGCGTCGTGCACGAAGACCGCGTCGAAGGTGCGATCGAGGCGCAGGTCGCGCATGTCGCCGGCGATGTGTTCACACTCGGGGTTGAGCTTTCGGCTCTCGGCGAGCATCGCCGGCGACAGGTCGACCAGGGTGAGGTCGGCGTGGCGCTTGAGGTACCACGCCACGTTGCCCCCACCGCTGCCCAGCTCGAGGACGCTCTTCACCGGCCCGTGGCGTCGCAGCAGCTCGAGGTAGCTCGCCGCCTCGTCGGCGTAGTCTTCGACCGGTGACAGCAGCAGCCACCAGTCGGCGTAGTCATCGTAGAACGAGGTCTGTCCCTCGGGCGTTTTCATGTCATGCCTCTCATGTCGTCCCGGTGACGCGCTCGATGACCGGGCGGTACTTCTCGCGGGCGCCGCCGATCACCGGGGTGCCGTGACCCGGCAGGACGTGTTCGAAGTCGAGGTCGAGCAGCGCCCGCAGCGCGGCCCGATCGGGGCCGGCCCCCTTGAGCCAGCCGGGGCCGACGTTGTGCGGTTTGATGAAGCCCATGAGCCGCATCACGATGCGGGCCGGCCAGTTGAAGCCTTCGTCGGTGCGATCCCAGTTCTGGAGGGCGTCGCCGGTGATCAGGACGCCGCCCTCCCGGTCGAGGCGCAGCACGCCCTCGGGCACCTTGCCCCCGATGACGTGCAGCGCAGCCCCGGGCAGCGGCAGCTCGGCGCCGGCCTCCACGATCTCGTCGGGGTGGAAGTAGCCGTCGTCGGGGGCGGTCTTGGTGGCGTCGAAGCCCTTGGCGTAGGCCATGCCCTTCACGCACCACACCGTCGCCTGATAGCGGTGCTTGTAGAAGGGATCGTCCATGCCGTGGAAGCCGGCGATGCGGATGATGTGCTTCACCTCGCCGAGCGCGTCGAGGTCGGCCAGCCGGCGGTCGTCGAGGCGGACGGTGTTGATCAAGGTCAGCGCGCCGTCGTGGCGCACCACGAACATGTTGCGGCTGAAGCGCATCGGCGGGGGGGACAGGCTCACCGAGCCCTGCACCCGCCAGATGTCGTCGAATATCGGCTCCAGATCGCCGTGGGGTGAGACCGAAGGGAACGCACCGGATGCCATGGGTGACTCCCGCGCCCGGAGGGTGAAGCCGCGGCCGGGGGCGCGATCCGGCGCGGCTCGGCGGGTCAGGGTGGAGGTGGCTTCGCCCCGAACAGCTCGATGGGCGGCAGGCCACGATCGGCGCGCCACCGCTGATAGCGGGCGAGGTCGGCGTCGAAGGCGGTGGTCTCTGCCTTCGACTCTTCGATCGCGTCGTCCCAGTCTTCGGCGTCCCCCGGCCCGAGGTCGATGCGCCGCTGGGCCTCGGCCTTGGTGATGCGCCCCATCTTGTACAGCCGGTAGCTGTCGAGGATGACCCCCAGCCCCGGGTTGCGGTCGGGGCTGCGCCAGTCCATACGGGCCGACTGCTCGGCCCCCGGCGCGTCGTCGGGGTTGACCTCGGGGGGGACGCTGCGCGGCCGCGCGGTGTAGGGCGTCGGGTCGGGCTCGCCGGTGAAGCAGTCCCACAGCGGCAGCGCGCTGGCGTCGGGGCGGCCGATGGGCGGGACCCCCAGGATGCGGTTGACGGTGGTGATGATCGACAGGAAGGAGCCGTGCACGTGGCTGACGTGCCCCCGGCGGACCCAGGGGCCGGCGACGAGCAGGCCCGAGCGGTGGCCGTCGATGTGATCCTCGCAGCTCTGGGTGTCGTCGTAGACCGCGATGACCACTGACTTGCGCCAATAGTCCGAGGCGGCGAGCGCCTCGACGATCAGCCCCATCGCGTAGTCGTTGTCGGCGACCATCGACTCCGGCGTCGGCCGGCCGGGGTCGGTGCCGTTGGTGTGGTCGTTGGGCAGCAGGACGTAGCTGAACGCGGGCAGCCGCCCGGCCTCGATCGTCTGGGCGATGAAGTGCCGGGCCTTGGCCTCATCGGTGACGCTGTAGTTGGTGACCGGGCCCCCGGGCCACCCCAGATCGCTGAGCAGCACGACCCGCCCGCCGGCGGCGAGCGGGGCGAACATGCCCACGATCTCACCGAAGATCCGGATGTCGATCCCGTTGTCGGCGAGGTGGCTGAAGACGTTGCCCTTGTCGGGGATGGCCGGGTCGAGGACCTGGAAGCCGCCGAAGCGATCGGTGCGGGTCTTCTCGGTCCAGATGCGCTCGACGTACTCGGTCATGTGGGCTGAGGTGAGGAAGATGTGGCCCTGATCGGAGTTGGCGACCTCGGTGTAGAAGTTGTCGACGATGCAGAACTCGCGGGCGATGGCGTGGGCGTTGGGGGTGAAGGCCTCGCCCCAGCGCAGGTTGGCCGGGTCGGTGGTCACGTCGAGGTCGTCGAGGTCGCCGAAGACGCAGTCGAAGGTCTTGTTCTCTTTGACGATGAGGATGACGTGCTCGATGGGCGAGCGCATGCCGGGCCGGGTCGGGATCGGGAAGCGGCCTTCGTCGCAGGCGTAGGGGAAGACGGTCGCCGGGCGGGCGTAGCCCTCGCGGGCGATGGCGGTGGCCTCGGCCAGATCGACGTCATCGAGCGCGATGGCCGAGATGCTGCCGGCGAGGCGGTCCTTGACCCCCTGCCCTTCGTTGGGCCCGGCGCCGCGGCCCTTGCCCTCGAGGCTCAACAGCGTGCCCCCGCCGGGGATCAGCGCCACGTCGGTCGGGTACCACGGGGTGGGCAGCGCGCCGAGCAGAGCCATGTCGTCGGCGGCGAAGACCGAGATGGCGTTGTCGGCGCCCCGGCTGGCGTAGAGGCGGTCGGTGGCGGGGTCGTAGGCCAGCGCGTTGACGTTGGAGTTGGGCAGCGGCTGGCCGTCGGCGTCGGTCCAGTCGTCGCCCGCGGCGGGGGTCCAGCCGATGACCGAGGCGTCGGTGGGGTCGACGGTGAGCACCGCGTCGGCCCCCGAGACGGCGGCCCACAGGCGGCTGCCGTCGGGGTGCACCGCGAGGCCGGCCGGCGAGGTGGGCGCGGCGATCTCGTCGACGATGGCCCAGACCTCGGGGTCGACGACCCGCAGCGTCTCGCCGGCCAGATCGCTGACGTAGATCAGGCCGAGGCGGGGGATGCGGACGACGTCCCACAAGGCGCCGGGCATCTCGAGGCGCCGGGTGACCTGCCAGGCGGCGGTGTCGACCTCGACCAGCTCGCCGCCGTCGAAGAGCGCGACCCACAGCCGGGCGCCGTCGGCCGAGAGCGCCAGCCCGGCGGGGTAGCCGCCGACGTCGAGGCCCTCGGGCTCGCCGACGGCGCCGTCCTCGGCGATGGGGAAGCGGTCGACCCGCTCGGTGTCGCCGGCCGAGGCGTAGAGCACGGTCGCCTCGGGATCGACGGCCAGCCCGTAATGCGACTCGTCGCGGACCACGCGCTGGCGGATCTCGAGGGTGAGCAGGTCGACGACGACCAGGGTCCGGTCGTCGCGGCTGGCGCTGGTGACCCAGGCCACCCGGCCCCGGGGATCGACGAGCAGATCGGTGGGGAAGCCCTCGATGCGGGTGTCGGGCCCCAGGCTGCGGGCGACGCGGCCGCCGGGGGTCAGGTAGCCCCCGTCGTCGAGCGGGCCGACCCGGCGGGTGGCCTCCTCCGGCGGCACCGGAGCCGGGCACGGGGGCAGCGCGGCGTCGGGGATCGCGTCGGGGGCGGCGTCCCCCGGGGGGCCGTCGCCGTCGGGGGCCGCGTCGAGCGCGTCGGACATGGCGTCGAGGATCGCATCGGGCGCGGCGTCGGCGATGGGGTCGGGCTGCGCGTCGCCGTCGTCGCAGCCGGCCGCGAGCAGCGCCAGGCCGATCAGCGAGAGGGGGGCCAGCGGACGGCGCAGCCGGCGGTGCATACGGCCTCCGGTCGTCGGCGGGTCGGCGCTCAGCCCAGCCCGAGCTGCTTCATCACCAGCCGCTCGCGCAGGCCGTCGGGCAGCAGCCGGGCCAGCTCGACCCGGCGGGCGTCGGCGCCGGCGACGTAGCGCCGCCGAGGGCTGGCGTCGCTCAGGGCCCGCTCGATGGTGCTCACCACCCGATCCATGGGGTTGGCCTGCTGCAGGAAGTCGCCGTTGATGCGCCGGGCCTCGACGATCATGTCGGCGTAGAGGTCCTTCTGGTGCTCGTCGAGCAGCTCGAGCACTTCGGAGCCCACGTCGGCCCCCTTGCGCCACGCGGCGGTGGCGTAGGTCCCGACGTTGATGACGCTCACCGCGATGCCCTGGCCGGCGATCTCCATGCGCAGGGCGGCGCTGAGCGCCTCGAGGGCGAACTTGCTGGCGCAGTAGCCCCCGGCGATGGGGAACGACACCCGGCCGGCCATCGAGCTGACCATCACCACCCGCCCCGGGCCGGCCCGCAGCAGGGGCAGGGCTGCCTGGGTCACCGCCATCGCCCCGAAGACGTTGACGTCGAACAGCTTGCGCAGCTCGTCGAGGGGCAGCACCTCGAGCGGGACCTCGGCGAAGATGCCGGCGTTGTTCACGAGGGCGTCGAGGTGATCGGCCTCGCCGCCGATCCGATCGATCGCCGCCTCGATGTGGTCCGGCTTCGTGACGTCGAGCTTCACCGGGATCAGATGGCCCCCGGTGCTGTCGGCGTCGGCGGCGAGTGAGTCGGCGTCGGCGTCCTTGCGCACACCGGCGTAGACCCGCCAACCACTTCGAGCCAGATGCAAAGATGTCGCGCGCCCGATGCCGCTGGAGGCACCGGTGAAAAGCACGGTCTTCGTCGCCATTGCGACGCTCCCCTGACGCAGTCCCCTCGCGCACGAGTCCACCGCGTGCGGCCCCCCCGTGTCAATCGGGTTCGACCCCGACGGCCGCCCGGCGCGCCGCAGAGCGCATGGGGCGGCCATCGGCGCGCCGGGCGTCGGGGGGCTCCTGACTCCGCCGGAGGTCGCCTTGACCGGCTGCGCCGGGGGCGGCCCCGGACCCCGGGCGCTGCCGATAACTGCCATAGAGCCGGTCGATAGCCTGACCCGGCGCCAGACCAGACTCATCCGTCATGATTGACCACCTCGGGTTGCCCGCGCGCGTCCGCGGAGCTGAAAACCCACTGAAACCCGGTTGTTGCAATGGTTTTCCCCGCCCTGGCGACCCGGCCGCTCCGCGCGCGGGCCCGAGGCGCGCTCGTCGGGGCCCGGCTCTCGCCAAATATGCGATATGTAAGACAATGTGCGCATCGAACATCAACCGCCCAGGCACGCCCAGAGTGACTGGATGTAACATTCCTAGTGGAGCATAATGCGACCGCGGTGGAGACCGCGGGCCGGCCCTCGCGCCGGCTGCAAGCCGACTGGGGGAGTCGCACATGCGTCGGATGATCGGGTGGTGGCTCGGCGGCCTGCTGGTGGCCTCGACGGCCGGAGCGCAGATCGTCAACCCGCCCTCCGCAGACGGGATCCGGATCGATGGTGAGGTCGTCGGGCTCGACGGGCGGTGCACGGTCAACATGGCCAACCGCACCGCCCGGGTGAACCCCGACGGCAGCTTCGCCATCCCCAACGTGCCGTTCGAGGCGGGCATCCGCTCCCGCATCCGGGCGGTCTGCACCCGCGAGGGCCGGCTGCTGCTCGGCGCCTCGCCCCTGCTCGATCTGGCGGTCGAGCCGGAGAAGGTGCCCATCTTCTTCGACCAGTTCGTGCCCCTGCCGGCCCGCATCCGGGTCTACGCCGAGCTGGACGAGACCACCCTGGTCGACCCCGATACGCCCCGCTCGATGATGGCCATCGCCGAGATGCCCAACGGGCGGCTGGTCGACCTGAGCAGCGCGTCCTCGGGCACGGTCTGGACCTCGTCCGACACCCGGATCGCCACCGTCTCCCCCCAGGGGCTGGTGACGCCGCTGCGCCGGGGCGACGTGATCATCCGGGCCCAGAACGAGGGCATCAGCGGCAGCCTGCGGCTGCGCATCCGCATCCCCAACGACCGCGACGGCGACGGCCTGCCCGATGACTTCGAACTGGCCAACGGGCTCGACCCCGACGACCCCACCGACGCGCTGCTCGACGGCGATCTGGATGGGCTGGACAACGTGCAGGAGTTCGCCGCGGCGACCGCGCCGGGCATCGCCGACAGCGACGGCGACGGGCTGCTCGACGGCGACGAGGTGAACCGGGGCCTCGACCCCCGCGACGCCGACAGCGACGGCGACGGGCTGCTCGACGGCGAGGAGCTGCGCATCGGGACTGATCCGGCGGCGTTCGACAGCGACGGCGACGGCATCGGCGACGGAGCGGAGATCGACTTCGATCTGGATCCGCTGTCGCCCGACGAGACGACCACGGTGGGCGGGCAGGTCATCGATCCCGACGGCGCGGCGGTCGAGGGCGCGGTGGTGCTCGTCGAAGATCGCTTCCAGGGCTTCACCGACGTGACCGGCGCCTTCGCGATCCCCGGGGTCGTCGTCGACGGCGGCCCGCTGCGGGCCAATGTGCGCCTGCTGCGGGACGGGGTCGTGCTCGACGGCAAGTCGCGGCGGGTCGAGCCGGTGCCGGGCGGCGTCACCGACGTGGGCACGGTCCGGCTGCGGGCGGTGCGGGGCGCGGTGGGCGGCACGATCCTCTCCCCGCGAGGCGAGCCGGTGCCCGGGGCCCGGGTGGTGGTGACCGTCGGCGAGGACGAGCGGGGGGTCAACGCCAACGCCGCCGGGCAGTATCTCTTCCAGCGCTTCGACGAGGGCGCGATCACCGTCATCGCCACCGACCCCCGCACCGGCCTGCGCGGCCGGGCGTTCGGGCAGCTCGCCGAGGACGACTCGGTGCAGATCGACGTGCGGCTGTCGGCCTCGGGCACGATCCAGGGATCGGTCTTCGGGCGGGACGGGGGGCCGGTCGGTCCGGGGGTCTCGGTGATCCTGCGGGGGCCGGTGCGGCTCGAGGCGACGACCGACGACTTCAGCCGCTTCCGCTTCGACTTCATCCCGCTGGGGGTCTACACCGTCGAGGCGTTCGACGGCGCGGGCAACCGGGGGCGCACGACGGCGGCGATCACCGGCACCAACCAGGTCGTGCCGGCGGACGTGAGCTTCCTCGGCAAAGGCCGGGTGGCGGGCATCGTCGAGACGGGCGGCGGGGCGCTGGTACCCGGCGCCCGGGTCACGCTGCGCAGCCAGAGCCCGTTCGGCGGATCGGCCGAGGTGGTCACCGACAACGGGGGCGGCTTCTCGATCCCGGGCATCTTCGTGGGGCCGTTCGAGCTGACCGCGGTCGATCCGGTGACCGGGCTGGCCGGCGTGGCTCAGGGCAACGTGGACTTCGAGGGCGACGTGGCCCGGGTCACGGTGACCCTGCGCGGCGCGGGGCGCATCGTGGGCGCGGTGCTCGAGTCGGACGCCGAGACGCCGGTGCCCGGGGCCCGGGTGACGGTCAGCCCCGGGGGGCGCACGGTCGAGGCCGACGGGGACGGGATCTTCCGCTTCGACGGGCTGCCGCTGGGGCGCTACACGCTCACCGCGGCCCACCCCGAGACGCCCGATCGCGGGCAGCGGGTGGTCAACCTCGTCGAGCCCGACGCCGAGGTGCAGGCCGACGTGACGCTGCTCGGGCTGGGCACGGTGCGGGTGACGGTGCTCGACGCGGGCGGCGCGCCGGCGCCCGGGGCCCGGGTGACCCTCGACGCCCGGGGCGACTTCGACCAGCGGTTCGAGGCCATCGCCGACGAGGCGGGGCAGGTGCTCTTCGAAGAGGTGCTGGCCGGGCCGTTCGCGCTGTCGGCGGTCGAGCCGCTGTCGGGGCTGGCGGGGGCCATCGAGTCCAACGTGCTGGCCGGCGAAGAGGTGGCCCTCGAGCTGCGGCTGGAGAGCGCGGGCAGCATCACCGGGCGCGTGCTGCGACCGGACGGGGTGACCGCGGTGCGCGGCATCCGGGTGCGGCTGTCGCCCAGCGGGCGGGAGAGCACGACCGACGCGGTGGGCCGCTTCCGCTTCGATCTGGTGCCGGTGGCCAACGGGCCGTTCACCCTCGAAGCGTTCGACGCCACCGGCGCCCGCCGGGGCCAGGAGGCCGACATCGCGCTGGCCGCGCACGCCGAGGTCGTCGAGCGGGACATCGTGATCATCGGCACCGGCGCGGTGCGGGGCACGGTGCTCGAGGCCGACGGCACGCCGGCGAGCGGGGCGGCGGTGACGCTGGACAGCGTGGTGCCCGGGGCCCCGCGGCGCTTCGCCAACACCGAGGCCGACGGCACGTACCTGATCGACGGGGTGCCCGAGGGGCGGTTCACGGTCAACGCCAGCCTGCGCGATCTGCGCCAGGCGGGCGCCGCGGCGGGCGAGATCCTGGCCGACGGCGAGGTGGTCACCCTCGATATCCAGATGGACGAGAACTTCATCCCGCCGCCTCCGCCGGGGCCGGGCGGCGGGCCGCCGTCCAACACCAACCCCCGGCTGACCCGGGTGTACGACGCCAACAACTTCGACTTCGCCATCCACCAGGACGGCTCGATCCGCAACGGCACCCGCAACGTGTTCCGGGGCGACGGCGGGCTGAACAGCGGCGGGTTCCTGCTCTACATGCGGCCGTCGGACGGGCCCCAGGACTACGAGGCGTTCGCCGGCCAGGGCGGCCGCATCGAGCTGGACGGGCGGCAGCTCTCGCTGCCGGGCAGCGGGCCCGACGGGCTCCAGGTCACCCGCCGGGTGTACGTGCCGGGCGACGGCTACTTCGTGCGCTTCGTCGAGGTGCTGCGCAACCCGACCGCCGACGTGGTCGAGGTCGACGTGCAGATCCGGACCCACTTCCAGTTCACCACCCGCACCGAGGGCGGGTTCACCTTCACCGATCCCCCGCAGCTCAACCTGAGCAGCAGCGGCGACGCCTTCATCTCGGTGGGCCCCGACGCGGGCGACGACGCCGACCGGTGGGTGGTGATCGACGACCGGGTGGACCTCGACCCCTTCGTGTCGGGCAACCAGCCGACCGCGGCGGTGGTCTTCGACGGCCTCGGCGGGGCCATCGGCGCCGGTGAGGGCGGCTTCGTGCTCGACGGGGCCAGCACCTACGGGCAGCTCGCCACGACCTGGACCCGGGTGACGCTCCAGCCGGGGCAGACGGTGTCGCTGATGCACTTCGGCGTGCAGCAGCTCGACGCCCTCGGGGCCCGGGCCGCCGCCGAGCGCCTCGAGCAGCCGGCCCCCGAGGCCCTCGTCGGGCTGACCGACGAAGATCGCCTGAGCATCGCCAACTTCGACCTGGGCGGCGCCGGCTTCGTCGACCCCCTGCCCCCGCTCGACGCGAGCGTCAGCGGCGCGGTGTTCGAGGGCGACGGCGAGACGACCATCCCCCGCAGCCGGGTGACGTGGAAGAGCCGACACCCGATCTTCGGGCGCACGTTCGCCTTCACCGGCGGCGACGACGGGGTCTATCGGATCAACGCCCGGCTCGGAGGCAACGGCAACAACGTGCCGGTGCCGGCGGCCGACTTCGAGGTCTTCGCCCGCCACCCGGTCACCGCCATCGACTCGCCGCTGTTCGTGGGCGCCTTCCCCGAGGCGACCGCCACCGCCGAGCAGGACATCGTCTTCAACAACACCGGGCTGGTCGTCGGCGTGGTGCGCCGGCCGGACGGCAACGTCGTCAGCACCGGCGCGGTGGGCATGTCCGGGGGGCCGCTGGCCGGCACCGCCAACGCGAACATCGCCGTCGACGGGCGCTTCGTCTTCACCGGCGTGCCCCCGGGCAACTACCGGCTCGTGGCGACCGTGCCCATCCCCGGCGGCACCCCGCTGACCGGCGAGGGCTTCGTCAACGTGGTCGCCGGCGAGGTCGCCGAGGCCGAGCTGGAGATCATCCCCACCGGCGGCGTGGCGGGCAACGTGCTCACCGGCGGCGGCCAGCCGGCGGTCGAGGTCGAGACCCGCATCGTCGGCGACGGCACCGACCGCCGCGGGCGCAGCGACACCGGCGGGCGCTACACCTTCTTCGACATGCCGCTGGGCGACTTCTCGGTGCGGGCCCGCGAGCCCAACACCGGCATCTGGAGCAGCGCCGACGTCAGCGTCGAGGCGTTCGAGGTCACCGAGCAGGACCTCCAGCTCATCCCGCTGGGCGAGGTGCAGATGGTCGTCACCTACAGCGACGGCCGCCCGGTGGCCGACGCCGCGGTGCAGATCCAGCGGGACGCGCTGGGGGCCTTCTTCGCCGGGGCCGGGCGCACCGACGCCATCGGCCGCCGCACGCTGCGCTTCGTGCCCGAAGGCGGCTTCCGGGTGCGGGTGATCAGCCCCCAGAACGGGCAGATCGTCGTCGAGACCGCGGGCGAGATCGTCGAGCACGATCAGATCGTGGCGCTCGAGGTCGAGGTCCCGATCGACGAGCCGCCCCAGGTGGTGCTGACCAACCCGCTCGACGGGGCCGAGTTCCCCGAGGGCACCTCGGTCACTTTCACCGCCGAGGCCAACGACGACCTGGGCGTGCGGCGGGTCGACTTCCTGGTCGGGGGCGAGGTGGTCGGCAGCGACTCGAACGCGCCCTACGTCTTCGCCTGGCGGCTGCCCGCGGGCGACGGCCGGGCCGAGCTGCCGGTGGTGGCGGTGGCCCACGACAACGGGCCCAACCAGACCCCATCCGCGCCGATCACCATCGTCCGCCTGGACGACGAGCAGCCGCCCGAGGTGCAGCTCACCGCGCCGTTCGTCGGGGTGCGCATCATCGAAGGCACCGCGATCGGGGTCAGCGCGCTGGCCAATGACGACGTCGCGGTCGACCGGGTGGAGTTCTTCGCCGACGACGTCTCCATCGGCGTCGACTCGACCCTGCCCTACAGCGTGAGCTGGCCGGTCCCGGGCGACGCCGCCCCCGCCGGCGAGGTGGACGTCACGGTGCGGGCCGTGGCCACCGACCGGGCGGGCAACGTCGCCGAGGCCAGCCGGGTCGTGCAGATCGTGCCCGACGCGCCGCCCACCATCCGCCTCACCCGGGCCCCGGCCGACGGGGGCACCGTCGTCGAGGGCACCACCGTGCGCTTCGAGGCCATCGCCCAGGACGATCTGGGCGTCTCGGTGGACCTCGTCGTCGACGGGCAGGTGCTCCAGACCCGCAACCAGGCGCCGTTCCGCTTCGACTGGGTCGCCCCGGCGGCGGCCGCCGTCGAGAACCCGTTCAGCGTGATCCTGCGGGCCCGGGACACCATTGGCCAGACCGCCGACGCGGTGTCGACCTTCGACGTGACCATCGACCTGCCGCCCACGGTGCAGATCATCGCCCCGGCCGAGGGCGCCGAGGCGGTCGAGGGCAGCGTGGTGCAGGTCGAGGCCACCGCCGAGGACGACCTGGGGGTCGACGCGGTGCGGTTCTACGTCGACGACCAGCTCCAGGCGACCCGGCTGGTGCCCCCGTACACCGTCGCGGTGCAGATGAGCCCCGGCGCGGCCGACGACGCCATCTCGATCCGGGTCGAGGCGATCGACACCGCCGGCCAGAGCGGCGACGCCACCCGCGACGTGCGCCGGCTCGACGACGCGGTGCCGCCCACCGGCGCGATCACGACCCCCGCGCCCGACGCGCTGGTCTCGGTGGGCGCCAGCGACGTCGTCTTCCTCATCGACCGCGAGTCGAGCACCGGCATCACCAGCGGCATCGACTTCGAGGGCGACGGACAGGCCGAGACCCGCTTGCAGGCCGAGGTGCAGGTGGCCCGGGCGCTGCTGGGCTTCCTCGACCCCGAGACCACCCGGGTCGCCGTCGTGCGCTTCGCGGGCAACGTCGAGGTCATCCAGCCGCTCACCGCCGACTTCGCCGCGGTCGACGCCGCGCTGGAGCAGGTGGGCGACGAGGCCACCATCAACAACGGCCTGCGCTTCGACCTCGCGCTGAACAGCGCCCGGGAGCAGCTCATCGGCGACGACGCCCAGCGGGGCGCGACGCCGGTGGTCTACTTCCTGTCGGACGGCACCGACGGCTACCCCCAGAGCCAGATCGACCAGCTCGTCGCCGAGGGATCGGTGGTCAACGCCATCCGGGTCGGGCCCGACGACAACGACTTCGCGCTGCGCCAGATGCCGGCCGACACCGGGGGCAGCTTCGCGATCGTCGACGAGGCGAGCGACCTCGCCGAGCTGGGCGCCTCGGTGCTCTTCGGCAGCGACGCGCTGATCGTGGGGGTCGACGCCGCCGACGACGTCGCCGTGCGCCGGGTCACCGTCGGCGTGGACTCGGGCGACGGCGCCATCGTCGACGAAGAGATCGACGAGCAGGCCCCGTACAACGCCGTCTTCGGCCTGCCGGCGCTCGAAGAGCAGGTCGACGTCACCATCACCGCGCAGATCGAGGACTTCGGGGGCAACGTGGTGCCGGCCGATCCCATCACGGTGACCGTGCTGCCGGCCGACACCGCGCCCATCGTCGACGCCCTGAGCACCACCGACGGCCCCGGCGGGCGCCCGATCGTCGAGGTCTTCCGCGACCTGGGCGTCGAGGTGCCCCCGGCCTACGGATCGCCGGGTGATGCGGTCACCCTGACCGGCCGCTTCTTCGACCCGGTCGACGCCCGCGACGTGGTGCGCTTCGGCGGGGTGCTCGCGGGGGTGATCGACGCCACCAAGGTCCGGGTGCGGGTGACCATCCCCGAGGGCGCGGTCAGCGGCCCGTTGACCTTCGTCGCCGGGGGCGAGCCGGCCGAGCCGATCCCGTTCCTGATCGACACCGACCGCGACGGCCTCGCCGATCCCGAAGAGGTCGCCGCGGGCACCGACCCCGCCGACCCCGACACCGACGGCGACGGCCTGCTCGACGGGGTCGAGGTGAAGGCCATCGGCACCGACCCCCGGGACGAGGACACCGACGGCGACGGCCTGCCCGACGGCTTCGAGGTCGACAACGGCCTCGAGCCGGTGGCCACCGACGACGGCCGGCTCGACCCGGACAACGACGGCCTGAAGAACGTCGTGGAGTTCCTGCTCGGCACCGAGGCGGGCAACCCCGACACCGACGGCGACGGCGCGCTCGACGGCGAGGAGTTCGACCTCTACGGCAGCGACCCGCTGGTGGTCGACACCGACGGCGGCGGGGCCAGCGACGGCCAGGAGATCCGGGTCGACTTCACCGATCCCACCGATCCGGCGGACGACGTGCGCCGGGTGAACCCGACCTTCGAGATGCGCGACGGCGACGACTTCCGGTGGGAGGTCTCGAGCCGGGGGTCGATCCCCAACGGCAGCAACAACGCGTTCGACACCGCCTTCCGGCTCTTCGTCGACGGCAGCGAGTTCCCGGCCCAGGACCAGCTCCGCCTGCTCGAAGACGATCGCACCCTGCGGCTGGGGCCGGCGAACATGAACCGCCTCGTCGTCGAGCGGGACATCTACGTGCCCGACGACGCCCGGTTCGTGCGCTACCTGGAGGTCTTGTCGAACCCCGAAGACGAAGCCATCACCGCCAGCGTGCGGATCTACGGCAACTACGGCTCGAGCGGCGGCCGCTTCTTCGTCGGCGACTCCAGCGAGGACGGGGTCTTCGGCCCCGAGGACGACTGGTACGTCGTCGACGACTTCACCGACGTCGGCGGCACCCCGACGATGGCCCACGTCATCTCGGGCTTCCGGGCCCGCGTCGAGCCGTCGAACGCCCGCCAGTTCTCGACCGACGACTGGGAGTACTTCTACGACGTGACCGTGCCCCCCGGCGAGACGGTCATCATCATGCACTTCGCCAGCCAGAACGGCAGCCGGGCCGACGGCCTCGAGAGCGCGCTGGCCCTCGTCGACGTGCCGGCGGCCGCGGTCGCCCGGATGAGCCCCGCCGAGCAGGCGGCGGTGGTGAACTTCTTCGCCTACGCCGACGCCGACAAGGACGGACTGCCCGACGACGTCGAGGCCGACCTGGGCACCGATCCCGACCTCGTCGACACCGACGGCGACGGCCTCGACGATCTCTTCGAGGTGGAGAACGGCCTGAACCCGCTGGTGCCCGGCGAGCAGGATCTGGACCCCGACGAAGACGGACTGACGACCGCCGAAGAGAACGCCGCCGGCAGCGATCCCAACGACCCCGACACCGACGGCGACGGCCTGCCCGACGGGGTCGAAGTCAACGACCTGGGGTCCGATCCGACCCTCGTCGACACCGACGGCGATGGCCTCGACGACGGCTTCGAGGTGAACGACAGCGGCACCGATCCGGCGCTGGCCGACACCGACGGCGACGGCCTCGACGATCGGCTCGAGCTCGAAGAGCTGCCCACCGATCCGCTGGTGGCCGACACCGACGAGGACGGCGCGCTCGACGGCTTCGAGTTCGAGTTCGGCTTCGACCCGATCGACCCGGCCGACGGGGCGCTCGACCCCGACGGCGACGGCTTGAGCAACGCCGGCGAGAGCGCGGCGGGCAGCAACCCGTTCGACGCCGACTCGGACAACGACCAGCTCCTCGACGGCGAGGAGGTCGACGCCGGGCTCGACCCCACGGTGGTCGACACCGACGGGGGCGGGCGCAGCGACTACGACGAGCTGCTGTGGGATCTGACCGACGGCCTCGACCCGGCCGATGACGTGCCGTTCGTGACCTTCACCTACGAGCTGTTCGACGGGGGCGCCTTCCAGTGGGACATCGACGCGCTGGGGCGGATCATCGACGGCTCGGCCAACCCCTACGACACCGCCCACCGGCTCGACGTCGACGGCTTCGGCTTCCCCAGCTTCGCCCAGGCCCGCGCGCTTCAGGACGGCCGCGAGATCGAGATCGGGCCCTACCTGCGGGACGGCGAGCGGGACGGGCTGCTCGTCTGGCGGCGCGTCTTCGTGCCCGAGGACGCCATCTTCGCCCGCCACGTCGAGGTCTTCGAGAACCGGGGCGACGCGCCGCGCACGGTCGACGTGCGCATGTACTACAACCTCGGCAACCCGCTTCAGGTGGCCGAGACGAGCGACGGCGACACCCAGCTCGGGGCCGAGGACGACTGGATCATCAACCAGAACAGCCCCGGCAACGCGGCGGTCACCCACCTCTGGTCCGATCGGGTGAGCCCGGCCCAACCGAGCCGGGCCAGCTTCGCCAGCGACGACCTCGAGTGGACCATCCCGGTGACGATCCCGCCCGGCGAGCGGGTCATGGTGATGCACTTCAGCGCCCAGACCAGCGACGCGGCCGACGCCCGGGCCAACGTGACGGCCATCGAGCGCCTCGGCGGCGCGGCCCTCGTCGGCCTGACCCCCGACGATCGGGCGCGGGTCGTCAACATCCGGGCCTACCCCGACACCGACGGCGACGGGGCCGACGACGACGCCGAGGCCGCCGCCGGCACCGACCCCGGGGTGCCCGACACCGACGGCGATGGCCTGCTCGACGGCTTCGAGATCCTCTACGGCCTCGACCCGCTCGTCGGCGGCGACGGGCCGCTCGATCCCGACGGCGACGGCCTGGACAACCTCGCCGAACAGGACTTCGGCAGCAGCCCGATCGAGGCCGACGCGGACGGCGACGGCCTCGATGATCCGGCGGAGCAGGTCGCGGGCAGCGACCCGCTCGACCCCGACACCGACGGCGACCTGCTGCCCGACGGGCGGGAGGTGCTCGGCACGCTGACCAACCCGCTCGCGGTCGACAGCGACGGCGCGGGGCGCACCGACTTCGAAGAGGTGGTCATCGATCACACCGACCCGCTGCTCGTCGGGGACGACGCGCCGCCCCAGGATCTGAGCTTCGACCTCTTCGACGCGCTCGACTTCCGCTGGGACATCCAATCGAGCGGCGAGATCAGCGACGGGAGCGACGACGCCTACGACGGCGGGCACGAGCTGCTGATCGACGGCGACGGCTTCTTCGGGCCCGACCCCGCCGCGCTGCTCGACGGCGGGCGCGAGGTCGCCATCGGCCCGATGGCGCTGCCCGGGGGCCTGGTCGCCTATCGGCGGATCGGCGTGCCCGCTGGCGAGGCCTATGCCCGCTTCGTGGACATCATCGTCAACCCGGGCGCCGAAGACATCGACCTGTCGGTGGTGCTCTACACCAACCTCGGCTCGGACGACGGCACCGAAGAGGTCGCCACCAGCGCCGACGACGGCGGCTTCACCGTCGCCGACGACTGGCTCGTGACCGACGACGGCGACGGCGTCGGCGACCCGGTGGTGCTGCACCTGTTCTCCGACGCCACCGCTCCGGTCGAGCCGGAGTCCGTCGCCCTCGATTTCGACGACATCGACGTCACCTGGCGCGTCACGGTGCCCGCGGGCGGGGTCGCGTCGGCGGTGCACTTCGGGGCCCAGCGCACGTTGCAGGCCGACATGCTCGATCTGGCCGCGACCCTGCTCGACGAGCGGGATCGGGTGAGCCGGGGGCTGAGCCAGGACGTCGTGCGCGCGGTCTTCAACCTGACCGCGGTGCCCGACGACGACTTCGACGGGCTCGACAACCTCGACGAGGTCGAGATCGGGACCGATCCCGCCGACCCCGACACCGACGACGACGGTTTGCCCGACGGTTTCGAGATCGAGGAGGGCTACGACCCGCTCGACCCGGCTGACGGCGCCGCCGACAGCGACGGCGACGGCCTGAGCGACGGCGAAGAGTTCGTCGGCGGGACCCCGATCGACGTCGCCGACGGCGACCGGGACGGCCTCGGCGACGGCGCCGAGCGGGCGGCGGGCACCAACCCGTTCGACCCCGACTCGGACGACGACGACCTGCTCGACGGCGACGAGCTGACGCTGTACGCCACCGACCCGCTGGCCCCCGACAGCGACGGGGGCGGCATCCCCGACGCGGTCGAGGTCTACATCGACCTCACCGATCCGCTCGACCCGGCCGACGACCTGAACCCGCCCTGCGAGGGCGAGCACTGCGGCCGGCTGGTCTGCTCCAAGCCCAGCGCCCGTCAGGTGACGGCGACCTTCGCCAACGAGTTCGCCGACCGGACGCTGGTCATCGCGTTCTACGACTACCTGTGCGCCGAGCAGGTCGTCGCGGTGCTCGCCCCCGGCGAAGAGATCACCCTCGACACCTTCATCGACCACCAGTGGCGGGTGCGGGGGGCCGACGACGACGCGCTGCTCGACACCGTGACCATCCGCAGCGACGGGCGGCGCTATGCCTATCCCATCGTGATCCGGGACGTCGTCGCCCGCTGCGGCAACTCGGGCCGCGACCTCGACACCCTGCTCGACCCCGATGATCCCTTCGTGCCGCTCGCGGTGCAGTCCAACTGCACGCCCGACGACGAGACCCAGGTGATGCTGGTCTCGCGCAACGGCCTGGGCTCGATCGACGGCCCGACGTGGCGGCTCTACCTCGAAGAGGGCGGGATCATCATCACCGAGTACAGCATCAGCGACGACGTCTACGGGGCGGTGACCGGGGTCGGCGTCGCCCAGGGCGCCCGCAACGGCGACTGCCGGGACCGGGCCGATCCGCCGGTGCGCTTCAACGAGGGCGACCCGTTCTGGCTGGCCAACGCCGACATCGCGCCCAACAACAGCACCGGCTGCGGCTTCGACGTGGGCGAGTTCCCGGGGGTCGTGCCGCTCGGCGGCTGGGACGCGGACAACGTCTCGCTGGCCTACTTCGACATCGGCAACGGCCGGCTGTGGCTGCTCGACATCGACTGGCAGGACACCGAGGCCAGCGGGGCGACGTTCGAGCCGACGCGCCAGATGATGCGCCACATGATGTTGAACCGGCGATGATGGGCGCACGGGGGGAGGCCAGGATGATCAGGCTGCGCGGGGGAGCGCCGCTCATCGTCGCGATGGCGCTGGCGCTGGGGGGCTGCGACGACGACGGGGGCGGCGGCGACGCGGCTCTGCCGACGGTCGACGCGGCGGTCGACGGCGCGATCGACGGCGGCCCGGACGCGGCGCCCGACATGGCGCCCGATCCCATGCCCGACGCCACACCGGATGTCACCGTGGACGCCGCGCCGGATGTCACCGTGGACGCCGCGCCGGATGCCATGTCCGATGCCACCGTCGATGCCATCATCGACGCCGGGCCCGACGCGGCCCCGGACGCCAGCCCCGACGCGGCCATCGACGCCGAGCCCGACGCGGCCATCGACGCCGAGGTCGACCGGGGCCCGCCCCCGTGCGTCGCCGACGGCGAGTGCGCCGACTTCGAGATCTGCGTCGAGGGCGCCTGCGTACCGGCCCCCGGCTGCCTGGTGGACTTCGACTGCGTCCCCGGGCGGCTGTGCGGCGACGGCGTCTGCCTGCGGGCCGCCGCCTGCGACGCCGAGACCCCCTGCCCCGCCGATCGCCCGTGTATCGACGGGGCCTGCGCCCGGATCACCTGCGCCGACGACGGCGCCTGCGGCGACGGGTCGCTGTGCCTCGCCGGCCGCTGCGCGGTGGCCGACTGCCGGGACGCCTTCGACTGCGGCCCGGGCGAACGCTGCCTGCGCAACACCTGCCTCGTCGGCGACTGCCTCGACGACGGCGACTGCGGCCCCAGCGGGCTGTGCGAGGACAACCGCTGCGCGCCGGGCGACTGCCGGGTCGACGAGCAGTGTGATCCGGGATCGCTGTGTCTGGACAATACCTGCACCCCGGCCGACTGCCGGGCCGACGCCGACTGCCCCGCCGGATCGCTGTGCCTCGACGATCGCTGCGTCGCCGGTGACTGCCGGGCCGACGCCGACTGCGGGGCCGGCGCGCTGTGCGAGGCCAACGCCTGCGTGCCCGGCGACTGCCGGGACGACGCCGCCTGCCCCGACGGCGAGCTGTGCTTCGACCTGAGCTGCGCCCCCGCCGACTGCCGCCAGGACGGCGAGTGCCCGCCGGGCGCGCTGTGCCTGGAGAACCGCTGCGTCGAGGCCGACTGCCGGGGCGACGCCGAGTGCGGCGCGAGCGAGTCGTGCATCCGCAACACCTGCGTGGTGGGCGACTGCCTCGACGCGACCGACTGCGACCCGGGGCAGAGCTGCATCCGCAACGCCTGCGTCGACGGCGACTGCCTCGCCGACCCCGACTGCGCCGACGGCGAGCTGTGCCTCGACCAGACCTGCACCGTCGCCGACTGCCGGGCCGACGCCGACTGCCCCGACGGCGCGCTGTGCTTCGACAACCAGTGCACGCCCGCCGACTGCCGGATCACCGCCGACTGCGACGACGGGCAGACCTGCATCCGCAACGCCTGCATCGACGGCGACTGCCTCGTCGACCCCGACTGCGCCGACGGCGAGCTGTGCCTCGACCAGACCTGCACCGTCGCCGACTGCCGGATCGACGTCGACTGCGCCCCCGGCGAGGGCTGCATCCGCAACACCTGCGTCGACGGCGACTGCCTCGAAGACCTCGACTGCGCCGACGGCGTGCTGTGCCTGGGCAATGACTGTACGCCGGGCGGCTGCCGGGGCGACGACGACTGCGGCTTCGGATCGCTGTGCTTCGACCAGCGCTGCGAAGAGGCCGAGTGCCGGGACGACGCGGGCTGCCGGGTGGGCCAGATCTGCCTCGCGCGGGCCTGCATCTCGGGCGACTGCCGGGACGACGGCGAGTGCGCCGACGGCGAGCTGTGCCTGTCGAACAACTGCACCCCCGCCGACTGCCGGATCACCGCCGACTGCCCCGGCGACGAGAACTGCGTGCGCAACACCTGCGTCGACGGTGACTGCCTCGACGACGGCGACTGCGGCGCCGGCGCGCTGTGCCTGGGCAACACCTGCACCCCCGGCGACTGCCGGGTCGACGGCGAGTGCGCCGACGACGAGCTGTGCCTGGCCAACGCCTGCACCGCGGCCGACTGCCGGATCGACGGCGACTGCGCGGCCGGCGAGCTGTGCCTGGCCAACGCCTGCACCGCGGCCGACTGCCGGGTGGTCGCCGACTGCGCGGCGGGCGAGCTGTGCGAAGACAACCGCTGCGTGCCCGACCCGGCGCTGGCGAGCTGCCGGGCGGCGGCGCTCTTCCCCGCCGATGGCATCCTGCGAGGCGACCTGCGCGGCGGGCCGGCGGTCCAGGCGGGCTCGTGCGGCGGCGACGGCGCCGAGCAGGTCTACGCGCGCACCCTGGCCGACGGCCCGCAGTGCCTGCGGCTGGTCGAGGCCGACGGCCCGCTGATCCTGCACGCCCGCGCCGACTGCGGCGACGGCGCGACCGAGGCCGCCTGCGCCGACCGTCCGCCGGCCGGCACCGGCCTGACGCTCGACGGCCCGGCGGGCGCCGACTGGTTCGTCTTCGTCGACGCCCCGGCCGGCTCGGAGGGCCGCTTCACCCTGAGCCTCGTCGACGGCCCCTGCCCCGACCCCTGCGCCGCCGACGATGCCTGCGCCGCGGGCGAGCTGTGCCTCGATGGCCTGTGCCGCCCGGCGCCGGCCTGCGCCGCCGACCCCGCCTGTCCCGAAGGCCGCATCTGCCTCGCCGGCCGCTGCGCCCCGCCCCAGTGCGCCGCCGACGGCGACTGCGCGGCGACCGAGCTGTGCCTCGAACAGCGCTGTGTCGAGGCCGACTGCCGGGAGGACGCCGACTGCGACGAGGGGCTGTGCTTCGAGAACGCCTGCCAGCTCGGCCGCTGCCGGGCCGACGACGACTGCCCCGAGGGCCTGTGCATCGACACCGTGTGCCTCGCCGATGGCTGCCGGGCCGACGAAGACTGCGCCGAGGGCCTGTGCATCGGCAATCGCTGCCTCGCCGATGGCTGCCGGGCCGACGAAGACTGCGCCGAGGGTCTGTGCATCGGCGACCGCTGCCTCGCCGATGGCTGCCGGGCCGACGGCGACTGCCCGGCAGGCATCTGCACCGGGAACCGGTGTGATCCCGACGGCTGCCGCTTCGACGAGCAGTGCCCCGAGGGCGACCTGTGCGTCGACGGGGCGTGCGTCGAGGGCGACTGCCGCGAGGACCTGGACTGCGAGGGCGGCATCTGCGTCGACAACGTCTGCGGCCCGCCGGAGTGCGACGGCGACGCGCTCCCCTGCGCCGAGGGGCTGGCCTGCATCGGCGGGCGCTGCGTCGAGGGCGGCGGCGAGATCGGCGTGTGTGAGTCTCCGGTGCTCATCGAGCCGGGCGCCGAGGTGCGGGGCACGCTCATCGGCGCCCCGAGCGAGGTGGAGGGCTTCTGCGGCGGCGCGGGTCCGGAGTCGGTCTATGTCTTCGAGCCCCCCTTCCCCGCCCCGTACTGCGTGCAGATCACCCGGGCCGACTTCGACACGACGCTGTCGGTGCTCGTCGAGTGCGGGGAGCTCGAGTCGACGCTGGACTGCAACGACGACGGCGAGGTCGCCGGCGGCCTGCTCTCCGATCTGACGATCTTGCCGATCTTCGGCGAGGGCGGATCCCCCGAGCGGTACTTCATCTACGTCGAGGGGCTCGAAGCCGAGGACGTGGGCACCTTCGACATGCGCGTCGACTTCGGCGAGTGCGGCCAGGAGTTCTTCTGCGAGGGGCCGTTCGACTGCCCGCCGGGGCTGGCCTGCTTCGACGGTCTGTGCGGGCCCGCCGAGTGCGACGTGGACGGCGACTGCCCCGCGGGCGACGTCTGCGAGTTCGGCGCCTGCCGCGAGCCGGAGTGCGTGGTCGACGGCGACTGCTTCGAGGGCGCCGTCTGCCAGGACAACACCTGCATCGTGCCCGAGTGCTTCGAGGACGCCGACTGCGACTTCGGCGGCGAGGGCGAGATCGGCGGCGGGCTCGTCTGCCGCAACCTGCGGTGCATCCCCGACGTGCCCATCGGCACCTGCGCCGAGCCGCTGCCCATCGACCGCGATCCGGTGCTCGGCACCACCATCTTCGCCGACGCCGAGCACCAGCCGGCGTGCGGGCTCGGGGGCGACAGCCCGGAGCAGGTCTTCGCCTACGTGGCGCAGCGGGACGGCCCCCACTGCGCGGCGGTGATCGACGCGGACTTCGCCCCCACGGTCTCGGTGCGCGCGGTCTGCGCCGACGACGAGACCACCCTGGTGTGCGCGGAGGGCGTCGAGGGGTCGCCCGAGGCGTCGTTCGACGCGGTGCAGGGCGCGACCTACTTCGTGCTGGTCGACAGCTTCTTCCCCGGCGACGCTGGCGGGTTCGAACTGACGGTCTCCCGCGGGGTGTGCGGTGAGCCGCCGACCTGCGACTTCGACGCCGACTGCCTCGACGACGAGCTGTGCCTCGACGGCGTGTGCATCGTCGACCCCTGCGCCACGCCGACGATGCTCGACGAGCCGGGGGTCTACGAGGCCAGCAACCGGGACGCGCTCGCCCTGCACACCGCGGGCTGCGGCCTCGACCTCGACGGCCCCGAGCGCATCTTCGCGGTGACCCCCGAGGTGGACGGCCCGATCTGCCTCGACACGCTGGCGTCGAACTTCGACACGGTGCTCTCGGTGCGGCGCGGGCTGTGCGACGATCTGCTGTCCGAGGTGGCGTGCAACGACGACGACGCGTCGAGCAACCGCCGCCAGTCGCGGGTCGAGCTCGACGCGGCCGCCGGGGAGACCTACTACGTGCTCGTCGACGGCACTCAGGGCGGGACCGGCGACATCGCGCTGGCGATGAGCGAGGGCCCGTGCGACTTCGGCGAGGGCGCGTGCTACGCCGACGATGACTGCCCCGAAGGCACCCGGTGCATCGCCAAGGCGTGCGTCGAGGCCCCCGATCTGGGTGGCTGCGCCGATCCCATGCCCATCGATGACTTCGGTATCATCGAAGGCAACACCCGCCAGAACGGAGAGGCCGTCTTCGGCGCCGTCTGCGGCGGGGGGGCGGCCAGCGTCGAGGACGTCTACGTCTTCCGCCCCGAGACGTCGGGGCCGGTGTGCTTCAACCTCGACGGCACGCTGCACGACACCGTGCTGCACGTCCGGGCCGGGATCTGCACCTCGGGCAGCGCCCAGGTGGCGTGCAACGACGACGCGCCGGGCCTCGCCGCGGGGGTGGCCTCGGCGGCGACGGTGCAGGCGGTGGCCGGGCAGGACTACTACGTCTTCGTCGACGGCTTCGGCTTCGCCCGGGGGGCCTACACCCTCACCGTCAGCGACGGCCCCTGCCGCCCGCCGTGCGAAGAGAACGCCGACTGCGGCCTCGGCGAGACCTGCGTGGCCGGCGGCTGCGCGGTGGCCTGCGCCGACGACGGCGAGTGCCGGGCCGGCGAGCGCTGCGTGGCCGGGGGCTGCGAGTCGGCCCCGGTGTCGGGCACCTGCGCCGATCCCATCCCCATCGAGGCCGCCGTGGGCCAGTACTTCGCCGACACCGCCGGCGCCCCGGCCCGCTTCGAGCCGATCTGCGTGCCGGCCGACAGCGGCCCCGAGGCGGTGTTCAGCCTGACCCCGGCCGAAGACAGCGAGCTGTGCCTGACCACCGAGGGGTCGGCCTTCGACGCGGTGCTGTCGGTCACCGGCTCGCCCTGCGGCGAGGCGGCCCCCCTCACCTGCGCCGACGACAACGACATCGACCTGTCGTCGCCGTTTGACAGCGCGGTCAGCCTCGCCGCCCGGGCCGGTGAGACCTACTACGTCATCCTCGACGGGGTGGGATCGGGCGCCGGCGAGGCGGTGCTGAACGTGCGCGAGGGGCGCTGCCGCCGCCCGGCCGTCTGCGAGCTGCGCGACGACCTGATCCTCGATCCGGGGGGCGCGGTCACCCGATTCCAGATCGACAACCGGGGCCTGCCCGACGTCTACGACAGCACCTGCGGCAGCTCCACCGGCCCCGAGCGGATCATCGCCTTCGACGTCGACCAGCCGACCCAGATCGACATCGAGATCGTCGCGGCCGACCACGACACGAAGATGTACCTCCGCCAGCCGTGCGACGGCGAGCTGTTCGACGTGACGGTCGCGTGCGACGACGACGGCGGCAACGGGCTCCTGTCCCGGATCACCCGGGCGCTGGAGCCGGGCACGTATTATCTCTTCATCGAGGGCTACTCCGGCCGCACCGGCACCTCGACGGTCGAGATCAGACGCGAGCCGATCGAAGACGACGACCCGGGCTTTCCCGACGGCCCGATCGGGGTCGAGTGATGAGGCGATCGATGGATACGAACCCGCGGGGGACGATGATGAAGGGTCCGAAGCGCGCATGGCTGCTGATCGCCTGCCTGGCCTTCGCCTGCGACGATCAGCCCGACGAGCCGCCGCCGGCCGACGGCGCGGCCGACGCGGTGATCGACGCCGACCGGCTCGACGGATCGGGGGACTTCGAAGTCGAGCCCGACGGAGCCCCCGACGCCGCGCCCGACGCCGACATCGACGCCGCGCCCGACGCCACCGCCGACGCTACCGCCGACGCCGCGCCGGACGCCATCGCCGACGCTGAGCCCGATGCCATCCCCGACGCCGCGCCGGATGCCATCCCCGACGCGGCGCCCGATGTGACCGTCGACGCGGCGGTCGACGCCGAGATCGACGCCGTGGTCGACATGGCCCTGCCCGAGCTGGCGGTCGTGATCCTCCAGCCGGCGGACGGGGCGCTCGTCTCGACGAGCCCGCTGCCGGTGACCGGCCGGGTCGCGCTGCCGGTCGACGGGCTGACCGTCGCTGGCGAAGCGATCGAGCCGGCCCCCGATGGCACCTTCGCAGCGGACGTGCCGCTCGAAGAAGGCCCGAACGCGATCGCCGCGATCGCCACCCGCGGCGAAGACGTGGCCGAGGCCCGGATCACCGTGACCCTCGACAGCACCCCGCCGGTCGTCGCCATCACCGATCCGCCCGACGGGGCCTCGGTGCGCGACGCGCAGATCGAGGTCCGGGGCACGGTGGACGATCCGACCGCGGTGGTCGTCGTCAACGGCGTCGCCGCCGCGGTGGCCGACGGCGGGTTCAGTCTCGTCGTCGCCCTGGCCGACGGGGAGAACGTCATCACCGCCACCGCCCGCGATCCGGCGCGCAACGCGGCCAGCGACAGCGTCACGATCACCCGGGACGCCGACGCCCCGGCCATCGCCATCACCGCCCCCGAGGGCGGCGCGGTCACCGCCGACGCGACGATCGAGGTCGTCGGCACCATCGACGATCCGGCGGCGACGGTCAGCGTGAACGGCGTCGAGGCGGCGGTCGCCGACGGCGGGTTCACCGCGACCGTGCCGCTCGCCGAGGGCGACAACGCCATCGTGGCCACCGCCACCGACGCCAACGGCAACCAGAGCAGCGCCCGGGTCGATGTCATCCGGGATGGCACCCCGCCGACGGTCGCCATCACATCCCCCGCCGACGGCGCGGTCATCGCCGCGCTCGAGGTCGAGATCCGGGGCACGGTGGACGACAGAGCGGCGACGGTGAGCGTGAACGGGGTGCCCGCGCCGGTGCTGGCCAACGGCACCTGGGCCGCGACCGTGCCCCTGGCCGACGGGGACAACCCGATCACCGCCACCGCCGCCGACGCGCTGGGCAACGAAGCCACCGCGCAGATCACCGTGACCCGCGACTCGGGCCCGCCGGCGGTCGCCATCACCGCGCCGGCCGACGGGCTGCGGACCCGGGCCGACGCGGTCGAGGTGCAGGGCACCGTCGACGACCCCGACGCCACGGTGACGGTCAACGGGGTCGCCGCCGCGCTGGACGGGCTCGCCTTCACCGCCACCGTGCCGCTCGCCGAGGGCGACAACGCCATCATCGCCACCGCCACCGACGCGGTGGGCAACGCCGCCGAGGCCCGGATCACGGTCACCCGCGATCTGACGCCGCCGGCGGTGGCCATCACCGCCCCGGCCGACGGCGCGGTCGTCGGGTCGGATGTCATCCGGGTCGAAGGCACCGTCGACGACCCCGACGCCACCGTCGAGGTCAACGGCATCCCGGCCCCGGTCGCCGACGGCGCCTTCGCGGTCGACGTGCCCCTGGCCGAAGGCAACAACGGCGTCGCCGCGACCGCCACCGACGTCGCCGGCAACGTGTCCGTCGCCGCCATCACGGTCATGCGCGACTCGACCCCGCCGGTCGTGCTCATCACCGTGCCGGCCGACGGGTCGAACCTCATCCGGCGCACGGTGCGGGCCACCGGATCGGTCAACGACCGCGAGGCCACGGTGGTCGTCGCCGGGGTCGAGGCCACGGTCGAGGGCAACGCCTGGGTGGCCGACATCGAGCTCGAGGAGGGGGCCAACACGGTCGAGGCGGTGGCCACCGACGGGGTGGGCAACGTGGGCCGGGCCACCGTCGAGGTCTTCGTCGACAGCACCCCGGCGGGCATCTTCATCGACGCCCCGGAGGACGGCCTGAACACCGGCGACGCGCAGGTCGACGTGCGGGGCCGGGTCGAAGGGGCCGACGTCGAGCGGGTCGAGGTCAACGGGGTCGAGGTCGAGGTCGTCGACGGCGCCTTCGCGGTGGACGGCGTCTCGCTCGAAGAGGGGCTCAACGTCATCACCGCCGTCGTCACCGATACCTTCGGCAACGTGGGCCTCGCCCGGGTCGAGGTCATCCGCGACGCGGGGGCCCCGGTCATCCACATCGAGACCCCGGCCGACGGGGCGGTGCTCACCACCACCCAGATCGACGTGGCGGGCATCACCAACGACTACATCACCGGCATCACGGTCAGCGAGGACGACCTCGACATCTGGGTCAACGGCCAGCCGGCGGTCGTGCTCAACCGCACCTTCACCCTGTCCGACCTGCTGCTGCAGCGGGGCCCGAACACCATCACCGTCGAGGCCGAGGACCGGGCGGGCAACCGCTCGTCGAAGAGCATCGAGGTGACGGTGGTCGACGAGGCCGGGCAGCGGCTGGTGCTCATCTCGGGCCAGAGCCAGGGCGCCCGCCAGGGCGACCCGGTGCAGGATCCGCTGGTGGTGTCGCTGCTCGACGAGAACGGCAACCCGGTGCCCGAGAGCCCGGTGACCTTCACCGTGGTCCGGGGCGACGGCGCGCTGGACGCCTTCCCCGAGACCGGCCGCGAGCTGGTGGTGCAGACCGACGACAACGGCCTCGCCGCGGTCAACTTCACCCCCGGCGGGCGGGCCGGCGCCGGCAGCCACCGGGTGGTCGCGACCGCGCCCGGCTTCCTGGGGCGGGTCGAGTTCTGCACTTCGGTCTACCCCGACGACGCGGTGCAGGTGGTGGCGGTGGCTGGCGAGAACCAGATGGGCCAGACCGGGGCCGCGCTGCCCGAGGCGTTCGTCGCCCTGGTCACCGACGCCGCCGGCAACCCGGTGCCGTTCACCCCGGTGACCTTCACCGCGCTCGACGGCGGCGGCGCGTTCGCCGGCGAGGGATCGGTGGTCGTCGAGACCGACCGCGACGGGCTCGCCCGGGCCGCGCTGACCCTGGGCCCCGCCGGCGGCCGCAACGCGGCGCAGGCCACCATCGAGGCCCTCGAGGATCCCGCCGAGCAGGCGGCGACCTTCCACGCCGACGCCTTCCCCCCCGGCGAGCGGGCGGCGACCCGGGTCGTGGGGCAGGTGCTCGACAACCAGGATACGCCCATCCCGGGGGTGACCGCCTGGATCCGGCTGGACGACGGCCCGATCATCAGCGACATCGCCGACGAGCAGGGCCGCTTCGCCATCGCGGACGCCCCCATCGGCGCGGTGCACCTCGTCATCGAGGGCGAGACCGCGCTGCGGGACGGCACCTGGCCCCGGCTGACCTACGACATCATCACCGTGGCCGGCGTCGACAACGACATCGGCGGCCCGATCTACCTGCCCGAGCTGGCCCCGGAGAACACCGCCGAGGTCGGCGGCGACGCCGACGTGACCATCGCGATGGACGGGGTCGAGGGCGCCACGCTGACCGTGTTCGCGAACTCCGTCACCTGCCTCGACGGCAGCTCGGAGTGCGCGATCACATGGTCCCAGGTGCGCGGCGAGCGGGTGCCCGATCCGGCGCCGATGGGATCGACCTTCGACATGGTGGCGACCCTCCAGCCGCCGGGGGTGCGCTTCGACCCGCCGGCCCGGCTGTGCGTGCCCAACCGGGGCAACCCCGCCGGCTACCAGCAGGAGATGTTCGCCTACGACCACGACCTGGGCGACTGGGTCGGCATCGGCACCGGCACGGTGACCCCCGACGGGCAGCAGATCTGCTCCGACAGCGGCTTCGGGCTGCACAAGTCGGGGTGGCACGGCACGCCGCCCCCGCCGCCCCCGCCCAAGTGCCCCTCGAACTGCGACAACGGCAACCCGTGCGAGACCGGGAGCTGCAAGGACGGCCAGTGCGTCTACGAGCCCAAGGGCGAAGGCACCCGCTGCGACGACGGGTCGGGCTGCGGCGAGGCGACCTGCGACGCGAACGGCGCGTGCGTCTTCCAGAGCAAGGAGGAGAACGGCACCGAGTGCGACGACAACGACGAGTGCACCCAGTCCTCGACGTGCCAGAACGGCGCCTGCGAGGGCGCCGACCCCCTCGAGTGCGACGACGAGGAGGACTGCACCGAAGACTCCTGCGATCCGCTTCAAGGCTGCCTCAACCAGCCCAAGGCCGAGGGCGCGAGCTGCGAGCCGTCCGGCGGGCGAGACGACAGCCGCTGCGTCGAGGACTACACCTGCCAGGGCGGCGCGTGCAATCCCAAGGAGGTCGAGTGCGAGCAGGACGACAACCCGTGCACCGAGCACCGCTGCGAAGAGACCGGGCGCCCGCCCGGCCGGGGCCCGGGGACCCGCTGCACGCCCGAGCCGGTCAACGAGGGCGACGCCTGCGGCGACTCGGCGGAGGGCGACGAGCAGTGCGGGCAGTACGTCTGCACCGAGGGTGAGTGCGCGCCGGACGACGGCCAGGGCGACACCGAGGGCCAGGAGTGCGACGACGAGGACGAGTGCACCGAGGAGGACCGCTGCCAGAACGGCGAGTGCAAGGGCGACCCCCGCGATCTGGAGAAGGTCGAGGGCGGGGTGCAGATCGACTTCAGCCGCCCGGTGGATCGCATCGCCGACACGATGGAGCGCCTGATCAACCGGGTGCCCTTCCTGCAAGCCAACTTCGGCACCGGCGGGGCCTTCGGCATCAAGGCGTCCAAGGAGGACTGCTGCAACAGCGACACCGGCGAGTTCGTCGAATTCGGCAAGGTCACCGGCACCGCGTCCTTCGGGGTCAACGCGGCCATCGTCGGCACGCTGCCCGGCCTGGGCATCCTCCAGAACTTCGAGGAGGAGATCGGGGACAACTCGGTCTCCTTCACCATCCAGGTGGGCATCCTCGCCGACCTCGGCATCGGGCTGACCGGCGAGGTCAAGAACAGCGAGAACCAGTGCGTCGGCGAAGGGAGCTGCACCGAGGTCGGGGGCAAGATCGAGCTCAGCGGCGGCCTGCGGGCCTCGGTCGTGGTGCAGGCCTGCGTCGAGATCGGCTTCTTCAGCGTCGAGGTCTGCCCGGGGGTCAACGCGACCCCCGCCCGGCTCATCGCCACCGCCCGCGGTTCGTGCTACTTGCAGTTCGGCGAGTGCGGCGGCGGCGACCCGTGCTCGTTCCAGTTCGGAGAGCTCAAATTCGTGATGGAAGTCAGCTACTTGTTCGGCGCCTTCACCTACGAACGCGTCCTCTACGCCGGCTGATCGGGAGCACAGCATGCGAGTCATCCATTCGATCGTCGTCGGCGCCCTGTTGAGCGTCGGGCTGATGGCATCGGCCGACGCCCGCCAGCAGGTCACCCGCAGCCACCCGGTCGCGGTCAAGTTCGACGGCGCCCCGACGCCGACGCACGTCTTCGTGCGCTTCACCTCGACCCCCATCGATCAGGCGTTCACCACCTGGAGCGCCCGGGGCGACCTCGACCCGCCGGCGCGGGCCTTCGCGCGGCTGGTGAAGGCCGCCGTCGCCGGGGACGTGGCCGCGGGGCGGCCGGTGCTCGACCTGAGACACACCGGGCGGGCGACCACCGAGGTCGCGCTGGGCTACATCGGGGGCATGGCCGGCGGCTGGCGGGACGCGCACATCGTGGCCCGGTTCGTCGTCGATGGCAGCCACGTCTTCGTCTTCCGATCGCAGCGAGCGGACGGCCCGGCCACCGGGGGCATGGCGTTCGACGCGGTCGGCGGCGCCTGGAAGGGGCGGGTCATGACGAGCCAGGAGCCGGCCCGCTCGCTGGTCGTCGACGCCTTCCGCAACCAGGCCCGCGACCCCAGCCTCTTCGCGCCGCTGCCGACGACCCGCACCGGCTATGCCATCCCGCTGAGCCAGGACGAGGCGGTGTGGCTCGAGTTCGACGGGCAGGTGGTCGACTTCGCTCCGCTCGCGCCGAGCGCGGCCCCGACCAGCGACGCCACCGCGCTGTATCAGCAGGCGATGCTGGCCCTAGCCCGGATCGACTGGCCGGCCTTCGCCGCGCTGCACACCGACGGCAGCAAGGGCAAGATCGAGGGCTGGCTGCAGAACGAGGGCCGCGACCCCCGGGCCCGGCGGACGGCCGCGGCGCTCATCGCCGAGGGCACCCGGGTGGTCTTCGAGATGGACCTGGGGCCGGCCGGCGCCGCGCTGTTCTACGCCCAGGGCGACCAGACCACGCCCGCCGAGCAGCCGCTGAAGCACGTCAAGGTCGCCCGCACGCTCCAGGGGCTGCGGCTGACGAGCTACTTCATGACCGCCCAGTTCGGGCTGACGCTCATGCGCTCGCCCCGCTGGCCGAAGCGGGCCGGTGACTTCAAGGCCCTGCTCGAGCGCAGCAAGCGCTGACCGCCCCGGAGGAGGTGCCATGAGGCGCATCTGGCTCATCCTGGCGTTGCTCGCCCTCGGGTGCGATGACCAGCCGAACGACCCGCCGGCCGCCGACGGCGCGACCGACGCCCGGGCGATGGAGGCCGGGCCGGTCGACGCCGCGCTCGACTTCGGCGGCCCCGACGGCGAGGCCGCCGACATGGCGCCGGATCAGGCCCCGGCGGATGACATGGCCCCGGCGGATGACATGGCGCCGGATCAAGCGCCGGCGGATGACATGGCCCCGGGGGATGACATGGCCCCGGGGGACGACATGGGCCCGCCGGTCGAAGACATCGGCCCGCCGCCCGAAGACATCGGCCCGCCGCCCGAAGACATGTCGCCGGTCGACGCCGAGGTCCCGCCCGTCGACGCCGAGGTGCCTCCGGTCGACGGCGAGGTCCCGCCCATCGACGCCGAGGTCCCTCCGATCGACGCCGAGGTCCCGCCCATCGACGCCGAGGTCCCTCCGATCGACGCCGAGGTGCCTCCGGTGCCCGACGCCGGCGAAGGCGTCCTCCAGCTCCGCATCCTCCAGCCGCTCGACGGCGCCGAGGTGCAGGCCAGCCCGATCGAGGTCTCGGGCACCGTCACCGAGGGCGCCGCGCTGACCGTGAACGGGGTCGCGGTGGCCCCCGACGGCGACGCCTTCGCCGTCGACGTGCCCCTCGAACCGGGCCTCAACACCGTCATCGCCCGGGCGACCCTCGGCGACGAAGAGGCCGAGGCCCGGGTCGCGGTGACCCTCGTCGCCGACGACCGCCCGCCGGTCGTGCGCATCACCGCCCCCAACGACGGCCAGACCGTGCTCGTGCGGCGGATCGACGTCACCGGCGTCGTCGACGAGCCGGCCACCGTGCGGGTGGGCGCCGTCGAGGCCGAGGTCGCCGGGCAGAACTGGATCGCCCGCGGCGTGCCGCTCGACGAGGGCCCCAACACCATCGAGGCCGTCGCCACCGACCCCGCGGGCAACGTCGGCCGGGACACCGTCGAGATCACCGTCGACAGCGAGCCGGCCGCCGTCGTGATCACCGCGCCGGAGGACGGCCTGTTCACCGGCGAAGACACGATCACCGTGCGCGGCCGGGTCGAGGGCGATGACGTCGACCGGCTCGAGGTGGACGGCGTCGAGGTGCCCGTCGCGCCCGACGGGACCTGGATCCGGGAGGGCGTGCCCCTCCAGGACGGGCGCACGGTCATCACCGCCGCGGTCGTCGACGCCGCGGGCAACGTCGGGCTGGCCCAGGTGGCGGTCATCCGGGACGGCACCCCGCCGACCATCCACATCGAGACCCCCCGGGCCGGCGCGGTGCTGAACACGACCCAGATCGACGTCGCCGGGGTCAGCAACGACTTGATCACCGGCATCACGGTCGACGAGGAGGACCTGCGGGTGTGGGTCAACGGGCAGCCGGCGCTGGTGCTCAACCGCACCTTCACCCTGCCCGACCTGCTGCTGCAGCGGGGCCCCAACGTCATCACCGTCGAGGCCGAGGACCGCGCCGGCAACCGCTCGACGCGCCAGATCGAGGTGACGGTGGACCCCGAGGCCGGCCAGCGGCTGGTGCTCATCTCGGGGCAGTCCCAGGGCGCCCGCTCGGGCGAGCCGCTGCGCGATCCGCTGACCGTCTCGCTGCTCGACGCCGCCGGCAACCCGGTGCCCGGAGCCGACGTACAGTTCGAGGTCAGCCGGGGCGACGGCACGCTGGAGGCCTTCCCCGAGAGCGGGCGGGCGCTGACGGTGACCACCGACGACAACGGGCTGGCCGCGGTCGGCTTCGTACCCGGCGGGCG
Source organism: bacterium (assembly GCA_030426085.1). GTDB lineage: Bacteria > Myxococcota_A > Bradymonadia > UBA7976 > UBA1532 > JACKDM01. The sequence goes on along the minus strand of JAUHYW010000018.1, from coordinate 75,242 downwards.
CACCGGCGCCGGCAGCCAGCGGGTGCGGGCCACCGCCGCGGGCTACGTGGGCGAGGTCGAGTTCTGCACCTCGATCCACCCCGCCGATCCGGCGCAGGTGCTCACGATCTCGGGCGACCTCCAGTCGGCCCGGACCGGCTCGGCGCTGCCCGAGCCGCTCGCCGCGCTGGTCACCGACGCCGCCGGCAACCCGGTGCGCGACGTCGAGGTGACGTTCACCGTCGTGCGCGGGGGCGGCAGCCTCGAAGACCAGGCGTCGATCACGGTCACCAGCGACGGCGACGGCCTCGCCCGGGCGACGCCGACGCTGGGCCCGGACCCGGGGGCCAACGTCTTCCTGGCGACCATCGAGGCGTTGCAGGATCCGGGGGCCCAGGGCGCCGCCTTCCGGGCCGAGGCGTTGCAGCCCGGCGACCGGGCCCGGACCCGGGTCATCGGCCAGGTGCTCGACAACCAGGACCAGCCCATCCCCGGCGTGACCGCGTGGATCCGGCTCGAGGCGGGGCCGATCATCAGCGATCCCACCGACGCTGAGGGCCGGTTCGCCATCGACGACGTGCCGGTGGGCGCGGTGCACCTCGTGGTCGACGGCACCACCGCCGCGCCCGAGGGCGAGTGGCCCCGGCTGACCTACGATCTCATCACGGTGGCCGGCGCCGACAATGGCATCGGCAGCCCGATCTACCTGCCCCGGCTCGACCCCGACGCCGCGGCCGTCGTCGGCGGCGACGCGGACGTGACGCTGCGGCTGAGCGGGGTCGAGGGCGCCGAGCTGACCGTCTTCGCCGGCTCGGCGACCTGCCTCGACGGCGGGCCCACCTGCCGCATCATCTGGTCCCAGGTGCGCGGCGAGCGGGTGCCCGATCCCATCCCGATGGGATCGGCGGCCGACATGGTGGCCACCCTCCAGCCGCCGGGGGTGCGCTTCGACCCGCCGGCCCGGCTGTGCATCCCCAACCGGGGCAACCCCCCGGGCTATCAGCAGGAGATGTTCGCCTACGACCACGACCTGGGCGACTGGGTCGGCCTGGGCACCGGCACGGTGACCGCCGACGGCGAGCAGATCTGCTCCGACGACGGCTTCGGGCTGCACAAGTCGGGCTGGCACGCCGCCCCGCCGCCGCCGCCGCCGCCCAAGTGCCCCTCGAACTGCGACAACGGCAACCCGTGCCAGACCGGGAGCTGCGAGGACGGGGCCTGCGTCTACGAGCCCAAGGCCGACGGCACCAAGTGCGACGACGGATCGGGCTGCGGCGAGGCGGTCTGCCAGGGCGGGTCGTGCGTCTTCCAGAGCATGGAGGAGGACGGCACCGAGTGTGATGACTCCGACGAGTGCACCCAGTCGTCGGAGTGCCAGGGCGGGTCGTGCCAGGGCAGTGATCCCCTCGACTGCGACGACGGCGTCGAGTGCACCGAGGACTCGTGCGACCCCGCCGCCGGGTGCCAGAACGACCCCAAGGCCGACGGCGCGTCGTGCGAGGGGGACGACGGGGGCGACGCCTGCATCGAGAGCTTCGAGTGCCAGGGCGGCAACTGCGCGCCGATCGAGAAGGAGTGCGAGCAGGACGAGAACGAGTGCACCGAGAGCGTCTGCGAGGAGGGCGACTGCGTCGACAACCCCGTCTCGGAGGGCGAGGCGTGCGGCGACTCGGCCGAGGGCGACGAGCAGTGCGGGCAGTACACCTGCCAGGAGGGGGAGTGCGAGCCGGTCGACGGCAGCACCGACGGCGACGAGTGCGACGACGAGAACGAGTGCACCGAAGACGACCAGTGCCAGCAGGGCGAGTGCAAGGGCGACGACCGGCCGATCAACCAGTACGAGCTGCGCTCGCCCTCGCTCAACTTCGCCATCCGCATCAAGGGCCTCGCCGATCGGGTCGAGGCCGCCGTGCGGCGGTTCGCGCCGTTCAAGTTCCGCCTCGGGGGCGACGTCGGCGCCCGGGGGCAGGAGGCCGACTGCTGCAACAAGGACGACGGCACCTTCATCGAGCGGGGCAAGGTCAACGGCAACGCCTTCTTCAACGTCGGCGCCCGGCTGACCGCGCCGGTGCCCGGCCTCGGCTTCGTCGAGGACTTCGACGAGGACATCGGCGGGGCGAGCGTGCGCATGCAGATCGAGGTCGGGGTGACCTTCGACGTGACACTGACCCTCTCGGGCGACGTCGGCGCCGAGAAGGACGAGTGCCTCGAGCAGGACCTGTGCATCCTCAGCCGGGGATCGCTCAACCTCGGCGGCGCGCTGCGCCTCGGCATCTTCATCCGGGCCTGCGTCGAGGCCGGCCGCTTCATCTCGATCTGCCCCAACGTGCAGATCGAGCCGGCCCGCCTGCAAGCCCGCATCGGGGGCAGCGTCACCAACCGGGGCGACGGCTGCGCCAACCCGGGCACGACGGGAGAAGTGGTGATCGGCGAGGTCAAGTTCGTCTCGATCCTGAACCTCGTGCTGACTCAGTTCAGATACGAGAGAGTGCTCTTCGAAGGCTTCCGGATACCGCTATGACTGGCCGACATCCCATCCGCATCGCGCTCTGTGTCATCGGGCTGGCCGGCCTCGTCGGCGCGGCGGCCGCGGCGCCCGTCACCCGCAGCCACCCGATCGGGGTCATGCTCGACGACGCGCTGCACGAGGCGGCGGTCTACGTGCGCTTCACCGCCGAGCGCTACGACGCCCCGTTCGACGCCTGGGCCCGGGACGGCGGCACGAAGGACGGCGCCGCCCGGGCCTTCACCGGCCTGATCCGGGCGCTGAAGGCCGACGACGTGCACGCCGCCCGGCCGCTGCTCGACCCCCGCCACACCGGCGACGCGACCCCGGCGTGGGTGGTCGACTTCCTGCGCAAAGGCTGGGAAGACCTGCGCGCGGTGCACATGCTCGCCCGCCTGCGCCACGGGGGCGAAGAGGTCTTCGTCTTCCGGGTGAACTCATCCGAGGGGCCGTGGGTCCGCTCGCTGGCGTTCGGCCAGTACATGGGTCGCTGGCAGGGCCGGGTCGTCACCGGCATGGATCCGGCGCTCTCGCTCATCAACGACGCGCTGACCCACGCCGCGCGGGCGCCGAGCGGCTTCCGGGCGCTCACCGCCGCGGCGGCGGCCTACGCCGTGCCGCTCGACACCGAGGCCACCGTCTTCCTCGAGTTCGACGGCCGCCGGGATCGATTCGACGCCGCCGACGGCGCCCCGAAGACCGCGGCCCAGGCGCTCTTCCAGCAAGGCATGCGGCTGCTCGCCCGCAGCGCGTGGGACGACTACGCCGCGCTCTACACCCCGCTCAGCGCGCAGAAGATCCGGGCCGGCGTCGCCGCCCAGGATCCGGGCACCCACGAGGACTCGGGGCCCATCCTGTCCAACGCGGTCGAGGTGCGGTTCGAGATGGATCTGGGCCCGCCGGGGGTCATCATCCTCTACGCCCAGGGCAACATCGACGGCAAGCGGGCGCTGCGCACCCAGTTCGTGCAGCGGGTCGACGGCGGGTGGAAGCTGACCAACTTCTTCCGGACCTACGCCCTCGGCCGCACGCTCATGCGGGCGCCGACCTGGCCGAAGTACGCCGCGCCGTTCGAGGCCCTGCTCGATTCGCGCCGGCGGGGAGGCAAGACGCCATGAGCCCCTCTCCCCTCCCCCGCGGGTGGCATCGGCGGGTGGCATCCCATGCCATCCGGGCGCTGCTGCTCGCGCCCTTCGTGCTCGGCCTGCCCCCGGCCGAGGCTCAGATCGTGCGCGAGGCCTCGCCCCGGATCTACATCGGCGGCGAGCCGGTCGAGCTCGACGATCGGTGCGTGGTCAACATCGGCAACCGCACCGCGCAGGTCGGGGCCGACGGCGACTTCGCCATCCCCAACGTGCCGTTCGAAGCCGGCGTGCGCTCCCGGGTGCGGGCCGTCTGCAACCGGAACGGGCGGCTGCTCTACGGCTCGTCGCGGCTGCTCGACCTCGAGGACGATCGCCAGCCGGTCCACATCTTCTTCGACGACTACCAGCCGCTCGTGCGCCGGGTGCAGCTCTTCCCCGCCGGGGGCGACCCGACCATCACCGACCCCGAGGCGACGCTGCCCATCATCGCCCTCGGCGAGCACCCCGACGGGCGGCAGATCTTCGTCTCGTCGCCCACCGCGGGCACCGTGTGGACCTCGTCCGATCCCACCGTGGCCACCGTCGACGTCGACGGCATCGTCACCCCGCTGCGCCGGGGCGAGGTGATCATCCGGGCTCAGATCGAGGGGCTGTCGTCGTCGCTGCGGATCCGGGTCGACATCCCGAACGATCGCGACGGGGACGGCCTGCCCGATGAGTACGAGGTGGCCAACGGCCTCGACCCCGACGACCCGGGCGACGCGCTGCTCGACACCGACCTCGACGGCCTGGACAACGTGCAGGAGTTCGCCGCGGGCACCGCGCCCGACCTGCCCGACAGCGACGGCGACAGCCTGCTCGACGGCGACGAGGTCGACCGCGATCTGGACCCCCGCCGGGCCGACTCCGACGGCGATCGGCTGCTCGACGGCGAGGAGCTGCGCATCGGCACCGACCCCAACGCGGCCGACTCGGACGGCGACGGCATCGAGGACGGGGCCGAGGTCGACTTCGGCCTCGACCCGCTGTCGCCCGACGAGACGACCACCGTCGTCGGCCGGGCGGTCACGACCGAGGGCGCCGCCGTCGCCGGGGCCGTGGTGCTGGTGGACGAGCGGTTTCAGGCCATCACCAACGCCGCCGGGGCCTTCGAGATCCCGGGCGTGGTCGTCGAGGCGCCGCGGATCCAGGTCAAGGCCCGCTTCATCGAGCGGGGCGCCGTGCTCGACGGCAAGATCCGGGTCGCGCCGGTGCCCGCCGGCGTCACCGACGTCGGCGAGCTGCGGCTGCGGGCGGTGCGGGGCGCGGTCGGGGGGACCATCGTCGGCCCCCGCGGCGCGCCGGTGCCCGGGGCCCGGGTCTTCGTGACCGTGGGCGACGACGACCGGGCGATCAACGCCAACGCCGCCGGGCAGTACCTCTTGCAGCGGTTCGACGAGGGCCCGGTGACGGTGGTCGCCACCGATCCGACCACCGGCCTGCGGGGGCGCAGCGTCGGTGAGCTGATCCCCGACGCCTCGGTGACCGTCGACGTCGCGCTGACCGCCTCGGGCACGATCCGGGGCACGGTCTATGGCCGCGGCCGAGCGGCGGTGGGCGAAGGGATCCCGGTGGTCCTGCGGGGCCCGGTGACGTTGGAGACGACGACCGACGCCTTCAGCCGCTTCCAGTTCGACTTCATCCCGCTGGGGGTCTACACGGTCGAGGCGTTCGACGCCGACGGCGACCGGGGGCGCACGACGGCGGCCATCAACGGCACCAACCAGACGGTGCAGGCCGACGTCACCTTCCTCGGCCGGGGGCGGGTCACCGGCGTCGTCGAGACCGGCGGCGGCGCGCTCGTCGCCGGGGCGCAGGTCGAGCTGGTGGGCGACGGGCCGTTCGGCGGGCGGGCCTCGGCGGTGAGTGATGCCCAAGGCACCTTTGTCATCGACGATGTCTTCATCGGGCCGTTCGACATCACCGCCCGCGACCCGCTGACCGGCCTCGCCGCCACGGCGAGCGGGCAGGTGCGGTTCGAAGGCGACACCGCCCGGGTGACGCTGACCCTGCGCAGCGCGGGCAACATCGTCGCCACCGTCTTGCAGAGCGACGAGGAGACGCCGCTGCCCGGGGCCCGGGTGACCATCGACCCCGGCGGGCGGCAGCTCGAGGCCGACGCGGCGGGGCAGGTGCGGGTCGAGGGCCTGCCGCTGGGCCGCTACACCGTCACCGCGGTCGACCCCGAGACGCCCGATCGGGGCCGCATCGAGGTCGACCTGCTCGACCCCGACGTCGACGTGCGGGCGACGGTCACGCTGCGCGGCCTGGGCGCGGTCGAGGTCACCGTGCGCGACGCGGGCGGTGCCATCTCACCCAACACCCGGGTCACCCTGACCGGTCGCACACCCTTCCCCCAGACGCAGGTGGGTGTCACCGACGGGGATGGCATCGCCCGCTTCGATGACATCCTCGCCGGGGGCTTCTCGCTGGCCGCGGTCGAGCCCTTGAGCGGCCTGACCGGCGCGGTGGACAGCAACGTGCTCGCCGACGAGGTGCTGCCGCTCGAGCTGCGCCTGGAGAGCGCGGGCGTCATCACCGGGACCGCGGTCGCCGCCGACGGCCTGACCCCGGTGCGGGGCATCCTGATGGTGCTCGAGCCCGGCGGCCGGCGGGCGTTCACCGACGCCGCGGGGCGCTTCCGCTTCGACCTCGTGCCGGTGGCCAACGGGCCGTTCCGGATCGACGCCATCGACGGCACCGGCACCCGCCGGGGGCGGGCCGAGGGCCTCGAGCTGCGCGACCACGGCGAGGTGCTCGACCGGGTGATCCAGCTCGGGGGGACCGGGCTCGTCACCGGGCTGGTGACCGATCCCGAGGGCGTCCCGGTGGCCGGGGCCGCGATCACGATCGACAGCGCGGTCGACGGCGCGCCGCGGCGGTTCACGACGACCGATCCCGCGGGGGTCTACCTCCTCGATCGCATCCCCGAAGGCCGCTTCACCGTCTCGGCCAGCCTGCGCGCGGGCCGGCTGGCGGGGCAGGCCGCCGGCGAGATCCAGCTCGACGGCGAGATCATCGAGGTCGACGTGGCCACCGCCCGGGACGTCATCCCCCAGCCGGGCGGCGGTGGGGGCGGCGGCGCGGTGCCCCCGTCGCTGCAGAACCCCCGGGTGGCCCGGCTGTTCGACGCCAACAACCTCGAGCACGCCATCCACCAGGACGGCTCCATCCGCAACGGCACCCAGAGCGTCTTTCGGGGCGACGGCGGCCTGGGCAGCGGCGGGTTCCTGCTCGAGCTGCGGGGCGAGGGCGACGACTTCGCGCCCTTCGTCGGCCGCGGGGGACAGCTCGACCTCGGCGGGCGCCAGCTCTCGCTGCCCGGCGACGGCCCGGGCGGCCTCGAGGTCACCCGGCGGGTCTTCGTGCCCCGGGACGGCTACTTCGTGCGCTACCTCGAGGTGCTGCGCAACCCCACCGGGGCCCCGATCACCGTCGACCTGCGGATCCGCACCCACTTCGGCTTCACCACCGAGGCCCGGGGCGGCTTCACGTTCACCGATCCGCCGCAGCTCGTCGACAGCAGCAGCGGCGACGGCTTCGTGCTCGCCGGGCCCGAGCTGGGGCCGGCCGCCGATCGCTGGGCGGTGATCGACGACACCGTCGACGCCGACCCCTTCGTGCAGCGCAACGCGCCGGCGGTGGCCCACGTCTTCGACGGCGCGGGCGGCCTGCGGGCGGCGAGCGGGGCGTCGTTCGACCTGAACGGGCAGGCCTTCGCCCGCCTGGAGAGCGTGTGGCAGGCGGTCACCGTGCCGCCCGGCGGCCGGGCGGTGATCATGCACTTCGGGGTGCAGCAGCTCGACCGCTTCGCCGCGCTGACCGCCGCCGAGCGGCTGGCCGAGGCCCCACCCGAAGCCTTCGAAGGCATCGACGCGCTCGACCTGAACGGCCTGCTCAACTTCCCCCGCCTCGCCGGTGCCGTCGACCCCCTGCCCGCCCGCGACGGCGCGGTCTCGGGGGTGGTCTTCGAAGGCGACGGCGAGACCACCGTGCCCCGGGCCCGGCTCGTCTGGCAGAGCGGCCACCCGCTGTTCGGCCGGCGGCATGGCATCACCGCCCGGGACGATGGCACCTATGCCATCGCGCCCCGGCTGGGTGGCAACGGCAACAACATCGCCATCCCCCGCTTCGACTTCGAGCTCACCGCGACCCACCCCAACACCGGGATCCGCTCGCCGATCACCCCCGGCGTCTTCCCCGCCGAGGGCGACGCCGCCCGCGACGTGCGGTTCGGCAACGCCGGGCTCATCGGCGGCGTGGTACGCCGGGCCGACGGCAACGTGGTCAGCACCGGGCAGGTCTTCTTGCGGGGCGGCGACTTCCGGGCCGACCCCCGGGCCGACATCGCGGTCGACGGTCGCTTCGCGATCACCGGCGTACCGCCCGGCGACTACACCGTCGAGGCCCGGGTGCCCGTCGCCGACGGCAGCCCGCTCGGGGGCAGCGCCCGGGCCAACCTGCGGGCCGGCGAGACGCTGGACGTGGCGATCGTCATCGACCCGGTCGGCGGGCTCGTGGGCGCGGTGCGCGACGGCGGGGGCAACCCGGCGATCGAGGTCCCGGTCGAGGTCCTCGGCGAGGGGCTCGAGCGCGCCGGGCGCAGCGACACCGGCGGGCGCTACGCCTTCCTCGACGTGCCCACCGGGGTCGTCACCGCTCGGGCGCAGGAGCCGGCGACGGGCTTGTGGAGCGAGCGGCTGGTGGCGGTACTCGACGGCGAGGTCGCCGAGCGGGACCTGGACCTCGTGCCGCTGGGCACGGCGCGGGTGACCGTCATCGACAGCGACGGCGCGCCGGCCGTCGACGCCCCGATCCACATCCGCCGGGCGCCGCTCGGCGACTTCTTCCGGGCCGCCGGCCGCACCGGGCCGGGGGGCGTGCTCGACCTGCCCATCGTGCCGCAGGGCGACTTCACCGTGCGGGCCTTCAGCCCGGTCAACGACGAGATCGCGGTCGAGGCCGACGGCCGGATCGAGCGCCACGGGCAGGTCGTGCTGGTGCCGCTGGTGGTGCCGGTCGACCAGCCGCCGCAGGTGCTCATCCGGGAGCCGGACACCGGCGACGAAGCGCTCGAAGGCACCGTCACGCAGATCGTGGCCGAAGCCATCGACGACCTCGGCGTGCGCCGGGTGGAGTTCTTCGCCGATGGCATCGCGATCGGATCGGACACATCGCCGCCCTACACCGCCGACTATGTCATGCCCCAGGGCGACGGGGGCGCGGTCACGCTCACCGCGGTCGCGGTCGACGGGGGCCAGAACCGGACGATCTCCGAGCCGGTCTCGCTGCTGCGGCGGGACGACGACCAGATCCCGACCATCCGCTTCCTCGCGCCGTTCGAGGGCGCCGCGTTCATCGAGGGCACCCCGGTCGACATCCGCCTCGCCGCCGCCGACGACGTGGGCGTCGCCCGGGTCGAGCTGTTCGCCGGTGAAGATCCCATCGCGGTCATCGAAGAGCCGCCGTTCGACGCGCAGTTCGCCGCGCCGCTCGGCCTCGCCGACGCCCAGCCGGCGCCGCTCGTCGTGACCGCCGCGGTGACCGATCGGGCCGGCAACCGGGCCGAGGCCGAGCTGATCATCCAGGTCGTCGCCGACCAGCCGCCCACGATCGAGGTCATCGAGGCCCCCGACGGCCCGGTCGTCGAGGGCAGCGCGGTGCGGCTCACCGCCCGGGCCACCGACGACGTCGGGGCCACCGTCGACCTCGTGATCGACGGCCGCGTCGCCCAGACCCGGCCCCGGGCGCCCTATCGCTTCGATCTGACCGCGCCCCCGGCCGCCGCCGAGCCCACCCCGGTGACCCTGCGGGCCCGCGACGCCCGGGGGCAGACCGCCGAGGCCGTCGTCGAGTTGGAGGTCATCGCCGACACCCCACCCGACGTCGCCATCGAATCCCCCGCCCCCGGCGCGCGGATCACCGAAGGCTCGATCGTGAGCGTCGAGGCCAGCGCCGTCGACGAGGTCGGAGTCGCCGAGGTCCGGTTCTTCGCGGGCGGCACCCTGATCGCGACCCGGCAGGCCCCGCCCTACACCGCCCAGACCCGCCTGCCCGGCGGCGCGGGCGGCGAGGCGGTGACGATCCGGGTCGAGGCGGTCGACACCGCCGGCCAGACCGCGGCGGTGACCCGGGACGTGATCCGGGAGGACGACGACACCCCGCCCACCGGCGCGATCACCTCCCCGCCCGCGGGCGCGACGCTCACCGTGGGCCCGTCGGATGTCATGCTGGCCTTCGCCCGCGACGCGGGGGCCGCCGGACAGACCGCGCTCGATCTCGACGAGGACGGGCAGGCCGACACCGGCGTCGAGGCGCTCGCCGGTATCGCGCGGCGGCTCGTCGCGCTCTTCGACCCCGCGGTGACCCGGGCCGGGCTGCTCGACTACACCGACGACGCGACGACGTGGCAAGCGCTGACCGATGACTTCTCTGCCATCGACGCGGCGCTGGATGACTACCTCGGGCGCCCCGCCGAAGGCATCCCGGACCACGGCGCGGCCATCGACGAGGCGCTGCGCCGGCTGGCCCGATCCCCCGCCCGGCGGGCGGCGGCGCCGGTGATCTTCCTGTTCTCGGCCGGCGGCGGGGCCTTCCCCGCCGACGCGGTCGCCCGGGCGGTCGACGCCGGCGCCGTGGTCAACCCGGTCGCCCTGGCCGACGACGCCGCGCTGCGCCAGATCGCCGACGCCACCGGGGGCGCCTTCACCCTCGTCGGCGAGGCGGTCGATCTGGCCGGCCTGACCCGGGTCGCGCTCTTCGGCGCCGACGTCCTGGTGGTCACCGCCGAGGCCGCGGACGACGTCGCCGTGCACCGCCTGACCCTGACCGTCACCGGCGGCCCGCTGGACGAGGCCGTGGTCGACGAGGCCGCCCCCTACAACAGCATCGTGAGCCTGCCCCCGCTCGACGGCCCGGTCGCCGTGACCCTGGCCGGTGCGGTCGAGGACTACGGCGACAACGTCACGCCCCTCGACCCGATCCCGCTGACGCTGCGGCCGGCGGACACCGCGCCGGTGCCCATCGCGGTCGATCCCCCGGTGGCCGCCGAGGGCGACGCGGTGCGGATCACCGGGCGTTTCTTCGACCCGACCCGGGCCGGCAACACCGTGCGCTTCGGCGCGGTGGAGGGCGCGGCCACCGCGGCCACCAAGACCGAGCTGATCGTGCAGGTGCCGGCCGGCGCCACCGCGGGCATCACCGTCGAGGCCGGCGGGCGGATCTCGGCGGTGCTCGACTTCGCGCTGGACAACGACGGCGACGGCCTGACCGACGCCGACGAGTTGGCGCAGGGGCTCGACCCGCGCAGCGCCGACAGCGACGGCGATGGCCTCGACGACGGCGACGAGCTGGCCGCGGGCACCGCGCCCGGCGTGGCGGACACCGACGGCGATGGCTTGCTGGATGGCTTCGAAGTCGCCGCCGGCTTCGATCCCATCGCGGGCGACGAGGGCGCCGACGACCCCGACGGCGACGGCCTCGACAACCTCGGCGAGCAGGCCGCGGGCAGCGATCCGGGCCTGATCGACAGCGACGGGGACGGCTTGGGCGACGGGGTCGAGGTCATCGACGTGGGCAGCGATCCGACCCGGGTCGACACCGACGGCGGGGGCATCTCGGACGGCGACGAGGTGCGCGACGACGGTACCGATCCCAGCGCCGCGGGCGACGATCTGCCCCGGGCGGCGGCCCCGATCACGCTGACCGACGGCGGCGACTTCGACTGGGACGTGCAGGGCGACGGGCACATCGAGCGGGGCACCGATGACGCGTTCGACGACGCTTTCGACGTGTTCGTCGACGGCGCGCGCTACCCTGAGCTGGGGCTGCTGACCCCGCAGCTCGGCGGGCGCCAGTTGAGGTTGGGGCCCGCCGCGCTGGCCGGTGTCAACGTGCGGCGCAAGATCTACGTGCCCGACGACGACCGCTTCGCCCGGCTGCTGGCCATCATCGACAACCCCCACCCCGAGCCGCGCGCGGTGCGGGTGCGGCTGGCGGGCAATTACGGCAGCGACGACGAGACGACGGTGATCGGCAGCGCCATCGCCGATGGCATCGTGGATGCCACCGATGACTGGTTCGCCACCGACGACGGCGCCGCGCTGGGCGGCGATCCGCCGGTGACGCTGGTCTTCGCCGGCCCCGGCGCCGCGCTGCGCCCCGACAGCGTGCAGCAGGTGGCCGACACCTGGCGCGTCGAGTTCCCGCTGGTCATCCCGCCCGGCGAGCGGCGCATCGTGATGCACTTCGCGGCCCAGAGCGCGACCCGCGCCGAGGCGCTGGCTCAGGCGGCCCGGCTGGCGACGCTGCCCGAGGCCGCGCTGGCCGGGCTGACCGCCGCCGAGCGGGCGGCCATCGTGAACTTCGCCGCCCGGCCCGACGCGGACGGCGACGGGCTGGCCGACGACGACGAGCTGGCCATCGGCACCCGCCCCGACCTGCCCGATACCGACGGGGATGGCTTGCTCGATGGCTTCGAGGTCGACGCGGGCTTCGACCCGCTCACGGCGGGCGAGCAGGGCCTGGACCCCGACGGCGACGGGCTGGACAACCTCGGCGAGCAGGCGGCGGGCACCGATCCCGGGGCCCCGGACACCGACGGCGACGGGCTCGAAGACGGCGACGAGGTGCTCGACATCGGCAGCGACCCCCGCTCGATGGACACCGATCTCGACGGGCTGGGCGACGGCGACGAGGTCTTGATCCACGGCAGCGATCCCACCGCGCTCGACAGCGACGGCGACGGGCTGGACGACGGCGACGAGGTGCTGGCGCTGGGGACCGATCCGGCCGATCCCGACACCGACGGCGACACGATGCCCGACGGCTACGAGTTCGCCGAGGGCTTCGACCCCAACGACCCGGCCGACGGCGCGGCCGACCCCGACGCCGACGATCTGCCCAACGCCGGCGAGTTCGCGGCGGGCAGCGATCCCCGGGTCTTCGACACCGACGGGGACGGGCTGCGCGACGGGGAAGAGGTGGCCATCGGGACCGATCCCACCGTCGGCGACAGCGACGGCGGCGGGCGCAGCGACTTCGACGAGGTGCGGGCCGACGGCACCGACCCGCTCGACGGGGGCGATGATCTGGCCTTCGTCGATCTGCCGCTGACCCTGGTCGACGGGGCCGGCTTCGAATGGGACGTGCAGCCCACCGGCGCGGTCGCCGAGGGCACCCAGGACGCGTTCGACACCGCCTTCCGGCTGGACGGCGACGTGTTCTTCGCCGGGCCCGATCAGGCGCGTATCGTCGGCGGGCGCACGCTGATCGCGGGGCCGGTCGAGCTGGCGACCCTCGAGGGCCCGGTGCGCATCACCCGGCACATCTTCGTGCCCGACGACGCCGGCTGGATCCGCTACGTGGATCTGTTCGAGAACCCAGGCGGCGCCCCGCTCGACCTCTCGGTCGCCCTGGCCGGCAACCTGGGTTCGGACGAAGACACCGCGGTCACCGCCGACAGCTCGGGCGACGGGGTGATCGGCGACGGGGACGACTGGTGGGTGACCGACGACGGCCCGGGGGGTGATCCGGCGGTGGTCGTGGTCGCCAGCGACGCCGACGCGGCGCTCCAGCCGACGAGCCGGCTCGACGACGACATCTTCGAGATCACCTGGCCCCTGGCCATCGAGGCCGGCGGCTCGGCGGCGCTGGTGCACTTCGCCGCGCAGCGGGCGGTGGCGGTGGACGGGATCCCGGTCGCCGAGAGCCTGCTGCGCTTGCAGGGCGCCGCGCTGGCCGGGCTCGACCCCGCGCTCACCGCGGCGGTGGTCAACCGGGTGATGGTGCCCGACAGCGACGGGGACGACCTGCGGGACGACGTCGAGGCCGCCCTGGGCACCGATCCGGCCGACCCCGACAGCGACGGCGACGGGCTGTTCGACGGCTTCGAGGCCGCCGCCGGCTTCGACCCGCTGGGGCTCGACGAGAGCGGGCTCGATCCCGACGGCGACGGGCTGGTGAACCTGGGCGAGCAGGCGGCGGGCACCGATCCCGGCGTGGCCGACACCGACGGCGACGGGCTGAGCGACGGGGCCGAGGTGAACGTGCACGGCACGCTGCCGCTGAACCCGGACACCGACGGCGGCGGGCTGAGCGACGGGGACGAGGTCGCCGGAGGCACCGATCCGCTCGACGGGGGCGACGATCAGGGCGGCGGCGGGCTGTGCGCCTTCACCGACAACGTCTTCGCGGTGGCCGCGCCGGGCGGGCAGTTCGCGTTCAGCACGGTGGGCGAGGCGACCAGCGGGCTCAGCGACCTGTGCTTCACCGGCGGCGCGGGGCAGGCGGTGGCGGTGATCGACGTGGAGGTCGCGTCCGAGGTGTCGATGGTGATCATCGACGGGGACTTCGATACGAGCCTGACCCTGCGCACCGACTGCGATGATCCGGGCACCGAGCTGGACTGCAACGACGACTTCATCGACGTGCTGTCGGGGCTCGAGCTGGATCTGGCGCCGGGGCGGTACTTCCTGATCATCGACGGCGTGGACGACTTCGAGGAGGGCGAAGGCACGCTGGAGGTCGGGTTCACGCCGCTCTGATCGCCGGATCCGGGCCCGCCCGGCTGGCGTGGGCGGCGCTCGCGCGCCGGCTCAGCGCGTCGCGGCGTAGAGCGCGCGGATGAGCTGCGGCCCCGGCTGCACCTCGCCCCGGGCCAGCCGCCACACCTGCTGCACGACGGCGGTGTTCACCGGCACCGGCACCTCGTAGCGCCCGCCGCGCTCGACGATCTCGCCGTTGAGGAAGTCCACCGCCGGGGCCCGCCCCCGCTCGATGGCCCGCAGCATCGAGCTGCGCAGCCGGCGATAGCGCATGCCGACGGCGAGCAGCAGGGTGTGCTTGGCGGTGAGGCTCAGCGAGCCGATGTCCGTGTCGAGATCGGCCTCGGTGAGCGCGATCCACTCCAGGTCGAGGGTGCCGCTGACCTTCTGCAGCGTCACCCCCGCCCGCTGGGCGACCCGCACGACCTCGGTCATGATCTCGAGCGCCAGCCGGCGCGCCATCCGGCTGCGCATGGTCTTGCCCAGCGTGCTGCCGTTGAGGGTGCCGAGCGACGAGATGGCGCAGTTGATGGCCAGCTTGCTCCACCGGGCGCCGGCGAGGTTGTCGCTGACGTCGACCGGGCCGACGCACTCCAGCAGCGCGGCGAGGCGTCGCACCGCGGCGGGATCGGCGTCGGCGATGCCCCCGAGCACGAAGCCGCCGGCGCTCGTCCGGTCGAAGACGCCGGGCTCGATCATCGAGCCGCCCCAGGCGACGATGCCCCCGATGACCCGCCGCCGGTCACCGAGCACGTCGGCGACCCGCTCTTCGCACAGGCCGTTCTGAAAGCAGACCATGTGCCCGTCGGCGGCCAGCGCGGGGGCGGCCTGACGGGCGGCGGACTCGACGTCGGGCGGCTGAGTGGCGAGCAGCACGTAGTCGAAGGGCCCGTCGGGCACCGCGGGCACGACCCGCCCGGGGATCGCCCGGCGGCCGCTGTCGCCGACGAGCCGGAAGCCGTGCGTCGCGACCGCGTCGACGACGGCGGCGTTGCGGCTGACGGCGCAGACGTCGACCCCCAGCTCGGCGAGGTGGGCGGCGACCGTGCCGCCGATGCCCCCGCACCCCATCACCAGCACCCGCCCGCCGAGCCCTTCGGTTCCTGCGTCGCTCACGGTCACCTCCCCTCTCGCGTCCCCGGCGCTGTGCGCTGTGTGCCATGACGTCGGGGGTCGTGTCATGCCCCGCGCGCCCCCATTGCGACCGGCGGACCGCGCCGCTAGTCTACCCCCCTTCACCGACCGCGCCCGGCGCCGAGGCCCGATGTCGCTCAAGCTGCTCTTCACCCTGATGGGGCTCGTCACCGCCGCGATGATCGGGGGGGTCGTCTACACCAAGATCATCACCCCGCCGGCCGAGCGGCCGCTGACGGTCGGCGAGATGCGCAGCATCGACCGGGTGTGCGATACGCACTGCGGCATGCGCATGCGGGGCTACGCCGACGAGGCGGCCGACGAGGTCGAGCTCGAGGCGCGGGTGAAGGCCTGCCTGCACGAGTGCCGGGTGCGCCTGACCCGGGATCGCCTGCCGGCGAACGACGTGCGGGCGAAGGAGCGGGCACCGGCCGAGTGACAGCGGTGGCGAAAAGATGCGTCCGCCGGTGTGCAGTGATCGCACGAATACACCTGGAGGCATCGTCATGAGCCGACCCTTCGCCGCAGCCCACCGGCTGCCTCTGCTGGCCCTGCTCGGCCTGCTCGGCCCGCCGCTCGCCGGGTGTGGCGGGGCGGTCGACTACACCTACGATCCGATCGACCGGGCCGCGCACCCCCACGCCGACGCCGTCGTCCTGCTCGACGAAGGCCGCCTGAGCTACTCCGACGGGCGCGAGCGGGGCTACGTCTTCGAGCGCCACGTCCGGCTGAAGGTGCTCACCCCCCGCGGCCGGGCCCGGGCCGACATCGCGGTGCCGCTGGACGGCTTCTCGACCCTCACCGCGCTCGAAGGCTACAGCTTCGGACCCTCTACCCACGACCTCGAGCGGCTGCCGCCCGCCGCCATGTCGAGCGCGCCGGCCCGCCCCGGCGCCGGGGTCCTGTTCGCCGACGGCCGCTTCGCGCAGGCGACGGTGCCCGGGGTCGACGTGGGCGACATCGTCGACTACCGGTACCGCGTCTTCTCGAAGCGGCTCTTCGCGCTGCCCGACTGGGTCTTCGAGTGGGAGATCCCGGTGGTCCGCAGCCGGCTGATGGTCGCCGAGCGGTCCGACGCCCCGGCCCGGTGGAGCTTCGTGCGCCGGGGGCGGGTCGAGGCGTTCGAGCCGACCCGGAGCCGGGACGGTGACGGCGACTGGCTGGTCTTCGAGCGGCGCGACGTGCCCGCCTTCGAGCCGGAGCCCTATGGGCCGCCGCTCGCCGAGCAGGTCGCCCGGCTGCGGCTGCGCTTCGAGTCGGTGGCCGAGACCGGCTCGTGGGCCGCGGTGGCCGGCTGGTACCGCGATCTGATGACGCCGCGGCTGGCTTTGCCCGAGGCCGTGGCGACGCAGGCGAAGGCGGCCACCGAAGGCATGGCCCCCGCCGAGCGGCTGGCCTGGGTCGACGACTTCGTGCGCGATCGTATCCGCTACGTGGCGACCCACGTGGGCATCGGCGCCTTCCAGCCCCACGCGGTGCAGGCGGTCCTGGCGAGCGGCCACGGCGACTGCAAGGACATGGTGACGCTGTACATCGCGCTCGGCCGGGCGCTGGACCTCGACGTGCGGCCGGTCCTGGTGGGCACTCGGGGCAACGGGGTGCTCGATCCCGAGCTGCCGACGGTGTCGGCCTTCGATCACGTCATCGCCGCCGTCCGGGTGGGCGAGAGCTGGGTCTACGCCGACCCCACCGACAGCGAGGGCGCGCCGGGGCACCTGCTGCCGGCGGTCGCCGGACGCCCCGGGCTGCGGGTCGACGCCGACGACGGAGCCCTGATCGACCTGCCGGCCGCGACGCCGGGCGACGAGCGCGTCGAGCTGAGCTGGACCTTCGACGCCGGGGATCGGGTGCGGGTCGAGGCCCGCTTCGCCGGGCTGTCGGCCCGCCCGTGGCGCGCGGCGCCCGATGACGCCGAGGCCCGGGCGGCCATCGCCCGGGGGGCGTTCTTCGAGGGCGATCCGGCGGCGGTGGTCGAGGCGGTCGAGATCACCGGCGAGGGCGCGGCGGCCCGGGTGGTGGTCGACGGCCGCTGGCCGGGGCTGTGGACCGCGCTCGACGCGGGCGTCGAGGGCCTGCCGCTGCACCGGTTCGTCGGGGGCAGCGCCGAGATCCGGGTGCCGGCCGAGCGGGACTCGGCGATCGATCTGGGTCAGCCCCGCAGCCGGGTGGTGCGGCTCGATCTGCCGTGGACCGGCGGGATCGAGGCGGTGTCGCCGGGCGTCGGCGTCGAGGAGACCGCGCTGGGCGCGAGCCGATGGACGGTCGAGGCCGCCGACGGGCGCCTGCGCATGGCCCACGAGCTGCGCATCGATACGCCGCGGGTCGAGGCCGACGGGCTGGCGGCGCTGCGGGCGCTGATGGAGCACGCGGCCCGGGTCGGCCGGGGCATGGTCGTACGGGCCGCGCCCGAGGGAGGTGCGTCGTGAGCCGTCGAACCCCATCGGGTGGCCGGCGCCGGGCGCGCGCGCTGCTCATCGCGGCGGCGGGCCTCGTCGCCCAGGGCTGCGCGGTCCACATCTTCCACCCCAAGGGCTGGCCCGAGACCCACGAGCGGCGCGTCGTGCACCTGACCCGGCTGGCCGAGCGCTCGGTGCGCGACGCGGCCGGCGGCGAGTTGACGCTGCCCCCGCTGCCCGAGGACGCCCGGACCGTGCGCCCCGAAGAGGCGGGCGCGCCGGCCGTGATCCTGGTCGACGAGCGCACGGTGAGCTTCGGCACGGGCCACCCGCTGGGGGCCCACACCGTCGTCGAGGTCCGGCGGGCGGTGCGCCTCGATACGCGGTCGGCGGCCGACGCGGCGCAGGTGCGGCTGGTGTTCGACAGCTATGATCTGCTGCACGGCCTGATCGCCGAGACGCAGACCGCCGACGGGCGCACGATCCCGGTCGAGGAGACGCAGACCTTCGATCTGACCCGCTACTACAAGTCCCCGCCCGATCGGGCGCTGGTGTTCGCCTTCCCCCACGCCGGGCCGGGCTCGATCGTGCGCTGGGCCTACCGGATCCGCCTGCCCGGCTGGCGGCCGGTCGACGCGTGGCGGGCCCCCGAGGGCGTGCCGGTGCGGGAGGCGGTCTATCGGATGCGGGCGCCGAAGGCGGTGAAGATCCGCTACCGCTCGCAGGGCCTGAAGATGGCGACGGGGCAGTCGGGCGACATGATCGTGCGGGAGTGGACCGCGCGTGATCTGCCCTTCGAGCCGCTGCTGCCGGGCGACGCGCGCCCGCCGGGTGGGCGGGCCGGGCTGCGGCTGACGGTGACCGACGGCAGCAAGGGGCCGGTGATCGGGAGCTGGGGCGATCTGCTGCGCGAGATGCACAGCCGGGCGCTGAGCCCCCGCCCGCGGCTGCCGCAGGCGCTGACCTACCCCGCGCCGGGCGAAGGCCACATCGAGGCCGCC
The DNA here is from genome assembly GCA_030426085.1 of bacterium. GTDB lineage: Bacteria > Myxococcota_A > Bradymonadia > UBA7976 > UBA1532 > JACKDM01. The sequence goes on along the minus strand of JAUHYW010000018.1, from coordinate 56,558 downwards.
TGGCGCCGGGTCCACGATCATCTGGCCGATGGGGTGACCCCACTGCCGGCACGGATGGACGACTTCGAGGCGCTCGCCCACTACCGTCGGGCCACCGCCGACGATCGGGCCGAGCTGCTGTACGGCACGCTGCGGAGCTGGGGGGTGGACTGCCGCCTGATCTACACCAGCCGCCACGGCGCCCCGCCGGTGGATCCCGAGTTCCCGATCCCCGCGGCGGGTGACCGGCTGCTCGCCAGTTGCAAGCAGGGCGCCGACAGCGTGCTGCTCGATCCGGGCTGCTCCGGCTGCGCCCCGGGCCAGATCGGGGCCGACGTGCGGGGGCGCCCGGCGCTGGTCTTCGACCGGGGCGCCGGCCCGGCCGAGCCGATGACGCTGCCCGCCGATCCGGCGCCGCCGGTCGAGCGGCGGTACACCGTCGAGCTGAGCGATCGGGGGCTGGTCGCCCGCACCGGCGAGGTCGTGCTGCACGACACCGACGCGGCCCGGGTCCGGGCGTGGCTGCGCGACCACCCGCTGCCCCCCGAGCAGGCCGCCGAAGACGCGGGCGAGGTCTTCCTCGATGGCATCGAGGCGGCCCGCATCGGCGTCTCGGGGCACGAGGCCGACGCCGGCCCGGTGCGGTTCGCACTGGAGAACGTGCTCATCTCCCGGGGCGCCTTCGCCCGCGGCGCGCGGTGGGCGACGGTGCCGCTGGACGTCGTCTTCGGCGAGCCGGTGCTGACGATGGCCGGGGTCGAAGCCCGGCGGCGGCCGGTGGTCCTGACCGGGGCCATGGGCTTCGTCAACGGGCTGCACCTGCCGGCGGGCGAGGGCTGGGCGGTGGTCCGCAGCCCCGAGCCGACGGTGATCGAGTCGCCCTACGGCACCTACCGCCTCGAGCGAGCGGCTAAGGGCCTGTCAGCGAATTACTCGGGCTGCGGCCGCGACCTCGCTTGTCCGAGTAATTCCCTTCCAGGCCCTAAGGGCGGGCTGACGCTGACCGAGCGGCTCGAGCTGATCCCGGGCGTCGTATCGGCCGAGGACTGGCCCGCGCTGCGCGACTTCTTTGCCCGGGTGGCCGCGCACCGCCGCGATCCGACGGTGCTGCGCCGCGATCCGGCGAAAAAAGTCGCCGCGGCTGAATAAACGGCGACCCCCCTCGCGGATTTCCGGGCCGCGCGGGCGGCCCCTCGCGGATTCCTGATGGCATCGACCCCCCGCCCGACGGCATTCTGCGCCGTGTGGGGGAGCGTGACGGTGGCCTTCTTCTTGCGACGCGCAGGCGACGAGGGGGCCCGCCCCCACCGAATCCATTTCCGCCTGGGAGGCCCGGATGCACAGCGCTCCACTTCGAATATTGTCGATCTGTCTGCTCGTGGGCGGCGTCGCCGCCTGCGACATCGAGCAGGGTGAAGACCCGGACGCCGGGCCCGATCCCCGGCCCGACGCCAGCATCGGCGCCGGAGGCATGGGCGGCGAGGGCGGCGCCGGCGGCGAGGGCGGCGCCGGGGGCATGGGCGGCATGGGCGGTATGGGCGGCGGCGTCGTCGACGGCGAGTGCGCCGAGATCGAGGCCGAGGCCGACTGCGCCACCCGCGAAGACTGCGCCGCCCGGCGGGATGTCTTCGGCGACTTCGTCGACTGCCAGCCCCTGGGCGACGTGGCCTGCGGCATGCTCGACGATCGGGACTGCGCCGCCCGCGAGGACTGCGAATGGGGCGACGACCTCTGCTCGCCGGTCGAGGTGGCGTGCGCCGATCACGCCGACGCCGAGCCGTGCCGCCGCGGCGGCTGCCATTGGTGGGCCGACGCCTGCCACGACGATCCCGAGCCCGCCCGCTGCGACCAGCCCGACCCCGGGAGCTGCGAGAACGCCGGCTGCATGTGGACCGAAGACGGCTGCATGCCCCGCCCGCCCGCCTGCGAAGACCTGCCGATGCCCGGGCCGTGCGACGCCCGCGAAGACTGCCGGTGGCACAACAACCGCTGCGAGGTCGACCCCGGCGAGATGGCTTGCGGCGATCTGGCCCTCGAAGACTGCGCGATGCGGCCCGACTGCCTGTGGGCCGAGGACGCCTGCATGGCGCGCCCGATGGGCGACTGCGGCGTGCTCGGGCCCGAGCAGTGCGAGATGCGCCCCGACTGCGTCGGCGAGTGGGTCGAGTGCCGCTGCCCCGACGGCGCCGAGCGCTGCGACGACTGCGAAGAGGCCTTCGTCTGCAACCCGCGCCCGCTCGACTGCAACGACGTGCCGCTCGACGCCTGCGAGCGCACCCCCGGGTGCACCGTCGCCGAGGCCGGCCCGTGCGACGACAACTGCAACTGCCCGCCCGGCGCGGAGTGCGACTGCGTCGAGTGCGAGGCGGCCTGCGTACCCGACGACGCGTTCAACTGCGGCCAGCTCGACCCCGACGCCTGCGAGCGCGAGCCGGACTGCCACGTCGAGTGGATCATGGACTGCGGCGGCGAGGACTTCGGCGGCGACCAGGACGGCGATCGCATCGCCCCGCCGTGCGTCGAGGAGCCCGTGTGCCTGCCCGGCCCCGGCGAAGGCGGCCTCGGCTGCTTCGACATCCAGGATCCCGAGCGCTGCCTGGCGACCGACGGCTGCGGCCTCGAAGAGGTCTGCGAGTGCGACGAGCCGGCCCCGGCGCCCGACGGCTGCGAGTGCCCGCCGGGCGAGCCCTGCCCGTGCCTGGTCGCGGTGCCCTGCTTCTGCGAGGTGCAGTGCGTGCCGATGGGCGGCATGGTCTGCGAAGAGATCGCCGATCCCAACCAGTGCGCCAACACCCCCGGGTGCCACGTCGAAGAGGCCTGCGCCTGCGACGACGGCGGCGCGCCGATGCCCCCGCCCGACTGCGAGTGCCCCGACAACGGCGAGCCATGCGCCTGCGACGAGTTCATCGCCCCGCCCTGCGAGTGCGAGCTGTGGTGCGCCTCGGACGACGGCCCCGGCGGCTGCGAGCTGCTCGGCGAGCGGATGTGCTGGGCCGACCCCGCCTGCGAGTGGATCCCCGGCGGCGGCGGCGAGTGCGGCTGCTTCGTCGACGAGAACGGCGAAGAGATCTGCTTCTGCGAGGACCCGGTGGACGGCGGCTTCTGCGTCGACGCCCCGCCGGTGGACGACTGCGGCTGGATCGGCGACGAGGCGACGTGCATCCGCCAGCCGGGCTGCGAGTGGATCGACGAGCCCCGCGATCCGGACTGCGGGCCGTGCTTCATCGACGAGGCCGGCAACGAGATCTGCCCCGACTGCCTGGTCCCGGCTGGGATCTGCGTGGCCGGCGGCGGCGGGGATCCCTGCGCCGATCTGGACGAGGCGATGTGCTTCGACGCCCCCGAGTGCGAGTGGGTGATGGAGGACATGCCCGAGCCGTGCGTCTGCCGGGTCGGGCCCGACGGCCAGGAGATCTGCGAGTGCGGCGGTGACCCGGTGGATCCGGCCGATGGTGATCCGAACGACCCGGCCGAGCCGGTCGATCCCGGCGACCCGGTGGAGCCCGCGCCCCGCCCCGCGCCGGTCGACGGCCGCTGCGTATGGAACGGCGGCGTGATGCCCGAGCCGTGCCTCGCGTTCGGCGAAGAGGCCTGCGACGCCGACCCGAGCTGCCGCTGGTTCGACCAGGGCGGTGAGGTGATGTGCCCGCCGTGCGAGCCGAACGAGCCGTGCGAGCCGTGCGTCGGCCGGCCGGCGCCCGCCGCCTGCCTGCCGGTCGAGCTGTACTGCGGGATGCTCGACGTGCGGGCCTGCGGCGCCGATCCCGCCTGCGAGGTGCACGCGGTCGAGGTCTGCCAGGGCGGCGGGGCGCTGCCCCCCGAGTGCCCGCCGGGCGAGATGTGCGCCGACCCGATCCCCCCGCCCGACGGCGGCGAGTGCTGGGTCGAGGAGTACTGCGGCATCGCCGGCGGCATGGACGGCGGCGGCGACCCCGACGAAGGCGGCGGCATGGATCCGCAGCCCGAGCCGGCCCCGATGCCTCAGCCCCGCTGATCCCGCCCCGGCCCGGCCTCACCTGCCCCATGCCCGGCCACGCGCGGTGAATGCGCGTGCGACCGGGCCCCTGCTCGGGCTATCCTCCCGGGCATGAAGACCCCCGAATCCCCCGCCCCCGGGCCGCTCGACACCGCGCGCGCCCGCCGTCTGATCGACACCTTGTGGGACGACTCGATCATCCCCACCCTCGTCGACTACATCCGCATCCCGGCCAAGTCGCCCGCCTTCGACAAAGACTGGGCTTCCCATGGCTACATCGCCGACGCCGTCGGCCTCGCCCACCGCTGGGTGAAGGACCACGCGCCGAGCGACGCCACCATCGAGGTCGTGAAGCTCGGCGACCGCACCCCGGTGCTGCTGCTCGAGATCCCCGGCGAGGCGCCGGGCAACGTGCTGCTCTACGGCCACCTCGACAAGCAGCCCGAGATGACCGGCTGGGCCGACCACCTCGGCCCGTGGAAGCCGGTGATCGAAGACGGCAAGCTCTACGGCCGGGGCGGCGCCGACGACGGCTACGCGGTCTTCGCCTCGCTGGCCGCCATCAACGCGCTGCGCGACCAGGGCGTGCCCCACGCCCGCTGCGTCATCCTCATCGAGACCTGCGAAGAGAGCGGCAGCACCGACCTGCCGGCCTATGTCGACCACCTCGCCCCGCGCATCGGGCCGGTCGACCTCGTCGTCTGCCTCGACTCGGGCGCCGGCAACTACGAGCAGATGTGGTGCACGACCTCGCTGCGGGGCCTGGTGATGGGCCAGCTCCGGGTCGACATCCTGCGGGAGGGCGTGCACAGCGGCGACGCCAGCGGGGTCGTGGCGTCGAGCTTCCGCATCGCCCGGCAGCTCCTCGACCGGGTCGAAGACCCGGCCACCGGCACCATCCGCCTGCCGGCGTTTCACGCGACCATCCCCGAGTCGCGCATCACCCAGGCCCGCGCGGCGGCCGAGGTGCTCGGCGACATGCTCGTCGGCCGCTTCCCCTTCGTCGACGGCGCCGAGCCGATGACCCACGATCTGGCCGAGGCCATCCTCAACCGGAGCTGGCGCCCGGCGCTGTCGGTCACCGGCGTGGGCGGCGTGCCCCCGCTCGCCGACGCGGGCAACGTGCAGCGGCCCTACACGGCGCTCAAGCTCAGCCTGCGCACCCCGCCGACGGTCGACGCGAACAAGGCCTACGCCGCGATGCGCGAGGCGCTCACCACCGACGTGCCTTACGGGGCCCGGGTGACCCTGAAGGGCGGCGGGGCCGACGGATGGCACGCGCCGCTGCTCGATCCGTGGCTGGCCGACGCGCTCGACGTCTCCTCCCGCGCGTGGTTCGACCGCCCGGCGATGCACATGGGCGAGGGCGGCACCATCCCGTTCATGGGCATGCTCGGGGCCCGGTTCCCCGAAGCGCAGTTCGTGATCACCGGCGTGCTGGGGCCCAACAGCAACGCCCACGGGCCCAACGAGTTCCTGCACCTGGACATGGGCCGCAAGCTGACCGGCTGCGTGGCGCAGCTCATCGCGATCCACGCCCAGAAGGGCGCCGCCTGAGCGGGCTCAAGGCGTCGGCTATCGCGGGAGGCATAGGCGAGGGTTGGGCTCCCCGGGGTCGCCGAAGTTGGCGCGGGTGACGTCGTCGCCCATCGCCGAGACCTCGTAATAACTCCAGCCCATGACCTCGGCGCATCGCCAACCGGGCCGGCAGTCGGCGTCAGCTTCGCAGACCCGATAGCACCGGTCCGCCTGGCCTCGCGCCATCGCCGCGCAGTACCCGTCGGGCGACGCCTCGCCGCTGCACGCGGTCAGCCGCGCTGCACATCGGGCGCACGTCGCGAGCTCCTCGAAGCTCCCCTCGCCGTTGATTAGATCAAGAGCACACGGTCGGCAACTGCATCCGGCGACATCGCCTTCGCCCTCCGGCCCGAAGCCGCAGCGGCCATTCGGCCCATCGTCGAAGCACCCGCGGGTTGTCCCCTCGGGCGGCGCCGGGCAATCGGCCGGCGCGCGGCACCCCTCGCCTGCGAGGCACTCATCCAGCCGGCAGGGCCCGCCGAGGCAGCCCTCGTCGGCCCACCCGTCGCAGTCGTCGTCGAAGCCGTTGTCGCACACCTCCCGCTCGGCGGCGTCGGTCTCACCGTCGCAGGGGAGATAGCCTTCGCCGGGGCTTCGTGGGCACGTTCGGGTGCCCCGGACGCAGATCGCCCGGTTCGCTTCGCCGAGCGGGCCGGCGTCGCTCGAGACCTCGCCAGCCCCGCACGCCAGGCCGGGGGCGCCCTCATCGTAGATCCCATCGCAGTCATTATCATCGCCGTTGCAGGTGCCGTCGGCACCATCGGTGCCATCGAAGCTCAGCACGTCGGGGTCGACAAAAAGACCGCCCTGACAGACCTGGGCCACGTCCATGCAGATGCCGCGTCCCAGGCTGTGCCGAGGGATGTCTTCGTCGAACGGCGGGTCATCGACAACACCGTCGCAGTCGTTGTCCCGGCCGTCACACGTCTCATCGGCTCGCGCGACGCTCTGCCGGCAAGTCTCCATCCCGCCGACGCACGCTGAGGTCCCCGCCGCACATTCACCGGACAACCCGGTCTCGCAGTCGGGCGAGTCGGCGAACACGCCTTCGTCGACCGAAGTATCGCAGTCATCATCCTCGCCGTTGCAGACTTCCTCCGACGGCTCGGTGTTCCGGTCGCAAGCCAGCGCCCCCTCCCGACACACCCGAGTCCCCGGGCCGCATACGCCGGCCTCGCCCGTCTGGCACCCCTCCCCGATATCGGCCAGGTCGTCCGTCTCGTCGGCTTCGCCGTCGCAGTCGTTGTCCGCCCCATCACAGGTCCGCTCGACCTCCTCGAACGCCCGCCCCCCGGCACGAATCTCATCGGGGGTCGGCTCCCGGGGGGCGCCTTGGTCGCAGACCAACGTCAGGCCGGCGCAGACGCTCTCCGGCCCGCCTTGGGTCGCTCGCACCGACGCGGCCAGGTTCAGCTCGGCGTCGGCGTTGGAGCCGGGGTCGCCTCGGTCTTCGTCGGTCCGACCGTCGCAGTCGTTGTCCTGCCCATCGCAGCTGCGCTCGGGGCTCTCATAGTGGAGGATGTCGCCCGGCCCCGGCTCGACCCATTCTCGCGTGCCGTCGGCGTTCGGCTGACAGACCTGCGTCGAGCCGGCACACACCCCGCGCTGCTCTGCGGCCGGCGGTGCGCCGACCCCCTCGTCCGTCTGGCCGTCGCAGTCGTCGTCGAGGCCATTGCAGTTGCAGTCCTCGACCGCGTCGGGCTCGCAGCCTTCGGGGGCCTCGGGCGTGCCGGTCTCTGGTCGGGGCTCGCAGCGAGGCTGCTCGTCGGGGCCGCAGATGTAGACGCCGGCCTCCTCACAGCCTGGGGCGTCACCGATGGTGCAGGGTTCGGGGAACTCGTCGATCACTCCATCACAGTCGTCGTCGAGCCTGTTGCAGACCTCGTCGATCGGCGTGCAGTCGGGCTCGCACTCGGCGCCTTCATCCACCCGCCCGTCACAGTCGTCATCGACGGCGTTGCAGACCTCGCCGATCGACGTGCACTCGGGCTCACACTCGACGCCTTCATCCACCTGCCCGTCGCAGTCGTCGTCGACGCCATCGCACCCGACGCCTTCCGTCAGGGCCTCGCCGTTCTGCACCCGACACTGCCCATCGACAACGAAGTCCACTCTGGCCGTCTCGCCCAGACGCACGCCCGGGTGACGCAATCGCAGCAGACACCCCGGGAGCGTCTCGCACACCGCGTCCGGGTCCAACCCGGCGCAGCCATCCTCCACGATGTGCTCGAACAACCAGAACCCCACCGTCACCGCCTGATCGAACGGCAGATCCGATCCGCTCAATCCGTCGGGCTGCCCGTCCCAGGTGATCGGGTGACGCTCGATGACCCGCCCGTCTTCGGCGGTGATGATGACGCACGCGTTCAGGCCCGCGCCCGCCGCGGCCAGCAGGCGCGCTCGACAAGCGCCGCGATCCCCGAACCCATCGATGCATCGGCTCACATCGAAGCGCACGTCGACGACCTCGGGCGAAGGCGCACACGCGACGAGCGCCAGGGGCACTATCAGCCCCAACCATAGCCCGAATCGCTCCATGACCCTCACTCCTCCACGGTGACCCGCATCACGGGTGCCGGCTCGTCCACACTGACGAGCCACACCGCGGCGATACCCGCCACGGCCGCCGCGCCGATGCCCACGTACACCCACACCATGCCATCCTCCGGAGCCGGCTCGGGGCGAGCGTCGACCTCCACCCACCGGCCGGGACGCGCTTCGATCGTCGCCTCCCACGGCAACCCGTCGTCGGGCTCGACCACGACGCGATGCGACCCGACATCGAGGTCGGCCAACTCCAGCGGCGTCCGCCCTCGCGGCTCGTCGTCGACCCGCACGATGCCCGGCGCCGTACTCTCGACCCTCAGCCCGGCCGGGAACGACAGATCGAACTCGCTCGAGCTCCCAGCGACGAGGTCGACCTCGCCCACGGTCGAAATCCCCTCGGTGCTCTGCCCCCGCAACGTGTAGCGACCCGCTTCGAGGAGGCGTCGCTTCACCGGACAGGGCACGGGAGGCGTCTCGCCCACCGCCACCGTGGCCTCGACATCACACCGCACCGTCAGCCGGGCGAAGAGCCGCGCCTCGATCTCGCGGGCGTTTCGCGCCAGGCGGGCGCGCATGTCCGCGCTCTCCGACCGCGCCTCGCCGGCGCGGAAGGCGGCGAGAGCCTCGCGATCGCGGCCGAGCTTGACGAGACAGAAGCCGATGTTGCCGTACAGGACACCCGGCAGGGACACGTGCTCGATGAGCTGCTCGGCCCGGCGGAACTCGTCGAGTGCTTCGGCGAAGCGCTCTTCGGCTGCGAGTTGCATGCCGAGCGTGCTGTAGGTCTCGGCCCGCTGCGCATCCAGATCCGGCGCGGCCGACGCCGGATGCGGTGCGCCGAGCGCGAGCACGGCGACCAAGTAGATGGGGCGCATGATCATCCAATCACTCGAAGAGAGGCCTCAGGGGGCTGCCCGCGTCTGCGGCTCGGTGGGGGGAATGACGATTCACTGACCGCGACGTAGCGGGGGCTGGCGCGGCATCCCGCGGCCTGGCATCTCGCGGTGCAGCGTCGGGTGGATGAGCATCGAGAGTGAGCGCAGCGTCCGGGCCCGCCAAGATCTGGGGGGCCGCGGGCAGTGTGTCGGCAGGTGCTGGGACGCCAGCGTCGAGTCGGGCGATGGCGAGGCGTGCGTCGGCTCGAGAGGCAGCCGGCGAGCCCCCGGGCGATCCGCTGTCGCTGGACGACGCCCACCAACCGACGAGCGCACCGAGCGCACCGAGCGCGAGCAACCACCGGAGGGAGGAGCGCTTCGGCGGCTCGGCGACGTCCACCGGAGCGGGATCCACCGTCGGTGCTGGGGGCACTGCCCGCGAGCGCCCGCCATCGGATCGCACAGCCGCAGGCGACGCCGAGTCGACGGCCGGGGCGGGTCCGACCGGTGTGCGCATCGCAGCCGTCGGCTGGAGCACCGGCTCCACGCCATCCGCCACTGAAAGCGACGCCTCCTCGTCGGACGCGCTCAGCGGACGCGTCGACCGCGTCCGCTCAGGTCCTCCCGCCACACGCGGTGACCCCCGGCCACCCTCCGCTTCCGCCAACGCTCGGGCCATGGCCCCGACGTCCGGGAAGCGATCCGCCGGCTCCTTGCTGAGCGCCCGCCTCACGATGGCCTCCATCGCCGCAGGCACTTTCAGCTCTGAGGGGAGAGGTGGGACGGGCGTGCGCGTGTGATGAAGCAGCATGTCGAAGCCCGAATCGGCCTCGAAGGGCGGCCGCCCGCTGAGCATCTCGTAGAGCACGACACCCAGCGCGTATTGATCGGACCAGGGACCGATGCCCTTCGCCCGGGCCTGCTCGGGCGCCATGTAGGTCGGAGTGCCCAGCGCCACCCCCGACCGGGTGCGGACCCCATCTTCGGACGCCAGCAGCTTGGCGATGCCGAAGTCGAGGATCTTGAGCTGCTCCTCTCCGAGCGCGTCACGCACGACCATCAGGTTGGCGGGCTTCAGGTCGCGGTGCACCAACCCGGCGCGGTGGGCTTCGGCCAGCCCGGACAGCGCTTGTCGTCCCAGCCGACCCACACGCGTAGGGGGCAGCGGGCCGGAGCGGCGCATCAGCACGCCCAGCTCCTGCCCGTCGATGTACTCCAGGACCATGAACACATCGCCCGCCGGATCGACACCCGAGTCGAAGAGCGTCACGATGGACGGATGGGACAACGCGGCGACCGCCCCCGCCTCCGCGAGAAACCGGGCTCGGACCTCCTCATCGCGGACCTGCTCGGGCGCGATGACCTTGATAGCCACCTTTCGACCTACCGGATACTGTATCCCCTCGTAGACCGCACCGAAGCCTCCTCGCCCGAGCATGCGAACGACTTCGTACTTGTCGATCAGCCGTCGACCGATGAACGGATCTGACTGCACGCCTGCGCCTCCCGAAGCCGACGCATCATACGTCCTCGGACGCGAATACGCGATGGATCGAATCAGACCGGTCGCGGGACGGGAGTGAGCGCAACGGGCGGACAGCCGGATGGGCCGAGACCGCTCAGGGCGTCGGCTCGGCGACCAGCACCGCCCGGGTGTCGAGCCGCTCGCCGCCCGCGCCGGGCGCGCGGGCGAAGACATAGCGCAGCGCGCGCCCGTCGATCTCGACCTCGACCTCGGTCGAGATGAGCTGCGGCGCCTCACCCGCCTCGACATCGCTGCGCACGCGCGCCCGCCACGCCCCTCCGATCCGGTTGACCATCCGGGTCATGAGTTCGGGATCGACGAGGAGCCCCTCGGCGCTGGGCAGGAAGACATACGCCCCGCCCGTGCGACACGCGAGGTTCACCAGCCGCGGGTCGCGCCCCCGGCGCGCGTCGGGCAGCGTGCCCGGCGGCTGGAGGTGCATCACGATCACCGGGGTCGGCGTGCTCCCGTTCGCATAGGCGTCGACCACCCGCTCGAAGCCCCCCTGCTGGTCGGTCGGATCACCGTCTTCGACGCCGTCGGTGAAGAGCAGAACGACCGGATTCATGGCCGGGTTGGGCTCGATGATGCGCTCGAGGCTGTCCCGCAGCGTGCGCGTCAGCGGGGTCGGGCCGCTCTCGTCGAATTGCAGGGTCTCGAGCCCCTCGGCGATCACGTCTCGATTGCGGGTGGGCGTCGAGAACTCGGGGGTGATGTCGGCGAACTCCCCCTGGAACGGCACCAGCGACACCAGCACATCGTCTGGCAGGCGCTCGAGCCATTGGGACATGAACGCGAGGCGGAGATCGTTCAGATCCGAGGCCCGGGACGGGTCGAACTCGTCGGTGATCGGATCCCGGCCGACCATGCTGCCCGAGTGATCCATCATCAGCACCACCAGCGTGGCATCACCCGCCCGCCCGGCGCCGCCGAGCGGCGCGTATTCGAGCGCCACCGGATCCAGCGTGATCGGCGAGAGGTCGCCCCCGGGCACCTCTACCGTGCCGTCGCCCGCGGGGCCCTCGTCGACGATGGAGAACCGCACGTCGGCCGCCGACCACACCTCGCCGAGCGGCTGCATCGCGCCCTCGAGCCGGGTCCCCGGGGTCAACGCCGCCGCGCCGTCGAGCGGCATCAGCTCGAAGACGATCTCGTCGCCCTCGGCCGGGCAGGCCCCGCCCCCGGTCAAGCGGGTGAACGCGCCCTCGCTCGGACCGCCACCCCCGGCCCCGCCGAAGCCGCCCCCGGCCCCGCCGAAGCCGCCGCCGCCGTCGGCCTGCGCCCCGCCGCCGTTGCCACCCCCGCCGTCGCCATCGCCCGCCGGCAGACATCCGCCGAGCGCCAGCGCGCAGGCCGCCGTCAACCATCGACTCGTCCTCGATCCCATGAGGTCCTCCCCGTTTGCCGGACAGCATGCCCGATCGGCGACCCCCGGCAAAGCGCCGACGCCCTCCCCCGCCGGCCCGATCTCTGCTAGCTTGCCCCGCACCAGATCGAGGAGCGGACATGTTCGAGCGGGTGCTCATCGCCAACCGGGGCGAGATCGCCATCCGGGTCATGCGCACGCTGCGCGACCGGGGCATCTCGCCGGTCGCCATCTACTCCGAGGCCGACCGCCACGCGCTGCATGTGCGCATGGCCGACGTCGCCGTCTGCGTCGGCCCCGAAGCGTCGGCCAAGAGCTACCTGAACATGGACGCAGTGCTCGACGCCGCCCGGCGCACCGGCGCGCAGGCGATCCACCCAGGCTATGGCTTCCTCAGCGAGAACGCGACCTTCGCCCGGCGGGTGGCCGAGGCCGGCCTGACCTGGATCGGCCCGCCGCCCGGCGCCATCGAGGTCATGGGCGACAAGCTCACCGCCCGGCGCACGGTCGAGGCGGCCGGGGTGCCGGTGGTGCCCGGGCTCAGCGAGCCGGTCAGCGACCCGGACGCCGCGCTGGCGTTCGCCCGGGAGGTCGGCTTCCCGGTCATGGTCAAGGCGTCGGCCGGCGGCGGCGGCAAGGGCATGCGGCTGGTGAAGCGCCCGGAGGACTTCGTCGGCGCGGTGGACGCCGCCCGGCGCGAGGCCGCCGGGGCCTTCGGCGACGATGCGGTCTACGTGGAGAAGTTCATCGTCGAGCCACACCACGTCGAGATCCAGGTGCTGTGCGACGATCACGGCGGCGCGGTGTGGGTCGGCGAGCGGGAGTGCTCGGCCCAGCGGCGCCACCAGAAGGTCGTCGAGGAGTGCCCCAGCCCGTTCATCACCGAAGAGACCCGCCAGGCGATGGGCGCGGTCGCGGTGGCCGCCGCCCGGGCCTGCGACTACCGCGGCGCGGGCACGGTCGAGTTCCTCGTCGGCGGCGACCAGGGCTTCTACTTCCTCGAGATGAACACCCGGTTGCAGGTCGAGCACCCCGTCACCGAGCTGGTGTACGGGGTCGATCTGGTCGACGAGCAGCTCCGCATCGCCGCCGGGCAGCCGATGAGCGTGCGGCAGGAGGCCCTGATCCCCCGGGGCCACGCCGTCGAGTGCCGGCTGTACGCCGAAGACCCCGACACCTACCTGCCCAGCCCGGGGCGCATCACCGGGCTCGAGTGGCCCACCGGCCCCGGGGTGCGGGTCGACGCCGGGGTCGACGCCCACTCGACGGTGCCGATGAGCTACGACCCGATGGTGGCCAAGCTGTGCACCTGGGGCGCCGACCGCGATCAGGCCATCCGCCGCATGCACCGGGCGCTCGACGAGACCCGGGTGCTGGGCATCACCACCAACCGGGCGCTGCATCACCGCATCCTGAAGCACCCCGACTTCGTCGCCGGGCGCTATGACACCGGGGTGCTCGCCACCCCCCTGCCGGCGGCCCGCAAGCCCGACGGCGGCTGGCGCGACGGGCTGCTGGCGGCGGCGGCCATCGCCCGCCACGAGGAGGCGGTGCGGGGGCAGCGCATCCGCGAGGCGCAGCCGGGCGGGCCGAGCGGCTGGCGCACCGCCGGGCGCAACCGGGTGCTGGGCTGAGGGCCGGGAGGAGCGAACCATGCGATTCACGATCGAATACGGCGGCGAGAGCCACGCGGTGGACGTCACCCCGGCCGGCGCCGGGCGCTACGCCATCCAGATCGGCGACGGCGAGGCCCGGGTGGTCGACGCGTTCGTCGACGGCGGGCTGGTGCACCTGCTCGACGGCACCGCCAGCCGCGCGGTCCAGCTCGGCGCGCGGGGCGATGGTCAGCACGGGCAGCACGGCGGGCTCGACGCCCGGGTGACCGTGCTCGACGCGGCCACCGCCCGGCGGCGGGCCCGGCTCGGCGGGGGCGCGGGCGCGGCCGGCGGCGGCGTGGTGCGCTCGCCCATGCCGGGGCGGGTGGTGAAGGTGCTCGTCGAGGTGGGCGACGCGGTCACCGCCGGCCAGGGGGTCGCCATCGTCGAGGCCATGAAGATGGAGAACGAGCTGCGGGCCGAGGTGGCCGGCACCGTCACCGCGGTGCACGTCGCGGCCGACGACCGGGTCGACGGCGACGCCGAGCTGGTGACCATCGAGCCGGCCGAAGCCGGGGCCTGATCCGTCGGCCGCGCCCCGTAGAAGCCACCGAGAAGCCATCCAGGAGCCATGCGATGAGCGATGATGTCTATCAGAAGTGGGTCGAAGGCACGCTGAACAAGGCCCGGGCCCGCTTCCCCGAGCGCCGCGCGCGCTTCGAGACGTCGAGCGGCATCGAGATCGCCCCGGTGCAGCGCCCGACCGAGCGGGACGAAGACCGCGACCTCGGCTTCCCCGGGGCCTTCCCCTTCACCCGGGGCGCGCAGCCGACGATGTACCGCAGCCGGCTGTGGACCATGCGGCAATACGCCGGCTTCGGCACCGCCGAAGAGTCCAACACCCGCTATCGCTACCTGCTGTCCCAGGGCACCACCGGCCTCAGCGTCGCCTTCGACCTGCCGACCCAGATGGGCATGGACAGCGACGACCCCCGCTGCCTGGGCGAGGTGGGCAAGGTCGGCGTCGCCATCGACAGCATCGAAGACATGGAGGTGCTGTTCCGCGACATCCCGCTGGGCAAAGTCTCGACCTCGATGACCATCAACGCCCCGGCGAGCGTGCTGCTGGCGATGTACCGCACCGTCGGCGCCCGCCAGGGCGTGGCCGGCGACGCGCTGCGGGGCACGATCCAGAACGACATCCTCAAGGAGTACATCGCCCGGGGCACCTACATCTTCCCGCCCCGGCCTTCGATGCGGCTGATCACCGACACCTTCGCCTGGTGCGCGCAGCACACCCCGAAGTGGAATACGATCAGCATCAGCGGCTATCACATCCGCGAGGCGGGCAGCACCGCGGCCCAGGAGCTGGCGTTCACCCTCGCCGACGGCATCGCCTACGTCGACGCGGCCATCGCCGTCGGCCTCGACGTCGACGTCTTCGCCCGCCGGCTGAGCTTCTTCTTCAACGCGCACAACAACTTCCTCGAAGAGGTCGCCAAGTTCCGCGCCGCCCGCCGCATGTGGGCCCGCATCATGCGCGACCGCTTCGGCGCGAAGACCGACCGGGCGTGCGTGCTGCGCTTCCACACCCAGACCGCCGGCAGCACGCTCACCGCGCAGCAGGTCGACAACAACGTCGTGCGCACGACCCTGCAAGCCCTGGCGGCGGTGCTCGGCGGCACCCAGAGCCTGCACACCAACAGCCGCGACGAGGCCCTCGGCCTGCCGACCCCGCCCGCGGCCAAGCTCGCCCTGCGCACCCAGCAGGTCATCGCCCACGAGAGCGGCGTCGCCGACCTCGTCGACCCGCTCGCCGGCAGCTACGCGGTCGAGATGCTCACCGACGAGATCGAGGCCCGGGCCCTGGCCTACATCCAGCGCATCGACGCGCTGGGGGGCATGATCCCGGCCATCGAGCAGGGCTTCGTGCAGCGCGAGATCCAGGACGCGGCCTACCGCTACCAGCTCGACGTCGAGAAGGAGCGGGCCGTCGTCGTCGGCGTCAACCGCTTCGTCGAAGAGCAGGAGCCGCCGACCGAGGTGCTCAAGGTCGACCCCGAGCTGGAGCGGGCCCAGGTCGAGCGCCTGCGCGCGTGGCGGGCGAAGCGCCCCGACGGCGTCCTGGACCGCCACCGGACGGCGCTGGTCGACGGCGCGAAGGGCGACGCGAACCTGATGGGCCTCATCGTCGCGGCGGTGGAGGACGGCCTGACGGTCGGCGAGATCAGCGGCGCGCTCGGTGAGGTGTTCGGCAAGTACCAGGAGCCGATCTTCCTTTGACGCCGGTCTTCGGGTGAATGCCTTCTATCCCACGGTCCGCGTGCCCGACGACGCCCTTCGTCTGGACGAGGTGCTGGGGACGAAGGACAAGTTCTGGTATCCCGCCGAGCCGGGCGAGGATCCCCCGTCGTTGCTCTTCAAGCATGCCCGCCCTAACGAAGACTGGTCGGAGAAGGTCGCCGCCGAGCTGGCCGATCTGCTGAGGTTGCCCCACGCCCCCTACGCCTTGGGGGCGTATCGGCAGCTCCGGGGCGTGGTGACGCGCTCGTTCGTCGCCCCGGGAGAGACATTGATCCATGGCAACGAGGTCTTGGCTGAGTTGGATCCGTCCTATCCAATGCAGCGAAAGAGAGGCGCCCTCGACCACACCGTCGAGCGCGTGTTCGATGCGCTCGACGGCTTCCGGGGGCCGCTCGGTGGCCCCGATGCCATGGGCGCTCGTGGTGTTTTCGTCGGCTACCTGCTGTTCGACGCGTGGATCGGCAACACCGACCGCCATCACGAGAACTGGGGGCTGGTGCATGGCGCGGATGGTGACCGCCTCGCGCCGACTTTCGACCACGCGACATGCCTCGGGCGCGAGCTCCGCGCCGACGTCGCCGCCGAGAGACTGATGACCCGTGATCGCCGGCGCACCGTCGAGGCGTACGCCAAGCGGGCGCGCTCGGCGCTTTTTCCCGCGGGGAGCCGCCCGGGCACGCGACCACTCGCGCCTCTGGCGGCCTGGCAACGCGCCAGGGAGATCGAACCCGACACGGCCTCGCATTGGCGCCGTGTGCTGGAAATGGTGGATGATGAGCGCATCATGCAGTGTATCCAGCGAGTCCCCGATGACCGCATCTCCGCCGCCCATCGGGCCTTCGCGCGGCGTATCCTCGACTTCAACCGGACCCGGATCTGCGATGAGTGAGTCGACCAGCGTGCGCGAACTCTACGTGGCGTGGCTGGCCCCCGAACATCCACGCTGGTACACAGTGGGGCACCTATATGCGTTCGATGAACGCTACGCTTTCGAGTACACAGAGGGCTTCCGCATGGCTCGGCGGGATGCGGGCATGCGCCCCATCTTCGGCTTCCCCGAGGCCGAGACACGCTATGTGTCCGACGCGCTCTTCCCGCTGTTCACGAACCGCCTGATGCGGCCGAGCCGCCCGGACTACGGGCACTTCGTACATCAGCTCGGTCTCGACGAGTCCGCCGGTCCGCTCGATATCCTGGCCCGCAGTGAGGGCTATCGGGCGACCGACTATTTCCGGGTCTACGCCCGCCCGCGGGCACACGTCACACCTGGAGGCTCCCGGTACCGGCTCGCGTTCCTGGTGACCGGTCTGAGGTTCCGAACCGATCGCGAGCGAGAGCGCGCAGCCGACCTGCAAGTCGGTGAGCGGCTGTCCCTTGTGCCCGAGCCGGAGAACCCGTTCGATCCGTACGCTCACCGGCTCGATTCGGACGATGGCTTCTGCGTGGGCTACGTGCCGCGTTACTTCGCGCCCGATCTGGTGCGCCTCGGGCGCCTCGGCGCTTCGCTCACCGTGAGAGTGAAACAGAACAACTTCGGTCGGGCCCCCTTTCAACGCGCACTGCTCTGCGCAGTCGATGGACCATGGCCCGACAGTTTTCGAGCGCTCGACACCATCGAACACCACCCAATCCGCGCAGAGGCGCGCGTCGACGGCGCGCCGACTCGATGACCGACCGATCGCACCCCACCGACGACTGGCTGCCGCCCGACCAGCAGGCGACGCGCAAGTTCCCCGTGGTCGGCGAGCGGACGCCAACCGCCGAGGCGCTCGACCCCGCGCGCTGGCGGCTGACGGTCGACGGCTGTGTGAGCCACCCCCGTACGCTGGCATGGTATGACTACATGGCATTGAGCCATGGCACCCTCACGATGGACATCCACTGCGTCACCCGCTGGTCGCGGCGGCGCACGACCTTCACCGGGGTGCCGCTGACCCGACTGCTGGAAGGCGTCGGCGTCTCGTCCGAGGCGTCGACCGTGCGCTTCGTGGCCTACTCCGCGCGGGACCACGACACCTCGCTGCCGCTGGCGGTGGCCCTGGCCGACACCTGGGTGGTGCACGCCGCCGACGGGGCGCCGCTGAGCGTCGAGCACGGGGGCCCGCTGCGCACGGTGACGGTGGGGCGATACTTCTATAAGAGCCTGAAGTGGCTGCGGCGCGTCGAGCTGCGCGCAGACCACCCGCTGGGCTATTGGGAGCGCACCGACGGCTATCACGACGGCGCCGATCCCTGGCCCGGCGACCAGCGCTATGTGGACGGGTCGCTCAAGCCGACCGAGCTGGCTGCGCTGCGCGCCGGCCGGGGCTTCGCCCGCTGGCGGCGGCAGACCGTGCGCAGCGCCGATCTGCGGGGGTGGGATCCCGCCGAGCGGGTCATCGGCGCGATCAAGCTGAAGAACTGCGATCTGCGCGAGGCGCGCCTGCCGGGGGCCGATCTGCGCGGCGCCAACCTGACGCTCTCCGACCTGCGCGGAGCCGACCTGCGCGAGGCGCAGATGCAGGGCGCCGATCTGGAGGGCTGCCGGCTCGCAGGCGCCGATCTGCGGGGGGCCGATCTCGCCGGCGCGGCGCTGACGGCGGCGTCGCTCTTCGAGGGCCCGCCCGACGCGCCCACCGTCGAAGCCCGCGTCGACGGCGCGCGCCTCGAAGGCGTCAGCGGCCTGCTCGAAGCCCAGCGGCGGTGGCTCGAAGGCCGGCCGTGATCGCGGGGCGTTGGCGGGCGCTCACGGCGCCGCGGTGTCGCGCAGCGCAGCCATGCTGAGGTCGTGGTTGAGCATGGCCGCCGCGTGCGAGCCCGTCGCCGCGGCGAAGATCGCGCCCTGGGCCCGGCTGGTCAGATCGCCGGCGGCGTAGATCCCGGCCCGCGAGGTCTGCCGGGTCATCGGATCGACCTTCACGAAGCCCATGGGATCGAGCTCGAGCCCGAGTCGGTCGACGACGCCGACCTGCCGCTGCGGGGGGTGGGCGTAGAGCACCTCGAGCGCCATGCGGCTGCCATCGGTGAACTCGACATGGGTCATGCGCCCCTTCTCGTGCACCAGCTTCGCGATCGGCCGGGGCTCGATCCGGACGCCCGCGCGGCTCAGCGCCTCGGCCTGCTCGGCGGGCACGTCGACGGCCGCGTGGGTGAAGACGACGACGTCCTCGCTCCAGCCCCGCAGCATGGCCGGGAAGCCATGCTGGATGCCTTCCAGCCCGAGCGTCAGGTAGCCCCAGCGGCGCCCGCGCACCTCCCAGCCATGGCAGTAGGGGCACTGGAAGATCGAGCCCCCCCACGCCTCGGCGAAGCCCGGGATGTCGATCGTCCCGTCGATCATGCCGGTCGCGAGCACGACCCGGCGGGCCCGCACCAAACCCGCGGCGGTCTTCACCTCGAAGGCGCCGGGCTCGCCGTCGATGGCCTCGACCCGAGTGTCCCGCACCTCGACCGTGGTGTAGGGCGCGAGCTGGGCCCGGCCGATCTGCCGGAACTCGGCGGGGGGCGTGCCGTCGCGGGTGACGAAGTTGTGGATGTGGGTCGCCGCGGCGTTGCGGGGGGTGCCCGCGTCGCACAGCAAGACCTCGCGGCAGGCCCGCCCGAGGGTGAGCGCAGCGGCGAGGCCACCCGGGCCGCCGCCGACGATGATCGCGTCGTATGTCATGTCCATGCTCCGATGGTTCGCGGTCCGGGCCGCGGAGTGGGTCGCGCTCGGGGAGGCCCCGCAGCCAGAGGCGAGCGCGGTCGCCGCCAGCGCGGCGGTGGTCTTCAGACAATCGCGGCGGGTGACACCCGGGATCGGATGGCGCAGCGCGCGGGGAAGATCATCATGGGATCGGCTCATCGGGCCTCCACCGGTGAACGGGCCCGCCAGCAGGTCCAGGTGATGACGACGAAGAGCGCCGTGAACACCAGCGAACCGGCCATGGGCCGGATGTAGCCGCCGACGGGCGCCGGCAACCGGGCGCTCGCCAGCGACGCGACGATGCTCGCGGCGGGCGCGACGAGCAGGCTCCACCGCGGCAGCGCGGTCCGCCCGCCGAGCACGGCGGCGGCGAACCCCACCGAGCTCAGGGCCGCCCCCACGAACCACGCGCCGCCCAGCCACGCCTCGAACGCCGCGTTCTGCTCGAGCAGCGTCGCCGCGAGGCGCGCCGCCTCGGCGCCCTGCGATGCGAGCTGGTGGCTGGAGGCATACAGCGCGTAGACGCCGTGGTAGGTGCCCGTGACGACGAAGAGATAGCCCAGCGACGCGACCGTCGCGGCGCACCGCCAGACGCCGGCCGGGCGGAGCAACGCGTACAGCGGCACCAGCGCCGCCAGCCACATGGGGACGCCGACGGCCGCCCCGAGCAACGCGCCCGCCAGAGTCTGCTCGTAGGGCATCGTCGCCATGTAGGCATGGGTGATGTCCGCCCCGCTGACGGGCCCCGAGCGCAGCATCAGATCAGACACGGCGTTGATCACGCCGCCGACGACCGCGACAGCGCCGCAGATGACATGCACCCGCCGCACCGCGCCGCCCGCGGTCTGCTCCGGATCGCGTCCGCTCATTCGGGTACGCAACGACCGGGATCGTCGGGGTCGGTCCGATAGCCCGCGTCACAGTGGCAGGTGTCGCCGTGCAGGTGCCCGTGGCCGCTGCACTCCACGTCGAGCGTCACGTCGAACGCCCAGTCGACGAGGTCGACCTCGCGGCCGCCGGGCGCGACGGTGGTCGCGTAGGTGTCGGGGTCGATGGCGACCTCCCGAAATCGCAGGCCCTCGACCCGACCGGCGAGCGGCTCGCCCTCGGCGACGCCCAGCGCCGTCAACTCGACGGCGCCGCTGCCGGGCACCGGCATCCAGGTGGTGTCGCAGGGGCCCTCGGCTCCGGCGCAGCCGGTGTGCAGGACGAGGCACAGGCCGCAGCTCGCGTAGTCGGCTTCGGCCACGTCGATCGGGTGGCGCCCGGGCGCCGACGGGCCGCCGAACGCCGCGTAGTTCTCGATGCGCAGGTGATGGCTGCCCGCGCGCGCGTCGAGCAGCCACACCCGCTGCCCTTCGTGGTCGGTCAGTGTCCGGGCGCCGACGTCGGCCCCGCTCAGATCCACTTCGGGCTCGGGCTCGGGCTCGGGCTCGGGCGCCGGCTCGGGTTCGGGCGTCGGCTCGGGCTCTGGCTCGGGCGCCGGTTCGGGCTCGGGCTCGGGCGCCGGTTCGGGCTCGGGCTCTTCCGGGACGCATGCGTGCGGATCGCCCGGCGCCGGCGCGTAGCCTTCGTCGCAGTGGCAGTGGTCGCCGTGCGGCTCACCGTGTCCGCCGCATGGCGGCGCGTCGGCGGAGTCCTCGACGCCACAGGCCGACAGCAGGAGAGCGAGCGAGAGTGCGATGCGTCTCATGACGTCCTCGATGTGATGCGCGCCGCGTTCAACCGGCGCGGTGATGACTGGCCCAGGGCACGATGCGCCGGGCCGCGAGGCGAGCGCCGACGATGTTGCGGGCGGCGGGGCCGATCTCGAGCTCGGCGAGCGGCCCGCTGACGAAGAGGCGCGGGTGCCACCTCAGGTGGGTGTCGACGATCGGGAAGCCACAGGCCGCGCAGGGCAGCCCATCCGCGGCGAGTCCGTCGACGAGCGCGCCCCCTGGGCGTCCGCCAGCGAAGCCGGTCGCCAGCAGCACCCGGTCGACGTCGAGCGGCTGACCCCCGACGGTCAGCCGGAGGCCCCCGTCGAGCGGCCGGGCGTCGGAGACCTCGGCGACGTGCAGCGTGACGCCCCCCCGATCACACAGCCGCGCCAGCCGGCGCCGGGTCCCGGGCGGGATCGAGCCCCGGTGGCGGGCGGCGGTGATGATCCGCCGCCGGGCGTCGGGGTCGGCGACGCGGGCGAAGCCCTCGAGGTGACGCGGCCCGACCCAGCCGGGATCGCTGTCGAACTGGTGCTGGCGCAGCGGGTGCCGGGTGATCAGGTGCACCTGACGCTCGCCGGCGAAGCGGTTGGCGAGCTGCGCGGCGGTGATCCCGCCCCCGATGACGGCGAGCCGCCCGGGCTGCGCCGCGTCGAGCCGGACGTCGGGATCGAAGACATGCTCGATCGGGGCGCCGGCGGCCCGCGCAGCGAGGGCCCAGGCCGGCCAGTGGGTGCGCTCGCTCGCGCCGAGCGCGAGCAGCCCGAAGCGCGCGCTGACCGCCTCGCCGGACGCCAGCGTCGCCCGCACGCCATCCTCGCCGAGCGCGAGCGCCTCGACCCGATCGACCCGATGCCGACCGGCCAGCCCATAGCGCTCGATCAGCGCATCGCAGTGCCCGTCGAACAGCGTCAGCGCCGGCCGGTCGTACGGCGGCGCGAAGCCGCCCAGCCGCCGATTGCGCGCGCCGAAGCGCTTGAGAGCCCACGGGTCGGGATCGAGGTGATGCACCAGCGACGAGCGCAGGTGGGTCATACCGGTGTTCGCGGTGCACGCCCGCCAGCGGGCGAGCAGGCGGGGGTGACCATCGACGATCGCGAGTCGATCGGCCGGGATGCCGGCTCCTCGAATCAGTTGGATCGCCAGGTGCACCCCGTGGATGCCACCGCCGATGATGAGCCAGTCGAGCGTCATGGCATCGCCGCGCGCCGAGCGGCGCGGATGTTGGCGATGTGCGCAGCGACGAGCACCGCCCCCCCGGTGAGCGCGAGGGTCAGCCCCGAGCCGTGGTTCCCCGCCTCTTCGACGAAGCGGGCGGCGATCAGGCCTGCGATGCCGAGCGCGAGGCCGCCCGCGGCGAGTATCGAGCGGTGGCGGCGCCATCCGATGACGAGGGCCGCGCCGGCGAACGCGACCGCCGCCAGGGTCAAGGCCCACTCGGCCTCGTGGCCCAGCAACAGCGTCAGCCCCACGGCCGACAACGCGCCGGGCAGCAGCGCGCTGAGGGCGCAATGCGCGGCGCAGGCGCCGCTGGCCAGGACGCCGACCCGATCGATCCGGCTCATCGGTGGACCTCCTGGACCGGGTCAGGCCGCGGCCTCGGCCTGCGATGGGCCGGGGAACGGGTTGGGCCGGGCCCGCCAGGCCTCGGGGCCGGCGGCGTCGAGGGCCGGGTCGAGCAGGCACGCGTCGAGCGCGGCCCGGATGGCGGGCTCGTCGAGGTCCTGGCCGATGAAGACGAGCTGCTGACACCGATCGCCGTAGCGCGGGTGCCAGTCGGGCCGCTGGTCCGGGCGCTGGCCGTCGGGGTGGCCCCAGTGCTCGCGGGGCGTCGCGGCCCACCAGGTCCCGGCCACCGAGTACGAGGCGATGCCGCCGGCCTGGGCCCAGGCGTAGGCCAGCCGGTCGTCGGCGGCGATCCAGAAGAAGCCCTTCGAGCGCAGCACCCGCCCCCAGCGGCGGTCGTCGGCGTGGAAGAAGGCGTGCAGCCGCGCGGCGTCGAACGGCCGGCGCTCGGCGTAGACGAAGCTCTTGATCCCGTACTCTTCGGTCTCGGGGGTGTGCTCCCCCGCCAGCTCGCGGATCCAGCCGGCGGACGACGCCGCCTTCTCGTAGTCGAAGCGCCCGGTGTCGAGCACGGCGTCGAGCGGCGCGGCCCCCTTCACCGTGGGCACGATCGCCGCGCCCGGGTTGAGCGCCCGGATCGCGCCCTCGACCCGGCGGGCGCCGGCCTCGTCGACGAGGTCGAGCTTGTTGAGCACGATGACGTCGGCGAACTCGACCTGATCGACGAGCAGATCGGTGACGGTGCGGGTGTCGCCCTCACCGAGCGCCTCGCCCCGGCTCGCGAGGCTGTCCGCGGCGGCGTAGTCCCGCATGAAGGCGGCGGCGTCGACGACGGTGACCATGGTGTCGAGCCGGGCGACGTCGGCTAGGCTGACCCCGTCCTCACCGGTGAAGGTGAAGGTCTGGGCCACCGGGATGGGCTCGCTGATGCCGGTCGACTCGATGAGCAGGTAGTCGAAGCGACCGTCGGCGGCGAGGCGGGCGACCTCGCTCAGCAGATCGTCGCGCAGGGTGCAGCAGATGCAGCCGTTCGACATCTCGACCAGCGTCTCTTCGGTGCGCGAGAGCGCCGCCCCGCCCCGCTCGACGAGCGCGGCGTCGATGTTGACCTCGCTCATGTCGTTGACGATGACCGCCACCCGGCGGCCTTCGCGATTGTTGAGGACGTGGTTGAGCAGCGTGGTCTTGCCAGCGCCGAGGAAGCCGGAGAGCACGGTCACCGGCAGGCGGGGGTCGGTCATCGAGAGCCTCCCGTGGGCAGCAAAGATGCAATCGGGTTGCATCTTTGATCGTCCGGGAGCTTATTGCAACCGAGTTGCGAAAAAGGCGAGTCGGCTACTCGTGGTCGTGCTCGCCGCCCATCTCGAAGACCAGCCCGACCTCGGTGGCGTCGGTCGGCCCGAAGGTGAGGGTGACCACCCCTGGCGCCAGCTCGACGGTGTGGGACACCGCGACGGCGTCGCAGAGGTCGACGACCGCGGTCTCTTCGACCTCGACGGCGCCGCTGTCGTCGTCGAAAGCGAGCGGCACGTCGTCGGTGAGGAAGAACACGTAATCCCCCGCCTCGACCACGTTGAACGAGACGCTGCCCCCGTTGCCGTCCGCGCCGGCGAGCAGCGTGATGTCGACCCGGGTGTGCTCATAGCTCTGGATGGCGGGCGCCGCGTCGACTTCGGCGGCGTTCACCGGCTGGAACGGGCCGTCGGCGGCGTGCTCGCAGGCCTCCTCGGTCGGGTCTTCGTGCTCGTGCTCGTGCTCGTGGTCGTGATCGTGGTCATCGCAGGCGGCGAGGACGACGGCGACGAGGCCACAGATGAACAGGCGGATCAGGGTACGCACGGTGTCTCCAGGGGGTCAGGGCCGCCGGACGTCGACGGCGAGTCGGGCGAAGGTCGCCAGGTTGTCGGACGATATGGCCGCCGCGTCGGGTGCCGGGGCGGCCGGGTCGATGCCGTCGAGCAGCTCGACGGGCAGGGTCAGGGCGAGGTCCAGCGTGGCGTCGACCGGCTGCCCGCGGTCGAAGACGACCTCGGTGCCGGCGCTGATCCCGGCGTCGAGCGCCAGCTCGAGGTCGAACGACGCCCCGTCGACCCGACCGACGGCGCGCAGGCCCACGATCCGCACCTCGACCCGACGCAGCGCGCCGCGAGGCACCGGGCACCCGCCGACACAGCCGACGAGCGGCACGCCCCGGGGTTCGGCGCCGAGCGCGACCGCCGGGCCTTCTGCCGACAACGCCGCGACCGGGGCGGCGTCGTCTCCGGCCCCGGCGACGCGCGCGGCCAGATCCTCGTAGTCGACCAGCGCGTCGCCGCAGTGGCAGTGGCCGCCGTGGCACAGGGTGCAGCCCTCGGGCGGGTCGGCGGGGTCGAAGGCCGCGCTGGCCGAGGACGCGCCAGCGAACAAGAGGACGGCGTCGGTCGCCAGCTCGAGCCGGTCGATCTCGACCGAGCGCCCGTCGGCGGTGCGCAGCGTCTCGGGGGCGCTGGCGGTCAGCTCGACGTGCACCGCGCCCCACGGCTCGCCGTCGTCGAAGGCGCAGCCCGCGAGCGCGGTCAGCAGCGCGGCCAGCAGGGCCGCCGGATGGATCTTCGCCGCGGGTTCACTTCGCCAAGGCGTCATACAGTCGCTCCGCGATGTCGTTCATATGAGTCAGGTAGCCTTCGCCCTCGTCGAAGCGGGTGCTGCCGGGCAGCACGACGACCGCGCCATCCACCAGCCGGGCCAGCGTCTCGCTCGTCTTGCGGGGGTAGAAGCTCTCCTGCACCACCCGCCGCACGTCCCGGGCCTTCATCGTCGACAGCACCTGCGCGGTGTGGGCCGGCGTCGGCGGGATGCCCGGCCGCGGCTCGACGGTCTGCACGGCCTCGACGTCGAGCCAGTCGAACAGGTAGGTCAGCGACGCGTGATAGGTGACGACCCGGCGCTGCGCCGCCGACAGCGCCCCGAAGCGGGCCGCCTGCCGCCCGGCGAGCGCCGCCAGCCGGGCGTCGAACGCGGCCGCCCGGCGGGCGTAGTCGGCGGCGTTGCCCGGATCGAGCCGGCCCATGTGGGCCGCGAGCGCGGCCACGACCCGCCGCGCCTGCCGCGGATCGTAGAGGAAGTGCGGGTTGCCGCCGGGGTGCACGTCGCCCATCGCCCGGTCGATCTTGCCGGTGGGCACCTCCAGGCGGCGCACGACCGCCGAGGCGTCGAAGTAGCCCGACCCCCCGGCCTGGATGCGGCCGTTGCGGGCGGCGACCTGCAACGGGGGCAGCCAGCCCACCTCGAGCTCGAGGCCGTTGACGATCAGCAGATCGGCCCGGTTGAGCGGCAGGATCAGGTTCGGCCGCGGGTCGACGTAGTGCGGGTCCTGGTTGGGCGGCGCGAGGGCGGTCACCTCGACGTCGTCGCCACCGACCGCCGCGGCCAGCGCCGCGAGGTCGGGCAGGGTCGCGACCACCCGCAGCTCGGCCGCGGCCGGCGCGGGCCCGAGCAGATACACGCCGAGCATCAGGGCGGGCAGCCATCGGGCGGGCGGGCATCGCATGGATCGAGTCATGATCCCTCCTCAGAAGCTGTGGGCCCCGTGGGCCCCGACGAGCAGCTCGAGCGCCAGGAATCCGCCCCAGGTGACCGCGTCGCCCCGATCGTCGCGGCTGCCCTGGATGCGCACCCGCGAGAAGTGCGACGGATACAGCGTGACCTGGGCGCTGGCCCGGTGGCGGCCGTCGACCCAGCCCGGATCGAGCGGGTCGTCGGCCAGCCCGCTCACGTAGCCGTAGCGCCCGCCGACCTCCCACCGGGGGTCGATGGTCCACACCAGCTCCGCGTAGCCGCCGTAGTCTTCGAGTCGATCGTCGGGCACCTGCCGGGTGCGGTACATCGCCTCGATCTGGAGGCTCACGCAGGCCCGGTCGGGCGAGTTCGGCGCCCGGTAGTGCAGGAAGACGTCGGTGCCGTAGATCTCGCTGCGGTTGCCGTTGCCCGACGCGTTGGGCCCGAACTGACCCGACAGGCCCCAGGCCAGCGACCACGCGCCGTCGAGGGCGAAGAACTGCTTCAGCGCGGCGGTGTAGAGCAGATCGGCCGGCGTCTCGACGCCGAGGTCGTCCCCCCCGAAGAAGCTGCGGGCGCAGCACGCCCCGCCGGCCATCGTCGCGCTGCCGACCCACTCGACGAACCACGGCAGCGGCGCGAGCCACGACAGCTCGGCCCCCAGCCCCCGGCTGCCCTCCCCGCCGAGGAACTTGCCGTTGACCAGCGGCTGGTCGACGAAGCGCCACGCGTGGGGGTGGGTCGGGTTGAGGCGCCCGAAGCGGGTGAGGAACTGCCCCGCCCGGAGCTGGAGATCGGCGGGCAGCGCCAGGGTGGTGCCGTAGGCCTCTTCGACCTCGACCCCGAACTCGGCGAAGACGAGGTTGGCCTCGAGCCGGAAGAACGGGTCGACGTTGGACGCGATGTGCATCTCGAGCTGCTGGAGGTTGAACCCCGTCGCCTGGGGGTCGTGGGCCCCGCGCTGGTCGGGCTCGCCGTTGAACCAGGCGCCGGCCACGTCGAGGATCAGCGAGATGTCGGGGTTGCTGTTGCCCACCGGCGCCGCAGCGTGAAGCTGCGCCTCGGGGGCCGGCGCAGCAGCGGCGTCGGCGGCGAGCCCGGCGTTGAGGGCGTCGAGTTCGGCGGGGTCGAGCGGCTGGGCGACGGCGAGTCCGGGCGTGACGAGCAGCCATGTCAGCAGGGCGCGCATGCGGCGCATCATGAGCGTAAAAGCAAAGCGATTGCAAATGCGCTGTGGTCTCGATTGTTGTGTTTCCGCAATTGCAGCGCGCGGCGGAGCGCGCTAGCGTAGGGGCATGCCGCGACCCGAGCCCACCGACGACGATTTGCGCGCCGCCATCCGCGGGGCCGGCCTGCGGGCCACCCGAGGGCGGATGGTGGTGCTCGGCACCGTGATCACCGCCGACGGCCCGGTCTCCCACGCCGAGCTGGCCGAAGCGCTCGGGGGGTTCGACCGGGCGACGGTCTACCGCAACCTGATGGATCTGGCCGACGCCGGCCTGCTGCGCCGCTTCGACGTAGACCACGTCTGGCGGTTCGAGGCGCTCTCGCTCGAGCCGGGCGACCCCCGGCACCCCCACTTCGTGTGCACCGACTGCGGGCAGGTCGAGTGCCTGCCGGTGATGGGCTTCGAAGTCAGCGAGCGGGTGCCGGCGGCGGTCGCCGCCCGGCAGATCGACGTGCAGATGCGCGGGGTGTGCGACGACTGTCGCTGACGCCGGCCCTGCCCTCTCCGCGCGGGATTCAGATGACCGGCTTGGGCGGCGCGTCGTGGGCCGGGGCCTTCATGCGCACCGGCTCGGGGTTGTCGGTGAGGTGCAGCTCGAGCTGCGTGCCGACGTCCTCCCCGGTGATGCGCTCCACCTGCCCGCCCACCTCGGGGCCGGCGTGCGAGACGCCCTCCAGCAAGCTCAGCCCGCTGTGGTCGGCGACGCCGGTGACCTGATCCTCGAGCACCAGCTCGCCCTCGGGGGTGGCGAAGCTGAGCCCGGTCGCCAGGATCAACTCGAAGCGGCCGTCCTTGTGCCAGTCGAACTCGACGACGTGCTCGGCGAGGTGCTCGGCGAGCGGCACCCCGGCCACTGAGAGCGCGAGGGCCAGCCGGCTGACAGGGCTGCGGGTCAGCCACGGCCCGCGGGGACCGCGCTTCTCGGCCTTCTCCTCGTCGGTCTCTTCCTCCTCGCGGGCCTCCTCCTCGGCCTTCGCCTTCTCGCGGGCCTCCTGCTCGGCGCGCTCGGCCTCGGCCTGCGCGGCGGCCTTCTCGGCGTCGAGGTCCTGCTCTCGGGTGCGCTCGCTCATGGCTCGCCTCCTGCACGGATCGGATCGGGGCGATGGGCGGCGAGACACACCGCCCGGTCACCGTCTTCGATGATGGCATCTTGCGCCGGGTTGAACAGCATCCATCCGCGCCGGCGCACGCCGAGCACCAGCACCCGCTGCCCGGTGAAGCGAGGGGCGGGCCCGGGGATCAGGGCGGGGCACGATCAGATGTCGCGGTTGTAGGCATAACCCACCAGGATGTAGGGCATCGCCCCCTCCCGGTTCGGATGGTTCACGTACCACGAGACGTTGGCCAGCACCCGGTGCATGATCGGCACCGCGCCCTTCTCTTCGGAGAGGGTGTACAGCGCCAGGGGGCCCGCCCGCAGGTGGCTCATGCCATCGAAGCCATCGGGGATGGCATCGCCTACGAAGTGCTCGTCACGGTAGATCGGGTTCACCCATGACATGCGGGCGCCGATGATGAAGCCCTCGATGCCGAGGTAGAGCAGATCGGTGTCGTTGGTGACCACGAAGCCCTCGCCCGGCACGTAGGTGTCGAGCGTCGCGTCGTACCACACGGTGTCCTCGCCCTCGAGGTCCATGCGCCACCACTCCAGCGCGAACTTGGAGCGGATGGCCACCGCGCCGGCCTTGGCCTGCAAGGTGGGCTCGATGTAGACGTGGTGCCCGTTGGTCACGTAGGCCGCGTCGGCGTTGTCGGCCCGGTTGTCGTCGGCGTAGCCCTCGGGGTCGGTCGGCTCGGCGTACGACTGCACGTAATCGAACGTGCCGAAGAACTGCATGAACTCGTAGGCCACCTTGAGGTGCAGCACCGCGATGGGCTGGAACTCGAAGACCGGGCCCACCTTGAGGAAGGCCGGGTTGAGCTTGAGGCTGGCCCCGGCGGCGCCGTAGGTGTCGGCGAAGAGGATCGACTCGCTCTCCTGCAGCCGCCGCCGATACAGCAGCTTGTTCTGGGTCTCGAGGCCCAGCGGGTTGAGGCGGATGACGTCCAGGTGGCTGAACGTCCAGCGCACCGGGCCCGGCTTGTCGGCCATGGGCGCCTTGGCCGGCGCGTCGGGCTGGGCCACCGGCGGCTGCGGCGTGACCGGCGCCGCCGGGGCCTCGGGCGCCTCCGGGGTCTCGGCCGCCTCGGGCGCAGCGGGCGCCTCGGGCGGCGTCTCCTGGGCCGCCGCCGGCCCCAGCAGCCCGACGGCGAGCACCGCCGCGAGCGCACCGACTCTCCCTCTGCGGGTCATGCTCCCCTCCCTCCTCACAGTGCGGGTGAACCGAGTAGACGCCGTGTGGCGCCGCGGATCAACCTTCGCCTTTCGAGGGCGGCGCGGTGAGGCGCTCAGTCGGGGCGGCGGGTCGTCACCACCAGCAGCCAGCCGTGGTGGTCGAGGAAGGCGTGGGTGAACATGCGATCACCGAGCACCAGCGGCGAGCGCTCCTTGTCGACGAGCACTTGAGCCACGAAGTCGCGGGTCTCGGGGTCGAGATCCTCGACGGAGAGCCGCTGCGGCTCCTGGCGCCAGTGATCGCCCTGAACATCGTCGGCGGTGTCGATGAGCACCGTCAGCTTCTCACCGCCGTCGGCGCCGGGCACCGGGCGCAGCAGCATCGCCCGCAGATCTTCGTCGCTGCCGTCCCGGGCGAACTCGAGCAGGATCTGCTGGGCCGATTGCAGCGTGACCTCGACCCCCACCACGCCCAGCGTCGCCTCGCCCACCCGCAGCCGGGCCATGCACGGGATGATGCGCAGCCGGGTCGAGGCGTCGGTGTAGGGCGCCCCCCAGCGGGGCGCGTCGTCGGAGGCGTCGATGGCCAACCGGAACCAGGGCCGGGTCGTCGGATCGTAGCGCGGGTTGTCGGCGTAGCGCCCCGAGCCGGGGAAGCCGATGAGCAGCCCGGTGCGGGTGCCGGCGAGCGACCACTTGATCTCGCCGCCGTGGCTGCGGTGGATGCGGCCGAAGATCGGGCCCAGGCGGCTCAGCCGGGCGGCGTCGGCCCGGGCGACGGCCAGCTCGTCGGGCTGATCGACCCACGGGGCCATCACCACTGTCGGGTGCCGCAACGACACCTGCCCGTCGTACCCCGGGAGCGCCCGCAGATCGGGGGGCGCGGTCTTCGGATCATAGTAGTCGGCGTCGAGGTAGTAGCCGTCCCGCCCGGCGGGCGTCTCCGGCTGGGGCGACAGCTCGTCTTCGGGGCTGGCGAGCAGATCGACCGCCGCCGAGCGGTACTGCTCGGTCAGCCGCTCGGTGCGCAGCAGGAAGTCCTCGATCATCATCGCCCGGCCCTGCACCGCCACCTGGAACATGCGGGCCCCGCTGCGCATGGCCTCCTCGCGGCGGGCGTCGGCCATCACATAGCCGAAGAGCATGCCCGCCACCGCCAGGATCAGCAGCACCAGCGCCAGCGGCTTGAGCCAGCGCGCGGTGCGGGACGTGCCTTTGCGCCGCCGCCGCTCGGCGTGGATCGCCAGCCCCAGCGACTGCATGTGGCCCTGCACCGCGCGGGTGAAGGTGTCGTCGGTGCCCGGCCCGGGCACGTCGGCCAGATTCTTGAGTTGGACCTCGGCCAGCGTCAGATCGCCCTGCCCGATGGCCAGCCGGATCTGGAGCACCAGCGCGTCGAACAGCGTCGAGCGGGCCGGGCCGTTGACCGGGAAGCGGACCAGCGAGCCGCGCAGGCGGCTGATGCACTCGGTCAGGCGGTCGTAGGCCACCACCGCCGCCTCGCGGTCGAGCCGGCGGATGTCGTCGGTGCCGTCGCCCCGGGGCACGACGAGATCATCCGACAGCGCCGCGAGGTCGATCGCCGCCTCCTCGGCCACCCCCAGCGCGTCGGCGTGCACCAGATAGGCCTCGATGTCGGCCCGCATGACCGTGACGTTGGCGTAGCGCTCGGTCGGCTCGGGGTCGAGCGCCTTGAGGATGATGCGCCGGATGTGGGGGGTGACGTGGCGCGCGCCGGCCACCCGCGCCGGATCCTCCACCCGGCCGGCGACCGCGGCGGCGATGATCTCGTGGGCCCCCTTCCTGGCCCGGGGCGGGCGCCCGGTGACGATCTCGAAGAGGATGCCCCCCAGCAGGTGCACGTCGGTGGCCTCGCTGAAGCGGCTGTACTGCCCCTTGATCTGCTCGGGGGCCATGTAGCGCAGGGTGCCGGCGACCTTGATGTCGGTGCCGTCGAGGACCTCGTCGGCGGCCGGGCCCTCGGCGCCGGCCTCGGGGCCGAACGGCATCGCCAGCCCCCAGTCCATGACATAGACCTCGCCGAAGTCACCCACCATGACATTGCTCGGCTTCAGATCACGGTGCAGGATGCCCTTGCTGTGGGCGTAGGCCACCG
Source organism: bacterium (assembly GCA_030426085.1). Classification (GTDB taxonomy): domain Bacteria; phylum Myxococcota_A; class Bradymonadia; order UBA7976; family UBA1532; genus JACKDM01. The sequence continues at coordinate 24,727 of JAUHYW010000018.1, read as the reverse complement.
CGTCCATCACCTTGAGCAAGATGCGCAGGTGATCGCTCCAGTCGAGGGTCTCGGCCCGGATGGCCACCTGGGCCCGCAGCGCGTCGTCCTTGACCTCGTCGGGGTGCAGCAGATAGCGCCAGGGGATGCCATCGACCTTCTTCATCGTGAAGAAGAGCCGGCCCTTGTGATCCTTGGCCAGCGCGTAGATCGGCACGATGTGGGGGTGATCGAGCCGGGCGGTGAGCACCGCCTCCCGGGCGAACTGCTTGAGCTCCTCGGCGAGATCGGCCCCGTCCTCGTTGCTCGGGCGGAAGACCTTGAGCGCCACGTCGCGCTCGAGCGAGGTCTGGCGGGCGTCGAGCACCAGGGCCATGCCGCCCTTGCCCAGCGTGCCGACGACCTCGTAGTTCGCCGCCGGGGCCCCGGCCTGGGTCGAGTCGGGCTGACCGATGGTCTCGACCGGGAGCTGGCGGGCGCCGACCACCCGGTCGAGCACCGTCAGGCGCCACGCGTGCTCGGTCATCGTCGGACGGTCGTCGATCGCCACCGGTACCCGATCCTCGGCTCGTTCGGAGGCAATATGCCCGATCGCGGCGCCGGGGGCCACCCGCCGCCGCCGCCGTCACTGCTCGTTCGCACACCCGTTGCGCAGCATGTCCCGGCGCACGCAATACGCGTCGACGAGCTGAGGGCCGGGCGGCTCGCAGCAGGTCTCGACCTCGAAGTCGGCGCAGTCGTCATTGGTCTCGCAGGGGTGGGTGCACACGTTGCGGAAGCCGGCCTGAGCCACCCCGAAGCAGCTCAGTCCCTCGGCGCACAAGAAGCCCCGGCAGTCCTCGCCCGGGCCGGGCAGCGCCTCCCGGCGGCAGGCGGGATCACACCCGTCGAACGCGACGATGTTGCCGTCGTCGCACTCCTCGTCGCCCTCGATCTCGCCGTTGCCGCACTCCCGCCGGCAGGCGGCGTCGCAGCCGTCGTCCTCGTCCCGGTTGCCGTCGTCGCACTGCTCGCCGAAGTCGATCTCCCCGTTGCCGCACTCCAGCCGGCAGCCGGGATCACAGCCGTCGTCGGCCACCCGGTTGCCGTCGTCGCACTCCTCATCCCCGCCGAGCACGCCGTTGCCGCACTCGCTCAGGCAGCCCGCCGAGCAGCCGTCGCCGTCGACCCGGTTGCCGTCGTCGCACTGCTCGCCCCCATCGACCCGGCCGTTGCCGCAGCGCTGGCGGCAGTTCATGTCGCAGCCGTCGTTGTTCACCCGGTTGCCGTCGTCGCACTGCTCGTCGCCCTCGATCACCCCGTTGCCGCACTCCAGCCGGCAGGCGGCGTCGCAGCCGTCGAGCGGCGCCCGGCCACCGTCGTCGCACTCCTCACCCCCGTCGAGCTGCCCGTTGCCGCACTCGTCGAGGCACATCGGGTCGCAGCCGTCCCCGCCGACGCGGTCGCCGTCGTCGCACTCTTCGTCCCCGTCGAGCAGCCCGTTGCCGCACTCCACCCGGCACCCGGCGTCGCAGCCATCGCCCGCCGCCCGGTTGCCGTCGTCGCACTCTTCGGCGGCATCCACGACGCCGTCGCCGCATTCGAAGCGACACCCCGCCCCGCAGCCGTCGCCCGGCGCGCGGCCCCCGTCGTCGCACTCCTCGGCCCCGTCGAGCCGCCCGTTGCCGCACTCCAGCCGGCACTCGGCGTCGCAGCCGTCATCGGGGCTCTGCCCCCCGTCGTCGCATTGCTCGGCGCCCTCGAGCGCGCCGTTGCCGCACTCCAGCCGGCACAGCGGATCGCAGCCGTCGCCCGGCGCGTTGTCGCCGTCGTCGCACGCCTCGGCGGGATCGAGCACCCCGTTGCCGCACTCCGACCCGCAGTTGCCATCGCAGCCGTCGCCGCCCACCCGGTTGCCGTCGTCGCACTGCTCGTCGCCGTCGAGCCGCCCGTTGCCGCACTCGAAGCGGCAGCGGGCGTCGCAGCCGTCGCCCGGCTCGGTGTTGCCGTCGTCGCAGTCCTCGAGCACCGACAGCAGCCCGTCGCCGCAGCGGGCGAAGGCCAGATCGGGCCCGAGGTCGACCGCGGCGTCGAGCGGCTCGGCGTCCATCGGCGGCATGGCATCGGGGAAGACATCCGGGATGGCATCGGGCGCCGCATCGGGCCAGGCATCGGGCATGGCGTCCGGGGTGGCGTCGGGCGCCCCCCCGTCGAGATCGGGCGGGTCGAGGCCCATGTCGAGCGGCCGGGGCGGGGCCACCGCCGACAGATCGACCACCGGCAGCGGCCGGCGATCGGTGAGGATGGTGCCGTACGCCAGCGACGCGAAGTCGCCGCCGACGGCCCAGGTGTCGCCCGCGCTGAGCACCGCGTGCAGCGTATCCGACGCCCAGCCGCCCTCCTGGGCCCCGGGCAGGCGGGTCCAGGCCCCGTCGACGTCGCGCACCGCCACCACCCCCCGGTTGCCCGAGACGATCGCCACCCCGTCCCGCCGCACGTAGACCCCGTTGAGGGGAGGCAGCCCCTCGGGGGCGCCGTCGTCGACCCACTCGACCCCGTCGAAGCGGCGCACGACCGCCGATTGCAGCCCGCCCACCGCCAGCACCGGGCCATCGACCCGGCCGTGCACCGTGAACAGCAGATCGGTCGTGCCGGTCTCGACCGGCCGCAGCGCCTCGCCGTCGTAGTGCAGCGCCACGCCGCCCTCGCCCACGATGTGCACGTCATCGGGCCCGGTGCCCCACACCTTGTACAGGTTCAGATCGACGGGCAGCGCCGGATCATCGACCCGCCACCAGTCGCCGCGGCCGTCGGAGCGCATCACGACGCCCTTCGGCCCGCCCGGCTGCGGCGAGCCGCCCACGGCCCACACGTCGGCCGCGCTCGACCCCCACAAGCCCCACAAGACCGCGCTGTCGGGCAGGCCGGTCGCCTCCTCGCGCCACGCGCGGTCGGCCCAGCCGATGATCCGGCCGCCCTCGCCGCAGGCCCAGACGTGCCGCGGGTCGCTGCCCCAGACCCACCACAGCGTGCGGCCCTCGGGGATGGGCTCCTGGGTGATGCGGTCGCCGTCGAAGCGGGCCAGCACGCCGCCGGTCGGCCCCCGGCCGCCGCCGGCGAAGAAGACCTCGTCGGGGCCCGAGGCCCACACCCCGAGGAAGAGCGGGTCGACCTCGCCCTCGACCCGGGCGAGGGCGCTGCCCGGCGGGCCGGCGGGCTCGGCGTCGAGATCGAGGCCGGCCTCGGCGACGGCGTCGGGGGGGTCGTCGACCGCGGCGTCGGCAGAGAGCTCGTCGGCCGGCTCACAGGCGGCGAGCACCAGGAGCGCGAGGGCCGGGATCGGGGATCGGGCGGTGCGGGGCATGGGCTCCCTCGAAGCTTTCACAGCTCACGGGCTGCCCGCACTGTCGCGCCGAAGGGCGCTTCACGGCAAGTCGAGCGCAGCGTCGATCCACCCCCGGCGTCGACGTCAGTCGCAGATCCGGCGGGCGACGCCGATGCCCGGGGTCCCGTCCTCGGTGACGGCGTAGTTCCAGGCGATGACCGTGTCGCTCGCTTCCATGGTCAGCCGGGGCCAGTAGGCGCCGCAGCACAGGCAGCCGGTGCCGATGGGCGCCAACGGCGTGGGATCCTCGTAGACCGTCGACGACCAGCCGATCGACCCCTCGCGCGTCGGCTGGCACCAGGCGTCGGGCTCGGCCCACGTCGCCCGCACGACGCCGCCGACGCCCCATCGGGTCGAGGCCGTCGGCTCGGCGGCCAGCGGCGCCGGCAGCGGGTCGAACTGGTACACCGACGCGCCCATCCCATCGGTCATCGTCACCAGCGCCCCGCCCCCGCCCACGTCGAGCGCCAGCGCGCGCAGCGAGCCGGGCGCCGCGAACTCGCCCCAGCCCTCGCCATCCCACCCGATCCGCCCCACGACGTGGCCCCCGGCGTGCCAGACCCAGCGCTCGTCGGCCCGCAGCGTGCCCGAGACGAAGCGCCGGGGCGGCGCGTCGTCGGCGAAGCGGGCCGAGCCCTCGACCCACACCTGCTGCCCGTCGATCCAGACCGTGCGATAGGGCGCCTCGTCGTCGGCGGTGCGCTTGACGTAGGCCACCCGCCCGGCCCGCAGAGCCGCCTCGGCGACCCCCTCGTCGACCGCCTCCAGCGCGCCGCCGGACCACCGATACAGCCGGCCGCCGTCGAGGAAGATCGCCCGCCCCGGCTCGACCCACTGCGGCGGGCGCCACGCCATCTCGCCGCCGACCGGCCAGTCGAAGCGGTCGGCGAGCGGCACATCGCCGTCCGCGTCGCGGTAGATCAGGCGCCGCCCGCCGTCACCGTCCTGCCGGGCGAGCAGGAACGCGCCGCCCCGGGCCGCCACGAGCCGGTCGCTGGGGCCGCCCACCGGCGCCCGGTCGCGGGCCCGGACCGTGCGGTCGAAGCCCTCGGGGCCGGCCTCGGTGAAGTAGACCGTGTCGCCGTCGACGATGGGTTCGAAGTCGGGGCGGTGGGCGGTGGGGATGATCTCGACCTCGAGCCGGCAGTTCGCGGGCGGGCCCATGTCGAGCCGGGGCGCCCCATCGGGCACCTCATCGGACGCCGCGTCCGCCGGGCTGCCATCCAGCGGGCTGCCATCCAGCAGCCCCCGATCGACCCTCTCCTGCTCGCTCCCATCGATCCGGCTGCGGCTGCCGTCATCGCAGCCGAACAGCGCCAGAATCAACACGCACCATCGCCGCATCCGAACCTCCTCGCTGTGCCGGATCCATGTGTGCCACGGCGCCGCCCGATCTGCGCCGCCCGATCTGGACATGCCCCCTGCGCCATCGCATCCTCACCCGATACGAGGGGGAGCCACGATGAGCAAGAGCGAACTGACGCGGGCGTGCTACGCCCTCGACCCGGGCCGGGTCGAGCGTCTGGTCGAGCGGGGCGCGGCGGTCGACGGGTCGGACAACGAGATCTGGCGCGGATCGGCCGAGGGCTGCCTGGACGGCGCGCCGTATTACACGCCGCTGGGCGAGGCGTGCCGCAGCCGCGAAGGCGGCGAGGCGGCCGCGCTCCGGATCGTCGAGACGCTGCTGGCGGCGGGCGCCCCGGTGGACGGGCTCAACTACCGCACCGAGACCCCCCTGCACTTCGCCGCCCAGACCGGGCGGGCGGCGGTCATCCGCCGGCTGATCGAGGCCGGGGCCGACGTGAACGCGGTGGGCTGCATGGGCAACGCCGTCCTGGCCCTGATGACGTACTTCGCCCCCGACGAGCCGGGCGGCCCCAAGGTCGAGGCGCTGCAGGCGCTGCTCGAAGCGGGGGCCGACCCCCGGCAGCCGGACGCCTTCGACCGGGATCTGCTCGACCAGATCGGCGACGGGCCACTCGACGCCCTGAAGAGCCGCCGCCGGGCGGACAAGGCCAGCGGGCGGGCGACGCTCGAGCTGATGCAGATCATCGGCGATCACCGGCCCGACTGGGAGGCGCTGCACGACTGGCTCGCCCGGGCCCGGGCCGCCCGGCTGGAGGGCGACGCGCGGGCCCGCAAGGCGCAGGAGAAGATCGACGCGGTCGTCGCCGCGCTGGGCACCCCCGACTTCGAGAAGCGGGCCCGCCGGGCGCTGGGGCGCAAGGCGGCCGGACGCCACGCCGAGCTGCGCCTGTGGACCCGGGGGCTGCTGATGCACCCGGCGGTGGTGGCCGATCCGGCGTGGGGTGAGCTGGTGCGGGCGCTGCTCGAGCTGACCGTGGACTACGGCGACCTGACCGAAGACGTCTACGGCGAGCGGCTCGGCCTCGAGCAGATGGACGAGGACGAGGGCGGCGCGCTCGACGACTACGCCGACGAGCAGCTCTCGACCGTCGAGCTGTGCCTGCTCGCCTGCCGGGCCCCGGGCGCTGCCGATCGGGGCGACTTCGCCGACGTGGTGCGCACGATCTGCGAGACCAAAGCCGCCCGCATCGGGGCCATGTCGTTCGGCGACGACGAGGCCCGAGCGCTGATCCACCACCTGCGCGCCGCCGACCACCCCGACGCCGACGCCCTGGCGAGCGTCGCCCGGCGGGCCTTCCCCTACGCCGACTGGCGCTGACGCGGTCAGCCCGCGTCCAGGCCATGCCGACGCAGCAGAGGCACTTCTTTCCAGTACCCGCGGAGGACTTCAGCCACCCGGGATGGCATTCCTATGGCTTCTGGTCGAAAGGCGTCTCGAAGCCGAATGATGGTGGTGTCTACCGCACTCTCGGCCGTGGCGCGCGACAGGCCGACCTGCTCGGCCAGCCAGCACAGGTGGGACATCTCCACCTGACGAAGGTACCGGGCGTTCCCGATGCGCATGGCGAGTCGGGTCTCGAGGCCTTTGAAGGCGACAGTGGAGACCTGATCGTACATCGGAGACCACTCGGGCTCTACGCCATCGGGATACAATAGCGACCAGTTCTTGAGGTGCGCGTCGGCATTGCCCGTGGCGACGACCGCCACCAACCGACGCAGATACTCTTCGAAGCCCTGCGAGCCGAGGATCGCGAGGACGAACCGCCCCAACCCCAAGGCGTCGGTCGCCTTGTACTTGCTCTCGGGGTGTACACAGAGCACTTGAGCGAAGTCTTCCTGATGAATCCGCCCGACATCGCTTCGATCGAATCGCTCGATGAGAAACCCCGACGAGACCTCCGGCAAGTCGCCCAACTCATCCGGAAACGCATCACGGGGGATGACATGAGTCTCCGGGACATGGAAGCCGGCAGCCCGGCACCAGTTCATCACACCGAATTCGGTGGCCACCAGATCCTCGAATCCACGACCCGGGAGTTTCAGGATCCATCGGGAGTCATCTTCGCGCACGATGGGCAGGGTCAGCCGGTCCGGTTGCCCGGACAACGCGAACTTCAGCTGAATCCCGCCGAGCGAAACCCGGAGACCTCTCGAAACCCGATCCGGCTCGTCGATGACTTCGTCGCCCATCGCGGACGAATCCGACTGCGGCCCCGTATTCGCAACCTGATGGGCGTAGACGTTGCCCGGCAGGTTCTCGCCCAACCGCATGAGAAGCCCGAAGTCGTCATCCTCACTCAGCCCCGAGGCGCGGGTCAGCCGAGCCCTGAGGGCCCCTCCCCGCTCGGGCAGCGCGTTGTCGAACCAGGGGTGGAAGTGGCGCCGGAAGCGCCGGATCCGGGACGTCAACCGGTCCTCGAACCACTGACCCAGAACCGCCCTGTCCGGTGCATCCAGGTAATCCGGACGAAAGTGGAAACGGGACGCGTCGCGATCCCCCCGCAGCTCGCCGACGGCGCGCGGGCCGAGGCTGATTCGCACGGCTCTCATGACTCGCCTTCGAGCGCGGGCAACGCCCTGCGATCGGCATGTCGGGGTTCGCCGAATGCGGTGAATGCAGACGCGGCACGCGCCTCCATCGCGCGTCTGCGGGCCTCGAAGAATGCATCGAGGTCACCATCGAGCAGAGAACGTGCACCCGTGGCATCGACCAGATGCGACCGCAGAGCCGGATGCTCGAGATCGGACCGGGCCCACCCCCTGAGCGCCTCCCCGAGATGCCCGGAGGAGCAGGCAGGGGTCAGGAATCGAGCCTCCGGGCCGTTGTTGTTGCCATTCAATCGAGTGAAGACGCGCGCGCCATGCTCACGCAGCCAATCAGCAACTCCGAGCTCGTCGCCCGTGCCATCGGCCCCGGTGTCCCACAGCTCCAGGTTCCCCGCGCTGGGGGCGTGCGGCTCTTCGAGCGCGAGAATCAGCATGGCCAGGCGGGCAGCGCCCATCCTGGCGTCGAATCGCTCCGGAAGTTGGAATCTGATCGTGGTCGGGACCTGCTTGAGCAAGGCCTGCACGGCCGCATCCTCACCCTGCTCCTTCTTCACGGCCACCACGGCCCGTCTCAACGTCCGGGCGTCCGAGTTGAGACCATCGGACATGAAGCCCCGCCACAGCCATCGCCGCAGCAGCCGTACATTGCGTTCACTGGGATCGGGGAAGAAGTCGAAGAACCGCGCGAGGGTGACGACGGGGGTCACTCGATGGGGCAGCAGGCGGGTGTGAGGCACGCCAAAATCACGGATCGCGCTCAGGGCACGATCGACCGCGTCCTCGGTGCGCGACATCCAGGGCGCGTGTTCGGCGCTGCTGCCCAGGCTCGCCGGCAATCGCGTCACATCATCACCCAGGAGGGCCAACGCTGCGCGGGTGATGACATTCGGCTCGATCGGGCCGTGCAGGCGACCGAGTCGGTCTGCGATGACCTCCGGGCTATGCGCCTTTGGCGTACCGGTCGGGGCCAAGGCAGCGAAGACCTCATGGACTTCGAGGGGTCGCCCGGCCCGATTGACTCGCAAGAACATCTCCCGCGCGGTCTCCGGATCCTCCGTCTCGACGACATAGACCGGGACCCGGTAGTTGCGGATGCGGGTCGCGACCTCACTCGCGCGGGCGATCAGATCCCGCCGGCCGGTCTTCTGCACGAAATCGAGGAGCCAACCTTGAAAGCTCGCGGCGTCGAGGACCTGCGCCAGAGGCATGCTGTAGTCATCCGCCCGCCGGAGCCTGTTGGGTCGGAAGAAGGGGCCTGACGGACGGGTTCCGGTCGGACTCTCGGGAGGCTCATCACCCTCCGCATCCGGGCCGGCGGACTCAGACTCCATAAATGGCAGAGAGGCGGTGCCCCCTCCGCGCGGCGCATCACGACCGCGTCCGTCGGACCACAGCAGATCATAGTAGACGACGAAGCGATCGGCGTCCCGCCTGGTCGGGTCGGGGTCAGGGTGATGCAACGCGGCCACCAGGCTGGTCAGCCTCTGCTGCCCGTCGACGACCCACCAGGCATCATCGGTGGCCCTCACTTCGACGCGCTTGGGGCCAAAGCTCATGACGCCGGCCGCGGCAGGCTTCTTCCACATGAGCAGCGTCCCGATCGGAAAGCCGCGATCGATACTGTCGAAGAGTTGCCGGACGTCGTGGGCCCGCCACTTGATATCCCGTTGAAACTGAGGGATCCGCACATGACCCGACAGCGCGCGCCCCACGAGCTCGTCGACGTGCAGCGTATTGGCCGAGATCTCGGGCCGCGTTCGGGTCGCCAACGAATGTCCTCCTGAAGCGTCAGGTCGTCCGCCGACGCCTGTATATCACCCCGGGCGCATCGCGGCGCAACTCATCCTCCTCGGGCCTCCCCCCCTACGCCGACTGGCGCTGACGCCACACCCCGCCGATCAGCAGCGGGATCACCAGCCACCACCGATCGGACGGGGCCCCGGGCGCCGCGGCGCAGCCCACCGGCAGATCGGCGCCCGGGTTGCCCGCGTCGGCCGCGCCCGGCGGCGGCGCGCCGGCCTCGGGCGACGCCTCCCCGGCGTCCGGTGTGTCTGCGGGCATGGCATCCCGGCCCATCTCGGGCGGCATCGCGCCGGCGTCGGGCGTCTCTTCGGCTTCGGCATCCGGGCTCGCGGCGTCCGGGTTCATGGTATCCGGCGCCATGGCATCCGCCCCCGCGTCGGGCGGCATGGCATCCGGCGCCATGGCATCCGGCGGCCCGACCGCGGCGTCGCCGGGGTCCGGCTCGGGGTCGGGATCGCCCTCGACCGGCACCGGCCGGCTCAGGATCTCCACCAGCCACTCCAGGATCTGGTTGTCCGGATCGCGATACTTCGCCGCCAGCTCGGGGTCGAAGAACCCGTTCTCCGGATCCTCGTGGAAGGCCGCGAAGAGCACCCCCGCCGCCAGCAGCTCGACGTGGTTCAGCCGGGGGAAGAACCGGCTCTCGAGCACCTCGGCCCCCCGCAGCGTGATCCCGCTCTCGTCCAGCGCGCTGTCGACGAAGAGCACCCCGTCCGACGGGCCGCTGATCTCGCCGAGGAAGGCGGTGCCGGCCACCAGCCGGGGCAGCTCGTCCTCGAAGGCCGGCCACCAGGGGAAGTACAGGTCGAGCACCGCCGCGACCCCGTCCTCCCAGAAGTTGCGCCGGGCGGCGGCGTCGCCGTCGGCGAACCACGAGGCGAAGGCCAGCCCCCCGAACCCGGCGCTGGACAAGATGGGGTTGCCCCCGCCGACGACGTAGAGGTCGATGTCGGGGTCGACCCCCGTCCGCTGCAAAGCCTCGACGACCCCCCCGCTCTCTTCGATGGCGTCGCCGATGCCATCGCTCTCGCTCACGAAGCCGAAGCCGCCGTAATAGGTGGTGAACCAGTCCTGCTGCACGCTGGCGTAGACGCCGAGCAGCGGGTTGCTGCCCGGCAGGTCGTACACCTCGTCCCACGGGGCGAGCATCTGGGCCTGCCCGGGGAAGCTGCCGTCGGCCCCGCCGTAGAGGCTGTAGGGCTCGAGGTCGACCGGCAGGAAGGGGTTGCCGGCGGTGAAGAACGTGCGCCAGCTCCCGGGGCTGTCGAGCGGCACCCCGTAGACCGGGAAGAAGTTGGCCGACGGCCAGCGGAAGCTGGTGTCGAGCCCGGCGAGCGGCGCGCCGAAGAAGAAGAGCCGCCCGATGTCGCCCCGGTAGCGGGTGCCGCGCGCGTCGTAGGCCGGGTGCACCGCCGACCAGTCGGCCCCGGGGTGGTTGCTGGCGTAGATGCGGGTCGGCATGCCGCCCTTGGAGTGGGCCACCACGTCGATCAGCGCGTCGGGGTGCCGGGCGCCGATGACCGCCAGCGCGTTGGCCACCTGCTCGGCTTGCAGGAAGTTGTCCCCGTGGCGGTGGGCGAAGGTGATCGCGTAGACCTCGAAGCCGGCCAGCCGCAGGGTCAGGGCCATGAAGGTGTACGAGCGGATGGCGTTGTCCCCCGCCCCGGGCACCAGCAGCACCGGGCGATCGCGGGGCGGCGCGTCGGGGGCCGGGGCGAGGTGGTGCAGCACGACCGCCCGGCTGTGGGGGGCAGAAGCCCCGAAGCAGTCGGCGACGAGCTGCGAGGCGGTGGGATCACCGGGGGTGTCGTCGCCCCACTCGGTCACCGGGAGGAAGGCCTCCTGCCGGAAGAGCCCGTCGCTGCCGTCGACATAGAGCGCGTTCTCCCAGCCGACGGTCGGCGAGGGCGGGCAGTCGCGGGCGTGCTCGAGCTGGGGGGTGGCCAGGATCGCGGCCAGAGCCAGGAATACCGTCATCGGAGCCCTCCTCGGCGTTCGGCGGGCGAAGGTCGCACATCTCGGGCGAGGCGATCACCCGTCGGCGGGGGTCCGGGCGGGGGGTGCGCAGGCGGCGCTCAGCCTTCGGGCGGCTCGTCATCCGAAGGCGCGGCGGCCTCGGGCTCGGCGGGCGGCTCGGCGGCGGCGGCGGCCGGCGCCTCGGGCTCGGCGGGCGGCTCGGCGGCGGCGGCCGGCGCCTCGGCCCGGGGCGCGCTCGACTTCACCCCCCGGCCCCGACCGCCGAACAGCCCGGCGAGGCCCGACATGAAGTCGGTGGGCCCGGGGGCCATGTTGCGCAGCAGCTCCAGGTTCTGGTTCATCGCGCTCTGGGCCACGCTGAACGAGCTGAGCGTCATCTTGATGTAGTGGCTGAACAGCCGGATGAGCGACTGATCCTCGAGCCGGATGAGCGTGCGCAGGAAGTCGTCGGGCAGGAAGTCGAGCTTGTGCACATGGGTGTCGGTGAGCAGCACCTGCACCATCGTGCGCCGGGTCAGATCCTCGTCGGTCGAGGCGTCGATGACCTTGACCACCCGCCCCTCGGCCAGATCACGGGCCAGATCATCGAGCGTGATGTAGGCGCTGCGCCCCGTGTCGTACAACCGGCGGTTGCGATAGCGCTTGATGAGCACGGCCACGGGCTCTCCCTTCTCGCTCGACGACTCCTCGGGAGTCTGCGCATCGAGCGTGCGGGACGCAAGCGCGGCGGCGAAGAGCGAGCGGGGGTCGAGCAGCCGGGCGGCGTCCGGCAGGTTGGAGGTCATGGCGTGCTCCGGCTCGGCGTGTTGGGCGTTGGCCCCGGCCGGGCGGTCTGTTATGAAGAGAGAGGCGAGGCCCGGCACCGGCGCACGGTGAATGGAGAACCCCCCGACGTACCCACGTCGAGGGACGGTGCCGGGCCCCGCCGAATCTGGAGTCTGCTCAGCCCATGGCCAGGGCCTCCGCCTTGACGGCGGCCTTGAGCACCTTGCCGCTGGCGTTCTTGGGCAGCGCGTCGAGCAGCACGTAGCGCTTGGGCACCTTGAACTTCGCCAGGTGATCGACGCACCACTGCTTCACCGCGGCCGGATCGAGCCGGGCGCCGCCCTCGGCCACCAGCGCCGCGAGGCCGACCTCGCCCCACTTCTCGTGGGGCACCGCGACCACCGCCACCTCGGCCACCCCCGGCATCGCCAGGATCACGCTCTCGATCTCGGCGGGGTAGACGTTCTCCCCGCCGCTGATGAACATGTCCTTCTTGCGGCCGGCGACGTAGAAGTAGCCGTCCTCATCGACCCGGGCGTAGTCCCCGGTGGCGAACCAACCGTCACGCATCACCTTCGCGGTGTTCGCCGGATCCTCGAAGTAGCCCAGGCAGACGTGCGGACCGCCGAGCAGCAGCTCACCGACCTCGCCCACCGGCAGCGGGCGGCCGCCGTCGTCGACCACCCGGGCCGCGCCGTGCAGCACCGGCTGACCGACGCTGCCCCGCTTGTGGGGCACCATCCACGGGGGCAGCGAGAAGCAGTTGGGGCCGACCTCGGTCATGCCGAAGCCCTGGCGGAACATGAAGCCCCGGTCGAGCCACGCATCGAGCAGCGGCTCGGGCAGCGGCGCGCCCCCGCACAAGATGGTCGTCAGGCTGCGCGTGTCGCAGCCGTCGAGGCCGGCGTCGAGCAGCATCTGATACATCGTGGGCACCGCCACGGTGGCGGTGATGCCCCACTCCTCGATCACCTTCAGCGACAGCGGCGCGTCGAACGCGCTCATCAGGGCCACCGTGCCGCCGCGGTACAGCGTCGGCGTCGCCAGGCAGTTCAGGCCGCCGGTGTGGAACAGCGGCAGAAAGGCCAGCACCTTGTCGGCCGGCGAGAGGTCGCAGGCGTAGACCGTGTTGATCGCGTTGTAGAAGAGCTGCCGGTGGGGGATCATCACCCCCTTCGGCTTGCCGGTGGTGCCGCTGGTGTAGAGCAGCATGCCCACCGTGTCGGGGTCGCGCCCCACCGGAGCCGGGGTGTCCTCGGCGTCCGCCAGCAGCGCCTCGTAGGCCGGATCGCCCCCCCGGACCGGCTCGCCGAGCGCGACGCCCCGCAGATCGCGGTGGGCCTCGAAGATCGCCCCGGCGGCCTCGGCCGAGGGCGAATCGTAGATGAGCACCCGGGGCCGGCAGCGGGCGACGATGTCCTCCAGCTCCTTGGCCGCCAGCCGCCAGTTGAGCGGGGTGAAGGCCGCGCCGAGGCGCAGGCAGGCCACCACCATCTCGAACGTCTCGATGCCGTTGCGGGCCAGCAGGCACACCCGATCGCCGGGCATGACCCCCTGGGCGGCGAGGGCGTGGGTCAGCCGCCACGCCCGGGCCGAGAGCGCGCCGTAGCGCAGCGCCCGGCCGGTCTCGACCTCGCGCAGCGCCACCCGCCACGGGGCGACCCGGGCCCACTGCTCGATGACGTCGGCGTGGCCGGTCAGCATGGCATGCTCCGCTGGCTGCAATGGCTCACGATGGCTCCTCCGCCGATCCCCGCTCGGTCACGCTCGGCCCCGCTCAGTCCCGCTCGGCGATCCAGCCGCTGATCGCCGGCCAGAACACCTTGCGCCCCTTGCTCGACGAGCTGAGGCCGATGTGACCGGTCTTGAACTCCATCGCGGACTTGTCCTCGCTGCCGACGACGTCGAGCAGCACCCGGGCGCTGGGCGGGGGCACGATGTGATCCCGCAGGGCGACGATGGTCAGCACCGGGGCGGTGATGCGGCCGAGGTCGACCCGCTCGCCGCCGATGAACATCTTCCCGTGCAGGAAGTTGTTCGTCTGGTAGCAGTCCTTGATGTACTGCCGGTACAGCTCGCCGGGGAAGGGCACGTTGTCCGACGACCACTTCTCCATGCGGCGCCAGATCTCGATGAAGCCGTCCCGCTCGCGGTTCTCCCACAGATCGCGCCACTTGGTGGCGTTGGTCAGGGGCATCAGCAGCCGCGAGCCGCCCTCCATCAGCCAGGTCGGCACGTTGCCGAAGGCGTCGACGATGGCGTCGGGGTTGAAGTTCTGCGGCCGGGTCCAGGTGCTGAAGAGCCCGTCGTCGTGGAAGTCGACCGGCACCGCCATCGAGACCACCGTCTTGACCCGGGCCGGGCGCAGCGCGGCGTAGGCCAGGGCCATCGTGCCGCCCATGCAATAGCCGTAGAGGTGGGCCTGCTCGACCCCCTCCCGCTCGCAGGCGGTGCGCATGGCGAGGTCGATGTAGGTGACCGCGTAGTCTTCCCAGGTCTTCTTGACCTCGGCGGTGCCCGGGACCCCCCAGTCGATGACGTAGCACGGGTGGCCGGCCTCGGTGAGGTACTCCAGCAGGCTGCGCCCGGGCATGAAGTCGAGGATGTAGAACCGGTTGATCAGCGAGTAGCTGAACACGATCGGGGTGCGCAGCCGCTTCTCGCCGCGGGGCGCGTAGTACAGCACCCGCATCGGCCCCCGGCTGGCGACGACGTCGAACGGCAGGTGGCCCGTCTCGGCGTCGACCCCGCGATACTCCATCGGTACGACCCGGCCGAGGGCGTCCTTGACGGCGCCGGCGATCTGCTTCATCACGCCGCCTCCCCGGCCCCGCTCAGGGCCGCCTCGAGCCGCTCGGCCAGCTCGGTGTTGCGCGCGGCGAAGTCCTCGAGCCGGGTCACCAGCGCCGCGTTCTGCGCGTCGGCCGCCTCGAGCCGGTGGCCCAGCCGGTCGATCATGCGCTCCAGCTCGTCGAGCCGGCCGTGCAGCCCCTCGACGTCGCCCAGGGTCGGCATGCGCATGTTGTGCAGCGTCTGCTCGGTCATGCGGTTCATCTGGGCCCGGAAGAGCATCGAGCCCTCCATCGCCTTGCCCATCTGCCCCAGGAACGACTCGTTGCGGGCCAGCTCGTCGAAGCGGCCGGCGAGCCACTTCTCCCAGGTCTTCATCGCCTCGGCCGGCTGGCTCGCCAGCTTGCCGAACATCTCGAACAGCGGGTTCTTGCGCTCTTCGCTCATCGCTCCCTCTCCATCGGACACCGGCTCGTCGGACCCGGTCGGCCGGTGCCCTGCGACGGCCCGCCGCAGGGCACGGGTCGACCGCCCCGGGGGGCGGTCACGGGCTCACTCGACGGGCGCGAACGCCTGCTCGACCAGCTTCATCTGCTTGCCGACGAAGCTCTGGGTCTGCTTGCCGAGCTCGGTGGCCAGCTCGATCTGGCGATCGGCCATCGCGCCCCAGGTCTCGCGGCCGGCCTTGGCGGCCTTCTCGGCGTCGGCCAGCATCGCCTCGGTCGCCTTGGTCACCTGGCCGGTGTACCACTCGAACTGCTCGGTGAAGAGCGACTTGGACTGCTCGAAGAGCTCGGTCATGACGTTCCCTCTCGGACTCTCGTGGTGATCGCCGTGCGATGGAGGCCAGTATGGGGCGGGGATCGGGCGCCGTCAACCGGTTTTTGTGCACTGCACAATCGGGGCGAAAGAATCGCTTTACAATGCGGCTCTTGGCGTGTCCGAACTGCGAATCAGGGCCCCTCGCCGACCCGCCGCTCGACCCAGCCGACCCGCGGGCTGCCCGCCCGCACGGTGACCGGCCCCGCGCCCGAGACCACCCACCGCAGCCGCCGCCGATCGCCGTGGCCCCGGCCCTCGATCCAGGTCAGCGCGCCGGCGCCGTCCAGCCCCCGCCCCCAGCCGCGCAGGTGGCCCACCTCGATCCGCCGCGGCCCGACCGTCTCGGCGTCGACCTCGGCCCACAGCGGCTCGTTGTGCGGGCGCTCGCGGGCGACCTCGGCGACGTACGTCGGCAGGTAGCCCGCGTTGCGCACGGTGATCTCGATCGCGCGCAGCCCGTCGCCCAGATCGCGGATCTCGGGCGCGTCGAGCACCGGGCGGGGCCCGATGGCGCCCAGGCGCAGCAGCGGCCGAATCTGGGCGTCGCACAGCCCGGGGAGCTGGTCCGGCGGCGGGTTGCGGATGCCGATCACGACGTCGACCCCCCCGACCTCCACCGGGCCGAGCTGGGGGTGCTCGAACGGGACCCACGGGCGCATGATCCGCCCGGCGTTGTGCTCGGCGTCCCACCGGGCGAGGGCCACCATCTGATCCCGGCTGAACCGATAGTGATCGATGAACGGCTTCTTGCGCTCGACCCCGAGCCGGGCGAACAGATCGTGCAGCTCGACCACGTAGGCGAAGGCCCCCCGCTGGCTGTAGGCGTACCCGATCAGATCGCCGTGGATCGGCACGTCGGGGCGATAGGTGAACTCCTCGAAGCCGCTGACCATCGGGTAGCCGGTCTCGGCCTCGACCCACTCGCCGAGCTGGCGGAAGACGGCCAGATCGAACGCCTTCATCTTGCGGTCGGGCTGCATGCCGTCGGGGCGGATGGCCACCCCGCCGTAGGTGTGGAAGTCGACCCAGGCGAAGATCTCGGGGTGGGCCGCGGCGAACTCGAGCAGCGCCCGGCTCTCGGGGGCCGACCCCGGCCAGTCCCCCGCCCCGCCCTGATCGGGCTCGGGCTTCCACGACCAGGGGAAGTTGCGGTTGAGGTCGACCCGGGTGTCGACGGCCGGATCGGGCACCGCGCCGTCGAAGTGCTCGATGTAGCCCTCGGGGTAGACAGTGTAATACGGCGGCGGATCGTCGATGCGCCGGGGCAGCAGCAGGCCGGCCACCTCGGGCGACTCGACCATCTGCCCGTTGGGATCGACCACCCGCATCACCCGGCAGCGCCCGTCGCCGGTCATGTCGCTGCGGACCCAGCGGGGGGCCTGCCGCCCGTGATCCGGCGCGCGGGGCACGCTGCGCACGTAGGCCCCGTCGGTCAGCACCGACTCGGCGCCGTCGGGCGAGATGCGGGGGATGACGAAGACCCGCACGTCGCGCAGCGCCTCGGCGATCGGCTGCGGCATGCCGTCGGGGCCCGGGCCGCCGCCGTGGATGCCCAGCACCGACTCGGCGAAGGCCAGCGCGACCGAGCTGCCGGCCAGCTCGGAGGCGTGGATGTTGGCGCTGACCACCATCGCCGGCCGGATCCGGTCGGGCTCGGGGCCCAGGTCGAGGCACAGGATGTCCCGGCCCTCGGGCGTGCGCCCCAGGCGGGTGACGCGGGCCCGCTTCGGGTGGGCCGCGGCCCACGCCTCGAGCTGCGCGCGGATCGCGTCGTAGCGCAGGTAGTCGTGGCGCCAGGGGCGCGCGCTGGCCTCGTGCATCGCAGAACTCCGGGGGACGTCGGGGGTGGTGGCCGCAGCATACCCCGCCCGGCGCCCGGATCAATCCACGAGGCAGGCCTCGATCTCGACCCCGCACGCCGCCTGCGCGCAGGCCGCGTCGTCCGCCGGGCACCCCGACGCCTCGACGCAGGCCGCCGCGGCGAGCAGCCGATCGTGGGCGTCGGGCGAGGCGGCGGTGACGCAGGCGTCGACGCACGGCTGATCGCCGTCGGGGCACGCGATCAGGCAGTCGTTCAGCGCGGCGCAGGTCCCCTGCCCCACCGGGCGCACCCGGGGGCCGAGGCAGGCGTCGATCTCGGCGGCGCACGCCGCGTCGGCGCACGCGTCGTCGATCGCGCCGGCGGCGTCGAGGCACCCGTTGGCCTCGACGCAGGCCAGCGCGGCGTCGTGCAGCGCGGCGCCCTCGGGCGAGGCGGCGACCCGGCAGTCGGCGACGCAGGCGTCGTCGGGGCAGCCGTCGAGGCAGGCGTTGTATGCGCTGCACGTCAGGTCGCCGGCCGGCGCCGGCTGGCCGCCCACGCAGGCCACCAGCGGGTCGAAGCAGGCCGCCTCGAGGCACGGCTGATCGTCGAAGCCGCAGCCGTTGGCCGCCGCGCAGGCCTCGAGCGCCTCGAACGCGGCGCGCGCGTCGGGCTCGGCCCCGCCCCGGCACAGCCGCTCGCACTGGGCGCCGCCGTTGCATGCCGTCACACACTGCGCGAGCTGCACGCAGGGGCTCCCGGGCTCCGGCTCGGGCTCGGGCTCCGGCTCGGGGACGGGCCCCGGGCCGAAGCACGCCTCCAGCTCGGCGGCGCACGCCGCCTGGTAGCACGCCTCGTCCAACATGCCATCGGGGCCCTGGCAGCCGTTGGCGTCGATGCACGCGAAGATGGCATCGAACAGCGCCCGCTCGCCCGGCGCGGTGTCATCGGCGCACGCCTGACCGCAGGCGGCGTCCCCCGGGGGGCACAGCGTCAGGCAGTCGTTCAGCTCGGCGCAGGTGCCCTCCCCCGCCGGCTCGGGCTCGGGGTCGGGCGCCGGGCCGAAGCACGCCGCCAGCTCGGCGGCGCACGCCGCCTGATAGCACGCCTCGTCCAACATGCCATCGGGGCCCTGGCAGCCGTTGGCGTCGATGCAGTCGAAGATGGCGTCGTACCGCGCCAGGGCGTCCGGCGAGGTCTCGCGGACGCAGCGCTGCCCGCAGGGGGCGTCGTCGGGCGGGCAGAGGCCCAGGCAGTCGTTCAGCTCGGCGCAGGTCCCGTCACCGTCGGGGCCCGGCGGCGGGCCGAGGCAGGCCTCGAGCTCGGCCGCGCACGCCGCCTGATAGCACGCCTCGTCCAGCGCGCCGTCGGGGCCCTCGCAGCCGTTGGCGTCGATGCACGCGAAGACGGCGTCGAACAGCGCCCGCTCACCCGGCGCGGTGTCATCGGCGCACGCCTGCCCGCAGATGACATCGTCCGGCGGGCAGAGGGTCAGGCAGTCGTTCAGCTCGGCGCAGGTGCCCTCGCCCTCCGGCGGCGGCTCGACCCCGAAGCACGCCTCCACCTCGGCCCGGCACTCGGCCGTGAGGCAGGCGTCGTCGAGGGCGCCCTCGGGCGAGACGCAGCCGGCGGCGGTCGCGCAGGTGTTCACCGCCTGGACCCCCTGGAGCGCGCCCGGCGGCGCGGCCTCGATGCACGCCCGCTGGCACGCGGGGTCGGGGCAGGCGGCGGCGCAGTCGCTCAGCTCGGCGCAGCCGGGGATGGGCTGGCCGGGATCGGGCGCCGGCTCGGGATCGGGGCTCGGGTCGGGCTCGGGGTTCGGCTCCGGCTCGCCCTCCGGCTCCGGGTTCGGCTCCGGGTTCGGCTCCGGCTCGCCCTCCGGCTCCGGGTTCGGCTCCGGCTCGCCCTCCGGCTCCGGGTTCGGCTCCGGCTCGCCCTCCGGCTCCGGGATCGGCTCCGGCTCGCCCTCCGGCTCCGGGTTCGGCTCCGGCTCGCCCTCCGGCTCCGGGTTCGGCTCCGGCTCGTCCTCCGGCTCGGGCGCCGGGGCCATATCGGAGGCCGGGCCCGCCGCGTCGAGCGCGAGCGGCGCCGCATCGGGCAGCGGGCCGGCGTCCGGGTCATCGCCCCCGCCCCCGCCCACGCCGCCGCCCGGCGCGCACCCGACCGCCAGCGCCCCGACGAACACCACCCCCAGAAACAGGCCTCGCATCGCGCCTCCTCGTCGACCCTCCCCACCGTACTGGCCGATCCGCATCCGGAACAATCACGCCGCGGGCGCGACCGCGGGGCATGGCACCCCGCAGCGATGCGGGCTATGCTCCCCGCTCACCGCCACCCCAGGAGCCCCCCGATGACACCGCCCCGACCGCTCGCCGCGCGCCTGCGCCTCGACCTGCTCGCCCTCGCGACCCTCTCGCTGCTGTGTGTGGCCTGTGGCAGCCACTACAAGGTCATCAAGGCATCCGGCCCGCCCTCGGCGCTGCGCGGCGCCGTCGAGGTCAAGGTCGCCTTCGACTACACCGACTTCGTCGTCGAGGGCCGCTCCGAAGAGAACTGGGTCACCGAGAAGACCGCCAAGGACCCCGAGTACGGCAAGACCTGGACCGACCTGAAGGCCCGCTTCGAGACCAAGTTCCTCGACGGCTTCACCTCGGTCTGGCCCACCTCGGCCCGGCTCGCCGAGGGCGAGACCCCCGCCGAGGGCACCACCGTCGCGGTGGTGAAGGTGCGCGAGCTGGACATCGGCCGGCTCATCCCCTTCGCGACGCGCAACAGCAAGATCGACGTGCGGGTGCGCTACACCCGCAAGGAAGACCCCGACGCCGAGATCGCGATCAAAGGCGAAGACACCCCGAGCCTCACCAACCCCTCGATCTTCCAGCACGTCGGCCGCATCGGCCACTACCTGGGGCGGGTCTCGGCCATCTTCGTCGAAGACCAGCAGAAGTAGCCCCGCAGGAGCAGCCCCGCCGGCTCAGCCCAGCCGGAAGATCGTCTCCTCGATCGCCGCCCCCCGGGCCTCGGCGTGGCTCACCTCGCGGCCGACCTCCACGAAGCCGCACTTCTCCAGCACCCGCACCGACCCCCGGTTGTCGCTCGCCGCCCGGGCGAAGACCGGCCGCGCGTCGACCTCGGCCAGCAGCCCCTTCAGCGCCGCGGTGGCCACCCCCCGCCCCCAGAAGGCCCGCCCCAGCCAGTCGCTCACCTCGAGCCCCTCGTCGCTCGGCCAGCACAGGACGCTGCCCGCCAGCGCGCCGTCGGCGTCGATCGCCCGGGCGTGCACATCGGGCAGCTCGAGGACGCGCCCCCACCACCCCACGAAGCCGGCCCGATCGTGCATG
The DNA here is from genome assembly GCA_030426085.1 of bacterium. Taxonomy (GTDB): domain Bacteria; phylum Myxococcota_A; class Bradymonadia; order UBA7976; family UBA1532; genus JACKDM01. The sequence goes on along the minus strand of JAUHYW010000018.1, from coordinate 4,170 downwards.
TCGCGGTGGGTGAAGGCCGCCATGTGATGGGCCTCGGGATCGATCTGCTGGTCGAACAGCGTCGGCAGATCGGCGGCGGTCACCGGGCGCAGGTTCACCTTCACGACACCCCCTCCCGGTTCGGATCGACATAGTCGGCGAGGTGGCGCCCGGTCACCGTCGACCGGGCCGCCACCAGATCGGCCGGGGTGCCCTCGAACACCACCCGCCCCCCGTCGGCCCCCGCGCCGGGGCCGAGGTCGATGATCCAGTCGGCGTGGGCCATCACCGCCAGGTGGTGCTCGATCACGACGACCGACTTGCCGCCGTCGACCAGCGCGTCGAGCAGCCCCAGCAGCCGCCGCAGATCGGCCAGATGCAGCCCGGTGGTCGGCTCGTCGAGCACATACACCCCGCCCTTCGCCCCCATGTGGGTCGCCAGCTTCAGCCGCTGCCGCTCGCCGCCCGACAGCGTGGGCAGCGGCTGCCCCAGCCGCAGATAGCCCAGCCCCACCGCCGCCAGCCGCTGCGCGACGCGATGGGCCGCCGGGACCCGCCCCACCCCCGCCCCGAAGAACGCCACCGCCTCGTCGACCGACAGATCGAGCACCTCGGCGATGTCCCGCCCGCCGAAGCGATGCGCCAGCACCGCCGCGTGATACCGCCGCCCCTCGCAGTCCTCGCAGGGCGTGCGCACCCCGTCCATCATGCCCAGATCGGTGTAGATCACCCCCGCACCGTTGCAGGTGGGGCAAGCCCCGGCCGAGTTGGCGCTGAAGAGCGACGCCTTCACCCCGTTGGCCTTGGCGAAGGCCTTGCGGATGGGATCGAGCAGCCCGGTGTACGTCGCCGGCGTGCTGCGCCGCGAGCCGCGGATGGCGCCCTGATCGATCGAGACGACCCCCGCCCGACCGGCCACCGACCCCTCGACGAGCGAGCTCTTGCCCGACCCGGCGACCCCGGTCACCACCACCAGCACCCCCAGAGGGATGTCGACGTCGACCCCCTTCAGGTTGTGGGTCCCGGCGCCCCGCACCTCGAGCGCGCCCGTCGGCCGGCGGACCTCGGCCTTCAGCGCGCCCCGATCGCGCAGGTGGCGCCCGGTGAGCGTGCCGCTGTCGTGCAGCGCGGCGACCGGACCCTCGAAGACCACCCGCCCCCCGTCGGCCCCGGCCCCCGGGCCCAGATCGACGACGTGATCGGCGATCGCGATGACCTCCGGCTTGTGCTCGACCACCAGCACCGTATTGCCCTTGTCCCGCAGGCGGACGAGCAGGGCGTTCATGCGCTCGATGTCATGGGGATGCAGCCCGACGGTCGGCTCGTCGAAGACATAGGTGACATCGGTGAGCGACGAGCCCAGGTGGCGGATCATCCGGGCGCGCTGCGCCTCGCCGCCGGAGAGCGTGCCCGACGGGCGATCGAGGCTCAGGTAGCTCAGGCCGATGTCGACGAAGGCATCCAGCGTGCGCTGGAGCGTCTCGATCAGAGGCGCCACCGACGGCGCGTCCAGCCCGCGGAGCCACGCGGCGAGGGCGTCGACCTGCATCGCGCAGGCGTCGGCGATGCTGATCCCGCCGATCTTCGACGAGCGGGCCGCCGCGTTGAGCCGGGTGCCGCCGCAGTCGGGGCACGGCTGGAAGGTCACCGCCCGCTCGACGAAGGCCCGGATGTGAGGCTGCATCGCCTCCTTGTCTTTGGACAGGAACGACCGCCGGATCTGGGGCACCAGCCCCTCGTAGGTCTGCTTCGCGTTGCCCACCTTCACCTTGACCGGCGCTTTGTAGAGCAGGGCGTGCCGCTCCTCGGCGGTGTAGTCCCGGATGGGCTTGTCGGGGTCGACGAAGCCCGAGGCGGCCATGATGCGCACCGCCCAGCCCGTCGGCGGATAGCCCGGGATCTCGAGCGCGCCCCCGTGCAGCGACTTCGTCTCGTCGTAGAGCTGCGCCGGGTCGATGTCGCTCACCGCGCCCATGCCCTCGCAGCGGGGGCACATGCCGCCGGCGATGCTGAAGCTGCGCTTCTCGACCTTGCCGTCACCCCGGGCCACCTTGATCGCGCCGACCCCGCTGACCGAGGGCACGTTGAATGCGAACGCCTTGGGTGAACCGATGTGCGGCTCGCCGAGGCGGCTGAACAGCACCCGCAGCAGCGCGTTGGCGTCGGTCGCGGTGCCGACCGTGGAGCGGGCGTTGGCCCCCATCGGCTCCTGGTCGACGATGATGGCGGTGGTCAGCCCGTCGAGCGCGTCGACCTCGGGCCGGGCCAGGGTGGGCATGAGGCCCTGCAAGAAGGCGCTGTAGGTCTCGTTGATGAGCCGCTGCGACTCGGCGGCGATGGTGCCGAAGACCAGCGACGACTTGCCCGACCCCGACACGCCGGTGAAGACCGTCAGCCGGCGCTTGGGGATCTCGAGGTCGACGGCCTTCAGGTTGTTGACCCGGGCGCCGCGGACGCGGATGAGGTCGTGGCGATCAGCGGGGTGGTCGGCGGAATTGTTGGGGGTGCGCATGGCGCGGGTGTAGCCGAGCGGAGGCGGCGTGTAAAGCCGCCCGGGCGCGGCGACCGGAGAGGCCGCCGGACGGGTCACCGAAAGCGGATGCGACCGGGCAGGGCCCCGCTCACGGCCCCGAGGTCACGGCCCCGAGGTCACGGCCCCGAGGTCATGGCCCCGAGGTCACGGCCCCGAGAGCGATCAGCGCGCTCAGCGGGGCAGCGGCCGGAGCACGACCGGATCCTCGCCCGCGCCCTCGCCGCCCTGGGCCGGCTGCCCCTCGGCCGGCGCCGCCTCGGCCGGCTGATCGCCCACCGGCGCGCCCCCGGCGCCGACGCCCTCGGCCGGCGCGTTGCCCTCGCCGCCCGCCGCCTCGGCCGCGGGCGCCCCGTCGCCGGGCGCGCCGTCGTCCGGCGCGGCGTCCGGCCCGACGCCCGGGACGTCGCCCGCGGCGTCCATCTCCCCCTCCGCGGCGAGCAGCTCGTCCAGCTCGCCGTCCTCGTCAGGGGTCGCGCCGGTCTGCCCGGCCAGCCGCCGGGCGCGCATCAGGGCCGAGATGCGATCCTGCTGATCGTCCACCGGGGCCAGCAGATCGTCGCGGGTCTCGGCGTCGACCGGAGCCGAGAAGCGGGCGCAGATGAAGCCCACCAGATCACACAGCGCGCGGTGCATCTCCTCGCGGGCGGTCTTGATGTCGCCCGAGGTGATGATGCGCCGCACCTCGAGCGCCTCGACGTACAGCGGCACGAGCTGCTCGAGGCGGGTGAGGTAGTACAGCACGTTCATCTCGGCCAGCGTCGCCCGATCCTCGCGCTGCAAGCGCTCGACGATCGCCTCGACGACGAGCACCTCGTCCTCGTAGGGCAGGCTCGTGACCGCGTAGTGCCCCTCGGGCACGGTGTCCTGGCGCAGCGCGATCGCCGCCTGCCCCAGCGGGTGCTCGTCCCCGTAGTCGGCGATGACGGTCTCGAGCTGCTCGGTGTAGCCCTTGATGTTGCGATCGACCCGCTTGTCGACCTTGTAGGCGCTGCCCTCACCCCGGCGGCCGCTCTGGCCCCGACGATAGTGACTCATGCGCCCGTAGTGCTCGGCGCGCTCGAGCAGGCGGGTGGCGAGGTCGATGAGCATCGCCTCGCCGAATCGGTCGGCCATGCGCAGGATCTGCTTGGCGACGAGCGCCGCCCGGCCGGGGCTGAGGCGGTTGACGGCGAAGTATCGGCTGTACGGGTCGGACATCAGGGGGCCTCCCATTCGGGTGAGGACTAGGGTTCTGTTCGCTGTCCAAAGACCGTGCAGAACCACGCCTGTGCGGTCAACCATTTTCTTCGCCCACGGTGTGTTTTGCGCTATGCCCGCAAAATTGAACGGTTACAGCCCTCTATATCCTGCAATTCATCGTACACTTTCCGGTCATTTGTCATCACATCCGGGTCATCAAAGCGGCCCTCGGCGCAGTGGCACACGCGCAGATCCCGGTCCGAAGACCCCCTCTGGCGCCGTTTGCTCCAGAAAATGAGGTGCGACCGGCCCGCCGGGCGCCGTTTGCGCCGGCCAATGAGGTCGCAGGCGTTCTCTGGGAGCGCCCTCGGCGCAGAATCCGGTCGCAGGCGACCGCCGGGCGCCGGGCGGGCGCCGATCCCCGGTGGAGGCGGCCCGCCCGGCGTCACCGGCGGGCCGATCCCAGGCCCGACCGGGCG
>JAUHYW010000157.1 GCA_030426085.1 bacterium | reverse complement strand
CGGCGACGCCTGCGACCCGGACACCGACGGCGATGGCATCCTCGACGGCGCCGATCTGTGCCCCCGCGCGCCGGACGACGGCCGGGACACCGACGACGATGGCATCGGCGACGCCTGTGATCCCGACGACGACGACGATGGCATCAACGACCCGTTCGACATCTGCCCGCTGACGTTCGACCCGGAGCAAGCCGACCTCGACGGCGATGGCATCGGCGACGCGTGCGATCCCGACGACGACGGCGACGGCACCGCGGACGCCACCGACGGCTGCCCCACGCTCGCCGACGACCAGACCGACACCGACACCGACGGCATGGGCGACGCCTGCGACGAGGACGACGACGGCGACGGGATCGGCGACGCGCTCGACGGCTGCCCGCTGACCGTCGACCCCGAGCAGCCCGACCTCGACGGCGACGGCATCAACGACGCCTGTGATCCGGTCGACGACCGCCCGTTCGAGGCCCGCAGCCGCGAGGAGCGCTGCGCGATCCTCATCGAGCAGCGGGCGCCGACCGCCGAGCGCCTCCAGCACTGCCCCCGCTCGAAGGACGACGGCTGCTCCACCGCGCCGGGCCACACCCCGCCGCGGTGGCCCCTCGCGCTGCTGCTCGCCCTCGGGCTCGCCCCGCGGCGCCGCTGATCCGCCCGGGCTCGCCTCGCCGACGGATGCGCCGCGCGTCGGCGGTGGGGTATCATCGGCCCTCGCTCACCGCCCCGGACCCGCCATGACCGACCCCCAGGACCTCACCCGCATGCTGCTCGACGCCCGCGACGGCGACGCCGCCGCCGAAGCCCGGGTGGTCGAGCTGCTCTACGCCGATCTGCACCGTCAGGCGGTGCGCATGATGCGCCGGGAGTCCGCCGGACACACCCTCCAGGCCACCGCGCTGGTGCACGAAGCCTACGCCCGGCTGGTCGGCTCGAAGACCCCCGAGTGGAAGGACCGCAACCACTTCATCGCGGTGGCCTCGACGGTCATGCGGCGGGTGCTCGTCGACCACGCCCGGGCCCGGGACAGCGCCAAGCGGGGCGGCCCCGAGAAGCCGCTGTCCCTCGACGTCGGCCTGCCGCTCTCGGTGGAGCACGACCCCGACGTGCTGGCCCTCGACCGGGCCCTGGACCGGCTGGCGACGCTCGACCCCCGGCAGGCCAAGGTGGTGACCCTGCGCTTCTTCGGGGGCATGACCGTCGCCGAGGTGGCCGAGGTGCTCGGCGTCTCGAAGCGCACCGTCGAGGCCGAGTGGACCATGGCCAAGGCGTGGCTGCGCCAGCAGATGGCGCACGGGTGAGGGCTCGTCCATGAGCCATGATCCCACCCCCGAGGACTACGCCCGCATCAAGGCCGTCTACATGGCGGCCCTCGACCTGACGCCCCGCGAGCGGGCGGCCCTGCTCGACCGGCGGTGCGCCGGTGATCCGGCGCTGCGGGCGGCGGTCGACGACCTGCTGGGGCAGACCACCGACGCGCCGTTCATCGACGACACCCCACCGGCCGACGACCCGCTGCGCATCGCCGGCGACACCCTCGACGGCGGCTACCGCGTCGAGCGGTGCGTCGCCGAGGGCGGGTTCAGCCACGTCTATCGGGGGGTCGACGGCGACGGGCGGCCGGTGGCGCTGAAGGTGCTCAAGCCGGGGACCGCCGGGTCCGATCCGGCGGCCTTGCGGGCGGCGTTCGAGCAGGAGGCGGGCATCCTCGAGCAGCTCGGCGCGGCCGACGCGGCGGTGGTGCGCTCGCTGGGCCTCGTCGACCTGCGCACCGCCCGGGGCGACGTGCGCCCGACGCTGGTCATGGAGTGGCTGCACGGCGAGGTCCTGGGCAACGTGCTGCGCGCCGACCGCCGCCGCTGGCCGCTGGACGAGGTCCGCCGGGTGCTGGCCCCGGTCGCCCGCACCCTGGGGCTGGCCCACGCGGCGGGCGTGGCCCACCGCGACGTGAAGCCGGACAACATCTTCCTGGTGACCCCCGACACCGAGGCCGGTCAGGCCGGCTGGCCCACGACCCGCCTGTTCGACTTCGGCGTGGCCAAGGTCGCCGCGCTGCACACCCGCGGCTTCGAGAGCACCGGTCGGGCCCTCTCGGCCTTCACCGTCAGCTACGCCGCCCCGGAGCAGGTCTCGACCCGCTTCGGCCCGACGGGCCCGTGGACCGACGTCTACGCCCTGGCCCTGGTGTGCGCCGAGCTGCTCGGCGGCGCCCGCCCGCTGACCGGCGAGGCGCCCGAGATGATGGCTCGCACGCTCGACCCGGCCCGGCGCCCGGTGCCCGATGGCTTGCATGCCACCGCCGAGGCCGCGCTGCGGGCGGCGCTGGCGGTCGAGCCACGCAAGCGACCGCAGGACGCGGATGCCTTCTGGGCCAGCCTCGAGCCGAAGACAAAGCGTCGGCGGTGGTGGCTGTTCGGCGGAGCTTGAGCGCGGCCCCCGGGATGGGAAGCGGTCCCGTAGGCGCCGGCGCGCGCGTGGTCACCGCGCTCGGGTCGGATACAGGTTGCTCCGTGGTGGGCCGGGGGACACCCTGAATTTCAGCACCGTCTGAGTCATGCTGGCCAGCGGTCGCCCCGCAGCGTCGCGGGCCGGCTCGGCGCGCCATCGGCGGACCACCCCGAGCGTCGCGAGGTCGAGCAGGCGCTGCCCGGAGCCCTCGCGGATCCAGATGCGCCCGACGGCGCCCGACGGCAGCACTTCGGCTTGCACCCGGATCGAGTAGCCCGCCCCGCGACGGCGAGGCACGCTGGGCGGCCACGTCGGGTAGAGCCGATGGACGAAGCGGGCCGGCGTGGCGTCGGGGGGCAGGTCGGGGATGGGCGGCGGCGACGTGATCCCGGCCCACCACGCCGGGAGGTCCATGCGCTCGGTCAGCGTGAGCCACGCGGGCACGGGCCGGCCGTCGACCTGCGCGGGCCGGAAGCGCCAGCCGGCGGCGGCGGCCCGAGCGATCTGCGCCAGCCCCGCCTTCATCTCGTCCGGCGCCTCGACCGCGAGGACTTCACTCTGTCGGGGGCGCCCCTCGGTGTCGATGGCGATCCGCAGGTCGATGCGCAGGACCTCGTCCTGCGCCATCCACTCGTGGGGCAGGACCAGCGGCGTCCGGTGCACCCGCTCGGGCGGCGTCGCGCCGTCGGGCAGCGGCGGGGGCGCGGCGATGGCCGGCAGCCCGGGGGCGGCGCCCTGGTCGGGGATGCGGGGGCTGTGCGTGGCGCAGGCGGTGAGCGCGGTGAGCGCAGCGACGGCCGCCAGCGCGCGCGGTCGGCGCGGCGGGCGGCGGGTCGTCCGCTCCACCGCCGGGCAGCGGTACGGGGTGTGGTTCATCCGGCGCATGGGGGCCCTCCCTCGGCGATGATTCTAACGGGGATGGGGTCGTTTTGCTCGGGGTCGGCCGAAGAGCGGCGGGCTCACCAGTCGTCGATGCCGTGGGGGTCGGGCTTGCGGGGTGTGTCGCGGCGGGGCTGGGGGCGGGGGCGCAGGGCGGCCGAAGCGGTGGTCGACCCGGTCGAGCCGGGGCGGGGGATCGTTGAGGTGGGCCGCCATCATCAGGACCGAGCTGTCGACGTCGAACGGCAGCCGCCCGGTCAGCATGCGGAAGGCCAGCACTCCCAGCGCGTAGACGTCCACCAGCGGCCCGACGCCGACGCCCGGGCACTGCTCGGGGGCCATGTAGGCCGGGGCCCACGGCGACGCCGGTGGCGGTGCGCTCGGCGTCCGAGGGCATGCCCAGCAGCTTGGCCACCCCGAAGTCGAGCAGCTTGGGCGGGCCGTCGGTGCACACGAAGACGTTGCCCGGCTTGCCGTCGCGGTGGGCCACCCCCGCAGCGTGGGCCGCCGCCAGCGCCCGGGCGAGCGGGTCGAGCATCGCCAGGGCGTCGTCCGGGTCGAGGCGGCCGCGGGCGGCGAGCAGCGCGTCGAGGCCCTGGCCGGTCAGACGCTCCATCACGGTGTACCGCCGACCGCCGTCGAGGCGGCTGGATGGGTGCGGATGGGTGCGGGGCGCGTATACCGGTACCGGATGGGTGCCGAGCCGGACGGGGATTCGAAGGCCCTTGGGCCGGGGTCGCCGCCCCAGGAAGCGTACCTTTACTCGGACCAGACTGGCTATCGGCTGGCCCTCGGCGTCGCGGGCCGGCTCGGCGCGCCACCGACGGACTGCCCCGAGCGCTGTCAGGTCGAAGATGCGTTGTCCGGACGTCTTGCTGATCCAGACGCGTCCGACCGCGCCCGACGATAAGACCTCGGCCTGCACCAGGACGGCGACCCTCAAGCGTCGGGAGACCCGTACGCTGGGCGGCCAGTCTGGGTAGAATCGGTGGATGAAACGTGGCCTCGTAGCTCCGATGGGCTGTTTGGGGATGGGTGGTGGCGACATCACCCTGGCCCACCACGCCGGGAGGTCCATGCGCTCGGTCAGCGTGAGCCACGCGGGCACGGGCCGGCCGTCGACCTGCGCGGGCCGGAAGCGCCAGCCGGCGGCGGCGGCCCGAGCGATCTGCGCCAGCCCCGCCTTCATCTCGTCCGGCGCCTCGACCGCGAGGACTTCACTCTGTCGGGGGCGCCCCTCGGTGTCGATGGCGATCCGCAGGTCGATGCGCAGGACCTCGTCCTGCGCCATCCACTCGTGGGGCAGGACCAGCGGCGTCCGGTGCACCCGCTCGGGCGGCGTCGCGCCGTCGGGCAGCGGCGGGGGCGCGGCGATGGCCGGCAGCCCGGGGGCGGCGCCCTGGTCGGGGATGCGGGGGCTGTGCGTGGCGCAGGCGGGGAGCGCGGTGAGCGCAGCGACGGCCGCCAGCGCGCGCGGTCGGCGCGG
>JAUHYW010000101.1 GCA_030426085.1 bacterium | reverse complement strand
CGTCGCACAGGGTCGGGTCGTCGGTGATCGGCATCGTCGCCTCCGGCTGCGGCGTGGTGATTCACGCCGCCGGAAGCTGCCACGGCTACGCCGACGTCAGGCCGCTGGGGGTGGCCGAGGGGTTACACCTCAACCACCCCTATATCCTCGGCGGTATCTGGAACGGCCCCGACATCCCGCCGCCCCCCGGCAACCCGGATGGCCGGGACGACACCAAGCTCTGGCAGACCCGCAACGGCCACAAGCTGGTGTTCGAGGATCACCCCGGCGGCGAGCGCATCACGCTGACCGACGGCCCCGGGTCGCGGCATCTGGTCATCGACGTGGCCGGCGACACGATCACGCTGACCGCCGCGCCGGGCGACATCACGTTCGAGGCACCCCAGGAGAACATCAAGCTCGAGTGCGTGAACCTCGAGATCGACGTGCGGCGGGACAGCACCTGGAGCCACGACACGACCCGCAGCGATCACTGCACTGATCGCGTCGAGACGGTCACCGGCCCCGACGTGCTGAGGATCGGGCAGACGCTGGCGGTGGTGACGAAGAACGCGGCGATCGCGCCGCAGACGAGCAGCACGACGTTCGAGAAGGTGGGCAATCAGGTCACCGGCAACCTGCACATGGCGGGCGATACGCGGGATCTGACGTCGACGACGATCAAGCGGCTGTCGGCCCCCGAAGAGACGCAGGCGGGCAAGGTCGAGCTGAAGGTCAAAGACACGTTCACCCACATCGTGGACGGCGTGGCCGACGTGCACTTCGGGACGCACACGACCGAGGCCAAGGACGTGATGTACGTCGCGAAGAAGACCGCCGAGATCCAGGGCGGGGATATCAAGATCGAGGGGTCGAGCGCGGTGACGATGCTCGCGAGCAAGATCGACCTCGGGCCGGGCGGGCCGACGCAGCCGGGGCAGGTGGAGGAGCGGAAGAAGGATTGGGTCGAGATCCGGCTACTTCGAATGGGAGCCCATTGTCCAAATGAGGCCTACGAAGTTCGCCTCCCAGACGGTGTGCTTGCGACCGGCCGCCTTGACTCGAAGGGGTTTGCCCGGATCGAAGGTGTTCTGCCAGGCAACTGCCGCATTCGCTTCCCCGACCTGCAAAGTGCCGCAGTGCGCATTGGTGAGAAAGGATGACCAGCCGGTTTTCTGTCCTGAGGATCCAGAAGGGTGTCGGTTCGCTTCATCTCAACCGCTACCGACTCTACTTCCAATCGACGGCTGAACTCCAAGACTTGGTGCGAGTGCTCATCGAGGACTTTGCCGACTACTTCGATGGAGATACGCCAAATACGGGTGACAACCTAGCAACTGTTAGCAGGAAAGGCTCGTGGCAGAGTAAGCCAGTCCTTCAATTCACGATGGATGCACGAGCTTTGGCGGGGTTCATCGATATTCCAGACCTGCATGATGACTGGGTGGCTCAGGCGTGGAAGGATCCGCAGATCGGTTGGGCCGCTGAAACGCTAAAGCGTGAGTTCGATGACGGCTCTGACGACATTGCCAAGCTAGTGGAGTTCATCGCGTTCGTAGGGCAGCAAACGGGTATCGTGATGGGTCTCGAGTATGCCCGGTATGTGAACAGACACCATTTCCTAGCGGGCCGCCGTTCATGGATCGTCAAAGCAGTGACGGCCGACGACGCCATGAAATACGGCGCCACCCGTTCGTCACACATCTACGACGCGGGCCAGACCTACTACATCGAAACGGCCGCGATCGAGCGGTACTCGCTGATCGTTTATCTATTGCTGTCCCTGGATCCCATAGGCTTTTTCGTGAATCCTCTGCGCAAGTCCATCGATAAGATATGGACTACCATGGTGCGCAATTTCGCCAAACACATTCAAGCCAGAGTCATATCCTGGCCCAGTTCTCTCCATCCAAACTCGCTTTGTACACCCTGGAGGGCTTTTGGGGCCATCGAGCCAGTATATCGCGCCCACGGAGAATTCGTACCGGCTGCGACTCTGTCCGGTCTCGGATGGCCCAACTCGGTGCTGACGTCACACCCGGCCCTCGCGGAGCAGATGCAACATGGCCCGATGGAGGATGAGATACTCGTTGAGGTGGCGCGCAGTATATACTCAGGAACGTTTGGCAGACTGGAGGTCGAAGTCGAAACGCTTCGGCAGAATTTGGAATGTATTTCGAAGTCACCAGACTACGAGTACCTGCTTCCTCAATTGCATTCAGCCGATTAGATGAGCCGTAACGACGCCCTGGATGGCATCTACCCCGCCGTCGTCACATCCAACGCCGATCCCATCAACTGCGGGCGGGTCAAGGTCGTCTTCCCCTGGATGGACAACGGCGTCGAGTCCAACTGGTGCCGCCTCGTGCAGCCCTACGCCGGCCAGACGCGCGGCCTCTTCTTCGTGCCCGAGGTCGGCGACGAGGTCATCTGCGTCTTCGAGCACGGCGACATCAACTGCCCGATGGTCATCGGCGGCACCTGGAACGGCGTCGACAAGGTCCCCGAGCCGGGCGACCCGGACGGCGAGAACCACCACAAGATCATCGAGACGCGGTCCGGACACCGGCTCGTCTTCGACGATACGCCGGGCCAGGAGTCGATCCAGCTCAGCGACTGCTCGCTCAACAACATCGTGCGCTACGACAGCCAGACCAATACGCTGACGCTCAACGCGCGCACCGGCGATATCATCGTCCGGGCCTCGCGCACGCTGAACCTCGAGTCGCGGGAGCTGTTCTTCGACGTCACCGACTCGGCGTCGCTCACCGTGGGCGGCGATCACACGGTGACGGTGAAGCAATACGCCACCGAGCTGTGCGACAAGAGCAAGACCTGGACCGCGCAGTCCTCGCTGACCATCGACTGCACCAAGATCGATCTCAAAGCCAGCAAGTCGTTCTCGCTCGACGGCGAAGAGGCGCAGGTCAGCGTCAACGGGCAGGACTCGGATCAGACCGTGGTGGCCGGCACGACGACCGATGTCATCAACCACCTGAAAGTGACCGCCGACGAGGTCTACGAGCGGGCCGAGAAGCGCGTGTGGCGCACCGACGAGATGCACATCGAGACCCAGACCATGGCGCTCGAAGCCTCGGGCAACGTCAAGACCGAGGCCGAGCAGCACAAGAACACGGCCAAGGGCGAGTTGTCGTTCCGGGGCAAGGACATCACCACCGAGGGCGGCACGGTCAAGGTCTCGGGCAACCTCGACATGAAGCCGGCCAAGAAGCCGCCCTCCCGCTCGGGCGAAGGCCAGGACGGGCTGGGGCCCAAGCCGGATTGGGTCGAGTTCCAGATCACCGACGCCTCGGGGCTGCCGCTGCCCTACGTGAAGTGCGAGGTGACGCTGCCCGATGGCTCCACGGTCGAAGAGACCACCGACGAGAAGGGCATGCTGCGCTTCGGCCATCAAGAGAGCGGGCAGGCGCAGATCACGCTGGCCGATCGGTATCCGGGGTGACGCGATGAGCACGCCCTTCATGCCGCCGCCGTCACCCCCGTCGGCGCAGAAGATGAGCCGAGGGGTCGACGACTCGACGGGGGTGAACTCGACCAAGGTCGTGACCATCCACGGCGCGCGGTACAAGCTGCGGCAGGCCGAGGGCCCGGGGGCGGCGGCCGAGGGGCAGGAGCAGACCGACGCCGCCCGGCTGGCGCGCAAAGGCATCGGCGTGATGTGCCTGGACATGGTCGCGGTGCCGGTGGATGTCTACCTCGACGCCAAGGGCGCCGCCGAGACGCTGTTCTTCATCGCGGGCGGCTGCGCGTTCGACGAGGCGTTCACCGCGCAGCTCTTCTATGCGCTGTGCGGGTCGCCCGACCTCTCGGCCATCCTGTCGGGGCAGCCCGGCGCGCAGATCGGGCCGGCGAAGCAGCGGCTGGCGCAGGCCATCGGCGAGACGCAGTCGACGCTCTCGGGCATGGCGGCGCCCGATCAGACGCTGGTCCACCGCTGGCCGACGCTCTTCACCCACCACAAAGTGGGCGACTTCGGGCAGCTCGCCGGGCTGGGCGCGCTGCATGGGGCGGCGATCAATACGCAGTACGACCCCGAGGCCAGCGACGCGCCGCTGACCGCCACGCTCACGGCGAAGGCGACCTTCTGGGTCGATCCGTCGGCAGGCACCGAGACGCACACCCTGCATCGGGCGCGGGCGAGCGATCTGGAGAACGGCACCCCCGGCGCGCCGCTGACGGTGTTCCCCGGGATCAAGGGCGACGAGGCCGCCGCGCGCAACGGCGCCGTGGCCGAGACGACGTTTGCGTTCGAGGCGGCGTTGCAGCCGATGTGGGATCCGGCGCCGCTGCCCGACGCGGTCGAAGGCAGCTTCGACACCTGGCGCACGCTGGTCCGGGACATGGTGCCCGGCGCCCAGGGCGCGGTCATCCACGGGGCGTTCGTGCAGCGCAGCGGGCTGTCGGGCGCGCTCGACGCGGCGAAGGCCCGCTTCGAGGCGCTGCTCGACGAGATGTTCGCCGCGCTCGAGCCGGATGCCTTCGCCGACGCCATGGCCATCCGATTCCCCTATCACTACAAGCGGCTGCACCTCGACGGCGTCGAGGCCGCCGGCCGGTCGGAGCGGCTGCGGGTATGATGCAGGTCACCCACGCCGTCGATCGGGGGGTCTCTTCGGCCCGGCCGCAGCCCGTGGCGGTCCAGGTGCTGCCCGAGGGCGATCCGCAGGGCCGGGTGGCGGCGTATCACATGGTCGTCAAGCGCAGCTATCGCTTCGGGGACGACGGCGCGCTGCGGCCGGCGCCGGCCCGGCCGCTCGAGCTGAGCGATCGATGGATGGACGGCGGCGACCCGTCCACGTCGAGCCCGGCGGCGGTCTGCGAGCTCGTCCCGCCCAAGCCGCGGTGTGATGTGGTGGTCATGGGGCACTGCCACCCGCCCGAGCGCCAGAGCACCGACTGTGTCTGCGCGGTGCGGGTCGGCGCCATCGAGCATCGGGCGCGGGTCGTCGGCGATCGCACCGCGTGGCTGCCGGCGGGCGCGCGGCGGGTCCGGTACTCGGCGCCCCGGCCGTTCACCGCGATGCCGCTCGATTGGGGCCGGGCGTGGGGCGGGCGTGATCCGTTCGACCCCGGGTGGCGGGCGCTGGAGAGCAACCCGGTGGGGCGCGGCTACTGGGTCGCGGCCCCGCCCGAGGCTGCGCCGGCGGCGTGGACGGCCCGCGGAGCCGACGTCGTCCTGCCCGGTGGGCTGCGGACGCCCGATCGGCACGGGCTGCTGCCCAACGTGCTGCCCGAGAGCGGCTGGCCCGGGCCCGACGACCTCTTGCGGCCGGCCGGGACCGACGGGCCCGATCCCCGCCCGATGGGCTTCGGCTGGCGGGCGCAGCATTGGGCCGCGGACGGCGAGCCGCCCCCGAGCGCGTCGGCGACCGGGATCGCCGACGCGCGGGGGCCGAACCGGGCCCCGGCCGGCTTGCAGGTCCCCCACCCCGGCGGCGGCGACGACATCGAGCTGACCCACCTGCGGGCGGGCGCGCCGCGGCTGGTGCTCACCGTGCCCTTCGACTTCCCCCGGGTCTACTGGAACGCCGGCTTCGGCCGGGTAGCGATCCACATGGCGCTCGACACCGTCCTGATCGCGCCCGACGCCGGCCGACTCGATCTGGTGTGGCGGGGCACGCTGCCGATGCCCGCCGACCAGCGCCCGACCACGGTGATGCCCCGGCTGCTCGAGGTGGACGGCACGCTGCGCCGCTGGGCGGTGCCGTTCGAGGCGCCGATCCCCCCCGAGACGCTCTACGGCCCCGCGCCTACAGGAGGTGCCCGATGAAGCCCCGCCTCACCGGCGGCTTCGCCCACGGGGCGGCCATCGCCGTCGTCTGCGACCTCGACGACCCCGAAGACATGGGGCGGGTCCGGGTGTGGTACCCGGGTATGCACGATGAGGTCGTGAGCTTCTGGGCCCGCATCCGCGCCAGCCAGGCCGGCGACAGCCGGGGCAACTTCATCCGCCCCGAGATCGGCGACGAGGTGCTGGTGATGTTCGAGCAGGGCAGCATGGACCAGCCGTTCGTCGTCGGCTGCCTGTGGAACGGATCGGATGGCATCCCCGGGCCGGGCAACGCCGACGGGGCCAACGATCACAAGTGGTTGCAGACCCGCTCGGGGCATCAGCTCGTCTTCAACGACAACGCGGGCGGCGGCTGGATCGAGATCCACGATGGCACCCAGCGATTGCACACCCGCATCGACGTGCCCGAAGAGTGGATCACCGCCCGGGCCGACACCGGCTTCATCCACGTCCGCGCGCCGAAGGGGACCATCCGCCTGGAGTGCGAGGATCTGAACGTGCACACCAGCGAGCGCTGCGCGGTGCAGGTGAAGAACACCCACCGCGAGACGGTGAGCGGGTCGCGCACGGTCACGGTGGTCGAGCAGGACGTCGATACGAAGGCGGTCGAGCGGTTCAGCCTGTCGACCCCGCAGATGACCACGACGGCGAAGAAGCTGGTCACGACCACCGGCCAGACCGCGGTGCGCATGGGGTCGACGACGGCCTCGGTGACGCCGAAGCTCGACATGGTGCTCGAGGGCGAGGTGAAGCGCACCATCGTCGACGCGAAGTACGAGGTGGGCCAGCTCCGCACATCCCATGACGGGCAACCATCGGGGCCGCTGAAGTGGACCGGTGAGACGCTGCGGATCGAAGCCCGGGGCAGCGTGCGGATGGCCAGCGGCAAGACGCTGACGCTCATCGGGGGCACGGTCGAAGGCAAGGGCGGATCGGTCAGCTACGGCGCCGACGAGAAGGACGGCCAAGGCCTGGGGGACGCGAGCAGCATCGCGTTCGAAGGCGGCATGGTCGCGCTCAACGGCGGCGCGGGGCCGGCCTTCCCGGTCAGCAAGATGGGCGACACGCTAATGGGCAACTGCAACCACACGACGGGGCCCGCGCCGCCCATCCCGGCCGGTCCCATCCCGCTGTTCCCCTACATGGTGGCCAACCCCATCAGCAAAGACACCGTGTCATCGGTCAAGATCAACGGCATGGCGGCGGCGCCGGCGGGGGCGACGGCCATCGGGGCCCACATCCCGCCGATCCCGCCGCCGCCGTGGCTGCCCAAGCCGGTGAACTATCGCTCGTCGCTGGTCGGCGCGTTCAACTCGACGTTCAAGGGGCCGCTGAGCGCGGCGGTGTCGGCGGCGAAGTCGGCCACCGACACGGTCCAGGGCGGCGAGTCGACGAAGAGCGTCGTCACGGTCGAGGGCGAGGAGACGCCCACCGCCGAGCGCTGGCACCTGCGCTTGCCGCCGCTGTTCGGGCAGGTGGGGGCCTTCACCGGCAAGCTGTCGGGCGTGTCGCCGTTTCCGGTGGCGGCGGGGCAGATCAACATCGCGTGCCAGGGGGTGCAGGCGACCGACCGCCCGCTGGGGGTGACGACGCTGATGCACGCCCACTCGTGCAGCGACATCGTGCCGCCGCCCAACGCGATGATCATGGGCGGCGGCACCGTGGTGGCCGGCATCTCGGCGAGCGCGATGGGTCAGGCGGCGCAGTGGGCGGCCGATTACGAAGGCAAGGCCTACGCCGGCGGGGCGCCGCTGGGGCATCGGGCTCAGCGGCAGGTCGACCCGGTCGAGCCGGGGTCGGACATCGTGCTGGCCAACGAGACCAACCCGCTGGCGCCCTTCCCCGGCTTCCTGGAGGCGACCGCGGTCGGCCACCCGGTGGATGTGGGCAGCGGGGCGCTCTTCGACCGGGTGGTGGACTTCGAGTGGCCGGGGCCGGTGGCGTGGCGCTGGGTGCGGGGCTACAACAGCCTCGCGGCGGGGCCGGCGCACGGCGGGCGGCTGGGCATCGGATGGCGGCTGGCGATCGAAGAGTCCCTGACCCGCCACTTCGTCACCGACGACTCGGGCGAGGTCGCGGTCGACGAGGCGGGGCGCCCCCGCTTCTTCTGGGTCCTGCACACGGTCGATCTGCGGGCGGTCCGGCTGCCGCCCATCGCCCCGGGCGAGGCCGCCGCGCTGCCCGGCGAGCGGCTGCTGTTCGAGCGGCCCGACGGCGACCACTTCTGCCTGACCGGCGCCGAGGGCATCACCCGGCGCTTCGCGACGCACCGCGCGGGGTGGGCCCGGCTGGTGGCCATCGAGGACGGGGCCGGGCCCCGCATCACGATCAAGTGGTCGGCTGAGGGCTGGCCGACGCTGACCGATCGGGCGGGGCACGTCGTGCAGATGCGGCCCGACGACGCGGGGGTGACGGTCTGGAGCCTGGGGCACCGGGGCGACGGGCGCATGCGGCGGCTGGTGGCTTATGCCTTCGACGCCCGCGGGCGGTTGGCGTCGAGCGATGGTGTGCGAGGCGGGCGTCGGTATGGCTATGACCCGCACGATCGCATGGTGGATGAGGCGGCCGATGGCTACCGCTGGGCGTTCGCCTACGACGACGCGGGGCGGGTGCTGGGGACCTGGGGCGAGGATCAGCGGTATGCCTTCTTCTTCGAGTACCTGCCCGCGGCGCAGACCACCCGGGTCGTCGACGGGCTGGGGCGGGCGACGGCCTACCGCTGGGACGCGCAGCACCGGGTGGTGGGCTTCACCGCGCCGGATGGCACCGCGACGCTCATCGAGCGGGATGACTTCGGGCGCATCGTGGGGCGGGTCGAGCCGCTGGATCGCAGCTTCGGCTGGAGTTGGGATGAGCGGGGGCGGCTGGTCGAGCGGGTCGACGCCGACGGGGCGACCCGGGCCTGGGCCCATGACCGCCACGGTCTGACAGAAGCCGTCGACCCGGGCGGGGCCACGCTGCGGATCACCCGGGACGCCGAGGGTCGGGCGCGCCGGGTGCGGGCGCCCGACGGTCGGGAGTCGCTGCGCCGGGTGGACGCCGACGGACGGCTGATCGCCGAGGAGGTCGCCGGGCGGGCCGCGGAGGCGCGGTACGACGCGGCCGGCTGGCTGGTCGGGCTGACGGTGGGCGCCGAGGCGCTGCGCGTATCGGTCGATGGCGACGGGCGGCCGGCGTCGATCGAGCGCGCTGAGGGTGAGTCGGTCCGCTTCGAAGTGGACGACGCCGGGCGCTGCGTCGGTCGCGATCGGAGCGGGCGGGTCGAACGCTGGGTCCGGGGCGCGGGCGGCCGGATCGAAGCCCACGTCGACGGGGACGGCCACCGCTGGCACCTGGAGCGGGATCCGCTGGGGCGCGCGGTGGGCTGGCGCGCGCCGAGCGGCGTGCGGCTGCGCAGCGAGCGGGGGTTGGATGATCGCTATCGATGGCACGCGGTGGTCCCGGCGCCGACCGAGGCCCGTGAAGACACGCAGCCCGGGGCCGGCGCGACGTGGCGCTATGGCTACGACGCGCTGGGCCGGCTGACGGCCCACGCGGTGGACGACGGCAGCCGCAAGCGCTTCGTGCGCGATCAGGCGGGGCGCCTGCGGGCGATCCACGGCCCCGGCGGGCCGCTGCTCGAGATCGAGCCCGATCCGATGGGCCGGCCGGCGGCGGTCCGGCTGGCGACCGGCGGCGGTTGGACGATCGCCCGGGACGCCTGCGGGCGCGCGCTGACGGCGACGGCGCTGGTGGCCGCCCGGCCGTTCGAGCAGCGGGTCGAGCGGCGGATCGAGATCAGCCTCCGGCGGGACGCCGCCGGGCGGGTGATCGAAGAAGGTGGCCCGGGCGGCGCGGTGCGGGCCCGCTTCGGCCCCCGAGGCTTGCGCAGCGTCGCGGTGGACGGCGTGGGGCTGCGCATCGAGCGCGATCCCGAGGGCCGCCCGACGGCCGTCACCGCGCCCGATGGGGCCCATCGCATCGACTGGCGGGGCGCGCGGTCGACGCACATCACCCCTGCCGGGCTGCGCTTGGAGCGATCGGCCGACGGGTGGCGCCTGAGCCATCGCGGGGGCCGGGAGATCGCGCGCTACGAGGCCCGGCGGGCGGCCGGCCGGCTCATCGGCGATCGGCTCGTCGCGCCGGACGGGGAGCGGTGGCGGCGGCGCTTCGAGCGAGACGCGTCGGGGCGGCTGCGCGCGCGCTACGACGCCTGCGACAACCGGGTGGACGCCGGCTGGCGGCTGGGCGACGGGCAGCGGATGCTGAGCGACGGCGACGCCGTGGAGCATGACGCCCTGGGGCGGGTGCTCGCCTTCGGTGAGCCGCGCGCCGCCCTGACCTGGGACGGCGCGGGGCGTTTGAGCCGCTTCGACGGGCCCGACGGGGTCGGCGTGCAGTGGCTCTACGACGCCTTCGCCCGGCCGGTCGAGCAGTGGATCCGCCCGCCCGCGGCGCCGCTGCGTCGGGTGACGCTCGGGTGGTGGGGCGATCGGCTGGTGGCGGTCGACGACGGCCTCCGCGCGGTGCACCTGCCGCTGGAGGCGGCCGACGGCCTGCCCTGGGGGTCGTGGGTCGACGGGCGGCTGTGGCTGTGGTTGGCCGACGGGCGGGGCGCCGCGCTCGGGGCGGTGGCCGACGACGGGGCGACCTGGTGGGCGCCGCCGGTGGACGGCTGGGGCGCCGCGCTCGACGGCGAGTCCCCCGCCCCGCCGGTCCCGGGGTGGGTGCCCGGGCTCAGCGGCATGTGGCGCGACGCGGCGAGCGGGCTGTGCCTGAACCGCTTCCGATGGTATCGGCCGGCGTGGGGGCGCTACCTCAGCCCTGATCCGCTGGGCGTCGCCGGGGGGCACCTGCGCTACGGGTACGCGGGCAACGATCCCACCCGACGGGTCGACCCGCTGGGCTTGAGCTGCGCCGATCCCCAGGCGGCGGCGCCGACCGCGGGCGTCGGGCCGGCACCGCAAGCCCCATCGGCGGGCCTGCCCGCCCCGGAGGCGGTCACCCCGCCACGCATGGGCGCCGACGGGCCCACCGAGCTGCCGCTCGTGCCCGGGACGACGCCGCCCATCCCCTTCCCGCTGCCCGGGGGCGACGCAGCGCGCGACGCGCCGCCCGAGCAGCCCCTGCCCGCCGACATCACCGCGGCCGCCCGTCAGGTGGGCGAGGCGCTGGGGGCGCCGGCGGGGTTGATGGACGCCGCCGCGGTGGCGCTCGGGCTCATCGGCGGCTGAACCGGCGCCGGGCGACGTCGGGGTGCACCTCGCCCTTCCGCTGCGGAGCCCGGTCGTGTATGCCGCGTTCGTGCACAGCCGGCGAGACGCCGTCCGCATCGCCCCGGGGGAGACATGCACCCGACCACGCGCGCCGAGAGCACCATCGAACTCTTCAAGGAGGCGATGAAGTTCTCGGCCGGCCACTTCACGATCTTCTCGGCGACGAACCGGGAGCGCCTGCACGGGCACAACTTCTCGGTCTACTGCGCCCTCACCGGGCTGGTCGACGACAACGGCATGATCGCCGACTACCGCCGCTACAAAGACACGCTGTACCGGCTGTGCCGAAGCTGGAACGAGTACTTCCTGCTGCCCGGCGACTCGCCCTATCTGCGGGTCGAGGCGAAGGGCGACCGGGTCGAGGCGCACTACGGCGACGAGATCATCCCCTTCCTCGCCAAAGACGTGCGGGTGCTGCCGGTGCGCAACGTGACGCTCGAAGAGCTGTCCCGGCTGATGGTCGAGCGGCTGGTCGATGATCCGGATCTGGTCGGGCGGGATCGCATCGTGCGCATCGTGGTGAAGGTCTCGTCGGGGCCGGGTCAGTTCGCGAGTCACATCTGGGAGGCATCATGAGCGAGGCGAGCGGGGCGAAGGTCGCGATCATCACCGGCTGCAGCGCGGGCATCGGCCGGGCGGCGGCGGCCCGGTTCATCGAGCACGGCTGGGCGGTGCACAACGTGTCCCGCCGGCCCAGCGGGGTCGAGGGGGTCGTCGATCACGCCGCCGACCTCAGCGACCTGGACTCGGTGGAGGAGGTCGCCGAGGCCCTGCGCGGCGCCCTCCCCGTCGGCGCGGTCGTCAGCCTGGTGCACAACGCGGCGGTGATGGAGGACGACGCCATCGACCGCATCGACCGCCACGCCTTCGAGCGCTCGATGCGGCTCAACGTGACCGCGCCGGCGCTGCTGACCTCGCTGCTTCTGCCGGCGATGGGCCCCGGCTCGTCGGTGCTCTACATCGGCTCGACGCTGAGCGAGCAGGCGGTGGCGGGGCGGGCGTCGTACGTGACGTCCAAGCACGCCGTCGTGGGGCTCATGCGGGCGACGTGTCAGGACCTCTTCGGCCGGGGCATCCACACGGCGGTCATCTGCCCCGGGTTCACCGACACCGAGATGGTGCGCCCGGCCTACGACGCCAGCCCCGAGTTCCGGGCCTTCATCGCCGAGAAGGTGTCCCTCGGGCGGCTGATCGGGGCCGACGAGATGGCCGAGGTCATCTACCGGGCGGCGGTCATGCCCGTGTTCAACGGCGGGGTGATGCACGCCCACCTGGGGCAGCGCACGACCTGAGCCCTCCGGCTCAGCGGGCGAAGCGGGCTCAGCGGATCCGGGCGAAGCGGCGCTCGACCCGCTCGAGGTGGCGGGCGCGCTTGTCGGCCGAGCAGGTGTCGATGCCGTGCAGGCACAGCCAGATGGTCGAGCAGCGGATCGCGAAGCCGAGGCGCAGCGCGCGCAGGATCAGCGTCTTGCCCGGCATGCCCGCCGCCCGCATCACGAACCACGGCGTGCCGGTCGAGGTGACCACCGCCACCATGCGGATGTGACGCAGCAGCGAGCGGATGATCGGCTGCTCGTCGGTCGGCAGCGAGAACGCCACCCCGGGCGCGATGACCCGATCGAGCCAGCCCTTGAGCCGGGCGGGCAGCGAGAAGACCCACGTCGGGTGTACGAAGACCAGCCCCTCGGCCCAGCGCAGGCGCTCGAAGTGGGCCGTCATCGGGCCGTCCTGCAGCTTGGGCGGGTCGTGGATGTAGGTGGTCCACTCGGCGTGGTCGACGATGGGATCGAAGTCATCGGCGTAGAGATCGAGCACTTCGACCTCGTGGTCGTGGCGGGCGAGGCCGGCCAGCACCCGCTCCAGGGCGGCGTGGGTGAAGCTGTTCGGCTCGGGGTGGCAGTAGACGACCAGGATGCGCATCAGGGGCCTCGGCGATGAGGGATGCGGTTCACGGCAGGGGCGACAGCCCGAGGCGGACCCGGGCGTCGAGGAAGCCCTGCGCCCGGCGCTTCTCGGGCCGCTGCAGCTTGAGGTACGCCCGCACGAGCCGGTGGCCGACAGCCGACACCGCGCGGGTCTTGGCGTCCCACCGCAAGCCGTAGCCCTCGCGGACCGCGGGCGGCAGCCAGCCGATGGTCATCGCCCGCACGAGGCGCAGCATCGGGCTGGGGCCCGAGACGGCGAGCACGTTGGCCGCCGCCGCCCGGCCGGTGTCGGTGATGCAGGTGCGGGGGCCTTCGAGCATCGCGGTGAAGTAGGCCCGGAAGGACGCCCAGTCCGCCGGCAGCGCCGAGCGGGGTATCCCGAACATCGCCCCCAGCGGGGGCAGCTCGCCGATGAGGCGATCCTTCTCGGCCGGCGACAGCGGGCGGATGAACAGGCCGTAGAGCGCCACCGCGGTGTCGATGAGGGTCGCCAGCACCCACCACAGGGCCTCGAGGTCGTTGCCTTCGTAGGCGTCGCCCTCGGCGTAGACCCCGCCGGCCACCTTGATCCGGCCGCTGACCGCCATGTGCTTGCCGTGCAGCATGTGCGCCAGCTCGCGGGCCTGCTCGACGGTGCCGAAGACGACCCCGTCGACGAAGGCGATGGTGGTCTCGAGCCGGGTGCTGGTATCGGCCTTGGACTTCTCGACGAGCGCGGTCGCGACGCCGGGGTGGGTGGTCTGGAGCAGGTTGGCCCGCATCGCGCCGAACCACACGGCGGTCTGGGAGAAGACCTCCCAGCTCACGGATTCGGGCCCGAGGATGCCCACCTGCGGGTCGCAGGCAGAGAGCACCGCCTCCAGCTCTTCTTCGAAGACGTCGGGGCCGACGAGGCGCTGCCCCGGCTCGGCGAACCCGTTCAAGGTGTCGATCGGTTTCTGGTCCGGCATTGCGCGTCCCCGATAGCATACGTTTCGAGACGGTCGCGCAGTTCGGCGCGGTCGTCCGCAATCCGCGAGAGCGGCTCACGGTCGCACGGCGTGGCCGGGAAGAGAAGCGATGAGCGACCCCGACGCGCGCATCACCGACGAGGCCGGGCCCTCGCTGCACCGGCTGACCGTGCCCCCCGAGGCGGACGACGACCCGGCGGGCGAGGTCGAGACCCGCGCCTACCCCGCGGGCGCGATCATCATCGAGCAGGGCGACACCGGGGATGCGGCCTACTTCATCTACGAGGGCCGGGTGCGGGTGCGGCGGGGCGAGCGGGTCTTGTGCCAGCTCGGGCCGGGGCACTGCTTCGGCGAGCTGGCCGTGCTCGACGGCGTGCCCCGGGCGGCGACGGTCGAGGCCGAGACCGAGGTGCAGGTGATGCGGGTCGCGGCGGCCCGCTTCCGCCGCTGGTTCGAGCGCCACCCGCCGCTCGCGGGGCTGCTCGGCACGATGCAGCAGGCCTATCGCCGCCCCGACGGCGGGCTGGTGACGCTGCACCGGGGTACTTTCGAAGGCGTGCCCTGCCTCAGCTCGGTGCGCCGGCTGCCCGACGGCCGCCGCCTCGTGATCACCCGCCCGACCGGCCGGGACGTGCTCGTCGTCTCGACCCCCGGCGCCGAGGCCCCCGACGAGACGCTCGAATACCGCGGCGCGCTCGGCGCCCGCACCCTCGCCCTGCGCGGCGGCCGGGCGGTGGGATTCGAAGCCCGGGGCACGCTGGAGGCCGGCGTCGCCGAGGTCACCGGGCGCATCGTCTCCGGGCGGGCGGTCTCCGACGCCGAGCGGGCCCGCTTCGGGTGGACCGGCTCGACCGGCGTGAGCCGCAGCGGCGAGGCCCTGATCTGCGCCTGCGTCGGCCTGACCCGCACCCAGGCCCACGCGATGATCGCCGAAGGCGGCACCCCCGACGGGCTGCGCCGGCGCTGCGGCGCGGGCAGCGTCTGCGGGACCTGCACCCCGGCCATCGACGCCCTGGTCGAGCCCGAGCCGCCGCCCCGCCGGGGCGTGCTCGGGCGGCTGTTCGGCCGGCGCCGCAAGCCCTGATCGTCGAGCCGCCCCCAACCAGACGGAGTGACCATGCTGAAGTCGACCATCGCCGCTCGCCGCGCCCGCCCGGCCCGACCCGGGGCCGGCGCGGAGCCCATCACCGACCCCCAGGAGCACGCGCTCTACCGGGCGCAGCTCGACGACCACCCCCTCATCCGGGATGCCCCCGGCGAGCGGGTCGCCCGGATCGTCCTCGAGCAGGTGCAGTTCGTCTCCTACCGGGCGGGCTACGCCGTCATGAGCGCCGGCGAGACCGGTGATCGGCTGGGGCTGGTGCTCAGCGGCCGCTGCCAGGTGATCGTGCCGGCCGACAGCGAGCGGGGCACCGCCGACCGCCGGGTCGGGTGGGTCGGGCCCGGCGACCTGCTGGGTGAGATGTCGCTGCTCTCCAACGCCCCCCGGCGGCACACGGTGGTCGCCAACCGGGACACGGTGCTGGCCGAGGTGCCGTTCAGCGCGCTCGACCAGCTCACCGATCCGATCACCCGGCTCGCGCTGCGGGGCTGGCTGTCCGAGACCGCCGCCCGCCGCGCGCTGGCGGCGGCGGTCGAGCGCCCCCGGGGCATGACCCTGACCGTGCTGCCCCTCAGCCCCGACGAGGCCCGCCCGTTCGCGCTCGAACTGGCCGACGCTCTACGGGCCCTGGGCGACACCTGCGCCGTCATCGAGCGCAGCCGCTTCGATGGGCGCCCCAGCCCGCTCGAGCTGACCCGCATCGAGCAGGCGCACGCCTCCGTCATCTATGTCGCCGACGGCCAGGACGCCGAGTGGGACGCGCGGATGATACGGCAAGCCGATCGGCTGCTGCTCGTCGCCGATGCGTCCGACGACCCCAAGCTGCGCAAGCTCGACCTCCAGGCCCAGGACGCGCTGGCCCCGGTCGTGCTGGTGCTGCTCCAGCCGCCCGAGCCGGCCCGCATCCGCCACACCGCGCGCTGGCTGACCCACCGCCCGGGGCGATTCCACGTACACGTCCGCCGGGGCGCGGCGGCCGACATGCAGCGCTGCGCCCGGCTGTCCACCGGCCGCGGGCGGGGGGTCGTCTTCGCCGGGGCGTCGAGCCAGGGGCTGGGCTACGCCGGCATCGTCGAGGCGTTCGAGGAGATCGGCTTCGTGCCCGACGTGGTCACCGGCAACAGCTCGGGATCGCTCACCGCGGCCACCGTCGCCGCCGGGCGCACGTCGCGCGCGCTGCGGCGGCAGGCGACCGAGGTGATCGCCGCGGTCCGCCCCAAGCTGAGCCAGGGCACGCTGCCGGTGATCGCGCTGTCCGACGGCACCGGGGCCACCGAGTACGCCCAGAAGGAGTTCGGCGACCTCCAGATGGAGGACCTGCCGCTGCCGTGCGTCGTCACCGCGGTCGACATCTCGACCCTGGCCCTGCGCAACCTGACCCACGGCCCGGTGTGGCGCGCCGTGCGGGCGTCGACCTCGATCCCCATCCTGTACCCGCCGGTGATCGACGGCGACGAGGTGCTCATCGACGGCGGCGCCCTCGAGAACTACCCCGTCGACCAGATCGCGCCGCTGTGCGAGCGGGGGCGCATCCTCATCTGCGACCTGAGCCAGGACGTGCCCCCGATGACCGACGTCGCCGACTACGGCACCACCGTCGGCGGCCTCGCGGCCCTCGCCCGCCGCCTCAAGCCCTTCGGCCGCCGGGAGCGCTACCCCGCGCTGAGCGACATCGTCTTCCGCATGGCCTGCCTGGCCAGCCAGGTGCACCGGGACCACCTGATGGAGCGCATCCAGCCCAACTGGACCTTCATCCGGCCCACCGCCGAGGCGCCGGGGCTGTTCGGGATCGACGCCGAGCGGGCCCGGGGGCTGATCCGCAACGCCCGGGACCACGCCCGCGAGGTCCTGCTGCGCCTCGACGACCTGCAACCGCCCGCCGAAGACCCCCCGGCGTAGCCCTTTGACATCGGCCTCGACTCCGGGAGACGGTATGCCGTGTCGGTGAAATCGACCATACCCGCCGCGGCCCAACCGGTCGAAGAGGACGACGCCATCCGGGTCTCGGTGGGCCCCGGCGGGCCGAGCTATCGGGGCTATCCGGCCCTCTTCCTGGCCGACGCCGAGGTCCCGTTCGAGGGGGTCGCCGAGCTCTTGTGGACCGGGGTCGAGCCGCGCAAGGCATGGTGGCCGGTCAGCGCCAGCCCCGGCCCCACCCTGCGCCGGCTGCCGCCCCTGCGCGACGTGCCCTCGATCCTGCGCTTCGCGCTGACCGCCTCGGCGATCGACGACCCCCACCGGGACGAGATCGGCATCAAAGACGACCTGGCCCGCGCGCGCCGCCTCATCCCGCTGCTCGCGGCGGTGGTCGGGGGAGCCTTCGACCGCAAGCGCATCCCGGCCGCGATGCAGGGGCGCATGGTCGCCGAGCGGCTCGTCGTCGCGCTCGGCGGCGCGCGGCAGGACGCGGTGGTGCTCGACCGGGCGCTGGTCATCTGCGCCGACCACGACGACTCCCCCGCCGACCGGGCCCTGACCGCCGCCGCCGTCGCCGGCACCGATCTCTACGGCTGCCTGTGCACCGCGCTGGCCACCCCCCGAGGCAACCGCACCGTGCGCGAGTGCGACGCCATCGAAGGCCTCGTCGAGTCGGTCGGCTCGCCCCGCTGGGTGCCCGAGGTCGTCGGCGACCGGCTGCTGAGCGACGACCCCCCGCCGGGCTTCGGCCACCCGGTCTACCCCGCCGGCGACCCCCGCGCCGCCCGCCTGCTGCGCATCGCCCGGCGCCACGCGCCCGATGACGAGGCCGTGCGCACCCTCACCGCCATCGCCGCCGCCATGAAAGCCGCCGGGCACCCCCCGCCCCGGCTCGCCTTCGGCCTCGTCGGCGTCGCCCGGGCGCTGGGCCTCGACCGGGGCGCGGGCGGCGCGATCTACGCCATCGCCCGCCTCGCCGGCCGGGTGGCGCGGGTCGCCGCCCGGCGCCCCGCCGGCGCCGCCACGAGCCGCCCGCCGAGTATGAACGGGGCCGATCCACCGCTCCCCTGAGGGCCCGACCCGGGCCCCTCACGAGACAGTGGCGCCCGGCGCGCCTTTGGGGTACTCCGATCCCCGGCCCGTCCACGATCAGGAGCACTCATGAGCCGCCTCAAAGTCGAAGACGTCCTCCGCGAGATCAGCCAGACCGGCGCCCGGCGGGCCAAGGTCGCCATCACCGACATCGACGGCGTCCTGCGGGGCAAGTACATCTCGGTGGACAAGCTGCGCTCGGCGCTGTCCGGCGGCTTCGGCTTCTGCGACGTGGTCTTCGGCTGGGACTCCAGCGACGTGTGCTACGAGGACGCGGGCGTCGAATACACCGGGTGGCACACCGGCTACCCCGACGCCGAGGCCCGCCTCGACCCGACCACCTTCCGCACCATCCCCTGGGAAGAGGGCATCCCGTTCCTGCTGGGCCACTTCGTGAAGGTCGGCCCCGACGGCGAGGAGGCCCCCCTGCCCGTCTGCCCCCGACAGCTCCTGCGGCGGATCGTCGCGATGGCCGGCGACATGGGCCTCGCGGCGAAGTTCGGCATGGAGTTCGAGTGGTTCAACTTCCGCGAGACGCCGGACAGCCTCGCGGCCAAGGGCCACCAGAACCCCGACCCGCTCACCCCGGGCATGTTCGGCTACTCGGTGCTGCGGTCGAGCCTCAACAGCCCGTTCTTCCGCGATCTGATGGAGCTGACCGCCGACTTCGGCGTGCCCCTCGAAGGCCTGCACACCGAGACCGGACCCGGCGTCTTCGAAGCGGCGATCACCGTCGACGACGCGCTCGAAGCGGCCGACCGGGCGGTGCTCTTCAAGAGCGCCGCCCGGGAGATCGGCTACCGCCACGGCATCATGCCGACCTTCATGGCCAAGTGGAACACGGCCCTGCCCGGGTGCAGCGGCCACATGCACCAGAGCCTGTGGCGGGACGGCAGCAACGTCTTCTTCGACGCCGACGACCCCAACCGGATGAGCGACACCTTCCGCCACTACCTGGCCGGCCAGCTCACCCTGCTGCCCGAGATCCTGGCGCTGATGGCGCCCACCATCAACAGCTACAAGCGGCTCGTCGAAGGCATGTGGGCCCCCACCCGGGCCAACTGGGCCATCGACAACCGCACCGTCGCGCTGCGGGTCATCCCCGGCAGCAACAAGTCGACCCGGCTCGAGACCCGGGTCAGCGGATCCGACGTCAACCCCTACCTCGCGGTCGCCGCCGCGCTCGCCGCCGGGCTGTATGGCATCCGCAACAAGCTGGCGCTGCCGTCCGAGCCGGTCGTCGGCAACGGCTACACCGCCGAGGGCCACCCCCGGCTGCCGGGCAGCCTCGCCGAAGCGGCCGACGCCCTCGACCGCTCGACCGCGGCCCGGGAGCTGTTCGGCGACGCCTTCGTCGACCACTTCGTCGCCAGCCGCCGGTGGGAGGTCCGCCAGTTCAAGGCGGCGGTCACCGACTGGGAGATGAAGCGCTACTTCGAGATCATCTGAGCCGAGACCCCCATTCATGACGCCCGCGATGCGGGCGGGGAGAGCGCCGTGAGCATCGTCACCTACAACTTCCCCACCCGCATCCGCTTCGGCGCCGGCGCCCGGCGCGAGCTGAGCGAGACCATCCGGAGCCTGGGCGCCGCGCGCCCGGCCTTCGTCACCGATCGGGGCATCGCCGGCCTCGACTGGTTCGCCGCGCTGGTGAAGGCCACCGAGGCCGACTTCGAGACCGCCGTCTTCAGCGGCATCTGGGGCAACCCGGTCGGCTCGCAGGTGATGGCCGGCGCCAAAGCCACCCGGGGCCACCGGGCCGACGTCATCATCGCCGTCGGCGGCGGGGCCGCGGTGGACGTCGCCAAGGCCATCGCGGTGATGCACCGCCACGACGGCACCATCATGGACTTCGCCTGGGGCCCCGACATGGCCCCCATCGACGCGGCGAAGCTGCCCCCGATCATCGCCATCCCCTCGACGGCGGGCACCGGCAGCGAGGTCGGCCGCAGCGCGGTGATCAGCGACGACGAGACCCACGCCAAGAAGATCATCTTCGACCCCGGCCTGCTGCCGCGCATCGTGCTGGCCGATCCCGAGGTCACCCTCGGCCTGCCGGCCCACCTGACCGCCGCCACCGGCTTCGACGCGCTGACCCACCTCGTCGAAGCCTTCCTGACCAAAGAGCACCATCCCATGTGTGATGGCATCGCCCAGGAAGGCATCCGGCTGGTGGCCCGCTCGCTCGAGACGGCCGTCGACTGCGCGAAGCGCCAGGCCGCCGGAGAACCCGTCGACGCCGCGCAGCACCTCGCCGCCCGCCGCGACATGCTCGACGCCTCGATGATGGGCGCGACGGCCTTCCAGAAAGAGCTGGGGGTCACCCACTCCTGCGCCCACGCCCTGTCGACCATCGCCGACACCCACCACGGGCTGGCCAACGCCGTCATGCTGCCCTATGCCATGCGCTTCAACCTCGAGGCGGTGCCCGAGAAGTTCCTGCGCCTCGCCCGCATCATCGACCCCAAGGCCGACGACGGGGCCGACTTCATCGACTGGATCGTCGGCCTGCGGGCCCGCCTCGACATCCCCCCGGGGCTGACCGCGCTCGGCGTCTCGAGAGACACGCTCGACGACCTGATCCCGGTCGCCGTCGCCGACATGTGCCACCAGTTCAACCCCCGCCCGGTCACCGCCGACGACTTCCGGGCGATCTACAGCGAGGCCTTCGCCCAGTGAGCGTGCTGACCATCCACAACCCGGCGACCGGCACCGTGCTGCGCGAGCTGCCCGCCGACGACGCCACCGCCATCGCCCGCAAGGCCGCCGCCGCCCGCAAAGCCCAGCCGAAGTGGGCCGCCCGGCCGTTCGCCGAGCGGGCCGCGATCATCCGCCGCTTCCGCGACCTGCTCGTCGAGCGCCGCGACACGCTGGCCCTCACCCAGAGCGCCGAGACCGGCAAGCCCATCGCCCAGGCCCGGGGCGAGATCGGGGCCACCCCGGGGCGGATCGACTTCTTCCTCGATCACGTCGAGGCCCAGCTCGCCGCCCGGCTGGCGAAGCCCGAGGCCGTGGTGCCGGCCATCGGCGCGCCCGGATCGACCGAAGAGGTCGTCACCTTCGATCCGCTGGGCGTCGTGGCCAACATCTCGGCTTGGAACTACCCCTGGTTCGTCGGCACGAACGTCTACGTGCCGGCCCTGCTGACCGGCAGCGCGGTGCTCTACAAGCCCAGCGAGTTCGCCACGCTCACCGGCATGGCCATGGCCGATCTGCTGCACGAGGCCGGGGTACCCGACGACGTCTTCCAGTGCGTCGTCGGGGGGGGCGTCGCCGGGGCCGCGCTGCTCGAGCAGGACATCGACGGCGTCTTCTTCACCGGCAGCTACGCCACCGGCGCCCGCATCGCCGAGGCCGCGGCCCGCAAGATGATCCCGGTGCAGCTCGAGCTGGGCGGCAAGGATCCGGCCTACGTCGCCGACGACGTCGCCGACGTCGCCGCGGTCGCCGCCGGGCTGGCCGACGGCGCGTTCTACAACAACGGCCAGAGCTGCTGCGCGGTCGAGCGCATCTACGTGCACGCGAAGATCGCCGACGCCTTCCGGGCGGCCTTCGTCGAGGCGGTCAAGGGCTTCGTGATGGGCGACCCCGGCGAGGGCGACACCTACCTCGGCCCGCTGACCCGCGAGGCGCAGATCGGGGTGCTCGAAGCCCAGGTGAAGGACGCGCTCGAGAAGGGCGCGACCCTGCTGTGCGGCGGCAAGCGGGCCGAGCGGCCGGGGGCGTACTTCGAGCCCACCGTGCTCGTCGACGTCGACCACTCGATGGAGGTCATGCGCGAAGAGAGCTTCGGCCCGATCATCGGCATCCAGGCCGTCGCCAGCGACGACGAGGCCGCCGCGCTGATGGCCGACACCGCCTACGGCCTGACCGCGGCGGTGTTCTCCCGCGATCGGGCGCGGGCCGCCGCCGTCCTGAGCCGGGTGCCCACCGGCAGCGCCTACTGGAACTGCTGCGACCGGGTCAGCCCCCACCTGCCGTGGAGCGGGCGGGGCCACAGCGGCCTCGGCTCGACCCTGGGCCTCGAAGGCATCCGCTGCTTCGTCAAGCCCCGGGCGTGGCACCTGCGGGCCCCCGCCTGACCCGACCGGGTCTCCCCGCTCGGGCCGCGGCTCACTGCAACGTCGCGACCCCCGGCAGCCCGATGGGCTGGTCGCTGACGAGCGCCCACTCGAAGCGGGAGTAGTCGGTCTCTCCGGTGTAGCGGGACACGACGATCAGCCCCTTCCGCATGCGCTCGAAGTAGCAGAACGCGACCACGGGCGAGACCAGGAAGTTGCCGTGCAGCAGCCCGCCGCGGCGGTAGTCGAGCACCATCGTGCGCGCCGGCGTCATCTCACCGGGCAGGACGTGCCCCTGCGCCTCCACGGTCTGTCGGACCAGATCGGCGACCCCGGTCGCCACCTCGTCGTCCCGTCGGACCGAGCGCTCGATGAAGCCGCGATCCTCCATCAACGACCCGAAGCGCTCGCCGACCCGGGCCAGATCGGTCTCGCGTTGCATGGCGACCCGCAGCAGGCGGACGCGGGTGTCTGTCTCCTGGCGTGGCATCGACTCCTCCTCCAAGGCAGCGCCGTCTGTAGAGACTAGGGTCCGAGGACCCCGATCCGTCCGAGCGGGTAAATTTCGCTCTGCGTGCAACCTGGAACGCCATGTGCTGTTGAGGTCGGCGAACCCCGACCCGAGGACGACCCATGCACGCAGTCATCCGCCTCACCGGCCTGCTCCTCCTGCTCATGCCCGCTTTCGGCGCCCCGGCCCACGCGGCCTTCGGCGACCCGTCGCTCTCCAACGGCGGCGCGCCCGCCTGGAGTCCACCCCCCGCCCGAACGGAGCGACGCTCCTCCAAAGCCGCCGAAAAACCGGAGCAGCCGCCCCCCGCCGACCCCGCCCGGGGGGCCTTCGTGGTCAGCGGGCAGCTCCTCGGCGGCTCGATGGGCTTTGGCTTCAACCTCGAGGCGCGCATCGACCGCTGGATCGTCGGTGCCGGCGTGGCCAAGGCCTACCTCGGCGGGGGCGACGACGTCGAAGGCGAGGGCCGCGGCCTCAACACGCCGATCAGCGTGCGCTACCTCATCGTCAGCGACGCCCGGCGGCGACACGGAGCCGACTTCGGCGTCGGCTACTCGCCCATGTGGGAGCAGGACTACTCGGTGATCTACGTCAGCGCCGGCTACCGGGCCGAGCTCGACCACTTCTACCTGCGGGGCGGCCTCGACCTCATCGGCATCACCGGCAAGAGCGTCCCGCCGATCCCCTTCCTGCCGCTGCCCAGCCTCGCGGTCGGCGCCCGATTCTGACCGCCCGGCGTCGGCTCACCCGCCGCCCGCCTCGCTCGGCGCCGCGCGATCAGCCGCCGTCGGCGAAGAGCTCCGCGAGCGTCTCGGCGGTGAGGATGCGCGCCGTCCACCGGTCGAGCTGATCGATGTCGGCCGCCTCGACCCGGCGCCGGGTCGCCTCGTCGGGGGCGCCGAACTTCAACTGGATCTGGGTGAGCACCGCCCGGCCCAGCCCTTCCGCGCGCCCTTCGGTGCGCCCTTCCGCGCGCCCCTCCGCACGCCCCTCCGTGCGCCCTTCGGTGCGCCCTTCCGCGCGCCCCTCTTCTCGACCGAGCGCCTTGAACTTGTCGCCGAGGGTCATCAGCGCCTCCTTCGTCCGCGGATCGGCTACGGCCCGGGCTGTCTCGACGAAGTCGGCCGGGCTGAGGCTGTAGTCCGACTCGAACAGATACTGCACGCTGGCCTCGACGACTCGCAGGTGATGCGGCTCGCCGGCCGATGCGTCGAGCATGCGCCGCCACTGCGCGAGGAACCGCGCCCGCCGTTCGGCGCGCTCGGATTCCCCGACCGTCATGTCGTCGACGAGCACCGGAAAGCGGGGCAGGTACTCGGCGAAGGCCACCGGCAGATCGAACAGCTCGCTCAGCCCGTGCGCGCCGCTCGATGGCTGGGGGCCGTCATGTACGACGATGGGCAGGACGAGCGGCAGGCGCGCGGGCGTCCGGCCAGTGGCAGCCCGCGCTTCCTCGACATAGCGCGCCCAGAGCAGGAGCGCATAGCGCAGCGTGGCGAGCGGCGCGAGCCATGCCGGCGCGGCGGGCTCACCGACGAGGAAGAACGGGATCAGGACCGCTTGACCGGGCACGTCGCGCAAACCCGCCCGGTAGAGCGCGTCGGGACGCCGACTGCACCCCGCGAGATCGACGACATCGACCGCGACGCGCTGGAGCCGGTCGAGGTCGAGCGCGGCGACGGTGGCCACCGGGAGATTGCGACGAATGAGATCGGAGGCGAGTCGAGAGGCCAGCGCGGGGTGGGCGAAGGCCTTCTCGAAGACGGATTCGGGGCTGTGTACGCTCATGATTGGAATAGGGGACGAGCGGCCCCGAGTGTCCGAACACCCGTCTTTTTTTTCCCTCACCCGCCCTCGCCCGCCGCCGGACACACCAGCTCGGCGCGGACGTCCACATCGAGCCGCACCCGACCGCCCGCGATCCAGTCATCGCGGCCGTAGTCGCTCCACTCGAACCGATCCAGCGCGCAGCCCGCGCTCTCGGCGCTCACCTCGCCCTCGGCCACCCGGCACACGCCCAGGCGCTCGAAGCCGGTGACCGTGCGGGTCCGGGGGTCGACGATGGGCGCGCCGAGCACCATGTAGCCATCGCCCGGCTTCACCCCGTGGCCCGCGCCCAGATCGAGCCGCAGCATCAACCGCCGCTCGCCCTTGGCCTGATCGTACGCCGCGCCCGGCCGCCGCAGCGCGTTGCCCAGCCCCTTGCCGACGCGGGCCGTCGAATCGGATGGCACCACCTCCACCGCCAGCCCCGCTGGCGGGATCCGGAGCGGGCCGCCCTCGCTGTACAGCCCGTAGACCTCCAGGAAGCCGCCCGGCGCGTCCACCGACTTCACCGTCAGCACCGCCGTGCGCAGCCCGCCCGGGGAGCGGGCGTAGAGCCACGACCCGCGGGTGAACGCCGCGCCGGGCGGCATATCGCGCACCACCGGCCGGCCGTCGACGCAGACCAGCCGCATGCCCGCCGCCCCCGGCGCGGGCGAGGGCCCCCCGCTGCAGCCCGCCAACAGCGCCGCGCCGAGCAGCGCCGCGCCGAACCACCTCGTCACTCGGGACACAGCACCCATGACACCTCTCCCAATGGCTCCCGCTGGAACCGATCATGCCGATCACACTTCACGACCGCGCCCGCCGCGTCGACGACGCACGTCGGACCGCGCGCGCGCCGGTCGGTCAGGCACACCACGTCGTCTCGCCGCAGCCCCTCCGCGCCGGGGCCCCGCAGCGCGCAGCTCCGATCGTCGCCGCAGCGCCCGGCCCCCGACAGCGCCCGCCGCGGCGCCCCCGCGTCGGCCGGAGCCGCCTGCGCGTCGGGAGGCGGCGGCGGTGGAGCCGGCCGGCGCTCGACCACCGCGTCCGGCGGCGCGCCCGCTCCCCCGCCCTGCCCGGCTTGGCCCTGCCCGGCCTCGTCCTGCTCGACTCCACGCTGCCCCGCTTCGCCCTGCCCGCCTTCGACCGCCGCGTCGCGTCCCCCGGCGCCGCCCTCGACGACGCGCCCGGCGTCCACCGACAGCCGCCCGTGGCCCGCCCGCCGACCATCGCCCGGCCCGTCGCCCACCCACAGCCACAGCCCGACCGCGCCGGCGACGACGGCCGCCGCCACGCCGACGGCCCACCCGCGCCCGCCGCCGCCGCCCGCGCCCGCCTCCTCCACGACCGGCGGCCCGCCGTCGAGCGCGCCCGCCGCCGCAGGCCGCCGCAGCCTCAGCCGCGCCGCCAGCGCCTCGGCCACCGCGTCCATCCCGCCCGGACCCACCTCCAGCGGCACCACCCGCAGCAGCCCGAAGGGCACCTGCCCCTGCGCCGCCGGCAAGATCACCGGCACCACCGTATGCCGCCCCTCGCCCACCTGGGCCACCGCCCGGGCCACCGCGTCCAGCGTGTAGTGATCGCCCGGCCCGCCCCCGACCAGCGCCGCCGTCAGCCGGCTGTGCCGCTGCGCCTCGCCCAGCCCGTCGATCACATCCCCCGGCGCCAGCAGCACGCCCGCCGCCACCCGAGCCCCGCGCGCCTCCAGCGCCGCGCACAGCGCCTCGGCCGCCGCGGCGTCCCCCGCGTCATGAGCCACGTACACATCGAACCGCTCGCTCACCGCCTGCCCTCCCCCGACCGCGCCGGGCGCGCGCCCGCCTCGCCGGCCGCCGCCAGTTCACGGAGCGCGTCCCCCGCCGCCGGCGCGTCGGCCGGATACGCCGGCCCCCCGCGCTGCCAGTCATCGAGCCCGTAGCCCCGCCCCACCCCGTGGACCAGCGCGCAGTCGGCGGTCAGATCCCCGACCCCGACCACCCGACACGCCCCCCGGAGCTCGAACCCGGCCACCGCGTCCCCCCGCGCCAGCGCCCGCCCGAACAGCGCGTACAGATCGCCCTCGCGCGCCCGGTCGGCCGCGCCCACGTCCAGCTTCACGATCACCGCCTCAGCCCACGGCCGCCACTCGGACGGCGGCCGGCCGGCGACCCGGGCCCAGCACCGCCCCAGCCGGATCGCGCCCGCCGCCACCCGCACCGCCCCGCCGTCGGGCAGCGCCGCCCCGTCCCGCACGCACAGCGGCGCCACCCGCCACCGCCCCGGCCCATCCGCCGCCAGCGCCACCACCACCGCCACCGGCGCCCCGGGCCCCGCCGCCGGCAGCACGTACAGCGCCTGCCCCCGCCGCAGCCCGGCCGGCGCGTCGAGCACCACCGCCCGCCCCTCGACCCGGGCCAGCCGGGCGCCCGGCGCCGCCGGCAGCGCGCCCCCGCAGCCCAGCGCCAGCGCGCCGAGCAGAGCCACCCAGCGGCGTCTCATCAGCGCGAGCCCCCGAGGTTCAGCCGGCGGCGGGTGAGCGTCACCTCCCGCTCGGGCGCGTCCCCCCGCCGCACCCGCAGCCGGATGGGCGATCCGACCGGCCCCCGGATGCGGTCGACGGCGTCGGCGACCGAGGCCCCGGCCAGCGGCGCGCCGTCGACCGCGGTGAGCACGTCGCCCGCCGCCAGGGCGCCCGCCGCCGGGCCGCCGTCGACGACCCGGGTGACCCGGACGCCGGCGTCGTGCGGCTCGAGCCCGGCCCCGATGCCGGCCCAGTCGGTGGCGACGAAGCCCAGCGCCTGCTGGATGCCCCGGATCTGCCCCGCCTCGGGCAGCCGCATGGCGACGGCGTCGGCGTGGGCCCGCGCGAGCAGGTCGCGCACCTCATCCCGATCGCTTGCCTTGTTTCGGGCGACGAGGTTCAGGGCGACCTCGACCCGGCCGAGCAGCAAGCTGCGGCGATCCCCGAGGCGCTCGTAGATGGGCAGCTCTTCGCGGCGGATGCGAAGCGCCTCGTCGATGCGGCCCTTCGCCTGGAGAGCGTCTGCGATACGGCCCATGGTGACCGCGCGCTCGCGGACGTCGCCGAGGCGTTCGTAGACCGGCAACTGCTCCTCGCGCCGTATGCGCAGCGCCTCGTCCAGCTCGCCCCGCGCCTGGAGGATGTCGGCGACACGGCCCATGGTGACGGCGCGCGAGCGGACGTCGCCGAGGCGTTCGTAGACCGGCAACTCCTCCTCGCGCCGTATGCGCAGCGCCTCGTCCAGCTCGCCCCGCGCCTGGAGGATGTCGGCGACACGGCCCATGG
>JAUHYW010000017.1 GCA_030426085.1 bacterium | reverse complement strand
TGCGAGCACCGAGCGGAGATCCTGCCCCCGCGCAGCGGGGGTGCCGGAGTCGAGCACGGCTTAACGCATAACTGTTGGCGCGTTCCGAGCCGCCGAGAGCTGGCCCGCCTCGCCTACCCTCAGCGTTGCCCACACCTGCGTGACACCCACCCTCAGCGTTGCCCAGACCTGTGTGACACCCACCCTCAGCGTTGCCCAGAGCCGCCCAGACCTGCCCCGCCTCGCCTACCCTCAGCGTTGCCCACACCTCCGTCAAACCCACCCGAAGCCCGACCCACACCCCAGCTGCCCCGCCTCGCCTACCCTCAGCGTTGCCCACACCTCCGTCAAACCCACCCGAAGCCCGAAGGCCGACCCCCCGGGAACGCTGGCCGCCGATGCGATACCCACCACACCCATCACACCCACGCCCACCCCCACCGCAGCCGTCGGTGATCTCGAAGCCGACCGACATCAGCGCGACGCCGCCGTGGCCCGCGCAGGCGCTCTCGGCGCAGCCCATGCCCGTCGGCGGGCCGGGCGCAGGCTCACGGCGCCGGGTAGAGCGTCGGCGCCCCCGGGCCCAGCGGGATGTCGAAGCCGATCCACAGCGACAGCATGATCGTCCACACGATGCCGAACGCCACCGAGTAGGGCAGCATCGCCGCGATCAGGGTGCCCAGGCCCGCCTCGCGGTCGTAGCGCTTGGCGAAGATGATGATGATCGGCAGGTAGGGCAGCAGCGGGGTGATGATGTTGGTGATGGAGTCCCCCACCCGGTAGGTCGCCTGCACGGCCTCGGGGCTGTACCCCATCTGCATCAGCATCGGGATGAAGATGGGCGCCATGAAGGCCCACTTGGCCGAGGCGCTGCCCACGAAGAGGTTCATCGTCGACGAGACGACCAGGAAGGCCAGCAGCAGCGGCACCCCGGTCAGCCCGATGGATTGCAGGATGCCGGCGCCCTTGACCGCGGTGATGGCGCCGAGGTTGGTCCAGTTGAAGAAGGCGACGAACTGCGCGGCGGCGAAGGCGAGCACGATGTAGGCCCCCATCGTGGC
Source organism: bacterium (assembly GCA_030426085.1). Classification (GTDB taxonomy): domain Bacteria; phylum Myxococcota_A; class Bradymonadia; order UBA7976; family UBA1532; genus JACKDM01. The sequence continues at coordinate 141,606 of JAUHYW010000017.1, read as the reverse complement.
CATCGTCTCGGCGGTCATCTTGGCGACGTCCTTGTCGTTCTTCACCTCGCCGACCCGGGCCCCGTAGACGATGCCCGGCACCAGGAAGAGCACCGCGATCAACACCTCGATCGAGTGGAAGAACGGCCCCAGCGCGTCGACCGCGGGGCGGCCCTCGGCGACCGGCTCCCGCAGGGGCGAGTCGGGCCACACGCCGAGCACGATGATGCCCGCCACGACCAGCGCCCCGGCGATCATCGCGTCGCGGAAGCCGCGCTTCTCGGCGGCGCCGATGGCCTCGGGCTCCTCGGGGGGGGCCTCGGCCCGCTTCGGATCCCACTCGCCGAGCATCGGCTCGACGACCCGGCTGGTGACCAGGGTGCCGACGACCGTGATGAGGGCGGTCGAGACCAGCATGAAATAGTAGTTGGCGGCGGCGTTGACCTCGTAGGTCGGGTCGATGGCCCGGGCGGCCTCCTGGCTCAGCCCGGCCAGCAGCGGGTCGAGGCCGGTGATGAGCAGGTTGGCGCTGAAGCCGCCCGAGACCCCGGCGAAGGCGGCGGCGAGCCCGGCGAGCGGGTGGCGGCCGAGGCCGGCGAAGAGCACCGCGCCCAGCGGGGTGAGCACGACGTAGCCCGCGTCGGCGGCCATCGACGACATCACCCCGGCGAAGACCAGCGCGGCGGTGATGAGCTGCCGGGGCACCCCCTGCACCAGCGCCCGCAGGCCGAGGGCGACGAGGCCCGAGCGCTCGGCGACGCCGATGCCCAGCATGACCACCAGCACCTTGCCCAGGGGGGCGAAGCCGGTGAAGTTGGTGACCGCGTTCTCGAACATCCAGCGGATGCCGGTGGCCGACAGCAGGCTCTGCACGGCGGTCTCGCGCACCGTGCCGTCCCGCTGGGCGATCTGCTCGGTGACCCCGGCGAAGACCGCCGAGGCGACGACGACGACCGCGCACAGGATGAAGAAGAGGGTCACCGGATCGGGCAGCTTGTTGCCGATCTCGGCGAACCGGTCGAGCGCCCGGATCAGGCGCCCCCGGCTCTGGGGGTCGGGGGTCTGGGGGTCGGCCTTCGCGTCGGCCATCGGATCGGCTCCCGGGCGGTGGGCGATGCCCGAAGCTGACCCGAAACGCCGCCGAGCGCAAGCCGCCGCTCGGCGCGGACGTCAGGCGTCGTTGCAGCGGTCGTAGACCCCGAAGTCGCAGGCGCCGGTGTCGGGATCCAGCTCTTCGGCCACGCAGCGCCCCACCGCCCGGCTCTCGGGCGACACCAGGCAGCCGTTCACGCAGGCCGGGTTGGGTTGCAGGTCGAAGCAGCGGACCCCGTCGTCGCAGCTCTCCTCGCAGATGGCCCGGTCGGGGTCCTCTTCGGCCTCGACGATGACCCGGAACCCCTGCATGACGTCGCTGTGCAGGCGGCAGAAGTAGGTGTAGTCGCCGGGCGAGAGGAAGGTGAAGTCGAAGCGCTCGCCGGGGGCGAGGTCGCCGCTGTCGAAGATGGCGCCGGCCAGCGGCGAGTCGGGCGCGCCGCTGGTGACGGTGTGCGCGACGGCGCCGAGGTTGGTCCAGCGCACGGTCCGCCCGACGGGGATCACGAGCGGGTCGGGCTCCATCGTGAAGTCGCGGATGGCCACGTCGAACGGGGGCGGGCCGACGCCCACCTCGAGCACATAGGCGTCGAGGGCCGCGTCCCGCCCCGACTCCTCGACCTCGACCTCGTAGGCCCCCGGCTCGAGGTCGACCGCGAGCCCGGCGCAGGGGGCCTGGCCGTCGTCGGCGGCGACCGCGATCCGGGCCCCCTCGGCGTCGACGCCGAACAGGGTGAGCCGGGTGTCGCCGGGGCAGCCGTCGGCGCCGTCGCTGGTCGAGAGCGTCACCGGGGCGGCGCCGGCGAGGGTGAAGGTGTAGAGGTCGTCGCCGCCGATCGGCGTGGCGCCGTCGAAGGCGCCGCCGGCGTCGACGGCGACCGTCAGCCGGTGGTCGAGCGCGAGCCCCCGCAGGGCGGCGCCGTTGAACCCCCGGGCGACGAGCGCGTAGGGGCCCGGGTCCAGCTCGATGTCGAGCAGGGAGCAGTCGTCGACCCCGCCGCCGTCGGCCGTCTCTTGCAACGGGCCGCGGGCGCCCTCGCCGTCGAGCGGGTAGAGGTCGATCACCGTGTCGCCGGGGCAGCCGCCGGCCCCGTCGCTCAGCTCGGCGACGAGGCGGCTGGGGGCGTGGTCGACGGTGAAGCGCACGACGTCGTCCCCGTTGGCGGCGAAGTCGATCAGGAAGCGCTCGACGGCGCGCAGGGCGACGAACTCCTCGGCGGTGCAGGCCCCGTCGCAGCCGTCGCCGTCCGCGACCCCGCCGTCGTCGCAGGTCTCACCCAGCTCGATCGCGCCGTTGCCGCACACCGGGCGCACGATGTCGGCGGTGAGGGTGTAGGCCGGGATGGCGCCCCCGTCGGGCGCGTCGACTTCGAGGGCGTAGCGCCCGGGCCCGAGGTCGAGCATCAGCCGGGCGCAGCCGCCGCCGTCGCCGTCGTCGGCGACCGGGGTCCAGTCGCCGAACGCGTCCACCGAGAACAGCCGCATCCGGGTGTCGGACGGGCAGCCGGCGGCGCCGTCGTCGGCCCGCAGCGCGGCCGAGGCCGGGCCGTCGAGCTCGAAGACGTAGAGGTCGCTGCCGCCCTCGGCCGCCGCGCCGGCGTAGGCCCCGCCGGGGGTGATGTCGACCTCGAGGCGGTAGTCGATCCGCACCGCGTCGAGGGCCGCGCCGTGGGCGTCGGCGACGAGCGCGTAGCGCCCGGGGGCCAGGACCGCGTCGATCGCCGAGCAGCCGCCGTCGCCGCCGTCGTCGTCGGTCGCCACCGCCGGGCCCCGGGCGCCCTCGGCGTCGAGCGGATACACCGTCAGCCGGGTGTCCCCCGGGCAGCCGGCGGGGCCGCCGGTCGCGGCGCGCAGCCGGCTGGGGTCGTGGTCGACGGTGAAGTGCACCGCGTCGGACTGCCCGGCGGCGAAGCCGGCGTCGAAGGACTCCACCGCCCGCGCCGCTTCGAAGACCTCCAGCGTGCACCGGGCGTCGCAGCCGTCGCCGTCCTCGACCCCGCCGTCGTCGCATTGCTCGGACGGGTCGAGCGTCCCGTCGCCGCAGATCGCCAGCGATCGACAGACCGAGGGGCCGTCGGGGTCGGGCCGCTCGCAGCGGTAGCCCACTTCGATCAGGCACGCCGCGTCGCAGCCGTCGCCCGGCGCGCGCCCGCCGTCGTCGCACGCCTCGCCGGGGTCGGGGGCGCCGTCGCCGCAGTTGAGCTCGAGGCAGATCTCGGATCGGAAGCAGCCGGGGTCGTCGCAGTCGACGCGGGGGTCGAAGTCGTCGTCGACGCCGTTGTCGCAGACCTCGACCGGCGGGGCGCAGGGGCCGTCGAGCACCCGCAGGGTGAACGGGCCGTCGTTGGCCGCGCCGAAGCCGTCGACGAAGACGAACCACGTCCGGCCGGCGCTCACCGCCAGGGTCAGCGCGGCCCGGTTGCCGCCGGCGATGGCGGCGGCGTCGTCGTTGCACGCGACCTCGGCCGCGGGGTCGTCGCACACGTCGGCCCGCACGTAGAGCACGGTGTCGAAGGTGCTGCCCAGGGTCGAGAGGCACAGCTCGCCGTCGGCGGCGGGGGTCAGCGCGAAGACGGCCTCGGCGCTGTCGGCGGCGATGGGCGAGTCGACGCAGTCGGGGTCGGCCTCGGTGAACGTCGCGAAGCCGCCAGCGGTGTCGCCCTCGTAGATCCCGGGGCCGACGATCGGGGCGGGCGCGGCGCAGGCGTCGGCCGGGGCGCAGGCCGGGTCGTCTGCGCAGTCGGGGTCGAGGCAGTCGACGGCGCCGTCCCCGTCGTCGTCGACCCCGTCGTCGCAGATCTCGCCCGGGGGCCCGCACGCGCCGTCGCGGCAGCGGTCGTCGTCGAAGCAGTCGTCATCGTCGACGCACACCGCCGGCCGGCAGCGGGAGCGGCCGGTGATCGGGTCGGGTTCGCAGACGAAGCCGTCCTCCACCGCGCAGGCGGCGTCGCACCCGTCGCCCGGCTCGATGCCGCCGTCGTCGCAGCCCTCGCCCCGCTCGACGACGCCGTCGCCGCAGACCACGTCCACGCAGTCGCCCGCGCGGCAGGCCTGCGTCTCGGGGCACATCTCGTCGGCGAGGCAGGGGCAGGGCCCGACGTTGACGTTGAGCGAGAACGGGCCCCGCGAGATGGCGCCGAAGCCGTCGACGAAGACGAAGACCGGCTCGGCGCCGCTCGGCAGCTCGATCTGGGAGAACACGTTGCCCTCGAGCACATCGTCGTTGCACGCCAGCTCGGTCGCCGGGTCGCCGCAGCGAGCCTGCACGTAGAGGGCGGTGTCGTAGCCCGATCCGAAGGTCGATACGCAGATCGGGCCCTCGACGCCCAGGTCGATCCGGAAGGCGCGCTCCGGCGAGCGGGCGCCGCCGCCGCAGCTCGCGCCCACCTCGGACGGGGCGTCCTCGGTCGAGCCGGCGTAGCTGCCCGGGGCGTCGATCACGGTCGGGTCGACGCAGGCCGCCGGCCGGGGCGCGCAGGTGAGGCCGATGCACGCCTCGTCCGGCGGGCAGTCGCCGTCGATCCGGCAGTCGGCCTCGGTGCAGGTGTTGTCGATGCACAGCGCGCCCGCGGCGCACTCGCCGTCGGCCCGGCAGTCGCCGGGCACGCACTCGCCGTCGATGCACAGCCGGCCTTCGCCGCAGGCGGCGTCGTCGGGGCAGATGTCGAGGCACGGCGCCTCGTCCACCTCGCCCGAGCAGTCGTCGTCGACCCCGTTGGCGCAGATCTCCTCGCCGGCCTCGCCGGGCGTCGCGTCGCAGGCCAGGGCGCCGTCGACGCAGGCGGTGATCCCTTCGCGCGCGCAGGCGCCCTGGCCCGCGGCGCACGGCGCGCCGGCGCCCTCGACGTCGTCGACGATCCCGTTGCAGTCGGTGTCGGCCCCGTCGCAGATCTCGTCCGGCGGGGCGCAGGGGCCGAAGGCGCCGTCGACGCAGGTGGCGACGCCGGCGCAGAGGGCGCCGTCGAGGCCGTCGACGTCGCAGGCCCGGGTCTGGCCGTCTTCGCAGGTCGGGCCGATGTCGGGCGCGGCGTCGATCGCGAGGTCGGTCTCGGCGTCGGGGCCGGGGCCCATGTCCGGGTCGGCGTCGGGGGCCGCGTCGGGTTCGGGCCCGGGCGCGCCGTCGGCCTCGGCGTCGGCGTCGGGCGTCGGGCCGAGATCCCCCGGCACGGTGGGGCCGTCGTCGCAGGCCGCCAGCCCGCCGGCGAACAGCCACAGCGCCAGCGCCCGGATCGTGCTCCTCATCGGCTCTCCCCCTCGCAGTCCCCGCCAACGGGTCTGTCGACTATCCACGCGAGGCACGGTCTTCGCCACAAGGGGGAAGACCACCGCCCCCCGGCTGGTATGGTGTGCCGATGCGCACCGGCTCGATCATCGGCGGGCTCGTGCTGGCGGCCGCCGGCTGCGGGCCCGACCCCGCGCCGACCCCCCCGACGCCCCCGCCGGACCACACCCCGGCCTTCGTCGACGAGCACCGCGACCGCACCGGCTGCGCGGCGTGCCACGGCGAGGACGCCTGCGTGCGCTGCCACCGGGCCGACCCGCCCCGCGATCACCGCCCGGGGTTCGCCGGGCCGCCCCACGGGGTCGCGGCCCGGATCGATCCCGACCGCTGCGCGACCTGCCACACCGGGCCGCTGTGCGCCCGGTGCCACGGGCTCTGAGGGCCCGGCGCGTTGCCCCGACCGGGCCTCGATGGGACACTCGGGGCACACTGGGGGGAGGCCGCCACATGCTCCGACTGCTGTCATCCATCGCGCTGTGCGTGCTCGTCGCCCCGTCGGCGGGGGCCTACGAGCTGCTGCGCAACGACGACTTCGCGCCGGGCGACGGGGTGGCGTTCTACACCCGCATCGGCTTCGAGGAGTCGTTCGCCGCGATCTACGAGGTGCCCGACGACCACCCGGTCTACCGGGTGTGCCGGGTGATCCCGTTCGTGGGGCCCGACACCTTCAACATCTACAGCCTGCGCCTGGGCGTGGCCGGGCCCGACGGGGGCGAGCTGGGCGCGGGGGAGAACCTCATCTGGCAGAGCGATCAGGACGCCTACCAGGTCTTCGGCAGCGCGAATCAGCTCGGCTCGATCGACCTGCGGGGCGAGGACATCGTCAGCGACACCCGCCGACTGCGGGTGCAGATGCGGGTGGCGGGCAACGAGCGGTCGCCGAACATCGCCACCGACGGGGACGGCATCACCCCCGAGCGCAACTACATCCGGGTGCTGCTGCGCAACGGCCAGAGCTTCCGTGGCTTCACCGAGGGCATGGATCCCGAGGGCTCCCCGCCGCGGCCCACCGGGGATTGGATCCTGCGCACCGAGATCGTGCGGGTCGACGAGGTCTGCCCCGATCCGGGTGAGCTGCCGCCCGATGCGGGGCCCGACGAGGTCTTCGACATGGACCTGCCCCGGGACGACATGGGGGTCGAGCCCGATGTGGGGCCGGTCGACCTCGACATGCGCGTGGCCGACATGGCGCCCGATCCCGAGCCGGACATGGCCCCCGACCCCGAGCCGGACATGGCCCTTGAGCCGGATCCCGACCGGGGCCTGCCCGAAGAGGACGCCGCTGTCATCCAGCCCGACACCGGGCCCATGCCGGATCGGGGGCCGATCGCCGGGGATACGCCGCTGGAGCTGGACCGCATCGTGCCCGATCGGGGGTCGGCGGCGATGAACACCGAGGTGCTGATCAACGGGCGGGGTTTCCTCGACGGCGGGGGCATCACCCGGGCCGAGCTGGGCCCGACCCGGCTGCTGGAGCCGACCGCGCTCTCGGGCTCGACGCTGACGGCGCTGGTGCCGGCGGGCATCGGCCCCGGGGTGTGGGATCTGCGGCTCATCCGGGGTGACGGGCAGGTGGCAGTGCTGCCCGAGGCGTTCACCGTGGCCGGCGAGGGCCCGCCGCCGCTGACGCTGCGGGCGGTCGACCCGGAGAGCATCCCCGCCGGATCGGGCGCCGAGGTGACGATCCTCGGGGGCGGCTTCACCGGAGAGACCGAGTTCTCGATCGGCGGCGCGCCGCTGGAGGACGTGGTGCTCGACGACGCCGGGCAGATGGCCCGGGGCACCCTGGTCGTGCCGCTCGCCGCGGGGCTCTACGACGTGGTGGCCCGCCGGGGCGAGGAGGTGGTGCGGCTGCTGTCGGCGGTCGAGGTCACCGCCGGGCGGCGGCCGGTGGACGACGGCTGCCGGGCCGCGCCGGGCCAGGGCTCGGGCGGGGGCTCGGGCGGGGTGCTCGGGCTGCTGCTGCTGGGGCTGCTGGCGGGTCGGCGCCGATGATGGGCCGGCTGGCCTGGGTGCCGGCGGTCGCGCTGATGGGGCTCGCGGCCTGCGGCGGGGGCGCGGTCTCCCCCGGTCAGGCCCCCGACGCGCAGATCCCGATCGACGCCGCGCCGCCGGATATGGCCCCCGACGCGGCGCCCGCCCCCCGGGTGTGGTTCGTCGAGGCCGGGGCCACCGGGGGCGACGGCGGGCGGGAGGCGCCGTTTGGTGATCCCGCGGCGGCCTACGCCGTGGCCCGCCCGGAGGACGTGGTCCTGCTGCTGCCCGGGGCCCACCCCACCCCGCCGCTGCCGCCGCCGGGCGTCGAGCTGTCGGGCAGCGGCCCCGAGGTCACGTCGGTCGCCGGGCCCCTGGTCATCGACGGGCCGGCGTTGATCAAGGGGCTGGCGGTCGAGGGCGGCGCGCCCCCGCTGACCGTGGCGCCGGCGGGGCAGGCCGAGCTGGAGGACGTCGCCGTCGCCGCGGCGGGCGTGGGGGTCGCGGTCGACGGCGCGCTGATCGCCCGGGGCCTCGTCGCGGCCGGCGCCCCGGCGCTGAGGGTGGCCGAGGGGGCCGAGGTCGACGCCCGGGGCGGCGGGTTCGAGGGGGTCGACGGGCCGGCGATCGCCAGCGCGGGGCAGCTCACGTTGGAGGCCAGCCGGGTCGCGAGCAGCGCCGAGGGGATCCGGGTCGAGGGCGGGACAGCGCGGGTGGAGGGGATCCGGATCGACCGGGCGTCGGTCGGCGCGCTCGTCGTCGGGGGGCGCCTCGAGCTGACGGGCGGCCTGATCCGCGAGGCCCGGACCCCGGGGGCCACCGGCGCGGCGATCCGGGTGACGGGCGGCGAGGCCCGGGTGGAGTCGGTCGAGGTCGAGGCCAGCGATCGCGGCCTGCGGGTCGACGCCGAGGGCACGCTGCGCGCCTCGGGGGTGACGGTCCGGGCGCCGATCACCGACGGGCTGGCGATCCAGGGCGGCGCGGCGACGGTGGACGGGCTGGCGGTGCGCGCCCCGGGCAACGCCGCGGTGGCGGTGCTCGACGGCGGCCGCCTGACGCTGGAGGGCGCCCGGCTGGACGACGCCCGCCGGGTGGGCGTGCTGGTCGACTCGGCGCGCCTGATCGGGTCGGGGATCACGGTGCAGGGATCGACCGCCCGGGGCCTGATCCTGAGCGACGCCGAGGCCGAGATCGAGGGGTTGCTGGTGATCGAGGCGGCCGACGTCGGCGCGCAGATCACCGACCCCCGGGGCGAGGTGCGGCTGACCGACGCCCGCTTCGCGCGCTGCGGCACCAGCGGGGTCTCGGTCTTCGGCGACAGCGGGCCGGTGCGCCTGACGGGGGTGACGGTCGAGGGCACGACCCCGGGGGACATGGGGCTGGCGGACGGGATCCACCTGTTCCAGGCCCGAGGCGAGCTGATCGACGTCGTGAGCCGGGACAACGCGGGCGCGGGGGTGCTCGTCGAGCAGTCGATGAGCACCCTGACCCGCGGTGCGCTGAGCGGCAACGCCGATCCGGGCCTCGTCGCGCTGGAGCCGCGGGCCCCGGTGCAGGCGGCCGAGCTGACCATCGAGGGCAACGGCGGCGCGGGCGCGCTGGCCATCGCCGGGGCGCTGGCGCTGACCGACTGCGTGATCCGGGAGACCGGCATCAACCCGGGGGTCGGGCCGGGGCACGGGGCCTTCGCCACCGCGGGCGGGCGGCTCGAGGTGCTACGCGGGGCGTCGGTCGACAACGTCGGCAGCGGGGTCGCCTTCGATCCGGGCACGGCGGGCGAGGTGGGCGGCGTGACGCTGACCGGAAACGGGGGCTACGGGCTGCGGGTGAGCTGCGGGGCGGCGGTCGAGGAGCCGGCGGCCAACACCGCGCGGGACAACCGGCTGGGGCCGCGCTCGGTCTGCGATCGCTGATAACCGAGCGGGGCGCGACGAACCGGCACGATAACGGCGCAGCCGGAAAAAGCGGCCGGCTTATCGTGCCGATCGGGGCGCAGCGGCGGTCAGAGCCGGCGCACCGCCCGGCGCAGCGCCGGGTCGGGGAAGCCGCTGAGCAGCACCTCGCCGATCGGGGAGACGTGCAGCTCGGCCTCGGGCGCGGGCTGCTCGAAGGCGTCGGGCGGCAGCGGGCGGCCGACGACCCACAGCCGTTGGTTGCGCGAGGCCCGCCACCGCCGCCGCCCGGGGCGCCGGGGGTCGTAGCGCCCGTCCACCAGCCAGTCCAGCGCCCGCAGCAGGTCGGCGCTGCCCGGCGGCGCGTCGGCCCGGCGCAGGTCTTCGAGGCGGTAGCCGGTGAAGGCCATCAGCCGGGCCTCGGGCCACTCGCGACGCACGATCCCGGCCACCGCCGCCAGCGCCGCCGCCTGCTGGAAGGGCTCGCCTCCGCTGAACGTGACCCCGTCGTGCCCCTCCCGGGCGTCGAGGATGCGCCGGGCGACCACGTCGACCGGATCGCCCGGGCCTTCGACCTGCCAGGTGTGGGGGTTGAAGCAGCCCTTGCAGCCCAGATCGCAGCCGCGGACCCACAGGACGACCCGCCGCCCGGGGCCGTTGACCCGCGATCCGGCGGTGAACCCGGCCAGCCGCAGGTCGGGCGCGGGCGGGGGGGGTGTATCGGGCTCGGACGGCGTCGGGCCGGGCTCTCGGGCGGTCGATGGCATGGGCCGCCAGGGTAGCGCAGCAGAAAAATCGGAGAAAGTGCGCAACAACCGCGCCGGCTGATCGATGGGGAAGGTGTGCGACCTCTCGTGAACATCGCCGAACGCCTTCACCCCATCCACACTCGGAGTCCCCATGTCGACCGCCGCCCCTCGCCTCTGCTCGCCCCGCGCCCCCGCCGACGTGCACGATCTGCCGCCCGGCCCCCTGGTGGGCCGCAGCGCGCCGATGCTGAACCTGAAGCGCCGGATCGCCCGCTTCGGCCCGGCCGAGGCCCCGGTGCTGCTGCGGGGCGAGACCGGCGCCGGCAAGGAGCTCGCCGCCCGGGCCCTGCACCGGGCCTCCCCCCGCGCCCGGCGGCCGTTCGTCGCGGTCAACTGCGGCGCCTTCCCCGGTGATCTGGTCGAGGCCGAGCTGTTCGGCAGCGTGCCGGGGGGCTTCACCGGCGCCTGCCGGCGGGACGGGCTGCTGGTCCGGGCCCACCGGGGTACGCTCTTCCTCGACGAGCTGGGCGAGCTGCCGCTGTCGGCCCAGGCGGTGCTGCTGCGGGTGCTCGAGACCGGCGAGGTGCGCCCGGTGGGCGGCGATCGGCCGCGCACGGTGGACGTGCGGGTGATCTGCGCGACCCACCGCGACGTGCCGCGCATGGTGGCCGGGGGACGCTTCCGGGCCGACCTGTATCACCGGCTGGCGACGCTGGGCATCGACATCCCCCCGCTGCGGGCCCGGCTGGACGATCTGCGGCCGCTGGCCCGGGCGCTGGTGGGCAAGCCGGTCGAGCGGCTGGCCGAGAGCGCGTGGCGCCGCCTCGCCGAGCACCGCTGGCCGGGCAACGTGCGCGAGCTGCGCAACGTGCTGGTGCGGGCGCTGGCCGAGCACCCCGAGGGCCCGATCGACGGCGCCGCGCTGCGCTTCGACCCCCACCCGGTCGAGCCGGGTCACGACGGGCCCCAGGCGGGTGAGGTCGAGCCGCTGCTGCCGCTCGACACCCAGCTCGCCCGCTACGTGCGAGCGGCGGTGCGCCGCTGCGAGGGCAACGTGCGGGCGGCGGCCCGGGCGCTGAAGGTCAGCCCCACGACGGTGTATCGCTACCTGACGCTGGACGCGGCGTGATGGGGCCGCTGCTCGCCGCGCTGTGGTTCGGCTCAGCCGGGCTCGTCCAGGGGCTCCCAGCGCACGTCCATCTCGGACCACCGCTCGAGCAACTGCAGCTCGCGCCGCTCGGCGTCGTTGGCCATGAACGCGTCGAGCACCTCGGCCCCCCGCTCGATGTCCAGCTCGAGGGTGAAGTGGCGGGGGCGGCTCTTGCACTCCAGCTCGAGGATGACCGCCCGCTTGCGGGCCTCGGCCACCCGGGACATCGCCGCGTCGAAGACGATGCCCAGCGCGACGAGGCCGGCCCCGATCAGGGTGGTGACGGTGTCCCCGCCCCGCAGCCCGACGAAGAGCAGGTGGCCCCCGAGCAGGCCCCCGGTGACCAGCCCCAGCAGGCCGAGCACGACGTAGAACACCCGGATGCGCTGGCGCACGTGCACCGCGAGCAGGTCGTCGAGGGCGTGGCTGTCGCCGGTGCGCTCGACGATGCGCCCGCCCATGGTGCGCTGGCCGGTGATGATCAGCTCGCGGTCGGTCAGCCGCAGCTCGCCCCGCCGACGCATACCCAGCAGCCACAGCGCCCGATCGCGCACGAAGGCCAGCATGTCGAGGCCGAGGTAGGCCCGCAGCACCGAGCGGGCCCCGCTCGGGCGCCGCTCGAGGATCCGCACCGGCGCGGTCAGCGGCTTGTCCCGGTCGGGCTTGCGGGCGATGAGCGGGCTGATGCCGACCGGGATGTCGTCCTCCATCGGCCGCAGCGTATCGAGCGCCTCGTCGCCCGCCCCGTAGGCCTGCTCGATCTCGGCGATGGTGTGCGCCGCGTCGATGAGCCGGCCGACGGGCACCTCGTCGGCCGGCACCCGCAGCAGGTCGGGGTAGAGCGTGGGCAGGGCGTGCTCCACCGCGCCGAACGCGGCCAGCCCGTCGAGCGCCTCCCGGTGCTCGAGGTAGACCCGGATGAGGCTCTGGTACAAGAGCCGCCCCGCGTCCCGGGTCGACGGCGCGGCGTAGAGCGTGCGGCAGGCGCCGCCGACGACCTCGGCGTAGGCCGCCGCGAAGCGCACCAGCAGAGTGCGGCGGGCGGCGGGCGGCGTATCGTCCCGGCACCAACGCTCGACGTGCTCTTCGAACTCGAGCCCGAAGTTCTCCAGCCGGTCGCGCAGCCGGGGCATCTCGGCGGCCATCAGGGTGTGGATCGCGCGGCGCACCGCGCCCCGAAAGATCGGGTCGTGCAGCGGGTGCACCACGCCCGAGGGGGTGAACGACTGGTAGAAGGTCGTCACGACCCGCTCGATCAGCCGCTTGCCCTGGGCGGTCGAGACCACCGCCGCGTCGGCGCTGAGGTCGGCGAGCAGCAGGCATTGCCGCAGGGCCCGGGCGTCGCCCCGCACCGCGTGCATCAGGCTGTCGACCGCCCCGTCGATCACCCGCTGGGCGGTCAGGCTGCGGATGCCGAGGGCCAGCCGGCGCAGGTTGGGCGAGGGCCGGTCGGGCAGGTGGATCTGGGCGTAGATCTCGATGAGCCGCTCGCCGATCTCGGGCAGCGGCCGGGTCCGCAGGAACTCGAGCAGCCGGCCGACGACCCCGTCGAGCTCGCCGTTGAGCTGCAAGGCGAACAGGGCACACGACACGAGCCGGCTGTCGCCCCGGGTGAGGAAGACGTGCAGCAGCTCGGCGTCCTCGACCACCGCCGGCGAGGTGCAGATGTAGTGCAGCATCCGGGGGTCGTTGCAGTTCTCGGCCAGCGTGCGGATGTAGCGCCACCGGTGGCGGTCGGTCTCGAGCACCCGGCCGACGTGCCGCTTGAGCGCCAGCCACGCCCGGCTCGGCGCCGGGGCGTCGTCCCGCCCGGCGTGCAGGTCGAGCAGGCTCGACATCACCCACGGCGCCGGAGGCCCCGGCGGCTGGCGGGTGCGCTTGCTGACCTCGGCCCCCACCCGCTCGACGTAGATCTGCCAGAAGCGCAGGGCGTCGTCCTCTTCGCAGACGTCGTCGAGGTAGTCGGTGATCGCGTAGGGCCCGATGCGCTCGATGCCCGGCAACAGCCCCACGATGCGCACCGCGAACGCCTTGCGGTCGGCGGGCCGCAGCGGGCCGAGCTTCTCGGCGAAGCCCCGGCTGAAGTAGGCGTTGACCGCCTCGACCGCGTCGGGGTCGTCGGGGTCGGCGAGGCAGTCGAGCAGCGGCCGGCCCCGGTCGTCGGCGACCATCAGCCGGGCGTCGGCCAGGCTCAGCCGGTGCCGGCGGGCGAACGACTCCACGAGGCTCGAGTCGACCGCCGTGTCGGGGTTGAGCGCGAGGTGCACGAGCAGGTCGAAGACCAGCCCGGCGATCTGGGGGGTGTCGAGGCGGCGGTCGATCCGGGCGACGACGGCCGCCCGGCGGCTGCGCAGCATGCGGTGGAAGACGCTGCGCGAGAGGGTCTCGACCTGCGCCTCCCCGGTGACGGGGGCGGTGGTGGCCATGCTGCCTGGATGCTATGCGGTCGCCCGTGGTCGGGCAACATCAACCGGACGCGGGGGCCGCGTCCGGGGGGTGGGCGGGGGCGATCCGGCGCGCAGCGCTCAGAACTGGCCCCACTTGATCTCGACCTTCTCCATGACCACCTCGGCCTTGGGGCGGTTGCCCGGCCCGACCGGCACCCGGGCCATCTTCTTGACGGTGGCGACCTCTTTGCACTCGCCGAAGATCGCGTGCTTGTTGTCGAGCCAGGGGGTGGCCTTCTCGGTGACGAAGAACTGGCTGCCGCCGGTGTCGCGGCCGGCGTTGGCCATGCTCAGCAGGCCGCCCTTGCCGTGCTTGAGCGAGGCGTGGAACTCGTCCTTGATCTGGTAGCCGGGGCCGCCCCGCCCGGTGCCGGTGGGGTCGCCGCCCTGGATCATGAACTCGGGGATGACCCGGTGGAAGATGAGCCCGTCGTAGAACGGCTTGCCCTTCTGCTCGGCGCCGGTCTTGGGGTCCTTCCACGCCTTGTTGCCGGTGGCCAGCCCGGCGAAGTTGGCGACGGTCTTGGGCGACTTCTGGTGGTAGAGCTTGCAGTTGAGCTCGCCGAGGTTGGTGGTGAACTTCGCGAGCAGGTCGGGGCCGTCGCCCTTGACGCCGGCGACGGCGGCCTTGAGCTCGGGGTCCTTGATCTCGGGCGCGGCGAGGGCCGGCGCGGCGAGGCTCAGGGCCAGGGCGGCGACGGTCAGGATCGTCGGGATACGCATCGTTCTGCCTCCGAATCGGTCTGTGGCCGGCCTCCAACGAGCACCGGCGCCATCGGGTCGGGGGAGCATACGCCGCTCGCCCCGCGGCACGCCACCCCGGTCTGTTCGAGGCGCGCCGGCCCGCCCGACGAGGGCCGGGCGGGCGTGTTCACCTCACAGCAGGCCCCCCACCAGAAACCGCGCGGTGCGCAGCCGCACGCCGGTGATCTCACTCCAGATGCGTTCGAAGAGCCCCCGCACGCCGGCCCGATCGGCGGGCCCGATGCGGCCCTGCTCCCCCCGCCCGAGGGCCGCGAGCGCGCCCAGCACGGCCGTCGGCACCGGCAGCGCGTCCCCCGGGGCGAGCCGCCGCCGGTCGACGGCCCCCCCATGGCGCAGGCTGAGGCCGTCGGGCACCCCGCCCGAGATCACGCACGCATCCAGCCGCAGCCCGTAGCCGTGGTGGGCCAGCATCTTCAGCTCCCAGGCGGCCAGCGCCTCGTCGGTGGCGCCGTGGGCTTCGAGGTGGTCGACATAGCCCGCCGCCAGCGCATAGCCCCGGGGGTCGGACTCGCCCTCGGTCGACATCAGCCGAGCCAGCTCGAGCGCGTAGGCCAGGTGGTGGAAGCAGTCGAGGTCGGCCCGGATGTGAAGCACCGGCGCCACGACGTCGCAGCTCGACAGGCTCGGCAGCCCCCGCCCCCGGGTCGACAGCTCGACGGCCAGCCGGGTGCCCAGCTCGAGCGCGCCCCCGTAGCGCTTGCGGCTCTTGCGCGCCCCCCGGGCCATCACCCCCACCCGGCCCTGGCCGTCGGTGAGCAGGTCGACGATGAGGTCGTTGTCCCGATAGGCGGTCGTGCGCAGGACGAGCGCCCTGAGCCGGCCCGGGTGGCCGTCCGGGGTCCGCATCGCTCAGCCCAGGTTGCCGATGAAGAGGCTGGCGGTGCCGAAGTAGACCAGGATGCCCAGCACGTCGACGGTCGTGGTCACGATGGGCCCGGTGGCCACCGCCGGGTCGACGTGCAGCCGGTCGAAGACCAGCGGCGTCATCGCGCCCACCGTCGCCGAGCAGGTCATGCTCGCGAGGATGCTCAGCCCCACGGTCAGCGCCAGCCCGCCCACGCCGCCCGGCGCGTCGGCGTAGCGGAAGACGGCGTAGCCCGCCAGCAGCACCCCGTAGAGGCTGCCGAGCAGCACCCCGACCCCGGTCTCACGCACCATATAGGTCAGCCCGACCCCGCCCGAGACCCGGCCCGTGGCCAGACCGCGCACGATGATGGTCGCCGTCTGGGCCCCGACGTTGCCCCCCATGCCGAGCACGATGGGGATGAACGCCGCGAGCGCCACGGTGGCCTCGAGCTGGCTCTCGAAGGCCCCGATGAGCACGCTGGCCGCCAGCCCGCCGAGCCAGGTGGCGAAGAGCCACGGCGCCCGCACCCGGAAGTTCTTCCACAGCGAGTGGCCCTCGTAGGCCGTCTCGTCGGCGCCGGCCATCTTGAGGATGTCTTCGGTGGCCTCTTCCCGGATGACGTCGATGACGTCGTCGATGGTGACGATGCCCGCCAGGGTGCCCCCGTGGTCGACCACCGGCACCGCCAGCAGGTTGTAGCGGGCGGCGAGGCGGGCGACCTCCTCCTGGTCGGTGTCGACCGTGGCCGAGATGACGTCGCTCTCCATCATCTCGGACAGCGGCGTGTTCGGGGGGTGGGTCACCAGCGCCCGCAGCGAGACGACGCCCACGAGGTGGCCCGGCTCGTCGACCGCGTAGATGTAGAACGCCATCTCGACGTCTTCGGTGGCTTGCAGCGCCTCGATCGCCTCGCGGGCGGTGGTGTGCTCGGGCAGCGCGAAGTAGTCCGGCGACATGATGCCGCCGGCGGTCTCCGGGTCGTACTCGAGCAGCTCCTCGATCTCTTCGGCCTCGGCGGGCATGAGGGCGTCGATGAGCTGCTGGCGCAGGCCGTCGTCGAGCTCGGAGAGCACGTCGGCCTGATCGTCGGCGCTCATCGAGGCCACGACCGGGGCCAGCTCTTCGATCGGGCGATCGGCGACGACCTCGCCGACGAGGTGCCCGTCGAGCTCGGTCAGGGTCTCGGCCCGGGCCTCGTCGTCGGGCAGCAGGTCGAAGATCTGCCGCCGCTGGCGGTCGTCGAGGAAGCGCATGACCACCGCGATGTCGGCCGGGCGGGACCGGCCGAGCAGCCGCTCGACGTGGGTCTTCGCCCCCCGCCGCAGCAGCTTCTGCAGGGTCTCTTGCAGCACTTGCAGTCGCTGGCTGAGCACGGGGTCCTCTCTGCGGGGTCGGGCCGGGGCGGGGCCCGGCGGTCGGTCGGAACGGACGGGGCGGTCGGCGCGGGCCCGGGAGGCGTCAGGGTTCGGCCGGGGCCGCGGCGGCGCCGTCGGCGGTCGACCCGCCGCTCACCTCGGCCGGCAGCGGCACCACCCGGGGCGCCTCGGCGTCGGGCGCGTCGGACAGCGGGCGGTGGGACGAGCTGCCCGACACCGAGAAGAGCACCAGCAGCAGCCCGGCGAGCAGCGCCACTCCGGCCAGGCTGTACAGCGCGCGAGTGCGCCGGCCACGAGGCGGGGCCCCGGCGTCGGGCAGCGCCGGGGCGTCGGCTTCGTGCACCATGCGATCGGCGACGGCCCGGTCGAGCAGGCCCACGATCCGCTCCGGATCGAGGCCCACCTCGCGGGCGTAGAGCCGCACGAAGCCGCGCACGTACACCGGCGCGGCGATGGAGCGGTGGTCGTCGGCGTCGATGGCCTCCAGCGCCGCGATCGGCACCCGTGACCGGGTGGAGACCTCGGCCAGCGTCAGCCCGGCCCGGACCCGGGCCGCCGCCAGCAGGCGACCGGGCGTCTCGCTCTCGATGTAGTCGCTCATCGGCTCCCCTCGGGGGGCAGCGCCGCCAGCCGCTTCGCGCAGCGATCGGCGAGGGGCGCGTCTCCGGCCAGCTCCCGGCAGCGGCTGAACCGGCTGCGGGCTCCGGACAGGTTGGCCTGCCGGGCCTCGACCCGCCCCAGGTGATAATACGGCTCGGCGTAGGTCGGGCAGCGGCGCACGGCGCGGTCGAGCTGCCGCGACGCGTCGTCGACCTCGCCCTGCTCGTAGAGCACCAGCCCCAGGTTGTTGTAGGCCGGGCACAGCTCCGGGGCGAGCTTGATCGCCCGCTCGAGGTGCTTGCGCGCCCGGCTCAGGTCGCCTTTTTTGTACCAGGCCCAGCCCAGGTTGTTGTGGCCGTTGCCCGGGGTCGCATAGAAGCGGTCGGCGGTCAGGGTCTCGAAGACCCGGATCGCCTCGTCCCAGCGCTCGGACGCCAGATAGGCCGCCCCCAGGTTGTGGTGGGCGTCGCGGTAGTCCGGCTTCTGCTCCAGAGCCTGCCGGAAGTGATCGACGGCGTCGAGGTAGTTCTCGCGCCCGAGGTGGATCAACCCGGCGAGCATGTGCGCCTCGGGGTAGACCGGCTGCATCTCCAGCGCCCGCAGCGTGGCCTGCAGGGCGGCGTCGGCGTTGGTGTTGCCGTCCCCGAAGAAGTAGCCGTAGCCCAGGTTGTAGTGCTCTTCGGCGTCGCGGCGCTGCTGATCGATCTGGCTCTGGGAGGGGCCGCACCCGACGCACAGAGTGCACGCGGCGAGCACCGCGAGGGCCGCCCGTCGGGCCGCCTCCGGGGCGCGTCGGCGGCCGCTGTTCGACGCGCTGGGGTCACGATGCCGCATATCGGGTTCGGTATCATACGGTGTCTGGCAGATCAACGGACGCGGCGGCCGACGCGCCCCTCGCGGGCGGCTTCGGGGGCCGGCGGCGACCGCTCAACCGTGGGTTTCGCGCAGGCCGTCGACCGGGTGCAGCCGGGCCCCGCGCAGGGCCGGGAACAAAGTCGCCACCAGGGTGATGACCAGCGCCCCGAGAGCGGCGAGCAGATAGTCGAGGGGGTCGAAGACCACCGGCAGCCGGGCGATGCCGTAGACCTTGGGGTCGAGGGCGATGCCATTGGCCAGCAGGCCCTCGCACAGCACAAACGCCAGGACCAGCCCCAGCGCGGTGCCCATCGCGCCGATCGCCATGCCCTCGATGACGAACACCCGCAGGATGCTGCCATCGCGAGCGCCCATCGCCTTGAGGATCGCGATGTCCCGGGTGCGCTCGAGCACGAGCATGATGAGCATGCAGGCCACGTTGCACGAGGCGAGCACCACCATCACGCTCAGCACCACCAGGATGGCGATGCGCTGGTAGGTCAGGCTGGCGAAGAGGTTGCGGTTCTGCCGGCGCCAGTCGAGCACCGAGTAGGCGTCCTCCCCCAGCCGGCTGCGGATGCGGTCGGCGACGGTGCCCGCGAGCAGCGGGTCGTCGACGGCGACCTCGAGCCCGAAGACGGCGTCGCCCGCGCCGAAGAACGCCTGGGCGGTGGGCAGGTACATGTAGGCCAGCCGGGCGTCGTACTCGTGGAAGCCGGCCTCGAAGACGCCCACCACCCGGAACGGCTTCGTCGTCGGCGCGTCGGGCTGGGCGTTCCACTGGTCGGGGTCGAGGCTGCGCAGGGGCGAGACGAGCGAGACCAGATCGCCGCTGCCGACGCCGAGCACCCGGGCCAGCTCGGCCCCGAGCACGATCGGCTCGGCGCCGCCTTCGGCCGGCTCGGCGAGGTCGTCGAGGCTGCCGTCGACGACGTAGTCGGCCACCGCCAGCACCTGCCGGGCCCGGTCGGGGATGAGCCCCTTCACCACCGCCCCCGCGGTGCCGCCCTTGCCCGAGAGCATCGCCTCGTTGAAGGTCATCGGCGACGAGGCCCGCACCCCGTCGACCGCGCCGAGCGCCTCGGCCACCTCGGCGTGCTCGGTGAAGCGGATGCCGTACTCCCGCACGAAGACGTGGGCGGTCACCCCCAGCACCTTCTCCCGGAAGGCCTGCTCGAAGCCGGTGGTGATCGAGAAGCCGCCCACCAGCGCGCAGACGCCGAGGGCCACCCCGATGACCGACAGCCAGGTGACGACCGACAACGAGCGGGACTTGCGGGCCTTGAGGTGCCGCAGGGCGATGGTGAGTTCGTACTTCACGGGCGCGGCAGTCTACGCGGAGCGGCGAGCGGACACAATCGGCGCTCGCGGCCGTCGCCCGGCGGCCGGTCAGACCTCGATCTCACCCTCGCGCCCCCGGTGCTCGGGGTGCTCGTTGATGAAGGCGACCTGGCTCTCGCGGGTGATGCGCACCTTGAGGTCGGCGTCGGCGACCTCGGTCTGGCAGCCGAGGCGGCTGACCATCTGCACGTCTTCGGCCTTGCCGAGGATGTCGTCCTCCTCGTCCTCCATCTCTTCGAGGCTGTCGAAGCCCTCGACGACGTGTACGTGGCAGGTCGAGCAGGCGCAGTTGCCGCCGCAGGCGTCGCCCATGGGCACCCCGGCCTCTTCCGCCGCCTCTTGCAGCGTGACGCCCGGCTCGACCTCGATGACGACCTCGTCGGGGGTCAGGAAGGTGGGCATGAACCGGATGACGGGCATGGGGCCTCCGCGGGTGGAATCGGCCTCACTGATGCCCGGCGACGGTCGCGCGTCGCGGGTCGGGCGCCATCAGGGGTCGGTCAGGAAGATGTCCCACACCGTGCGCCGCTGACCGCTTTCGGAGAGCATGCCCGAGTTGCAGTAGGTGATGTCGTAGCGCAGCGCGGCCTCGCTGCTGGCGGTGTAGATGCGGCAGGGGTTGGCCTGGGGCGGCTCGTCGGGCAGCGTCGACAGTCGGCGCCAGGCGGCCCACTCGACCTCGAGCCCACCGGTGGCGGTCTTGAGGGTCTCCATGAAGGCGCCCTTCTTGACCCCCGCCGCGCCGGAGTTCTCGGCCCAGTCGATCATCGGCAGGACCAGCGGCAGCTCGTCGGCGGTGCCCACGCCGAGCACCAGCGGCAGCCAGCGGAAGGCCTGGTACAGCTCGGCCTGTCGGCCCTCTTCTTCGGAGGCCGCCTCGCCGTTCCACGGGTCTTCGTTGTCGAACGGGATCATCGTCAGCCCGAGGTAGTCGGCGGTGAGCCGGCGGTCGGCGCCCCGGCCGGAGGACAGCAGCGGCCGCACGGTGCGGTTGTAGGCCGCCACCGCCGCCTCGAGCCCGGTCGGATCAGCGAAGCCCAGGGTGTCGGCCATCTCGGGCATCGTGCGCCGGTGGAAGACCGCCCAGCTCAGCCCGGGGCCGACCCGGATGTCGGCGTCCACCTCTTTGATGGCGTCGTAGATCGCGTGGTAGAGCGTCACCCAGTTCGAGTAGTCGTCCACCTGCCGCTGCCCGTCCTCGGAGAGCAGGTGGTAGTAGCGGTTCATCTCGAGCCCGACGGTGATCCACTGCACCTCGCCCGAGGCGGCCAGATCGCGGAAGGCGTCGACCACCTCCCGCCGGTGTTCGAGCACGTCGAACCGGACGTCGCGGGCCCCCTCGTCGAAGCACACGTACAGCAGCCCCCGCCGCCCGGGGGTCATCAGCGGCACGTTGACCGCGACCCGGTCGAAGGTCATGCCCTCGTCGGCGAAGCGCTCGAGCTGGTCTTCGACGACCGCCCGGGGCTGCACCGCCGCCGCCTCGTCCGATGGCGGGCAGCGGACCGACCGCGAGTCGACGTAGGGCCGGTTGAGCACCAGCAGCCCGAAGGACGAGGTCAACGCGGACGGGCTGACGCCCACCTGATCGCTGCCCGGGGCGATGACCGACAGATCCTGGGGGTCAAGGGCCACCCCCCGCTGCGCCCGGCTCAGGTGCCCTTCGGCGTCGAGCGAGAGCGCCGGCACGGTGGGCAGCGGCTCGAGCACCGGCTGCTCGCCGGGGTCCTCGTCACAGCCGGCCGCGCAGGCCGCGGTCAGCGTCAGCAGCGCCAGCAGGGCGCGGGTCGGGGCAGCGTTCACGGCGACACCTCGGGGCAGCGGGTGGTCGGATCGGGCGGACAGAGACTGCGTCGACGGCGGGGGCGGGGTCAAGGGGGGGCGTCGGGCGAGCCGGGGCCGTCGGGCGGTCGACGGGGATCCCGAGGCGGGCGCGGGGTCGCGTCAGTAGATGATGTCGGCGGGGTCGCCCTTGGGGGCCGGCTTCTCGCGGGCCTTGCGCCGCTTGGCCTTGCGGGCCTTCTTCTTGGGCTCGCTGTCTTCGGCCATGCGGGGCACGGCGTACTCCTGGGGCCGGCCGTTGGTCAGGTCGACCTCGGCTTCGAGGCCGGTGATCTGGTCGACGAGGTCGTCCTGCGCCCCGCTGGCGTCCTCTTCGAAGATGTCGGCCATCAGGCCCTCGGCCCGGCTGTCGGCGGCGGTCTTGCGGGTCTTGGGGCGGTCGGCCCGGGCCTGCTCCAGCTCGGTGCCCCGGCCGACCTGAACGAACTTCATCACGTACGAGCTGTAGAACTCGCTCTGGTCCTCGACGACCATCCGGGTGTGCTCGTCCTGCCAGGTGACCGCGGTGATGCGCCGCTCGCCGCCGTCGTCGCTGAAGCTGGCCTTCTTGGGGTTGCCGTACTTGCCGCGCACCGCGGCGACGAAGTCGTCGAAGCTGCCCATGGTGCTCACGTTGTAGGTGACGACGACCTTCCAGATCTGGTCGTTGCGGAAGATGTAGTACCGCTGGGCGACCCGGTCGTCGACCCGCACGAGGCTCTCGCCCTCGCGGGGCACGATCTCGCCGGCCACCAGCGAGGTCTCGTACCCGGTGCGCTGGCCGTCGAAGCGCACCAGCGAGTCCTTGATGCGCTGCAGCTCGTCGGCCTTCTGGCGGATGAGCTGGTCGATCTTGATGGTGTCCGACGTCTTCATCTGGTCGCGGTAGCGATCGTCGAGCTCGCTCTTGAGCTTGCCGAAGACGTCGTGTGAGCTGGCGCCCCAGTCCAGCGGGTGGATGATGCCGGCGTACTTCGAGCGCGGCTGGGGGGCGTCCTGGGCGGCGGCGGTGGAGACCACGAGCAGCGCGCCGAGCGCGGCCAGGGCGGTCGGGAGAACGAAGCGGTTGGACATTTTGCTGACCTCCGGGGTGCGCCGGGCCTCGTCCGGCCGGGTGGACTATAGATCACTCTGCCACGGCCCGTGCAAGTTCGCCGCGCCGCTCGGCTCCACGACGCGACCAGGTCGTCGCCCGGACCGGCGCCCGTGGGGGGCGTAGCCCGGGCGCGGCGCCGGTTGACAGCAGGCGGACACGGGGCCAGCATCGGGGCCATGAGACGCACCCCCATCACCGCCGCCCTCGGCGCGCTCGCCGCTGCGCTGATCGTCCTGGCCCCCGCCGCCGCGCAGGCCCAGTCGTCGCCCGTCTCCGAGCTGTGGCGGGAGTGGGCCGTGCTCGAGCAGCAGTGGCGGGCCGAGAAGGCCGAGGTCGAGGCCGATCACCGCCGCCTGCGAGCGCGGCGGGCGGCCCATCGCGAGGCTACGGGCGAGGCTGCGGGCGACGCGCAGAAGGGCGACCGGCGTTAGCCGAGCATGATCGCCCGACGCCTCATGCCGCGCAGTCCCGCCCCCGCGGCGCTCGCGCCGTACGCCCTGGCGCTGGCCGCCCTGGCGCTGGCCCGGCCGGCCCCGGCGGCGGTGATCGCGCCGGCCCCCGGTCAGACCGTGGAGCTGCTCGACGAGCACGTGCTGCTGGTCTACGACCCGCTCACCGCCTCCCAGACCACGGTCGTCCAGCACACCTTCGCCGGCACCGCCTCGCCGTTCGGCATCATCCTGCCGGTGCCCGGTCAGGCCCGGGTGCGGACCCACACCCAGCGGCTGCGCAACGCCATCCGCAACCGGCTCCAGCCCCGGGGGCGGGTGCAGCGCACGCTGTCGGTCGAGCTGACGAGCTGGGCCGCCGGATGCGCGCTGCGGGACGTGGGCGACGGGGTGCCCATCGAGGGCGAGTCGCGGTCGGACGGCCGCCGGGGGGCCACCGTCGACACGACGACCCTCGGCGCAGCCCCCGAGCCGCTGCACGACTGGCTGCTGGAGAACGGCTTCACCGTCGCCCCGGCCCAGGCGGCGTGGCTCAACGAGCTGCGGGCGTCGGGCTGGGGGCTGGTGGGGGTCACCATCCGCCCTCGGGCGGTCGAGGGCGCGCCCGACCCCCGGATGCGAGGGCCGGTGCTGTCGATCACCCACGACGCCCGCGAGCCGCTCTACGCCGCCCGCCACCCCCCGTTCGCGCTGCTCGAAGACGGCGGCCCGGGGCCCCCGATCGAGCTGGCGGTGCTGACCGAGTGGGCGGTGGCGGTCGACGTCGACCGCCCGCCGCGGCCGTTCTTCGCCGACATCCTCACCGAGAAGGCGGTCAACCGGCTGAGCAGCGACGCCGGCGGCCTGCCGTGGGCCTTCCGCCGCGAGGGCTCGCTCACCGGGTTCCGGGTCGAGCGGCCCACCGACGGGATGGGCATCGTGCGCTTCGTGCGCAGCGACCCCTGGCCCACCATCCGCCCGACACCCAAGGCCCGTATCCGGGCCAATACGCTGAAGCTGCCCATCGAGCTGGTGTTCGTGCTGGCGGGGCTGGTGATCTGGGGCTGGCGCCGGCCGAGCCGACGGCGGCTGGGGCGCGGGGGTCGGCGGCTGGAGTGAGCCGGCCGGGCGGGCCGCTCAGCCGAGCGCGCCTCGCGTCTGGCGCTCGAGCGCGTAGGTGCGCAGCGCCTCGCGGGTGGCCGAGGTCAGCCCCACGAAGCTGGCTCCCACCCGGTGATAGCCCAGCCCCAGCTTGCGGGTGTGCACCACCCGGGCCCGCAGCGACTCGGCAGGGATCTTCAGCTCGGCGAACAGGATGGGGGCCTCGATGACCACCACCGCGTCCCGGGCCGGCGGGGTCTTGGTGCGCCAGCCGATGCCGCCCTCCGACACATCGATGCCCTTGCCCCCCGGCAGCGGGTTCAGGTCGAGGTCGAGGATGCTGCCTCGGGGGAACTGCCGCCGGTTGGGCCCGGCCCACTCGTCGCCCGCCGGCAGCCGGTGGGAGAGCGCCTCCTTGACCTTGGCCACCAGCACCGTCGGGTCGAGCGGCTTGACGAGGTAGTCCACCACCCCCAGCGTCAGGGCCCGGTCGACGTCGGAGGGCTGGCTCAGGGCGGTCATCATGACCACCGGGATCGCCGCCGCCTTGGGGTATTTGCGCATCAGCTCGAGGAGTTGGAAGCCGTCCATCTCGGGCATGCGGATGTCGAGGATGATCAGATCGGGCACGGTCTTCTGCAGCAGCCGCACCGCCTCCTTGCCATCCCCCGCTTCGAGCACGGCGAAGCCGCCCCGCTTGAGGTTGTAGGCGATCAGCCGCCGGATGTTGGGGCTGTCTTCGACGGTGAGGATGGTCTTCTGCTCGTCCATGCTGCTCCCGTGGGGCGGCCGCGGCCCGGCCTCAGTTCAGCCCCAGCACCCGGTAGATCGGGACCTTCTTCGACTTGCCCTTCATGTCGGCGTCCCCCCGCGACTCGTAGACCAGATCGGCCCCGCAGGACGAGCGGATGGGCTCGCTGACCAGGATCTCGCCCGGCGCGGCGTGGCTGCACAGCCGCGAGGCGGTGTTCACCGTGTCGCCGATGACGGTGTACGACAGGGTGCGGGTCGAGCCCATGTAGCCGGCGACGAGCCGGCCGGTGTTGATGCCGCAGCCGACCTTGATCGGGCTGAGGTTGTCGGCCTTGCGCCCCCGGTTGAAGTCCTCGAGCGCCTTCTTCATCTCGAGCGCGGCCATCACCGCCCGCCGGGCGTGGTCCTCCTGGCGGACCGGCGCGCCCCACACCGCCATGATCTCGTCGCCGATGAACTTGTCGAGGGTGCCCTCGTGGCGGAAGACGATGTCCACCATGATCTCGAAGTACTCGTTGAGCAACGACACCATCTTCTGCGGATCGAGGCGCTCGCTCATCGCGGTGAAGCCCCGGATGTCGGCGAAGAGCACCGTCGCCTCGCGCAGTTCGCCACCCTTCTGCATCGCGATGGTGCCCTTGACGACCTCCTCGACGAGGTTGGGCGACAGCAGTCGGGAGAGGTTGTGCCGGGCCACCGCCTCGTCCTCGGCCTGCTTGGCGAGGCGGGCGTTGGCGATCTTGAGGGCCGCCTGATTGCCGAAGACGGTGAGGATGCGCAGGTCCTTCTCGGTGAACACCCCGGTCGCGATGCGGGTGTCGAGGTGGATCATGCCCAGCAGCTCGTCGCCGGTCATCAGCGGCACGCACATCGTGCTGCGGATGCCCTGCATGATGATCGAGTGGCTGCCCCCGAAGCGGCTGTCCATCGTCGCGTCGCTCGACAGCACCGAGTTGTGGTGCTCGATGACCTCGTTGAGGATGGTCTGCGACAGCTCGACCCGCTCGTCGCGCCCCCGGCGGTTCTTGATGGCCCGGGGCTCGGGCTCGCCCTGCATGTTCATCAGCAGGATGACGCCCCGGTCGGCGTTGGTGAACTCGAACGCCTTCTCCAGGATCTTGTCGAGCAAGAGGTCGAAGTCGAGCTCGGTGCCGATCGCCTGGTTGAGTTCGAAGGCGATGCGCAGCTTCTCGTAGTCGGCCCGCAGGGTGCTCTCGTCGGCGATCTGCGACTCGGGCACGAACTCCTGGCTGCGGCTCTCGTCGGCCTGCACCCGGGAGCGGATCGCGCTGTCGGTCACCGTCGTCGTCTGGATGGTGACGTTCTCCATCGGCCCGTGGGCCGCCTTGTCCACCTTGTCGTCGACGTAGATGATGCGGGTGCTGCCCAGGGTGATGGTGTCGCCGTCCCGCAGCCGGGTGCGGCCCCGGATCTGGACCCCGTTGACGAACGTGCCGTTGCGGCTCGACATGTCCTGGAGCCAGTAGGCGTCGTCGGCGAAGGTGACCAGGGCGTGTTCTTTGCTGACCACCCGGTCGAGCACCTGGATGGTCTGGTCCGGGTGCCGACCGAGGGTGTTGATCGCCCGCAGGCCATGCTCGCTCTGCTCGCCGGTCGGGCTCCTCACGATCAGCTTCGCCATCGGCGGTCCCTCACTCCTTCCCGGCCTCGCGGGCCTCGCGCGCCGCCCGGGCCTCGCGCAGATGCTTCAGCCGCGCGGCGTCGGCCGGGCTGCCCGCAGCCTCGTCCAGCATCGACGCCAGCGCCTGCTCGGCCCCGGCCAGATCGCCGCGCTTCTCGCGGATCCGGGCCAGCGCCCGCCACCCGGTCGCGTCCTTCGGCGCCAGCCGGGTGCTCGACTCGAGCACCGTCTCGGCCCCGTCCAGGTCACCGGCCAGCCCCAGCGAGGTCCCCAACCGCACCCGCAGCCGGGCGTCGTCGGGCGCCGCGGCGGCGGCCTTGCGAAAGGCCTCGGCGGCCTCGGCGTGGCGGCCGGCCCGGGCCAGGGCGTCGCCCAGCTCGCGGCGGGCGGCGGCCCCCTCTTCTTTTTCGGCGATCCGGGCGCGGGCCGCCAGCATCCCGTCGACGTCGCCGCCGCCGGCCAGCACCGCCGCCCGCAGCCGCTCGACCTGCACGTCGCCCGGCCGCAGCCGCCCGAGCGCCTCGACGAGCGGCTTCGCCTGCCCCCCGCGCCCCAGCTTGAGCAGGGCGAACGCCTCGCCGTAGAGGGCCTCGGCGTCGTCCGGGGCCCGGTTGCGCGCGCGGCGGAAGGCCATCGCGGCGTCAGTATAGCGTCCGGCGCGCTGGAAGATCTGCCCCTCGGCCAGCGCGACGGCAGGATCCTTCGGGGCCCGGGTCGAGGCCCGGCGCAGGGTCGCGACCGCGTCGTCCAGCTTGCCCGCGGCGGCCAGCGCCCGGGCCTCTTCGAGCAGGGCCCGGACCTCGGGGCCGCCGGCCTCGGCCTCGCCCGGCGCCGGCGGGGGCAGGCCGCTCGGGCCGAGGTACATCGGCGTCGGCCGGGGCGGCTCGTCGGCCTCGGCGACCGCCTCGTCGTCGATGTCGCCGGCCTCGTCGGCCGTCTCGGGGTCGACCTCGACCGGGGGGACCGGCCGGGGGGCGGGGCGCTCGGAGATGGGCGTACCGATCCACGCGCCCTCGGATGAGGGCCGGCCCGTATCGACGCAGGCCCCCGAGAGGGCCGCGCCGACCACGATCATCGGGATGTGGCGTCGCATGGTCGTCTCCGAGAAATACCATGCCCGGCAGACAGCGGCCACGTCATCGGTCACCGGCGGTCGAAGGTGGCCCACAGCGGGAAATGATCGCTGGCCCTCGCGGACCGCGCGACCCCCGCAGCGGTCGGCGCGAGGCCCCCGGCGAAGATGTAGTCGATGCGCCGGTGGGGGTCGATCACGCTGAAGGTCTCCGGGGGCCCCGATCCCGCCGCATCGAACGCATCGGTCAGCCCGCCCCGGGCGGCGCCGACGGTCGGGGTGCCCGGCTGGTCGTTGAGGTCGCCGAGCACGAGCACCGGCCCCGCCGCCGCGGCCGCCGCCGCCCCGATCACGCGGGCCTGACGCAGCCGCTCGTCGGCCCGGATGCTCAGGTGGGTCCCGATCACGGTCACCGGCCCCAGCGGCGTGGCGGCCACCGCCGTGAGCATCACCCGCTGCTCGTCCTCGATCGGGGGCAGCGGCTCGATCTCCACCGCGCTCAGCGAGCCCCGGCTGCACAGCGCGATGCCGTAGCGGCCACCCTCGGCGTCGGTGAGGGCCCCGGCGAACACCGCGTGGGCCAGCCCGAGGCGGTCGGCGATGTGCCGCGCCTGGTCGACCCGCTGGCCCATGTTCCACCGGTCGCCGACCTCTTGCAGCGCCAGCAGGTCGGGCGTGCCGACCGCGGCCACCGCGTCGGCCACCGCGTCCAGGCTCGACTCGACGCCCAGCCGGATGTTGTAGGTCATCGCCTTCAAGCTCACCCCGCCGCCTCCTCGCCTGCGCCGGCCTCGGGCGCCCGCCCCTCGGGCGGCAGCGACGCCTCGGCCATCGGCGCGGGGGGCAGCTCGAGCCGCACCGTCGTGCCCCGGCCGGGGGTCGAGTCGATGCGCACCCGGCCGTCCTGGGCTTCGATGATCTTGCGCACCATGGCCAGCCCCAGCCCCGTGCCCTGGGGCTTGGTGCTGAAGAACGGTTCGAACAGCCGCTCCCGGATCTCCTCGGGCACCCCCGGCCCGTCGTCGACCACCGCCAGCGTCGCCCAGTCGCCCAGGGTCCGGACCCGCATCACGATGTGCCCCCCGTCGCCCATCGCCTCCCGGGCGTTGCGCAGCAGGTTGAGCAGCGCCGAGCGGAGCTGGTTGGGGTCGACCAGCGCCGGGCGCCCGGCCGGATCGGGGTCGAGGCGCACCTTGACCCGGGCCCGCTCCATCTCGTAGCGCACGAACTCGGCCAGCTCGGCGGCGGTGTGGTTGAGGTCCACCGGCACCCGCTCGGGGCGCGGCAGGCGGGCGAAGCGCAGGTACTCCTCGGTGATCTCGCGCAGCCGCTCGACCTCCTTGATGATGTCGGCGAGCAGGTCCCGGGCCCCCGACAGAGCGGGCACCTCGGCCAGCGCCAGCTCCTCCATCAACAGCTCGGAGTTCAGCCCGATGCTCGACAGCGGGTTGCGCAGCTCGTGGGTGATCTGGGCCGACATGCGCCCCACCGTCGCCAGCCGCTCCCGGTGCAGCAGCTCCTTCTGCTGGGCGCTGAGCTGGTCGTCCCGCCGACGGATGGCGTCGGCCATGCGGTTGAAGTCCCCGGCCAGCGCCGCCAGCTCGCCCGATCCGGCCACGACCACCGGCTCGCCGGCGTAGTCCCCCCGGGCGATGCGCTCGACCCCCGCCCGCAGCGAGCGCAGCGGCCGCAGCAGCCGGGCGGCGCTGAGGGTGATGCCGACGCCGAGCACCATCGCCACCGCGGCCAGCACGATCGCGCCCCACGCGGCCCGCTCCTCCTCCATGCTGAACGCCAGGATGGCCCGGTCGAGCGCCTCGTCGAGCGCCAGTTCGAACAGGTCGACCCGCCGGCCGAGGCGGGTCAGGACCGAGCGGGCCTCCCGCCGCAGGGGCTCGGCCCGGCCGGGGTCGTCGATGACCGCGAACCACGCCTGCACCGCCCGCTCGAGGTCGGCGAACTGCCGCTCGAGGTCGAGCAGCGGCTCGGCGAGCGGGCGGACCTCGGGCGGGGCGTCGTCGGCCGCCATCCGCCGCCGGGCCTGCTCGAGGTGGCCCCCGATGGCGCGCAGGTACGAGGTGCGCCGCTGCATGACGTGGGCGTCCCGCTGGCGGGCCACCCGGTCGGGGGACTCCAGGGCCAGCAGCAGGTCGAGCCCCTGGAGGTCGCTGCGGATCTGGGCCACGATCGCCGGCAGCGGCACCACCGTCGCGTAGACCCGGGCCACGTCCCGCCCCAGCGCCCGCACCTGCCAGACGGTGTAGACCGTCACCCCGCCGAAGGTCAGCAAGAGCAGGACGAAGCCGGTGAAGACCCGGCCGGGGATCGACTGGCGCATGGGCTCCCTGACGACCGCCCCGAGCGCCGCCGCGCGCGACGTTGACCGACGGCCGGGCGCCATGCTACCGCCATTCGCTGGCATGTACAGGCGCGTGTCGCCGGGAGTGCTCGATGTCCGCAGTTCGTCCGCCCCTCGGCCGCGCGGGGGCCCCGCTCGCCGGCCTGCTCGCCGGCCTCCAGGTGCTGTTCGGCGTGCCCCTGCTCGCCCCGCTCGGCCTGGGCCCCGCCGCCGCCGACGCCCGGGTCCTGCCACCCCGGGTGTGGATCGCCCCGATCGATCCCGGCGACGCGCCGGGGGCCTCGCTGCTGTCGAAGACGATCGACGAGACGGTGCGCAAGGATCTGATCCGCCGCTCGACGGTCGAGACCGCCGATCAGCCGACCCTGGGCTCGATCACCGCCGGCGAGCCCGACCCCCGGGTCGAGCAGGCCGAGCGGCTGCGCTCGGCGGCCAAGGGCGCCTTCCGGGCCGGCGACAACGAGCAGGCCATGGCCCAGCTCCGGGCGGCGCTCGAGCTGTACGAGGCGGGGCTGGCCTCGGTGAACAAGATGGAGGCGGTGCTGGAGACGCTGGGCTACCTCGGCGCGGTCAGCCAGGCGCTGGAGTACGACGCCGACGCCCGGGACTTCTTCCGCCGGGTCATCGCGATGGCCCCCGACGCCGAGCCGCTCGACGAGTACAGCGACGCGGCCAAGGCGCTGTTCGCCGACGAGAAGACCAAGCTGCTGAAGAAGAAGCGGGGCACGCTCGAGATCGTCAGCGACCCGCCCGGGGCCACGATCCGGCTGGACGGGGTCGAGGTCGGGCAGGCGCCGGTGACGCTGCGCAAGCAGATCCGGGGCGATCACTATGTGCAGGCGAGCCACGAGGCCGCGGGGCTCGCTGGCGAGCGCATCCGCATCAAGGGCGGGGGCACCACGACCATCACCCTGAAGCCGGCCACCGAGCTGGGGCCGCCGCCGCCCGAGCCGGCCACCGAGGCCGAGGTGCAGGCGCTCGTCGCCCTGGCCCGCAGCGGCAACGTCGGCGCGCCGTTCCGCGAGATGGCCGAGGCGGTGGCGAAGAAGACCCGCACCGAGTACGTGGTGGTGAGCTACGTGTCGGCCCGGGGCAACAGCTTCGTGCTCGACGCCTTCATCTACGGGGTCGAAGAGAAGCAGACCGCCGCCTTCGACGAGTTCCCGTTCCGGGCCCACCTCGCGAGCGCCTCGGTGCAGGCCAAGCAGTTCGCCGACGCCATCGAGGCTGCGGTCACGACCTTCCCCACCGACAAGGTCGTCGTCGGGGGCCAGGTCGCCGTGCGCGCGCCGGCCCCGCCGCCGGTCGCCCCCCCGCCGCCCGACCCCGATCCGCCGCCTCCGCCGCCAGCGCCGGCCCCCGAGCCGGCGCTGGCGCCCGCGCCCCCACCCGAGCCGGCCCCCGAGCGGGCGCCGGTGGTCAACCGCAAGCCGATCCCGGTCGAGCGCCCCGCCGAGCCGGACCCGCCCGAGGAAGACGACGACGGGGTCGCCGCCTGGGTGTGGGTCGTGGGCGGGGTGGCCGTCGTCGGGGCGGGCGTCGCCGCCGCGGTGCTGCTGGCGACCCCGGCCGACGCGGGCGACGACTTCGACGCGGAGGTGCGCTGGTGATCCGCTCTGCCTGTCTCATCGGCCGGCCGCTCCTGGCGCTCGCCGCGCTGAGCTTCGCCGGGTGCAGCGGCGACGGGGCCGCGGTCGAGGTGCGGGTCTACCCCGCCGAGGGCGCCCTGCACGACACGCTGCTCACCGGCGGCGAAGCCGACACCCTCGAGCTTGTGCTCGAGGCCGACGGCGAGCAGTTCGTCGAGAGCTTCGACCTCGCCGCCGGCCGGGGCCGGGTCACCGCCGCGCCCACCGGCGAGGGCCGCCGCTTCACCGCCCGCGGGTTCCGGGGCAGCGGCAACGCGGTGCTGTTCTACGGCGCCAGCCAGCCGTTCGACGTCGGGCCGGGGGGCAGCGCCGAGGTGCCGATCCAGATCGGGCGCAGCGACTGCGTGGGGCTCAACCGGGCCTCGCCGCTGCGCGACCCGGGCGACGGCGGATCGGCCGACCTGCACGGGCGCCGGGTCGGGGCCAGCGTCACCCGGCTGGCCGACGGGCGGGTGCTGCTGCTCGGCGGGGCCGAGGTCGACGCCGACGGCCGCCCCGAGCGCATCCTCGACACCGCCGAGATCTTCGACCCGGTGCACAACCAGCTCATCCCCCTGCCCTGGCGGCTGGTGCTGCCCCGGGCGTTCCACACCGCGACCCAGCTCGACAGCGGCGAGGTGCTCGTCGTCGGGGGGGTCGTCGGGGTCTCGGGCGAGACGCTGACCGTCTCCGACACGGCCGCTCTGGTCGAGCCGGACGAGGTCGACGCCGTGCGCCCCCTGCCGGCCATGCTCGCCGTCGAGGGCCGGGCGTGGCATCAGGCCCGCAAGCTGCCCGACGGATCGGTGCTGGTCGTCGGGGGCGAGACCGGCGACGGCACCCCGCTGGCCACCGCGACCCGCTTCATGCCGCCCACCGGCGACCCGATCGCCGGCCGCTTCCGGGTGCAGGGGTCGCTGCGCGTCGCCCGCAGCCGGTTCACGATGACCCCCACCGGGCAGCGGGCCAACCCGGTCCTGCTCGGCGGCGGGCGGGGCCCGGACGGCGCGCCGGTGGCGCCCATCGAGATGTTCACGATCAACCCGGCCCAGACCGGCTGCGTGGGCGGGGGCAGCCCCACCGACGACATCGGCTGCTTCATCCGCCCCGGCGCCGCCGAGCTGCCGACGCCCCGCTGGGGCCATGGAGCGGCGCTCGTCGAGAACGGCGCGGCGATCCTGTTCGTCGGGGGCTACGCCGACGCCGGCCGGGACGCGCCGGTGGCCCGGGTCGAGCGGGTCGCGCTCGAGGGCTTCGCGGTCGAGGGCCGTGGCGAGCTGACGGTGCCCCGGGGCGAGGCGGCGTTGGCGGTCATCGACGACGGCGGCCGGGCGCCCTACGTGCTGGTGGTCGGCGGCCGGGTCGGCGGCGACCCGCTCACCGCGACCAGCCGCCTCGTGCCCGCCGACGATCCCGAGGCTCCCGGCCGGCTGCTGTACACCGACACCCCGGTCCAATCCGGCTGCGCGCTCTCCGAGCCGCGCTTCGGCCTGCGGGCGGTCTCCCTCGACACCCGCACCGTGCTGCTGCTCGGCGGGGTCAACCGCAGCCCGGCCGGCCTCAGCGGCAGCCGCCGGGTCGAGCTGTTCTTCCCGGCGATCAACGTCTTCTGAGCCGCCGCCCCCTACCGGGGCGCCCACGTCACACCCCCGTTCGGGGCCCTGGGGTCCGCGCTCCCCACCGGGGCCGCGGGGCCCCATCCGGCCGACTCCCGAAAATGGCATAGCTCTCGCAGAAAGGTCTCCCGAACCCGTGCCGGGAGGCCCCGATGAACCGCATACTCCGACCACTCCGTCCCGTTTGCAGCGCCGCGCTCGCCGCCGCCCTCGCGCTCGCCGGCTGCGCCGGCAACGACATGCCGCCCGACGGGGACGACGACGGCGACGGGCTCACCAACGCCGAGGAGGCCGCCGGGTGGGAGGTCGTGGTCTACGGCGCCCGGGACGAGGCCCGGCGGTATCATGTGCAGCCCCGCCCGGACCTCGCCGACTCCGACGCCGACGGGCTCGACGACGCCGAGGAGCAGGCGCGGGGCCTCGATCCGCTGAAGGCGGACACCGACGGCGACGGGCTCGACGATCACTTCGAGGTGCACGTGCTCGGCAGCCGGGCCGACGACGTCGACAGCGACGACGACGCCGGCGACGACCCCCGGTTCTGGGACGGCGCCGAGTATGAGCGCAACGAGAGCTCGCCGGCCCTCGCCGACACCGACGGGGACGGCTTCGACGATCGCTACGAAGACGTCGAGCTGGGCACCGACCCCCGCATCGCCGACCTGCCTCAGCTCGAGCTGACCGTGGAGTCGGTGCCCGAGATCGGGCTGAACACGACGCTGACCAACGGGGAGAGCCGGTCGTTCTCGGTCAGCCAGGCGACCACCCGCAGCGTCAGCGTGAGCCACGGCGAGAGCCGCACCAACTCGGAGTCGTTCTCCCTGGCGGTGGGCTTCGGGCTCGAGGCGGGCTGGGCCGGCGGCATCCACGTGGTGGCCAAGTTCAACACCGAGATGACCACCACCCGCCAGGTCAGCCTGACCACCGACCGCTCCTACACCGAGGAGGCCTCGGCCCAGGTCGCCGAGGCCCGCGATCGGGCCGAGTCGCGGCAGCTCACCTTCGAGAGCGGCTACGTGGCCTTCCCGGTGACCCTGGCCAACACCGGCCGGGTGGCGTTCACCGTGCGCAACGCCTCGATGACCCTGCTGCACCGCGACCGGCGCAACCCGTGGCATCGGCGGGCCCTGGCCCACATCGAGACGGCCGACCCCCGGACGCAGTTCCCGGCCCGCACGCTGGGGCCGGGCGAGACCCACAGCAGCGTCTACTTCCGCCGGGACACCCTCGGCTGGGACGACGCGGTGGCGCTGATGGAGGACCCCCGGGGCCTGGAGCTGGAGGTCTCGGGCTTCGAGCTGGTCGACGCCGACGGGCGGGCCTTCGGGCACGACGCCACCGTGCGCCGGGGCCGGACGGGCATGGTGATCATCGATCACGGGCCGACGGTCGACATCCCCTCCACCCAGGCCATCCTGGCGACCAACATGCGCTACGACCCGGCCACCGGCGAGCCGACGGGGCTGCTGCTGGTCGAGGGGCTGCGCGAGTGGCTGGGCAAGGACGTGCAGATCCAGCGGGTGCCAGGGGCCGACGGGCGCCCGGTGACGGTGCTGGCCGGGCTCGAGGGGCACACCGCGCCGGGCTCGATGCACGACCCGGGCGCGATCGGCCGGTGGAACGTGCTGCGGGTGCGCGAGGGCGTGGCCAGCGCGGTGCTCGATGACTTCGAGACG
Organism: bacterium; assembly: GCA_030426085.1. GTDB lineage: Bacteria > Myxococcota_A > Bradymonadia > UBA7976 > UBA1532 > JACKDM01. The sequence continues at coordinate 107,065 of JAUHYW010000017.1, read as the reverse complement.
CTGCGGCTGATGCCGGGCGACGCGATCCACCTGGTGTACGACGAGGACAAGGACGGCGACGGCCTGGGGGTGCGCACCGAGGTCCGGCTGGGCACCTCCGACGAGGCGGTCGACACCGACGGCGACGGGCTGGCCGACGGGGACGAGGTGCTGCACGGCTGGAGCCCCGAAGATCCCCGGCCGACCCACGCGGTGAGCGATCCGACCCGGGCCGACACCGACGAGGATGGCCTCGACGACGCCGCCGAGCAGCAGGCGGGCACCGACGCCTTCGACCCCGACACCGACGGCGACTCGCTGGTCGACGGGCTCGATCTGCGGCCGCTCGAGGTGGATGAGTTCACCCTCGACGGCCTCGACGCCCGCCCGATCGACGACGGCGCGGCCATCGAGCTGAGCTGGGATCCGATCACCAACCCCGGCATCGAGGCGCTGTACATCGTGCGCGACGCGGCCGACGGCCTGGGGCAGTTCGGCGAGATGCCCGAGGAGTACCGCACGCTGACCGCCGAGGACATCGCCCTCGAGGTCGGGGGGGACGTGGTCGCCACGCTCGATCCGGGCGCGGTCCGCTTCGTCGACCAGCCCTCGGCCGAGGCCAACACCTGGCGCTACCTGGGCTTCGTGCGCTACGCGGGCGTCGGCCTGCTGCCGGCGGCGGCGTGGGTCGTCGACCACGAGCGGGTGGTGCGCTACGACCGGGTGCGGGTGTCGCTCGAGCGGCTGGATCACATCGGCGACGACGAGTGCGACATCTACTGGGAGTTCGCCATCGCCCCCGGCCAGGGCTACGGCGAGCTGCAGCGGCGCGAGTTCCGGCTGAGCCCGCAGGACGCCTTCGAGATCGACGAGGACGAGAGCGTCGACATCGCCGCCCTCCAGCTCCCGCCCGACGCGGTGCAGGCCGACATCGTCCTGCCCCGGGACGGCACCGGCCTGACCCTGGTCGGCGAGCTGTTCAGCGCCTCGGGGCTCGGCCGGCAGGACCGCCTCGGCGCGCAGGAGGTGTACTACACCGCCGATCAGATCGCCGACGGCGGGCTCTTCGACCTGGAGTTCGACCAGTGGGACGATCCCGGCGAGTGCACCATCCGGGCGTGGTACCGGGTCGAGATCGTCGAGGCGGGGGTGGTCGACCCCGGGTTCGCCGGCTTGCAGTGAGCTATACTCCCCCGATGGCGCCGGGAGCGCCGGGGGGAGGAGCCATGCACCGCGCCGCGCGCTTCGCGTTCGTCATCGCGACCCTGATCTGTACGGCCTGCGTCGACGACCCGGCGGTCGTCGGCGATGCCGACTTCGGGCTGCCCGATCAGGCGGTCGATCTGGACCTGCCCCCGGTGGTCGACGCCCGGCCCGATGTGGGCCGCCGGGGCGAGTTCGGCGAGCCCTGCGAGGAGGACGCCGAGTGCGTCTCGGGCTACTGCGTCGAGGCCCGGGAGGCCGGCCGCATCTGCACCCGCACCTGCGGCGAGTGCCCGGCGGGCTTCGAGTGCGCCCCCATCGGCAACGCCGGCCCCGACCGGACCTTCGTCTGCCTCACCGACCAGCCCGACGTCTGCAAGCCGTGCGAGACCGACCGCGAGTGCGACGATCCGGCCGATCTGTGCCTGCCCATCGGCCTGCGCACCTATTGCGGCGAGGACTGCTCGGCCGACGGGGTCTGCCCCGAAGGCTACGCCTGCTTCGAGTTCGAGCGGGAGGTCGACGGCGAGCCGACCACGGTGCGCCAGTGCGCGCCGGCCGACGGCGAGGGCTGCGAGCCGTGCCGCGACGGGGACGGCGACGGCTACGGCACCGGCGCGGACTGCCTGGGGCCCGACTGCGACGACGAGGACCCCGCCACCCACCCCGGCGCCGACGAGCGGTGCGACGATCGGGACAACGACTGCGACGCCCGCAGCGACGAGGGCCTCGACGCCCCGCCGCCCGAGGCGGCCTGCCTGCCCGACGGGGTCTGCGCCGGCACCCGCCCGGCGTGCGACGATGGGGCGTGGGTCTGCGCCTACCCCGCCATCCACGAGGCCGACGGCGAGGCGTCGTGCGACGGCCTGGACAACGACTGCGATGGGGCCGCCGACGAGGACTTCGACCGCCAGAGCGACCCCGACAACTGCGGCTTCTGCGACACCGTCTGCGCCTTCGCCCACGCCGGCCGCGACTGCCGCGAGGGGCGCTGCGTGATGCTCGACTGCGACGAGGGCTGGCACGACGCCGACCGCGATCCGGGCACCGGCTGCGAGTACGCCTGCTTCGAGACCCGGGAGGGCGCCGAGGCGTGCGACGCCATCGACAACGACTGCGACGGCGCCGTCGACGAGGGCCTCGACGCGCCCGAGCTGTGCGACGGCCTGGACAACGACTGCGATGGGGCCGCCGACGAGGACTTCGACCTGATCACCGACGTCGCGAACTGCGGGGCTTGCGGGCGGATCTGCGATCTGCCGGGGGCCGCGGCCCGCTGCGAGGGCGGGCAGTGCCTCATCGGGGGCTGCCAGGGGGGCTTCGTCGACCTCGACGGTGATCCGGCCAACGGCTGCGAGTACGCCTGTCAGCCGACCCGGGGCGGGGTCGAGGCGTGCGACGGGGTCGACAACGACTGCAATGGCGTCGTGGACGACGGCATCGACGTGGCGTCCGATCTGGTCAACTGCGGGCGCTGCGGCAACGCCTGCGTCGGGCAGCCCAACCGGGGTCTGGCCTGCGTCGAGGGGGCCTGCGTGCTCGGCGACTGCGACGGGGGCTTCGTCGACGCCAACGGCCGGGCCGACGACGGCTGCGAGTACGCCTGCACCCCGACCGGGGCCGAGGTGTGCGACGGGGCGGACAACGACTGCGACACCGCCACGGACGAGGGCACCCTCAACGCCTGCGGGCGCTGCGGGCCGGTGCCGATCGAGGTGTGCGACGGGGATGACGACGACTGCGACGGGCGCACCGACGAGGGGCTGCTCAACGCCTGCGGGCGCTGCGGCGCGGTGCCGGTCGAGACCTGCAACGGGGTCGACGACGACTGCAACGGGGTCGTCGACGACCACGGGGTGTGCGGCCCGTACATCGCCCAGCGCTGCCGGGTCTTCCTCGCCGTCGCCGACAACAACCGGGGCCCGGCGAGCGGCTCGCTGACCTGGAGCGTCTGCCCCGGGCGCGATCGGCAGAACGCGGGCGACGTGCGCTGCGCCGGGACCCGCCGCGACGGGCGCTTCGCCCGGCTGCAGTTCTCGGGCGAGGTCGACGACAACGATCAGATCGCGGTGTCCTTCATCTGCGACGACGGGGCGAACCCGGCGCTGGCGGCCTATATGCAGAGCCACTGCGCGGTGTTCTGGGGCCACGGGGACAACAACGCCTCGCCCGACGACTCGCCGGTGTGGGGGCCGTGTCCTCAGGCGGGGGTCGGCCGGGCGGGGCAGCTCGGGTGCACGTCGAGCGGCCTCGACGGGGCCTATCGCAAGGTGAACCTGCGAGGCGAGGTGGACGGCAACGACGGCTTCGGCTTCGCCTGGATCTGCCGGGACGAGGCCGATCCGCGGCGGGCGGCGGCGCTGCAGCAGTCGGTGGATGTCTTCGTGGGCTGGGCCGACAACAACCGGGGCCCGGCCGACGGCAGCGCGAGCTGGGGGCCGTGCCCCAACCAGGCGGCGGGCGAGGCCAACGGCCAGCGCTGCGTGAGCACCCGGGGCAACGGGCGGTTCCACCTGCTGCGCCTGGGAGGGCAGGTGGACGACAACGATCAGCTCGGGGTGGCGCTGCGGGCCCGGGCGGCGCCGTGAGGCGCGATCGGCGGGTCAGTCGATCGCCGCGTCAGTCGATCGCCGCGGCCATGTCGGGCGCGGTGAGGACCCGCTCGGCCCAGCGATCGAGCGCGGGCACATCGGCCCGCTCGATCCGGGCCCGGACTTCGGGGGGCACCTCGCCGAACTTGAGGGTGAGCAGGCGCAGGAGCATGGCGATCCGCCCTTGGGCCTGCCCCTTCTCTATGCCTTGCTCGATCCCCTTCTCGATGCCCTTCTCGATGCCCTTCTCGATGCCTCTCTCGATGCCCCGCTCGAACCCCTCGGCTCGCAGTTGCTCGGCGGTCGTCATGATCACCTCTCGCAGCCGGTCTCCGGGTGCGGATCGGGCGACCTTCGCCCGGATCCGCGCCGCGTCGATGTCGGTGACAGTGTACACATAGCGCAGCGCCCGTTCGACGGCCGCCTGCCCCGACTCATCCCCCAGCGCCGCGGCGAGGTGGCCCATCAGCCGCTCGGTCAGCGGGTCGGGCAGCACCGCGCCGTTCTTGAGGACCAGCAGCGCCAGGGTCGCCAGCGTGAAGCGGGTCGAGCGCTCGATGTCCGCGTCGGTGGCCCGGCTCAGATCGTCGAGCACCAGTTCGAAGTCGGGCAGATGGCGCGCGAGGGCGTCGAGCAGCGGCGGCGGCAGGTCGATCAGCGCGCGCAGCGTGGTCGGCCCGCTCCACGGCCGGGCGCCGTGATACAGCACCACTGGGATGATGGCCGGCATCTTGCGGGCGCCCGGGTTCTCCCGCCACCAGCGCTGCCAGATGCGGGCGATGTAGATATACGCTCGCAGCGGCATCATGCCGTCGCTCGACGACTGGTGCTCGTAGAGCACGAAGATGTAGGCGTCGTGGCCGGCGAGCGGCGCCTTGAAGACGAGATCGGCGTGGCGACCGGTGAGATCCTCGCCGACGAACTCGGCGGGCATGCGCTCGAGGCGGGACCAGTCGATGCGCTCGGCGATCTCGGGCGGCAAGCGACGCCGCAGCGCCTCGGCGGCCACCCGGGGGTCGGAGAAGGTCGCCTTGAAGTATCGATCGTGCGGGTTGCCCTGGCTCATGGGGAGAATAGGGGACGACGACCCCGAAGTGTCCGGAGATTCTCCCCCGGCCCTCTGATTGTGCCCCGCACAGCGTCGGGTTAAGGTCGGGCTGGTGTCGGGCGCCGGTTCACCCCGAGGGTCGGGCGAGGCCGGCGGCCGCACGGCAGCGGATGACGGGATGCAGGCTGGCGACCGGTTCGCCGATCGGTTCGAAATCGACTCCCTGCTCGGCGAGGGCGGGGTCGGGCGGGTGTGGCGGGCGACCGATCACCAGCGGGCGCTGGAGGTCGCGCTGAAGTGCCTGCGGCCGGAGTACGCCCGCGAGGCCCGCATCCGACGCCGGTTCATGCGCGAGGCGCGGGCGGTCTCGGCGCTGTCCCACCCCAACATCGTGCGGATGTACGAGTACGGGGAGGACGCGGACGGCATCCCGTTCATCTCGATGGAGCTGATCGCCGGCACGCCCATGTCCGAGCGGCGCAAGGCCGATCTGTCGTTGACGGTCATCCTGCACATCGTCGACCAGATGCTCGCCGCGCTGGCCTACACCCACGCCCGGGGGGTGATCCACCGGGACGTCAAGCCGGAGAACATCGTCGTCGTCGAGGGGGACGACCCCGACCGGCCGATGGCCAAGCTGCTCGACTTCGGCTTCGCCCGCATCGAGGACGACTCCGAGACCAAGCTGACCGCGGTCAACCAGGACGCCTTCGGCACCCCGCAGTACATGGCTCCCGAGCAGGCGTCGGGCAAGGGCAAGGTCGGCCCGGCGACCGATCTGTACGCGATGGGGGTCATCCTCTACGAGTTCCTCGCCGGGCAGCCGCCGTTCACCGGGGCCCACGGCATGGCGGTGGCGCTCAAGCACCTCATGGAGCCGGTGCCCGAGCTGATCCCCCGGCCGGGGGTGCACGTCGCCCCGGGGCTCGAGGCGGTGGTGATGCGGGCCCTGCGCAAGCAGCCCCACGAGCGCTACGCCTCGGCGGCCGAGATGCGGCGGGCGCTGGCCCCGTTCCACGCCGGGGGCGCCGCCCGCTCGGCCGAGCTGGTGCCCCGCAGCGACGCCGCGGCCCGCATCGCGCTGATGGTCGGCGAGGCGGCGGCCCCCGGGGGTCCGTCGTCGTCGGCCGAGAGCCTGCCCCCGGCCCCCGAGACCGGCCCGATGCCGGTCCTCGAAGCCGAGGCGCCGGCCCCCCGGGCCGAGGTCCCGATCGTCGGCCGGGAGGACGAGCAGCTCTGGCTGTGGGAGGCGGTGCACCGGGTCTTCGAGCATCAGGACGGGCGCATCGTCATGCTCGGCGCCCGAGCCGGCATGGGCAAGAACCGGCTGGTGGCCTGGCTGCGCGACCAGATCGCCGAGGGCGGGTGGATGGCCACCATCGGCGGGGTGCACGAGCCGGCCGGGGCCCGGGCCGGCGCCGGCCTGCGGGGCGCGCTCGAGGAGCTGTTCGGGGTATTGCCCGAGGAGCGGGGCCCGGCGGAGCAGGCGCTGCACGAGGTGCTCGTCCGCTGGGGCGCGGGGGCGTCGGGGCCGGCGGTGGACGACGTGGGCCTGGGCGCGCTGGCCTCGTTCCTGCGCCCGCCGGTCGCGGTCGGCTCCCAGGTGCGATCGGTGCGGGGGGACGAGGTCCGGGGCGAGGTGCTCTACGCCCGCATCACCGACGCGCTGCGGCTGGCGGCGAGCCAGCGCCCGGTCCTGCTGACGCTGGAGGGCACCGAGCGGGCCGGGGCCGAGGTGGTCGGCTTCCTGACGTGGCTGGCCTCGACCCTCGAGCGGGCGCCGTTCCCCATCCTGGCCGTCGTCGCGTTCGACCTCGACGCCCGGGGCGAGCCCGAGGGCCGGGCCCGCGAGATCACCCGGGCCCTGGCCCCCTACCGCGGGGTGACCGTCGATCGCCGTGACCTGGGCCCCATCGAGCATCAGGCGATGCTGGCCCTGCTCGACGCCCTGGGGCCGTTCGAGGCGCGGGTCGCCGAGGGCCTCGCCCGCCGGCTGGAGGGCAACCCGTTCTTCGCCCGGGAGCTGATCATGCTGCTGCGGCAGGCCCGGGAGCTCGTCGAGCGCGACGGGCGGCTGACCCTGGCCCGCAGCGCCCGCCCCAAGCGCTGGCCGCGCACCCTCGAAGAGACCCTGCTGCGCCGGGCCCGGGGCAGCCTGCGGGCGCTGGCCGATGGGGAGTTCGTGCACCGGGTGCTGGAGTGCTCGGTGGTGCTGGGCGAGGTGTTCGACTACCCGCTGCTCGTCGACTACCTGATCCGGCTCTTCGAGGATCGGGAGCGGGTCGAGCGGGCGGTCGAGGCCCTGCTGGCCGCCCGGCTGCTGGTCGAGGACCGCAACCCCGAGGTCGACCGGCTGCAGTTCGTGCACGCGCTGCTGCGCCAGGCGCTGCTCGAAGAGGAGTCCCGCCGGTCGACGATCAAGGCGGTGCACCTGACCGCGGCCGAGGCGATGGTGGCCCACTACGGCGACGAGGCGGGGCCGCTCGCCGCCCGCATCGCCGAGCACTTCCAGCTCGGGGGGCGGCTCGAAGACGCGGCCCGCTTCTTCATGATCGCCGCCGCCAGCGCCCGGGACGCGGGCGAGATCAACCCCGCGCTCGAGCTGCTCGAGCGGGGCGATACGCTGCTGGCCCGGCTGAACTCGCCCGACGCCGCCCGCCGCCGGGCGACCCTGTGGCTCGACCTCAGCGAGCTGGAGCTGCACCGGGGCGGCGAGAAGCGGGCCCGGACCCTGGCCGCCCGGGTGCATCAGTGGGCCCAGCAGCGGGGCGAGGCGTCGCTGGTCGGGCGGGCGCTGCTGGTGGTGGGCGACCTGCTGCGGCGCCAGAAGCAGCTCGACGAGGCGGGGCAGGCCTACGCCCGGGCGGCGGAGGCGTTCCGTCAGGTGGACGACGACCGGGGCGTCGCTCGGGCCGCGCTGGGGCGGGCGATGGTCGAGCGGGCCCGGGGGCGCCCCGAGCTGGCGATCGACCTCTACGAGCAGGCCCGCAAGGCCATGGCCCGCTCGGGCGACGACCAGGGGGTGGCCCGGGCGTGGCAGGGGCTGGGCGAGCTGGCCCTGCGCCGGGGCGACTACGACACCGCCCGCATGGTGCTCGAGCGGGCGACCGAGGCGTTCGAGCGGGCCCGGCTGCGGGCCGGGTCGACGTTCTGCCACTGGCTGCTCGGCGAGGCCCACCGCCGGCTGCACGCCACCGAGGCCGCGCTGGATCACTTCGCGACCGCCGCCCGGGGCTACGCCGCGCTGGGCGACTCGGCCGGGCTGGCCCGGGCCCACGTCAGCCGGGCCCGGCTGCTCGTCGAGCTGGGGCGGCTGGGCGAGGCGGCGGGGCACTACCGCAGCGCGGGCGCCGCGTGGCAGGTACTGGGCGACGCCGATCGGGCGGCGACGACCCGCGAAGAGCTGGGCATGCTGGCCCTCGAGCAGCGGGCCTTCGAAATCGCCGAGCCGTGCCTCGAAGAGGCCCTGCTGCACGTCATCGACATCGGGGACGAAGGCCGGGAGGTCATCCTGCGGGCCAGCCTCGCCTGGATCCGGGCCGAGCAGGGCGCCATGCGGGCCTGCGATCAAGAGCTGAAGGCCGCGCTGGAGCTCGACAGCCGCTCGCCGGTCATCGACGACGACCTCGCCCGGGCGCTCGAGGGCATCGCTGAGGTCGACGCCCGGGCCGGGGACGCCGGCCGGGCCGGGCTGCTGCTCGAGCGGGCGATCCGGATCCACGAGAGCCTGGGCGGGCAGGCCGAGGCCGACCGCCTGCGCCACCTGCGCGCGGGCCTGGCCGGGGTCGCTCCCCGGTGACGTCGCGGGCGGCCGGCGAGCTGATCGGGGGGCGCTATCGCCTGCTCGATCCCATCGGCGAGGGCGGGCTGTGCGAGGTCTGGCGGGCCGAGGACCTGCGCGCCGGCCGGGCGCTGGCGCTCAAGTGGCTCAAGCCGGCCTACGTCGCCGACAGCCGGCTGCGGCGACGCCTGCACCGCGAGGCGCGGGCCGTCGCCCGGCTCGAGCACCCCCACATCGTGCGGCTGTACGACGTCGCCGACGACCCCCGGGTCGGCCCCTACATCGCCATGGAGTGGCTGCGGGGCATGTCGCTGACCGACCGGCTGCACGTCGGCATGGGCCTCGACGAGTTGCTCGACGCCACCGACGAGATCCTCGACGCGCTGGCCTACGCCCACGCCCGGGGCGTGGTGCACCGCGACCTGAAGCCGGACAACGTCGTCGTCAGCCGGACCCCCGACGGGGGCGAGGCGATCAAGCTGCTCGACTTCGGCTTCGCCTGGCTGGAAGACGACGCCGACGCCCGCATCAGCCAGTCGATGCCCGACATCTTCGGCACCCCGATCTACATGGCGCCCGAGCAGATCACCAACGACGGCGAGCTGGGGCCGTGGACCGACCTCTACGCGCTGTGCGTGATGCTGTGGGAGCTGATCACCGGCGAGCCGCCGTTCTCGGGCAAGAACTCCACCGCGGTGGTCGTGCAGCACGTCACCGCGCCGCTGCCGCCCTTCGTGCCCATCGATGGGCTCGACGTGCCCCGGGGCCTCGAGGCCATCCTGCGGCGGGGCCTCGAGAAAGAGCCCGCCCGCCGCTTCGCCTCGGCCGACGAGATGCGGCGGGCGCTGGACGTGGTGCGGGCCGGCGAGGGCGCGGTGGACGAGGTCGTCGACCCCGACGACGGGCCGCTCATCGGGCGCATCGACGTGCAGCGCTGGCTGTGGGACCACGCGGTGCGGGCCTGCGAAGACAAGCAGCTCGCCGCGGCGGTCATCGAGTCGGCCCCGGGCATGGGCCGCACCCGGCTGTGCCGCTGGCTGCGCCAGACCATGGCCGACGGGGGCTGGATGCTGGCCGGCATGGGCCGGGCCGACGCCGACGGTATCCGCGAGGCGCTGCGCGACGCGCTGGGGCTGCCCGACGAGCCCGAGGTGCCCCCGGTCGAGGCGCTGACGCTGGCCTTCGAAACGCTGGGCCTGGGGCACTCCGAGGCCGCCGAGCCGCTGGCCGACTTCTTGTGGAGCGCCGGCCCCTTCGACCGCCGCGACCCGGCCCGGCTGGCGTTCGTGCTGCGCCACCTCGCCACCCGGCGGCCGCTGTTGCTGTGCCTCGACGACCTGCACCGGGGCGGCCCCGACGTGATGCACGCGCTCGATCAGGCCGTCGGGGTGCTGCACCGGGCGCCGGCCCCGGTGATGATGCTGCTGACCCGCAGCCTGCCGCCTCCGCTGGCCGACGACACCCCGGAGAAGCCCGGGGGGCTCGATCTGGCCGAGGCGTTCCTGCACCGCCGGGCCGACGTGCTCTCGATCCGCAGCCTGGGCCCGCTGGGCGCCGACGGTATGGCGATGTTCGTCGCCCACGTCCTCGGGCTCGACCCCGAGGCGGGCGGCCCGGTGCTGGCCGCCGCCCGGGGCAACCCGCTGCACGCGACCCACGCGGCCTACGCGCTGCACGAGCAGGGGGTGCTGCACGGGACCGACGGGGGCTACGTCTCCGACGGCCCGGTCCCCATCCCGTCCGACGACCCGCTGACGCTCACCCGGGGCCGCCTCGACCGCCTGTTCTACGACCCCGAGCAGGCCCTCGAACGCCGGCTGGCCGAGTGCTTCGCGCTCATCGGCGACCGCCTGCCCGAGGGCGCGGTCGACGCGCTGGCCGTCTCGTTCGAGACCGGGCCCGAGCGCCTGCAGACCGGGATCGAGGCCCTCATCCAGCGGGGGGTGATGGTCCGCGACGCCCGGGGTCGGGTCGCGTTCTCCCACCGGCTCATCGCCGACACCTTGCGGGCCGACGTCGCCATCCGCTCCGACGCGGCGATCCTGTGCGGGCGGGTGGCCGACACCATCGCCCGCCTGCCCCGCCAGGGCAGCGGCCCCACCACCGCCGAGCGGGCGGGGCACGCGCTGGCCGGGGGGCTCATCGCCGAGGCGGTCGACGTACAGGTCGAGGCGGCGCTCGAAGCCCTGGCGCACGGCTGGCCCCGGGTCGCCGCCGACGCGCTCGACGACGCCGCCGGCTGGCTGACCTGGGTGCCCCGCGACCGGGCCCGCCACACCGCCGGCCTGCGGCTCGCCCGCGCCCGGTGGGCCCTGGCCACCGAGCGCCACGCCGAAGCCATGGCCGACGCCGACGCCGCCGCCGGGTGGGCCGACCGGGTCATCGACCGCGCGGTCGCCGCGATCGCCCGCCGCATCGCCGGCGAGGCCGCGCTCGGCCGGCGCCAGCTCGACGAGGCCACCCACCGGCTGCGGCTGGCCGAGGTCGCCGCCGAGGGCCGCGACCCGGCCGAGGCCGCCCGGCGGATGATGGCCGGGGGCCGCCTCGCGCTCGCCCGGGGGCTGTTGCCCGAGGCCCGCATCCGGCTCACCCAGGCCCACAGCCGCTTCGGCCGGCTGGACGACGGCCCGGGGCAGGCCCGGTGCCAGCTCGCGCTGGGCCTGCTCGCCGAGCGATCGGGCGAGACCCGCAACGCCGTCAGCCGCTACCGGGAGGTCGTCGAGCGGGCCGACGGCCTCGCCGACGCCGGCCTGCGGGGCCGGGCCATGCTGCGCATCGCCGACCTCCAGCGGCGCGCCGGCCGGGACGACACCGCCATCGCTTTGTACGAAGCCGCGGTCGAGGCGCTGACCCACGCCGACCGGGACGGCAGCCGGGCCCGCGCCCTGCGCGGCCTGGGCGAGTGCCGCCTGCGCCGGGGCGGCGGATCGAAGACCGAGCCCTTCCGTCTGGCGCTGGCCTTGTTCGAGGACCGGGGCGAAGACCTCGAAGCCGCCGCCTGCGCCACCCGCCTGGGCCACGCCGCGCTCGACCGGGGCGACCCCCATGCGGCCGAGGCGTTCTACGCCCGGGCCCTGAGCCACTTCGACGCCCGCAGCGGCGACCCCCGAGTGGGCCTGCTGCACGCCTTCATCGCCCGCGCCGCCCAGCGCGCCGGCCAGCTCGACCGCCGCAACCGCCACCTCGACGCCGCGCTCGAGGTCGACGCCGCCGTGCCCCTGCGCTCGGTCGAGTTCCCTCTCGTGCTCGACGAGATCGCCGAGGCGCTGCTGCGCGAGGGGCGCACCGAAGCCGGCCATCGGCTGCGCGCACGCGCCGGCGAGATCCGGCTGATGATGAGCGACGGGTGAGCCGGGCTCACCCCGCTTTCAGCGCCCCGTCCGGATCGCCACCGAGCGACTCGATGTAGGCGTCGTACACCGGGATCCGCGGCCCCTTCACCGCGCGCTTGCGCCACGCCTGCACCGCCGGCAGGGCCCACATCGCGTCGGCGTAGGCCCGCAGCGCGGGCGCGAGGGCGACGCCGTAGGTGTCGAAGCGGGTCACGACCGGGAAGTACATGAAGTCGGCGATGGTCGGGTGGCCGAAGAGGAACGGGCCGCCCGAGCGGTCGAGCGACCGGGTCCAGATCTCGAAGACCCGGTCGATCCCGGCCTGCGTCGCGCCGTTCGGCTCGAAGGCCGGCACCCGGGCGAACGGGTGACACGACAAGTGCTGGCGGATGTGGGTGAAGCCGGCCGCCATCTCGCAGGCGACCGACCGGGCCCGGGCCCGCTGCATGCGGTCCTCGGGCCACAGCCGGGCCGCGGGCGCCGCCTCGTGAGCCCACTCGCAGATGGCCAGCGACTCGTGGACCGGCTCGCCGTCGGCCCACAGCACCGGGAAGAGGCCGGTGACGCTGCCCAGCGATCGGCGATGCTTCAGATCCCCGCGCGGATCGGGCCCGCCTCGGGTCTCGCCCTCGGCCGTCGCCTGGAAGCCCAGGGTCGGCGTCGCCGTGCGAGTACGGAACGGGATCCCGGCGTGGGTCAGGGCCAGCCACGGGCGCATGGGCCACGACGAGTAGCGCAGCGAGATGACGACCAGCTCCAGATCGGACATCGGGGCCTCCGGGTGGTGCGCCGCCACGGTGCCAGACCGACGCCCGGCGGTCGAGCCATCGGCCCGGCGACAAAAAAAAATCGCCCGCCGGAAAAAAACAGGCGCCGACCGCCGTGCAAGGCATGGGTGAAGGCGGATGACACGCCGCCCACATCTCAGACAGTCAACGACATCACTCACAGCCATCATGGCAACCACAGGAGAGTCATCATGATCCGCGCCATCGCCCTCGCCGCCGCCGCCCTCGTCTTCACCGCCACCACCGCCCAGGCCCGGGTCACCTACGGGATGAACGGCAACGGCACCTACACCGGGCAGGGCACCGCCGACTGCAAGGACGGCACCGAAGCCTCGTTCACCTGCGACGACATCGCCGGCCTGAACCCCTTCACCAGCGGGGACTTCCAGAGCAGCCCCGACTCGACCGGCATGGGCTGCGCCGCGAGCGCCTGCGCGAACCACGGCGGGGTCGTGCTGATGTCGGTCCGCTTCGAGATCACCGATGGCTGGTGGAACGAGACCGTCGACGGCGAGCGCGTGGAGTGGCGCGAGGAGCGGCACGTCGACCAGGACCTGATCCGCCGCTGAAGCGCCCCGTGACCCGGGGCCCGGGGGCTGGCACAGTGACGCCTCCCCGCCCCGGAGGTCGCGATGCGCCCGACCCGCCTGCCGCTGCTCGCCCTGCTGATCACGGCCGCCGCCTGCCATGATCCGGTGACCCCGCCGGCCGCGGTCGACGGCGCCCTCCCCTGCCCCGACGCCGCGCCGGCCACCCCGCAGATCGACGCCCGGGTGGACGCCGCGCGGCCCGACGCCCGCGAGCCGACCCCCGATCCCATCCCCGAGACCCGCGACCCGGACGCCGTCGCCGCCGCGCTCGCCGGCCACTGCGCCGAGGCCGTGGGCCCGGCCCGGATCGAGCGGCTGGCCGATGACCTCGCCGTCGCCGTGGGCTTCGATCTGGCCAATACCATCGCGCTGGCCACCCCGGCCGGGCGGGTGATCTTCGACGTCGGCATGAGCCCCGCCCGGGCCGAGGTGGTCCGAGACGCGCTCGACGCCGAGCTGCCGGGCCCCGTCGCCGCGCTGGTCTACACCCACAGCCACATCGACCACATCGGCGGGGCCTCGGTCTGGCGCGACGGCGACGCCCCCATCTGGTCCACCGCCGCCGTGCCCGAGGGCGTCATCGAGCAGTACGGCGCCTTCCGCCCCAGCGAGGTGCGCCGGGGCGCGAAGCAGTTCGGCCAGTCGGTGCCCGACGAGGCCCTGCCGTGCAGCGCGCTGGGCCGCCGGGCGGACGTCGAAGCGGCGCTGGTCTCGGGCGTGCGGCTGCCCACCGAGACCTTCACCGACGCGGCGGCGCTCGACTTCGGCGGGGTGAGCGTCGAGCTGTACCGGGCCCCGGGCGAGACCGCCGACCAGCTCTTCGCCTGGATCCCACACCTCGGCGCGCTGCTGCCCGGCGACAACTGGTACGCCGCCTTCCCCAACCTGTACACCATCCGCGGGACCCGCCCCCGGGATGTCGACGCCTGGATCGCCAGCCTCGACGCCATGCGCCGCCTGGACCCCGAGATGCTGGTGCCGAGCCACACCCGCCCCATCGTAGGGCGGGACGCGGTGCGGGCCGCGCTGACCGCCCATCGGGACGCCATCCAGTGGGTCCGGGATCAGGTCGTGCGGGGGGCCAACGCGGGGCTCACGGTGGACGCCATCGCCGCGACCGCCGGGCTGCCGCCGCACCTGATCGAGGTGCCCTCGCTGGCCGAGCGCTACGGCCAGACCGACTGGTCGGCGCGGGCGATCTACGGCAACCGGGTCGGCTGGTTCGACGGGCGCACCGCGACGCTGTACCCGGCGGCCGACGCCATCGCCCGGGAGGTCGCGCTGATGGGCGGCCCCGACGCGGTGCTCGGCGCGGCGCGGGGGGCCCTGGCCGGCGGCGACCCCCGCTTCGCGCTGCACCTGCTCGACAAGCTGCGCCGGGCGGGCGTGGCGCCGGCGGGCATCGACGGCGTCGGCGCCGAGGCCCGGACGGCGCTCGGGCTGCGGGTGGAGAACACCAACGGCCGGGCATGGCTGCTCGAAGAGGCCCGCCGCCTCGCCGGCGAGCCGCCACCGGCCCAGGGGGAGGCGGTCCTGGACGACGCCCTGCTCGACGCCATCCCGGTCGAGGCCGTGCTGCGGGTCCTGCCGACCCGGCTGCGGGCGGCCGAGGCGCTCGAGCGGCACGTCGCGCTGGCCCTCGAGCTGGACGGCCGCCGCTTCACCCTGACCGTGCGCCGGGGCATCGCCGAGGTGATCGAGGGCGACCCGCTGCCCGGCACCCCGCCGCCGACCGCGACGGTCACCGCCGACGGGGGCACCTTCGTGCGCATGGCGCTGGGCGTGCTGCCCGCGGCGCAGGCGCTGGGCGAGGGGCGGCTGATGGTCGACGACCTGGGCGCCGCGCTGGTGGTGCTGGGTTTGTTCGACGGCGCCTGAAAGCCTGGCGCGGTTCGGCATAGGGTGTGCCGTTCGCGGAACCCGTCCCCGCGACGAGGAGCCCCATGCCCCGCCCGACGCGCCTCGTCCCCCTGATCGCGCTGCTCGCCCTGACCCTCTCCGCTCCGGCCGCCGGCCAGCTCTGCTACGGCGAACTCTGCCCCGGCCCCCGATCGGCCATCGGCACCGACCTCTCGGTCCTGCTGGCCCTCGATGGCGACGCGGTCGAGTTGCACGTCGCGCCGCAGCTCGACATGCCGCCGGGCGACTTCGTCTGGGTCACCCCGGCCCCGCCGGGGGTCCGGGTGGGGATCTCCGACCGCGGGATCATCGGCAACGCCCCCTACCACATAGGCTTGCGCCCCCGCTGCCCCGACTGCATCGAGCGGGATTGGCCGGACTCGCCGTACCCCGAGCCGACGCCGCCCGAGGGGCCGGTCTCGCCGCCCGTCGAGGTGCCGATGGGCGGGGTCGAGGTGCTCGAGCGGCGCGCGCTGGCGTCCTACGATCTCGCCGTTCTCGCCCCCGACACCGGCGAGGCGCTGACCGACTGGCTCATCGCCAACGGCTTCCCGGTGCCGGCCGACGCCGCCCCGGGCTTCGCGCCCTACCTCCCGGGATCGGTCTTCGTCGCCGCCCGGCTGAGCCAGCCCGACCCGGCCGACGAGATCGCGGCGCTCGGCCTGCGCTACCCGGCGGACGCCGCCGCCCTGCCCCTGCGGGCCTGGAGCGCGGTCGCCCCGCCCGACACCGGGATCGAGGTCCGGATCCTCGGCCCCGCCCGGGCGGCGCCCCTCGACGCGCTGCACATCCACCCGAACCTGGCCTACGTCGACTGGCGGCGCTGCGGCTGGAACTACCGCGACGTGGTCGCCGCCGCCTTCGCCGAGGCCGGCGAGGCGGCGTGGGTGACCGACCGGGACTATCCCGCGGGCCGCGTCTGGGACGACCTGCGCACGGCGTACGACCTCGACGCGGTCGCGGCGAGCGAGACCCTGGCCGACGTGCTCGACGCCCTGAGACCTTTCCACTCCGCCTTCCGGTCCATGCTGCGGGGCATCATCACCCCGCCGGAGGGGGTCGACGTGGAGACGCTGCTCGGCTGCTTGGGGTGCTTCGAGGCTCAGATCATCCCGATCGACGGCCCGATCCTCGCCGAGCGGGTGGCGACGCTCCTCGGGGCGCGGCGTACGCTCAACGGCCTCGTGGCCCGCAGCGCGCGCATCACCCGCCTCTTCACGCTCATCGGGCCCGGCTGGCCGGTGGCCGATCCGGTCTTCGGCTACAACCCGGACCTGCCCGGGGTCGCCCTCGCCCGCGACGCCGAGGCCCACTACACCTGCGACGGCCGCTTCACGGTCGAGCGGGACGGCGTGGTGCTGTATCGCTCGGCCGAGGACGGCTCGAACCCGCACGGGCTGGTGTGGGGCGAGCCGACCCCGACCGACATGCCGGCGGCGGCCCGGATCGAGCGCTTGACCGCGGGCGGGGCGCCGGAGGTCGTCGTCGACAACACCGCGGTGATCGCGGCGTTCCTGGCCGAGCGGCCCGAGCCGGAGGCGCCCGACGCCGGCCCGACGCCAGTGGACACCGGCCCGACACCAGAAGACGTCGGCCCGATCCCGGGGGACGCCGGCCCGATCGACGCGCCGTTCGAGGGCGACGGCATGGGCCGCGGAGGCTGCGCGTGCGACGTGGGCCAGGGGCCGGCGCCGGTGGGTCCCCTGCTCGTGCTCCTGGTCGTCGGCCTCGTCCGCCGTCCCCGATCCGGCTCCGGGCGGACCCCGCATCCCACGCCCCGACCGGGCCTCCTCGCGGCTTCGCTCGCCGTACTCGCCCTGCTCGCCCCCGCCCCGGCCGGCGCCCGGACCTGCTCCCAGGAGGCCTGCCCCGGCCCGCCGTCGGCGCTGAACACCGACCTCGCGGTCATGCTGGCCCTGGACGGCGACGCGCTCGAGGTGCACGTCCAGCCCGAGCTGGACCTGCCGCCGGGGGACTTCGTCTGGGTGACCCCGGCCGCGCCCGGGGTCCGGGTCGAGCTGTCCGACCGCCGGATCTTCCACTTCGACCCCGGCGTGGCCTTCAGGCTGGTCCCGCGCTGCCCCGACTGCCTGGAGTGGATCCGACACGACTCGCCGTTCACCGAGCCGGAGCCGCCCGACGGGCCGCTCTCGCCGCCGGTCGCGATCCCCGTGGACGGGGTCGAGGTCATCGAGCGGCGCCCCCTGGGACCCTACGACGTGGCCATCGTCGACGCCGACGACGGCGAGGCGCTGACGACGTGGCTGCTCGAGAACGGCTACCGGGTCCCGCTCGGCGCCGCGCCGGGGCTCGCGCCCTATGCGACGACCTCGGTCTTCGTCGCGGCCCGCCTGATGCGACCCGAGCGACCCGATTTGCTGCCCCCCCTCGGCCTGCGCTACGCGGCGGACGCGGTGACGCTGCCCCTGCGCGCCTGGAGCGCCGTCGCGCCGCCCGACACCGGGGTCACGGTCCGGGTCGTGGGCCCGGCGCGGGCGGTGCCCCTCGACGCGCTGCACGTCGAGCCGAACCCGGCGCTCGTCGACTGGGCCCGCTGCGCCTGGAACTATCGGGACGTGCTCGCCGCGGCCTTCGTCGAGGCCGGCGGGCCGGCGTGGGCCACCGACTGGGCTCGCGACACCCGCTTCACATGGAGCACGCTGAAGACCGACTTCGACGTGGAGGCGCTCGCCGCGAGCCGGGATCTCTCCGACGTCCTGCGCGTCCTGCGGCACCTGCACGACGCGGCCTTCCGCCCGATCCTGCGGGACGTCATCACCCCGCCCGCGCGGGTCGACGTGGACGTCGTCATCGAGTGCCCCGACTGCTTCGAGCCCCAGATCATCCCCGTCGACGGCCCGACCCTGGCCGCGCGGCTCGAGGCCGAGGTGCTGGCGCTCCGCCGCAGGCTCACCCGCATCGCCGCCCGCAGCGCGGGGGTCACCCTCTTCTACACCCTCATCGGCCCCGGCTGGCCGGTGGTGGATCCGGTCTTCGTGCCCCGCCCCGATCTGCCCGCCGTCGATCTCGCGCGCGAGGCCGAGGCCGTCTACACCTGCGACGGCCGCTTCGTCGTCGAGATGGACGGCGCGCGGCTCTACGCGGCGGCGGCCGACGGGTCGAACCCCTACGCCCGGGTCTGGGGCGAGGCGGGCGGGCCCGGCGCCGACCAGCCGGCGGCGGTCCGGATCGGGCGCTTCGGCGAGGCGGGGCCGCTCGAGGTGGTGGCCGACCACAGCGACGTCATCCCCGGCTTCTCGAGCGCGCCGGCCGGCGCGGGGGCCGACGCCGGCCCGGGAGACGCACCATTGGATGGCCATGGCGAGGGGTGCGCCTGCGACGCGGGCCACAGCCCGCCCTCGGCGACGGCGCTGATGCTGGTGGGCCTGCTGGCGCTGCGTCGCCCCGGCGTCAGCCGGCGTCGCGGTACACCGATACGACCGCGGTCCGGTCGTCGCCGCCCATGTTCGCGCTGAGGCCGACCCCGGGCGCATTCGGCATCTGGTAGGCCCCGCAGAGCCCCTTCATCTGGCGGAAGATCTCCAGCGCCTGCTTGACCCCGGTCGCGCCCACCGGGTGCCCGAAGCCGACCAGCCCGCCGCCGGTGTTGACCGGCACCTTGCCGTCGATGGCGGCGTGGCCATCGCGCAGGAAGCGGGCCCCGGCGCCCTTGTCGGCGATGCCGATCGCCTCGTACATCAGCACCTCGGCGACCGTGAAGCAGTCGTGCACCTCGGCGACCTGCACCGCGTCGGGGCCGATGTCGGCCTCGGCGTAGGCCCGGGTGACGGCGGTGTGGATGTTGTCGAGGTCGACCCCCGAGCTGTCCTCGTCGATGGGCGCGCAGCTCACCGCGCAGGCCAGGATCTCGACGGTGTCGCTCTTCTGCTTGCCGAGCCGGGCGAGCCCCTCGGCGCTGGCGAGCACGATCGCCGAGGCCCCGTCGCTGACCTGGGAGCAGTCGCTGACCCGCAGATACGGCCGCAGCTCGGGGTTGGTCAGGAAGACCGGGTTGGCCTTGCTGGGGGTCGAGGCCCGCTCGTAGGTCATCTCGACCGCCCGCATGTGGGCGTTGGGGTTCTTGTTGGCGTTGCCGTACGCCTTGACCGACGCGTGGGCCAGGTCGTCCATGGTCAGCTCGCCGGCCTCGACGGCCATCTTGACCCGCCGGGCGAGCAGCGCGGGGAAGGTGAACGGGTCGAGCCCCCGCTGGCGCTTGTAGTGGCTGGCCCGGGCGAGGAAGTCGGCCCCGTCCTTGGCGTTGCGGGTGGTCTGGACCTCGGCCCCGACCACGAGCACCACGTCGGCCCCGGCCCGGATGGCGTCGACGCCGGCCGACATCGCCAGCCCGCCCGAGGCGCAGGCCCCCTCGATCCGCATCGCCGGCTTGCCCCGCAGGCCGCGGTCGGCGGCGGCGAGGAACGGCCCGAGGTGGGCCTGATTGTCGAACATGCCCCCGGCGAAGTTGGCGATGTACGCCTTGTCGACCGCGGTGCCGTCCCCCCCGGCCGCAGCGAGCGCGTCGGGCACCACCCGGCGGATGTAGGCCTCGGTGTCCGGGTTGACGCGGGCGCCGAAGTCGGGGTGGCCCTTCCAGATGAAGTCGGGGTGGAACTTTCCGATGTAGGGGGTGTGCGCGCCCCCGGCGATGTAGACCGGTCGCATGGCTGCTCCTCGGGCGGTGGAGGGCCGCATGATACGGGACCGGGCCCGGGCGGCGCGTCGGGGATTGTGCGGTCGGGGTGCGTCAGGGCGCGTCGATCACCGGGGCGAAGCGGCGGTCGTCGTCGACGAACCACCGCAGCCACCACGCCGCCGGCACGCCGTCGACGACGGTGTCCCGCAGGCGGGAGACCCCGAAGATGTCGTCGACGGTGAAGCCCGCGCCCCCCGACAACTCGCCGACGAGCAGGGTGTGGGTCGAGCCGGCGTAGATGTACGACCCGTAGCGCCCGGGCCACGCCTCGGCCAGCGCGGTGGTCTGCGCGATGACGTCCCGGGCGTAGGCGTCGGTGCCGATCTGGAGGAAGTAGTTGCCCAGGATGAAGTCGTGGACCGCGGTGATCGCGGCGATGCGCAGGCTGGGGTCGGTGCGCAGCAGCCAGTCCACGAGCCGGTAGAGGTGGCCGTCGTCGACGCAGTCGGGGCAGTCGTCGGGGATCAGATCGGTGGCCCGGAGTTCGCCGAGCAGGCGCCGCACGAACTCGGGATCGGCCTCGCCCCGCCCCTGCCCGATGCCGGCGTCCTGCACGACCATGATCTCGGCGGTGGGGAACAGGCTGCGGGCCAGCGGGGCGGCGGCGAGCGCGCCGTAGCCCCCGCTGCTGCTGCCGACGATGGCGACCCGCTCGGCGTCGCCGTAATAGGCCCGGCCCAGGTCGAGCGCGGCGCTGAGGTTGGCCAGCCCCCGCTGCCGGCGCTCGGCGAAGCCGTCCCCGTTGGCGTCGACGTCGACGTCGCCTACGAAGAGCGCGCCGTCGCAGGCGGGCACGTAGAGCAGATCCCAGTCGGCGAACGGGTTGTAGGGGTCGTCGGGGTCGACGATGTCGAGCGCCGGCAGCGTGGGCTCGATGCGCCAGATGGAGTCGCACTGCTCGGACCAGCAGGCGCCGCCGGGCTGGAGGTAGATCAGCAGGTCGCGCCCGCCGTCGTCGGCGGGGCGGCCGTCGCGGGTGAAGACCCCGAACGGGGTGCCCGTGCGGCAGGCCGGGCCGACCAATCCGAAGATCGGGAACCGGTGCCACCGGACCCCCTCGAGGGCGCCCTCGTCGATGGCCTGATAGCGCCCGAGGTGCCGCCCGAGGCCGTCGGCGAGGTACTCGGCGAACGGCGCATCCGGCGGCTCGACGGGGGGGCGCGGGTCGGGTGGACCGGGCGGCGTGGGGCCGAAGTCCGGCTCGGGCTCGGGCTCGGGCTCGGGTCCCCGATCGGGGACGGGCTCGGGATCGGGCGGCCGCGGCCGCGGCGGGGCGCTGTTCGGGGGGCTCGGCGCCATGGCATCGCCCCCCGCCTGCCCGGCGTCGGTGGGCGCGATGGGCGGGGCCGGGTTGCAGCCGAGCAGGCTCAGGAGCCCGAGGATCGTCACGGCGTGATGGCATGGGCGCATGTCTGCCTCGTGGGTCATGGGATCTCGTCTGCGGGCAGGGCGTCGTCGAGCCCGGCGAGCACGAAGCGGGCATCGGCGCTGCCCAGATCGGCGGCCCGCCCCAGGTGGCGCCGGGCGGCCTCGACCCGGCCCTCGTCGACGAGCAGGATGCCCAGCCGGGCGTGGCCCCGGGGGTCGAGCGGCTCGAGGTCGATCACCCGCTCGTAGGCCAGCCGGGCGGTCGTCCCGTCGCCGACGTGGCGCGCTTCGTCACCCAGCCGGATCCAGGCGTCGGCGTCGTCGGGCCGGGCGACCACGTCCTGTCGGGCCCGGGCGAGCTGAGGCGTCTCTTCGAAGCCCGCGGTGGGCGCCGGCCGCCAGGTGTAGATGCCGGCGCCGACGAGACCGCCGACCGCGAGCCCGCCGACGAGCAGCGTTCCGAGCTTCATCGCGATGCCTCCCTGCCTGCGCGCAGGCAGGGTATCAGACGACGGCCGACAGGCGAGCGTCGATTACAGGGGTATGACAGCGCCCGGCGGGCGCCGGACCCTCAGCGCCCCAGCAGCCGACCGAGCAGGCCCCGCTCCTCGGTGACGGGGGTCGGCTTCACGTCCCCGGCCACCAGCGCGGCGAGGGCGAGCAGATCGCGGGCGGGGCGCGATCGGGGCTGGATGTGCTCGACGAGCTGCCCCCGGTTGAGGGCCTGCTCGATCAGCGGGAAGTCGTTGTGCACCCGGGCGTGCACCGGCATGCCGAGCACCCGGCGGATGTCGTCGAGGCCCACCGGCGCCCGCCGGTGGTAGCGGTTGACCACGAGCAGCAGCCGGTCGTCCTTGTAGCCCAGCCGGCGGAAGATGCGCAGGGCCCGGGCCCCGGCCCGCACCGCGGGCACGTCCTGGGTGATGACGATGACCACCATGTGGGCCAGATCCATGCTCGCGACAGCGTGGTCGTTGAAGTCGCGCAGGCCGTCGACGAGCACCATGCCGAAGCCGGCGCCGAGCGCGTCGAAGAAGCGGGGCAGGCGCTTGACGGTGACCGCGCCCAGATCCTCGATGCGGGTCTGGGCGGCGATGCGCAGGCCGCTGGGGTGGGCGTCGAGCTCGGTGCGCAGCGGGCCGGCGCCCAGGCCGCCGACGCTCTGGGCCTCGCGCACCAGGGTCGAGATGCTGTGGCGGGGCTGCACCCCGAGGCTGACCGGCACCGCGCCGAGCTGCAGGTCGAGGTCGACGAGCACCGCCGGGCGCCCGTTGCGGGCCAGGATGCCGCCCACGTTGCACGCGAGGGTCGTCGCGCCGACGCCGCCCTTGGGGCCGAAGAAGACGACCATCCGGGCGGCGCCCCCGATCGAGGGCTTGGGCGAGAGCCCGGGGGCCTGCCCCAGCGGCTCCTCGGCCGGGCGGCGGTCGGCGGCGTCCTCGACGGCGACGTCGTTGAGCCGCACCTCGACCGTGCGGGCGTCGAGCGGCTTGTAGCGGGGGCCGAGCTGGAGGCCGTCCCGGGGGTCGTGGATGCCGGCCCGGGCCCCGAGCGGGGGCAGCGGCGGGGGGGTGGCCCGGTCGCGCACGGTCGAGCCGGCCGGGCCCGGCGGGCTCTCCCGGTGGGTGTCCCGGGCGGGGCGGCCCTCGCCGACCATGATCGGGCCGCTGCGGGTCTTGCGGGTGGGCGGCTCGAGGCCGTCGCCGAGCAGCGCGTCGAGGTGGCGCCCCGAGGGGGTCTCGGCGGTGACGTCCTCCGCCGCGGGGCGGCCGGGGGGCGTCGGGTCGGTGTCACGGGGCGGGCGGGGGCCGGGCGGCTCGCTCATCGCCGTTCCCCCGGGCGCCCGGCGGCGGGGTGGCGGCGGAGGCTGGTGGCGAAGGCGACGCGCATCGGGCGCAGTGTACATGCATTCGGCGATCGGGGGTGCATGTCGCCGATCGTCGGCCGGCCTCGCGTCGGGCGGGCGGCGATGGGGTGGCGATGCGTTGACAGGATCCGGGCAACGCTTCTACGTTGGGCGCCGCGCCCGGGGGCGGTCCGCGCACGACGCGCGGCGGCCGGACGCCGAGAGCCGCGCCATGGTCTCCCCGAAGTACGCCGTGCCCAACGGCTTCACCGCGCTGTCGATGCTGTTCGGGCTCAGCTCGGTCGCCATGTCCGCCGCCGGGGACTACACCCTCGCCGCGTGGATGATCCTGTGGGGCGTGCTGCTCGACAAGCTCGACGGCACCGCCGCCCGGCTGCTCGATGCGTCGTCCGACTTCGGCATGCAGTTCGACTCGTTCGCCGACTTCGTGGTGTTCGGCATCGCGCCCGCCGGCCTGATCTACTTCCGCTGTCGCGACCTGGCGGTGTTCGACGACGGTCTGGGGCGCATCGCGCTGATGGGGGCCCTCGGCTGCTACGTCGTGGCCACCTCGGGGCGGCTGGCCCGGTTCAACATCAGCTCGCCGCCGGGGGGTGACAAGGTCTTCTACGGGATCCCGACGACCTTCTGCGGGGCCATCCTGGCGCTGGCCTACCTCACCTGGGACAAGTACGGCCTCGACGCCGCGCTGCTGCACGCCGCGCCGGGGCTGCTGGTGGCCGCCGGGCTGGCGATGATCAGCAACATCCGGCTGCCCAAGCTCAAGGGCCGGGGCAACCGGGCGCTGCACTGGTTCCAGATCGCCAACATCGCCGCGGTCTACGTGCTGGCGCCGTTCAAGCTGATGCCGGAGTACATGCTGGCCCTGTGCGTGCTCTACCTCTCGGTGGGCGGGGTCTGGGCCGCGCTGCATCCCCCGGAGGAGCTGCTGGCCGCCCGCGAGCAGGCAGCGTGACCGACGGGTCCCTTCGCAGGCCGCATGTTGCGCCGGGGGCCCGGTCGCGAACATAATCCTCGTCATCCGACCGACCGCCGCTGGTGAAAAGACGGAGACGATGGCCAACGACCCCGATCGTATGTCCCGCCCGCCCGCTCGCAGCGGTGGGCAGCCGACCTCCGACCCGGCCTTCGCGACCGACGAGACGATGGCCCCGAGCGGCGCCCTCGACGCGCTGTCGAGCGCCGAGACGATGGCCCCGTCGAGCGACTCGATGTCGTCGCTGGTCTCGGCCGAGACCGTCGCCCCGACCTCGGGGCTGGGCTACGCCGAGACCGGCATGTCGTCGGACGGCTTCTCCGGCGGCGGCTCCAACGGGGGCGATCTGGCGCCGGGCGAGCGCGCCGGAGAGTACGTCGTCGAGCGGCTGATCGGAGAGGGCGGCTTCGGCAAGGTCTTCGCCGGGGTGCACCCGGTCATCGGCAAGCCGGTGGCGATCAAGGTGCTGCACCTGCGCTACTCGGCCGACCCCGACATCGTCAGCCGCTTCGTCGCCGAGGCCCGGGCGGTCAACCAGATCGGGCACGAAGGCATCATCGACATCTTCGCCTTCGGCAGCCTGCCCGATGGGCGGCAGTACTACGTGATGGAGCTGCTCGAGGGGCGCACCCTGCGACGGCTCATCAAGGATCGGGGGCGCCTCGAGCTCGACGAGACGGTCGATCTGCTGCGGCAGGTGGGCGGCGCGCTCGACGCGGCCCACGCGGCGGGGGTCGCCCACCGGGACTTCAAGCCGGACAACATCTTCCTCACGCCCCGCGGCGATCGCTGGCGGGTCAAGCTGCTCGACTTCGGCGTCGCCAAGCTGATGAGCCCCGAGTCGAACGTCGACCACCGCACCGCGACCGGCGCGTCCGTGGGCACCCCGGCCTACATGGCCCCCGAGCAGGTGGTGGGCAAGAACGTCGACCACCGGGCCGACATCTACGCCTTCGGGGTCGTCGCCTTCCACATGTTGACCGGGCAGTTGCCCTTCGCCGCCGACTCGGCGTTCTCGATCATGACGGCCCACGTCAACGAGCCCCCGCCCGACCCGCTGGCGCTGGTCGACTCGCTGCCCCGGGGGCTCGAGCAGGTGCTGGGCTGGGCCCTGGCCAAGTCGCCCGAAGACCGCCCCCCGTCGTGCCTGGCCTTCGTCGACCGGCTCGCGGCGCTCGACCAGCGGATGGGGCTGCCCACCGGGCCCCAGCCGACGGTCGACATCTCGGTGATCCGCGACGGCGGGGGCTCGAAGGCCCCGCTGGCCCTGATCGCGCTGGTGGTGATCGCGCTGGCGGCCGCGGCGTGGTTCGTCCTCGGCGGCGAGCCCGACCCCCCGCCGGGCGATCCGATCGCCGCCGCCGGCTCGGCGCAGCCCGCCGCCCCCCCGGTGGCGGCGCCCGCTCCGCCGGACGCGACGGTGGACGCCGCAGCGCGCGCCGCCCCGGTCGACGCGGCGGTCGACGCCGCGCTGCCGGCCCGGGTCGAGGTGCGGATCTCGGGGCTGCCGGCCGACGCGAAGGTGCTCGGGCCCGACGGCGCGCTGCTGCGCACCGGCGACGGGCCGGTCGAGATCGCCCGCAGCGAAGACGCGGTCACCCTCACCTTCGAGGCGCCCGGCTTCCTCGACGCGACCCAGCCGGTGGTGCCCGATCGTGATCGCCTGGTGGGGGTGACGATGGCCCGCGCGCCCGTCCGGCGGGTGGACAAGCCGCGCCCGAAGCCGCGCCCCACGACGCCCAAGCCGCCCACCGGCAACGAGCTGCCCGACTTCTGACGCGCCGCGGGTGGCCGGTCACCGCCCACTCAGCGGGCCGCGTCGACTGCGGATCGGGGGGGGTTCCGACGCGATGAAAGACATGAAGACCATACGCAACCTGCTGTGGGCGTGCGCTGGCGGCGCGCTGCTCGTCGCCTGCGCCGAGCTGCCGCCCCTGGTGTCGGACAAGACCTGTGGCAACGGCATCATCGAACCGACCAACTACGAAGACTGCGAGCCGGGGCGCGCCCTGGCCGACGGCTTGCAGTGCGGAGAGGTCGGCGACGAGCTCGAGTGCCTGTTCGTCTGCGCCGACGACGACGGCGAGGGCACCCGGGTCGCCGAGTGCCCCCGGGGCTGGGGCTGCTCGCTCGACGGGTACTGTCAGGCGCCCGCGGGCGAGTTCGGCGACCCGTTGATCATCCAGGGCATCACGACCCCCCTGGCGATCGGCGACTTCGACGGCGACGACTACCCCGATCTGGCGACGGTCCAGGAGCCGCTGCTGCGGGTGGCCTTCGGCAACGCGGCCACCCAGTACGCGGTGAGCCTGCGGGCGCCCATCGAGTCCGCGCCCAGCGACCCCCAGGTGATCGACCTCAACGGCGACGACCTCGACGATCTGGCGGTCACCTCGGGCAGCCGGGTCAACATCTACCTCGGCCGGGCCGACCAGAACGTCGCCCCGCTGCTCCTGCGCAGCCGGGAGTACGACGACCTGCCGATAGAGCTCCGCCTCGTGCCGGCGACGATGAACGAGCCCTACCTCCGTCAGCAGCCGGTCATGCTCGCCGCGTCGCCATCCGGCGGCCTCACCGTGCAGCTCGCCGACTTCGACGACGCCGACGTGCTGACGCTCGACGGGGCCACCAGCGTGCTGCCCGACCGCGTCGCCAGCGGCGATCTGCTGGCGGACGCGTCGGACCCGCCGCGGCACGAGCTCGCCGTCGCGCCCTACCGCGAGACCCGGGTCACCCTGCTGACCCTCGACTGCGAGATCGACCCCGACGCGCCCCTGCTCGGGGACGGCTTCGACCCCGACTGCGAGCTGATCGAGGCGGGGCAGGTGTCGGCCCCGACCGGCTGGCAGCTCAGCGCCGCCGGCACCTTCATCGGCGACGTGGACGGCGACGGCCTCGACGATCTGATCTTCGGCGTGCAGGGCCCCCAGGGCCGCGCGCTGGCCGCGGCCCTGAACACCGGGGACGGTCTCGCCGAGGCCTTCGTGCTGCCGATCATCTACGAGGGCGAGGGGCCGCCAGCGGTGATGCCCGGGGCCCAGATGATGGCCCAGCCCTCGTGGTTCCTGGCCGTCGCCGATCTGGACGGCAACGGGCGGGTCGACGTCGTCACCGCCACCGGGCTGCAGATGGCGGCCGACGGCGCCCCGGACGACCCCATCGCCTTCGAGCCGGGCTATGTGCCCGGCCGCCGCCTGACCATGGCCCGGGTGACCGACCTCAACCGGGACGGTCTGCCCGACGTCGTCGCCACCATCGGGCCCAGCCTCGTCACCCAGCTCAACGTCGACGGCCAGCGGTTCAACGAGCTGGAGACGACGATGGGCGATCAGGCGACCGATCTGCTCGTGGGCGACCTCGACGGCGACCTGCTGCCCGACATCCTGGTCCAGGTCGGCAACGAGCTGCAGGTCGGCTTCAACAACGGCCGGGGGTCGATCGACGAGCTGCAGGAGGCCGTCTCCGAGACCGGGGCGGTGACGCCCGTCATCCTGCGCTGGGCCGCCGACACCGACGCCATCGACGACCTGCTGGTGGTCGTCGTGCCCCCCGAGGACGTGCCCTACCTGCTCGAGCTCCAGGGGTCGGGCACCCGCCGGCTGGCCGCGCCGCTGCGGCTGCCCGAGGTCATCGACTCGGTGGCCCGGATCATCGGCCCCGAGAAGACGCACGTCGGCCTCGTGGGCGACCGGACCGAGGCCGGCTGGATGTTCATCGCGGTCGACCGCAGCACGCTCTTCGACTCCCAGGTCCGGGTGGTGCCCCCGCCGCTGGCCATGGAGGGCGACTGCGCCTTCGCCACCAACGCCGATCTGATGTTCACCGCGTTCCGGCCGACCGGCGCCGCCGACTGGGAGGCGCTCGCCGCGGTGGAGTCGCTCACCGAGACCGTGCCCGACGCCTACACCGGCCCCTGGGCCCCCCGGGTGCTGATCTACCGCGGCGAGGACACCCTCACCTGCGTCCGCCTGGGCGAGAGCCCCCTGAGCGAGCCGCCCACCGGCATGGTGGTCGACGACATCGACGGGGACGGGCACGCCGATCTGGTCCTGGCCCACCCCAGCCAGCGGGGGCCGATGGGCGGCGAGGCCGACGGGATCGGCGGCCTGGCGGTGTGGTGGGGTGACCGCGAGGGCGGCTTCCGCGAGGCGCCGGTCGCCGTGGAGCGCGAGGGCGCGTTCGCCGACAGCGCCGACGAGCGGCGGGCTTTCCGGGGACCCCTGGCGGCGATCGAGCTCGACGGCGAGCCGGGCAAAGAGCTGGTCATGCTCTTCGGGAACGGCTTGCAGGTGCTCGACCACGACGACGGCGAGTTCGGCGACCCCCGGCTGATCGAGAACCAGCGCCTCGACCCCGAGGACGTCGAGCGCATCGACGCGGTCGATCTGGATCAGGACGGGGTGACCGACCTGCTGCTGAGCGGCAGCAGCCAGACAGCGTTCATGGCCCAGGTGCCGTGCACCCCCCAGGAAGACGCCGAGGGCGAGTGTGTCCGGCGCGTCGTCGGCCCCGAGGAGGAGTGATGCGCGCCCTCGCAGTGATGCTCGCCGCGATCGTCGCCGCGCCCGCCGCGGGCCAGCCGAAGCCGGCCCCGGCCGGACCCTCGGCCGAGGCGCTGGAGCAGGCCCGGGCGCTGTTCATCGCCGGCAGCGAGGCCTACCGGGAGCACAAGTACATCGTGGCCATCGACGCGTTCGAGGCCGCCCTCGAGCTGGCCCCCCGGGGCTCGATCGTCTTCGCGCTGGCCCAGGCCCAGCGGCTGCAATACTTCCTCGACGGGCAGCCCGAGCGGCTGGAGAAGGCGGTGGGGCTGTACCGCCAGTACATCGATCGGGACGACGCCGAGATGGAGCAGGAGCGGACCGCGATGCGCCACCTCGAGGGGCTGACCCCCCAGCTCCAGGCGGCGGCCCGCAAGCAGGACGACTCCATCGGCCGGCTGATCGTCTCGGCTGACGTGGACGGGGCTACGGCCCGCATCGGCGATCAGGTCCCGATGGACACCCCGGCGACGTTCGAGGTCGAGCCGGGCCCGCTGCGGGTGATCGTCGAGGCCCCCGGCTACCAGCCGGCGGTGCGGGAGACGGTCGTCGTGGGGGGCAGCGCGGTGGCGGTGCCCGTCGAGCTGGCGCCGCTGCCCGGCCGGCTGATGGTGCGCACCGACGAGGGGGCCGAGATCCGCATCGACGGCCGCTCGCTGGGCGCGGCGCCGATGGCCCCGCTCGATCTGGCCCCTGGCACCCACCGGGTGGTCGTGCTCGCCTCGGGGCGGGAGGCCTTCTTCACCGACGTGGCCGTCGCGTCGACCCGCGAGGTGACCCTCGACGCGCCGCTCGAGATGACCGGCCAGCGGGTGGCGGCGTGGAGCCTCTTCGGTCTGGCCGGCGCCCTGGCGGTCACCGGCGGGGTGATGGTCGGCTTCGCGCTGGACGAGGAGGCCGAGGCCGAGGCGGCCTATGCGATCTGGGAGAGCGACGGCCTCTACCCCGACGAGGCCGCGGCCTACGAGGGGCACGTCACCGATCGGGACACCTGGACCGACCGGGCGATCGCGGTGGGGGTCGGCGCGGGGGTCGCGGCAGGCCTGGGCGCGGTGCTGTGGCTGCTCGACGAGCCCCGGGCGCCCAGCGCGCCGGTGCTCACCCCGACGGTGGCCCCCGACGGATCGGGCGCGGGGCTGGTGGGCGCGTTCACATTCTGAGGGGGGCGCGGGCCAACGGAGGCCCCGCGATCAGCGCTTGACCCGGAACTCGGCCCGCCGGTTGCGGGCGTGGGACCCCTCGTCGTCGCCGCTGGCCAGCGGCTGCTCCTCGCCGTAGCTGACGATGCTGAGCCGGCTGCCCGAGACCCCGAGCCCGATCAGGTACTTGCGCACCACCCGGGCCCGCTTCTCGCCCAGGGCGAGGTTGTACTCGGTGCTGCCCCGCTCGTCGCAGTGGCCCTCGACGACCACGTTGGCGTCGCCGTTGGCCCGCATCCACCCGGCGTTGGCCGACATCGTCGCCTTGGCCTGATCGGTGAGGTCGTGGGCGTTGTAGTCGAAGTAGACCGTCTTCATGCCCCCGCTGTCGCCGTCGCCCAGCCCCTTGTCCCCCGAGCCGTCCACGAAGGCGCTGACGTCGTTGTCGGGGTCGACCTTGGGCGCGAGGCACTCGTCCTTGCGGGCCAGGGCCTTCTGCTGGGCCTTGACGGCCAGCTTCTTGGCGGCCACCGCCGCCGTCTCGGCCTCGTCGTACTCTTCGTCGTCGGCCAGCTTCTGGGCCTTGGCGTACATCCGCTCGGCGGCGGCGAACTCGTCGGGCGCGCACTTGCGGGCCAGCTCGGCGTCGGCCAGGGCGCCCTCGGCCTCCGAGAGCACCTGGGTCGGCCGGGAGCCGCAGGCCACCAGCAGGCAGGAGACGGTGAGAATCCACAGTCGCAGCATCATCTCAACTCCTCTCAGCGGCCCCAGAACGGGGTGATGTAGCCGCCCTTGCCGGTGCTGACGCGGTTCTGGACCCGCCCGTCGGCGGTCATGATCCAGAGCTGCGAGCTGCCGGTGCGGGTGCTGGTGAAGGCCAGATAGCGCCCGTCGGGCGACCACGTCGGCTCCTCGTTGTTGCCCTGGTTCTGGGTCAACCGGGTGATGGTGCCGTCGGCCAGGCCGATCGTGAAGATGTCGAAGACATTGCGCTCGTCACGGGCGGTGAAGGCGATGCGATCCCCCCGGGGATTCCAGTCGGGGGTCTGGTTGTAGTCCCCCTGGAAGGTCAGCCGCTTCTGCCCGCTGCCGTCGGCGTTCATCACCCACACCTGGGGCGAGCCGTGGCGGTCGCTCACGAAGGCGATGCGCTGCCCATCGGGGGACCACGAGGGGCTGGTGTCGATGCCCCAGCTCTCGGTCAGCCGCTTCTGGATGGCGCCGGTGGTGGGGTCGAGCAGATAGATCTCGGGGTTGCCGTCCTTGCTGAGCGTCACCGCCACCGAGCGCCCGTCGGGGCTGAGCGCGGCGCCGGTGTTGAGCCCCTTGAAGGCGGCGAACGGGCGGGCCTTGCCCCCCGAGAGCACGAAGAGGTGGGCCCCGCCGTTGCGGAAGCTGGTGAAGTAGATCCGCCCGCCGCCCAGGCTGGGCAGCATGTTGATGCCCCCGGTGCTGGTCAGCGCGGTCTCGTCGAGCCCGTCGGGGCTGACCATGATCAGCTCCTTCGAGCGCCCGCTGTGGCGCACCGCCACCAGCCGGGTGTTGAAGAAGCCGGGGCTCTTGGTGAAATAGCGGATGACCTCGTTGACGAACCCGTGGGCGTGGTAGCGCAGCTTGCCCGGGTCGAGCGGCACGGTGGCCGCCTTGTCGTAGGGCGCCGCCAGGGTGATGCGCCGCTGGCCGTCGATGCTGTACAGCCGCAGGTCGACGACGACCTCGTTGCCCTGGATGCGGTAGCCGGCCTTCACCAGCCCCTGGGTGCCGATGTTGATCCAGTCGACGTAGTTGGGCTCCATGCCCTCCTTGGCCGGATCGGCCAGGAACGCCTTCTTGTCGATGAGGTTGAAGTAGCCCGCGATGCGCAGATCGCGGGCGACGGTGCCCGAGAGCGCCTCGGTCACCCCCCGGGTATCGGCCGGGCCGCCGAGGTTGATCGCGTCGGGCACCGCGAGGTTGAACCGGACCAGCTCGCCGGCGGTGACGTCGAACTTGAGGCCCTCGCCGTCACTCTGGGCGAAGGCCGGCGCCGCCATGAAGAGCAGCAGCGCCGGGATGAGAGAGCGTCGCATGAGAATCGGACTCCAGTCAGAGATCGGTCTGTCGAACGGGTCAGAGATCCTTGCCGTACATGTCCGGCTGAAGACCCTGGCGCAGCACCGACTTCTTCAGCTCGGGGTCGGTGGGCAGCGGGATGCGCAGCGCCGAGCCGGGGCCGAACTTGCGCACGGCGCTCAACGCGGCGTCGTCGAAGAACTTGTTCCCGCTCGAGCGCACCAGCCGGGGCTCGCCGACGACCTTGCCCCCGGCGTTGATCTTGAACGAGACCGTCGCCTTGAGCCGCTTGCGCACGTCGTCGGGGATGACGCTGGGCACCTCGAACTGGCTCTTGAGGGCCACCATCAGCCGGGCGATGTAGAGCTGCTTGTTGCGCAGCGAGTTGGGGTCGAGCGAGTTGCCGACCGCGCTGCCCTCTTCGAAGCCGGGGGCGTCCTCGTCGTCGGCCCGGGGGTCGACCGCCCGGTCGAGGGCCTCCTGCATCGCCTTGCGCCGGCGGCGGTCCTCCTCGCGGCGGCGGCGGGCCTCGTCCTCGCGGCGCTGCTCTTCCTCTTCCTGCTTGCGCCGCTCGGCCTCGATGCGCTCCTGCTCCTTCTGCTGCCGCTCGCGCTCGAGCTGCTCCTCTTTCTCGCGGCTCAGCGAGATCTCGTCGTCGGTCGGGGGCGGCGGCGGGGCCGGCTGCACGATGCGGGGCAGGGCCTCGGGCTCGGGCGGCTTGCTGCCGAGCTTGGGGATCATCTGCACCAGCTCGACGTCCACCGCCGGCAGATCGGGCGGCGGCGGCTCGACGTCGATGAGCCCCGCCATCGCCATGCCGGTGAAGATCAGCCCGTTGATCGAGCAGGCCACCACCGTCGAGACGGTCTTGAGGCCGGTATCGCGGGCGGCGCTCATCCGGGAGGCCCCTCGGGCGGGTTGGTGACCATGCCCAGGTTGACCAGCCCCGCGTTGCGCAGGCGGGCCATCACGTCGACCACGAAGCCGTAGGGCAACCCCCGGTCGGCCATGAGGAAGATACGCCCGGCCTCCTTGAGCTTGGGGTTGGCCGCGAGCTGCTGGTCCATCTTGCCCAGGCACTCGGCGAAGCCGCCCTTCTGCGCGGCCCCGGCGCACTCGGCGAGCGTCGAGACGGCCGGCTCACCGTCGGGCCCCTCGGCCCCGGTGTCGAGCCCCACGGTGAAGTCGCCCTTGAGGATGATGATGGTCTTGACGTCGGCCTGCTTGACCGGCTGCTCGCTGTTGGTCGTCGGCAGGTCGACGTCCACCTGCCGCTGCTTCAGGTCTTCGACGATCATCGGGGTGGTGACCATGAACACCACCAGCAGCACGAGCATGACGTCGACGAGCGGGGTGACGTTGATCTCGCTGAGCGAGCCGCGCCCCTTTCCGGTGCTCATCGCCATGGCGACCTCCTCCCTGCCCGCGGCCTACTTGAAGAAGTGGCGCTTGACGATGTTGAGGAAGTCGGCCTCGAAGTTCTCCATGTCGGCTTCGATGACCCGCATGCGCTGTACGAAGAAGTTGTAGAATACGACCGCCGGGATGGCGGCGACGAGGCCGATGGCGGTCGCGATGAGCGCCTCGGCGATGCCCGGGGCGACGGTGATGAGCGTCGCGTCGCCCTTCTTGGCGATGTTGATGAACGCCGCCATGATGCCCCACACCGTGCCGAACAGGCCCACGAACGGGGCCGCCGAGGCGGTCGTGGCCAGGAAGCCCGTCATCGACTCGAGGTGCACCGCCTCGGCGGTGCGCGCCCGGCGCAGGGCCCGCTCGATGTTCTCGATGTCGCCCATCTGCCGGTGCATGGTGTCGCCCTCGCGGGCCCCGGTCTTGAGCTTGGTCAGCTCGACGTAGCCCGCGCGGTACACCTGATTGACCGGGCTGTGCTTCAGCTCCTCGGTCGTCTGGTAGATCTCGTCGAGGCGCTTGTTCTTCCAGAAGATGTCGAGGAACCGGGTCGACTCGGCCGCCGCCCGCCGCAGGTAGAGGTACTTGTAGGCGATGATGTACCAGCTCACCAGCGACATCAGCACCAGCAGCACCAGCACCCCCTTGACCACCGGGGAGGCCTGGGCGAGCAGGCCCGAGATGCTCATGTCCGGCGCGGCCTCGGCGACCGCGACCAGATTGACGAAGATGCTATCCATGGCTCAGGTCCTGTCGCAGGGGTCCTCGATGATGCCGATATCACCGGCGTGGAGGTACGTCAAGGTATGATATCTCCTACATCATCCATCGGGCCCCCGTCGACCGCCTCGAGGGCGGCGATCTCGAAGGGATAGGGCGCGCTGACCCGGGCGCCGGCCCGCACCACCAGGGTCGTCAGGCCGGGGGCGCGCGCGGGCAGCCGGACCAACACCGCGGTGTCGGTCCACGATTCCACGGCGAGTTCGACGCCGCCCAGCCACACCCGGTCGCGGTCGCCGCGCAGCCCGAATCCGCGCCCGACCAGGGTCACCGCGGCCCCGGGCGGGGCCGGCTCGGGGCGCACCGACTCGATGAGCGGGGCCCGGCCGGCGGCGTAGGGGTCCTCGCAGCCGAGGCCGGCGCACAGGGCGAGCGCGACGAGGGGGCCGGCCAGCGAGCGGGAGGGGGTTCGTTGCACAGCGGCGCCATGATACAGCAGTCCCATGGCGTCGACGATGCCCTCGACGCCCACCCGACATGCCCATCGCCCTCGCCCTCGCCCTGCTGCTCGCCACGCCCCTGCCGCCCGGGCGCTACGCCGGCCTGTCGGACGCCGGCCGGGTCGACCTCACGCTCGCCGAGGACGGCCGGGCGGTGTTCGGCGCCGCCGCGATGCGCTGGCGGGTCGATGGCGACGGGCTGGTGCTGAGCGCGCCCGGCGGGCGGTCGCTGCGGCTGACCGTGCGCCACGAAGGCGGCGTCGCCGTGCTCGAGGGCGCGCCCTTCGGCCCGCTGCGGCTGCGCCCCCTGCCCTCGATCGCGCCCGCCGAGCCCCCGACGCCGGTGCGCCCGCTGGATTGGGTCGGCGGCTGGCGCCACGCGGCGAGCGGCGGGGTGCTGATCCTGCGGCTGCGGGGCGACGGGCGCTACGCGATGCTGCGCAGCGAGGCCGACCCCACCCCGGGCACGGGCGACTGGTCGGCGCCCGACGGGGCGCTGGTGCTCACCCCCGACGGCGGCCCGCCGCTGACCTACCGCGCCCGGCGCGACGGGCCCGATCTGATCATCGCCGGGGGCGACCTGCCGATCGAGGTCCGCTTCGTGCCCGATGCCCCCCGCTGACCCCCGGCTCTTCGCCGCGACGTGGCCCGGGCTCGAAGACGTCGCCGCCGAGGAGGCCCGCGAGGCCGGGTTCGCCGACGTGCAGCCGGTGCCCGGCGGGGTGAACCTGCGCGGCGACCCGCTGCGAGCCAACCGCATGCTGGCCATCCCCAACCGCATCTTGCAGCGGGTCGCCCGGTTCAAGGCGTTCACCTTCGAGCAGCTCGTCGAGGGCGCCGCGGCGGTCGACTGGACCCCGTTCGGCGGGCTGACCCCCCAGGTGACCTGCCGCAAGTCCCGGCTGTATCACAGCGGCGCGGTGGCCGAGCGGCTGGCGAAGGCGGTGCCCCCGGGCCCCGGCGGGCTCTTCGCCCGGATCAGCCGCGACCGGTGCACCCTCAGCGTCGACACCACCGGCGAGCTGGCCCACCGCCGCGGCTGGCGGCAGGAGACCGGGCGGGCTCCGCTGCGGGAGACGCTGGCCGCCGGCCTGCTGCGCCTCGTCGGCTGGCGGCCGGGCACCCCGCTCTACGACCCGATGTGCGGCGCCGGCACGCCTCTGATCGAGGCCGCGGTGCGAGCCGCGGGCCGCTGGCCGGGCGAGGACCGGGCGTTCGCCTGCGAGGGGTGGTGCCCGTCGACGCCCCTGCCCGAGCGGCCGGCGACGCCGACCCTCATCGCCGGGGGCGACCGCCACGGCCCGACGGTGGCCGCGGCTCGACGCAACGCCGAGCGGGCCGGGGTCGCCGTCGCGCTGGTCGAGGCCGACGCCCGCGACGCCACGCCGCCCGCCGCCGAGGGCGTGCTGATCTGCAACCCGCCCTACGGCCGCCGGGTCCGCCGGGGCGACGCGTCCGCTGCGCTGGGCGCGCTGCTCGACGGCCCGTTCGCCGGCTGGCGGGCAGGCGTGCTCTGCGCCGACGCCGACCGGCTCGCCACCCGGCGCGCGCCGAGCGCCCGCCACCGCCTGCGAAACGGCGGTCTGGCGGTCGATTTCGTGGTCTTCGAGCCCTCCTGACATGACCCGGCCACGGTCAACCGAATAAAAAATCGAAAAAAAACGGACAATCGACCGGACACTTCACCCCTCTCGATCCCTAGTCCTGACACCAACGGCAAGCGCACATGGCCTGAAGGCTTGGTTGTGTTCGCAAGCAGAGAACCCCCCATCGGTCGCTTCGGCGGCCGGTTCTCCACCGCGTCGGCTTGTCCGGCGCGGGGGCGCAGTGTGCGGGTCCCTCGTCCTCGGGACCACAACGCGCATGCTGCGCCCTCCTTCTTTCTTCCAGTGGACCGTTGGTCTCGACGGACGAAAGCCTGCACCGTCTGCCACCCCCCCGGCAGGCGGTGCTTTTTTATTTATGGGTGATATTCTCAGCCACCGACGTCCCCCCGTCTCTCATCTGTTCACGGTCCATCCCATCCCCTCCCCGGTCGACCTGTCGCGACGCCTCGACGTATGCCATGCTCGGGGTGCGCCCACCGGCCCGCCACCGCCCGCGAAGAACGCCCGCGAAGAAGGAGTTGAGATGCTGACATCCTCTGCCCCGGCTCACGCAAGGGCGCTGGCCGCCGTCCTCGCCCTCGGCGCCGGCCCGGCGTGGGCGGTCGACTGCTATCGGGCGGGCAACAAGGCCCTCGACGACGGGCGCCGGGGCGACGCGGTGCGGGCCTTCGAGGTCGCCGCCGAGCTGCCCGAGTGCGCCGCCTCGCGGGTGGG
Source organism: bacterium (assembly GCA_030426085.1). Lineage (GTDB taxonomy): Bacteria > Myxococcota_A > Bradymonadia > UBA7976 > UBA1532 > JACKDM01. Next base: position 70,261 of record JAUHYW010000017.1, on the reverse strand, counting down.
CCTGCTGCACAGCAAGGCCGTCGCGCTGCACGAGATGGTCGAGGCCGGCGGCGACCCCCAGCTCGCCTGCCGGGCGGCCGAGACCTACCGGGCGGTCATCGGGCTCGAGCCCACCTCGCGGGCGGCCGAGGCGTCCCGGGCGGCGCTGACGGACGTCGACGGGCGCTGCCGGGCGGTCGCGCCCCCTGAGCCGGCGAAGCCGAGCGCGCCCGACCACTCGACCGAGTGGGGCCTGACGCTGGGCGCGGCCGGCGCCCTGGCGGCCGGCGGGCTGCTGCTGCTGCTGGCGCTCGACGCGCAGGAGGAGCGGGACGCGGCCGACGCCCGACAGCTCGGCGCGACGACCGAGGCGGACCGCCAGGCGGCGCTGGACGACTTCTACGCCGCCGGCGACCGCACCGACGCGCTGGGGGTGACCGGCTACGCGCTGGCCGGCGTGGGCGGCGCGCTGGCGGTGGCGGCGGCGGTGACCTGGGCCGTGGACGACGCCCCGGTGGCCGTGGCCCCGACGCTCGGCGGGCTCACGATCCGGGGGGCGTGGTAGCTCAGCGCCTCGAGCGGCAGTTGCCCGGCAGGCGCATCTGGCACTCTTCCTCGTAGCGCTGCTTCTTGATCGCCCCCGACGGCGGGTCGACCCGCTGCACCTCGGCCAGCGCCGCGCGCGCCGCCCCGCAATCGCACGCGGACAACGCCCGATCGAACGTCCGCCGGACCTGGGCCGGGCTCGGTGGAGCCGGCTCGGGGGACGGCTCGGGCGCCGGTCGGGTCCGGCGAGCGGGGGCCCGCCGCGCGCGACGCGGCGGGCGGGTCTGGGCGCGGTCCGCGGCGGGTTCGGCGGACGCGGCGTCGACCGACGCCGCGTCCCGGGGCCCGGCGTCGGGCGCGGCCTCCACCTCGGCGTCCGGCGGGGCCGCGTCGGGCATCAGGCCGGTGTTCAGCGCCACTTTCACCACGCCCACGTCGGCCTCGACCTCACCCTCGGCGCCGATGCCGACCCACGTCAGCCCGCCGCCGGCCGCGAGCACCACCGCCGCCGCCAGCGGGATCCACCACCGGGCCGGGCGCTCGGCGCGGCGCTCCATCACCATCGGGCCGCCGGTGGTGCCCTCCCCGGGCTCGCGGGGCGGGTCGGTGGCGGTGGTCAGCGCGCCGGCCGGCGGCCCCCCGACCGCGCCCGACCGGTCGCCGGCGAACAGCACCCCGGGCGGCATCGACCGCCGCGGCATCGCGTCGGGGCGCCCGAGCGCGGCCCACAGGTCGGCCCGCATCGCCTCGGCGCTGGGGTAGCGCTCGGCCGGCGCCTTGGCCATCGCCCGGTGCACGATGGCCTCGAACGGCGAGGGCACGTCGGGCGGCAGCGGGGGCACCGGCGAGCTGACGTGGTGGTTCATGTAGGCCAGCAGGTGCGACGCCTGGAACGGCAGCCGGCCCACCAGCATGCGGTGAAGCAGCACGCCCATCGCGTAGAGGTCGGTGGCCGGGGTGATCGCCCCGCTGCTGCACTGCTCGGGCGCCATGTAGGCCGGGGTCCCGAGGAAGGCCCCGGTCCGGGTCTCGACCCCGTCGTCGCTCTCCTCGTCGATGAGCTTCGAGATGCCGAAGTCGAGCACCCGGATCTCGGCGCCGCCGTCGCTGCCCCGGGTGAGCATCAGGTTGCCCGGCTTGATGTCCCGGTGCACGATGCCCAGCCGGTGGGCCTCGCCGAGCGCGACGAGCACCTGATCGAGGATGGGCACCGCCTGGGCCGGCGCCAGCCGCGGGCTCTGCTTGAGCACCGCCTTGAGCGAGTCGCCGGCGACGAACTCCTGCACCATGTAGAAGAGCGGCCCCAGCTCGGGATCACGGTCCTCGCCATAGTCGAGGAGCTGCACGATGGTCGGGTGCCGCAGCCGGGTGAGCACCTGCGCCTCGCGCTTGAACCGGGCCTGGAGGCCCGGGCGGTGCCCGTGCAGGTTGACCTTGACCGCCACCGGCCGGCCGAGCGGCTGCTGGGTCGCCCGGAAGACCGCCCCGAAGCCGCCGCTGGCGATCATGCCCTCGAGGCGGTACTTGCCGCCGAGCGTGCGGCCGGTGAGCGCGGTCAGTTCCAAAGCGTCTCCCAAGGCTGCGGGGCCCATGCCACCCGGGCCATCCTACCCCGGCGACCGCCTCAGAGGCAGATCTCGTCGAGCAGCGCCGTGTCGTCGTTGAGCGCCTTGAACAGCCGCATGCGGAACCGGCCCTTGGTGTTGTAGAGCTGGGCCGACATGCGGTCGATGGCCACCGTCGCCATGACCGTCTGGATGTAGGCCTCGATGAGATCGTCGAGCCCGACCCCCAGCCGGTTGAAGTCCTTGCGGTCCATCAGCAGCAGGCGGTTGGTCTCGGTGTCCCAGGTGCCGTCGGTGTTCTTGACCGACAGGTTGGTGCCCAGCATGTCCCACGACGAGGCCGACGTCAGATCGGCGCTCAGCGGCTCCCGGGCCCGACGGGCGTAGACCGCCAGCGGGTGGAAGCCCTCGGGGCCGGCGCAGATCATGACCCGCAGGTCGGCGACGAACAGCCGATCGCGCTTGTCGGGCATCGTGCCGACGTGGAACAGCCGCCCCCGCCGGGTGCGCGAGCTCCACGCCGGGTGGCCGATGAGGCTCTGCACGATGAACTGGTCGTAGCGCTGCTCGATGGCCATGAACGCGTCGAGCTCGGCCTTGCAGGTGATGGTGTACACCCCCTGCCCGGCGTTGCTGTAGGGCACCTTGACCACCGCCTTGCCGCCCAGGCTGTTGATCCAGAACGGGATCTCGGCCCGGGCCACGTCGCGGATGGTGTGCGGGGTGCGGATGGTGAGCCCGTCGCCCTCGTGCTGGTTGTCGAAGGCCTCGTAGGCCTTGGCGGCGACCATCTTGTTGCGCCCGCCCGCGAGGCAGACCACCGACGGGTTGAGCACCGCGGTGCGGGAGTGCAGCGGCAGCCGGCTCCACGGGCGCTGGGTGACGTAGCGCAGCGCCGCCCGGATGGGGTGCCACCCGCCGGCCGCGTCGCGCAGCTCGAGGATGCCGTCCACGAAGCGGCACGGGGGGTCGGGGTCGTCGTGGTGCCACTCGGCGAGCCACACCCGCTCGTCGGTCTCGTCGGCGAGCGCCGCGGCGTAGCCCCCGGCCTCCATCGGGTTCTTGTCGTAGATCACCGCCAGATCGCCCGGCGGCAGCCGGCGGCCGGCGACGAGCGCGGTGAAGGCGTTGCGCACCAGCGACCGGTAGCCGCCCTGCTCCTGCAGCTCTTCGAACAGCGGCATCGACTTCTGGCCGCTGGGGCACGAGTTGGTCTCGATGACCACCATCTGCCGCTGCCCGCGGGTGTCGGTGACGTGCATCAGGTCGCAGCCGGCCCACAGCAGGTGCCGGGGCTGCTCGGCGAGCAGCGCGGTGAGCGCAGTGTGGTCGACCGACGGGTTGAGGTGGCAGTAGCGGCGGGCGATGCGGGCGTTGTCCAGGCTCATGAAGAAGCGCACGAGCGGGTGGATCTGGGCGTTGAGCACCCGGGGATAGAAGTGCCGGTCGGGTTCGAATGACCCGGGGCTCACCGGCTGGGCGGAGCGGGTCTCGCACGAACGGGCGGACGGCTGGTCCATGACGCCTTCTCTTCTCTTCGGCCCTGGCGGGCGGTTCGGGTTGCGGCCGTACGGTGCCGGGCTCGCCGCCGAGAATCCAGCCCCATCGGCCGCGGCGGGGTCCGGCGGCGATTCGGCGGGGGGCCGCACGGGGCGCTTGCGGGCGCCGCCCGTGATGCGTACACCGGACCCATCCCCGGAGGTGGGCCATGACGCACGCGATCCTGCCCGAGTTCCCCAAAGCCCGGCTCGTCGAGGCGCTCGATGTCGAGAGCCTGCCCACCGACGCGGTCTCACGCCTGCTCGTCGAGGTGGCCCACGGCCCGCTCGGCGGGGCGCTGCGGCTGCCGATGCTCGTCGCCCGGGGCGCCCGCCCGGGGCCGGTGTTCGGGCTGACCGCCGCGCTGCACGGCAACGAGATCAACGGCATCCCGGTGATGCATCAGCTCTTCCGCCGGCTGGACACCAGCAAGCTCAAGGGCACCATCGCGGCGGTGGCGGTGGTCAACCTGCCCGGCTTCGTCAACCGCACCCGGTACCTCGAAGGGGTCGACCCCAACCACCACTTCCCCGGCGCCGAGACCGGCAACCTGCCCAAGGTCTACGCCCACCGGCTCGTCGAGCGCGTCGTGCGCCGCTTCGAGTACCTCGTCGACATGCACACCGCCAGCGTCGGCCGGGTGAACTCGCTCTACATCCGGGCCGACCTCGACTCGCCGATGGCCGAGCGCATGGCCCGGCTGCAGCGGCCCCAGATCATCCTCGACGACCCCCCGAGCGACCGCACGCTGCGGGGCTGCGCCGACGAGATGGGCATCCCCGCGATCACCGTCGAGATCGGCAACCCCCAGCGGTTCCAGCCGAGCTTCGTCAAGCGGGCGGTCGGCGGCCTGCGGGCGGTGCTCTCCGACATCGGCATGATCGCCCGCCGGGTGCCGGCCGGCCTGCCCGAGCCCATCGTCTGCCGCCGATCGCAGTGGCTCTACACCGACCACGGGGGGCTGCTCGAGGTCTTCCCCCGGGTGGTCGACCGGGTCGAAGAGGGCCAGCCCATCGCCCGCCTGAGCAACGTCTTCGGCGACGTCATCCGCGAGTACCGCGCCCCGTGGCCGGGGGTGATCATCGGCAAGAGCGTCGACCCGGTGGCCGACACCGGCGCCCGGCTGGTGCACCTGGGCGAGATCGGCGAAGACCCCGGCGCCCGGGGCCCCACCAGCGGCCCGCTGGCCGTCGCCCGCGTTCAGGAGCAGTCGCCATGACCCACCGCCTCGGATTCCTGCTCAACCGCGACCTCGACCTGCGCCCCAGCCAGACGACGGCGATGCTCATCGCGGGCAGCGCCGCCCGGGGCAACCCGACGTACACCTTCGGGGTGGGCGACGTGGCCTTCGTCGGGGAGCGGGTCGTCGCCCGGGCCCGCCGGGTGCCGAAGCCCGACGGCGCGGGGCAGGCCGGCCTCGCCCGCCTCATCGAGCGGCTGGGCGCGGTCGAGCCCGAGCTCGTCGAGCTGGGCGCGCTGGACGGGATCATGATCCGCACCAGCCCCGGGCGGGACACCGAGCGGGCGGCGGTGCACCGGACGGCCCTCGACCTGCTGCGGCTGGTGCTCGACCGGGTCGAGGTGCTCAACCACCCCGACGGGCTGACCCGGGCGTCGAGCAAGCTGTACCTCAGCCACCTGCCGCCGAGCGTGCGCCCCGAGACGGTCATCGGCGGCGCCGAGGTGCTCAAGCGCTTCGTCGTCGAGCGCGACGCGCCGGCGGTGCTCAAGCCGCTCGTCGGCACCCGGGGGCAGGACGTCTTCCTCATCGACCCCCACGCGCGGGGCAACCTCAACCAGATCATCGACGTGCTGACCCGCGAGGGCCCGGCGATGGCCCAGTCGTTCGTGCCCGAGGCCCGGCAGGGCGACACCCGGGTGCTGCTGCTCGACGGTGAGCCGCTGGTGGTCGACGGGCACGCCGCCGCCATCCGCCGGGTGCCGGGCGCCGAGGACTTCCGCAGCAACGTGCACGTCGGGGCGACCCCGGCCCCCGGCGAGCTGACCCCCGCCGCCGCGCGCATCGCCCGGGCCATCGGCCCCACCCTGCGCCGGGACGGCCTGTGGCTGGTGGGCATGGATCTCATCGGCGAGGCCATCGTCGAGCTCAACGTCTTCAGCACCGGCGGCCTGCGCGACGCCGAGGCCAACACCGGCGCCGACTTCAGCGGGCGCATCGTCGAGGCCTTCGAAGAGCGCATCGCCGCCCGCCGGGCGGGCACCCCGGCCGCCTGAGCCGCGCCGAGCCGCTCCGCTGGCACGGAGCGTCGGTTTGACGGTACAACGGCGCCCGCTCGTCGACTCGGATGCCTGCCGCCCATGCGCACCGCCACCCGCATCATCCTCGCCCCGGCCCTCGCCGCGTCGCTCATCGTGCTCTACGAGGTGCTGCGGGCAGCGCTGTTCGGCGCCAATACGCTCGGCGGCGATCTGCCCGGGTTCGCGCTGGGCGTCGCCGGCCTGCTGGGCCTGCCGCTGTGGCTGGCGGGGCTGATCGGGCTGGGCGGGGTCGCCGCGGCCCGGGGCGGCTGGCGCTGGGGGCGGGACGGGGCCGAGCCGCCGACCACCGATCGGGTCGTGGCCTGGGCGCTCTTCGGCGCGGTGGCCCTCGCGGTCATCGTCTTCACCACCCAGAACGCCACGATCTACTTCGTCAAGGCCTTCCGAAAGCCGGTCTACGAGGGGCTGGCCACCGGCCTCGTCGCCGCGCTGGCGGTGCTGGTGCTCGCCGCGCTCTCCGGGCCGGCGGTGGGCCTCGGCGCGCGGATCCTGCGGGCGATCAGCCGCCGGGTGCCGCCGATCCTCGACCCCTCCCGGCCGTCGGTGGCCATCGGCGGGGCGGTGGCGCTGCTGATCCTGGGCGCGATCCTGGCGCCGATCATCGTCAAGCCGCTGCACACCGTCGACCTGCGCCCGGCCCGGCTGATGCTGGCCTGGGCGCTGCTGCTCGGCGGGGCGCACGCGCTGCTCGGCCGGCGGCCGCCCGGCCGGTGGGGGCTGGCAACCGGGCTGGCGCTGGGGGCGCTGTTCGCGATCGGCATGGTGTGGTCCCTGGGGTCGCTCGGCGAGAGCCAGCGGCGGCGGCTGACGCTCGATCGGGACACGCTGCTCGCCGGGCCGCTCACCGCGCAGCTCAACCGCCTGGGGGACGCCGACGGGGACGGCGTCTCGCGGCTGTTCGCCGGGGGCGACTGCGACGACGACGACCCCGACATCCGCCCGGGGGTGTACGACGCGCCCGATGACGGGGTCGACCAGAACTGCACCGGGGCCGATCTGGTGCTGGCCGACGATCCCATCCGTCGCCCGCAGCGGCCGAGCCCGGTGGCCGAGCGCAATCACAACGTCGTGCTGCTGACCATCGACGCGCTGCGCCATGACGTGGTGGCGGCGAACATGCCCCGGCTCCAGGCGCTGGCCGACGAGGCCATCGACGTGCGCAACGCCTACAGCCACGGGGCGGCGACCTACTGGTCCATCCCGGCGCTGCTGGCCAGCACGCTGCCCAGCCGGCTCGAGATGGGGCGGGATCAGACGCCGGTGGGCGGCATGAAGCTGCTGCCCGAGGTGCTGCGCGACGCCGGCTGGCACACCGCGCTCTTCGCCAACGTGACGGTCTTCTTCGTGCGCGGGCTGCGCCAGGGGGCCCAGGTCGCCGACTACTCGACGAGCGACCACACCGTGCACGGCGACAAGCCGGGCGCGGCGCACATGACCGACAACCTGCTCAAGCACGTCGACGCGTTCGCCGCGGGCCGCCTGCGCCCCAAGCGGGACCGCTTCTTCGTCTGGGCCCACTATTACGACCCCCACGACCCCTACTTCGAAGTGCCCGGCTACCCGGCCGACGACGACAGCGACGCCGCCCGCTACGCCGCGATCACCCGCTACCTGGACGCCGAGCTGGGGCGCCTCTTCGACGGCCTGAAGCAGCGCGGCCTGTGGGATGACACCCTCATCGTGCTCACCGCCGACCACGGGGACGAGTTCCTCGACCACGGGCACCGGTTCCACGGGCGCACGCTGTACGAAGAGATGGTGCACGTGCCGCTGATCATGAAGGTGCCCGGGGTCGGCCACCGGGTCATCGAGGCCCCGATGGGCCAGATGGAGCTGGCGCCGACGCTGCTCGACCTGCTCGGGCGCCCCATCCCCGGGCCGTGGGTCGGGCGAAGCCGGGCCGACGAGATCCGAGGCGGGCCGGCGGCGCCGGTCGAGCCGGTGTTCTTCGAGGTCTTCCCCGACTCGAACTACGACGCGTGGCAGGTGGGCGTGCGGCGGGGCGACCTGAAGCTGATCCACCGCATCGACCGCAACTACTTCGAGCTGTACGACCTCGCCGCCGACCCGCTGGAGCGGGACAACGTCTTCGACAGCCACCCCGAGGCGGCCGCGCTGACCGCCGAGCTGATGGTCTACGAGGACCACCACCTCTATCACCTCGGCCGGGGGCGCACCGGGGCGAAGCTGCCCCCCGGGGCGCCGGGCAAGAAGAGCGACAAGGGCAAGAAGAGCCGGAGCAAGGCCCGCAAGCGCAGCCGGCCGACGCGCCGGGCGAAGCCGAAGCCCCGATCGCGGGCCCCGAAGCCGGCCAAGCCGACGCCGGCCCCACCGAACCCCGCGCCGAAGTCGCTCGGGCCGGTGAAGGCTCCCCCGCCGGTGAAGGCCCCCGCCCCCGCCGCGCCGCCCGCCGCGCCGCTGAAGGTGTCGCCTCGGTGACATCGTCGCCCCGGGGTCGGGGCGGCCGCTGGAGCGGCATATGATGCGGTCACTCACCCCGACACCCGGAGGGGAACCATGTCCCGAGCCTGGATCTACGGGCTGCTGCTCCTCGCCGCGGGCTGCGCCGACGGCGTGCGGGCCACCGGCGAGACCTGCGACGACGAGCGACCCTGCGCCGAAGGCCTGTGCGTCGCCGGCGTCTGTCAGCCGGTCGATGAGCCACGCCCCGACGCCGCCGCCGAAGACGCCGCCCCGCTCGCCGACACGGATCCCCTGGGGGACGCAGCGCAGCCCGACGGCGCCCTCCCGCCGGTCGACATGAGCCCTGACGTGGCCCCGCCCGACCCCGACATGGCTCCGCCCGACCCCGACATGGCCCCGCCCGACCCCGACATGGGCCCACCGGACGACTGCGGCCGCTACGGCGAGGTCTGCTGCCCCGGCGACACCTGCCTCACCGGCGGCTGCATCGACGGGGTCTGCGTGCAGTTCGGCGGCGTCTGGGCCATCTACGGCGAGCCGGGCAACGACCTCTGCGCCGGCAACCCGCTGGCGTTCGGCGCCTGCCTCTGCCCCGAGGGCTTCGTCGACCACGCGCTCGAAGACCTCGACGGCAACACCGACGAGGGGTCGGGCTGGCCCACCCGAATCCACGTCTGCGGCCCGCGGATCGACGTGCCCGAGAGCGACTTCCGAGCCAGCATCGGCGAAGAGACCGCCGTGCGCGACCCGATCTGCCCGGTGAGTTGCACTCAGCAGCCGGAAGCCGACGCGTGCGGGTGCCCCGCGGGCAGCGAGGTCTACGCCTTCGACGGCATGCGCTACCGGCGAAACCCCGAGCCGGATTGCAGCCGCCGGGCCACCCTGTGCGGCTCGCGGGCGCCGCTCACCTTCGGCGGGGCCTACCGCAGCTACCGCCCCACCAGCCGGGTGTGCCAGGACGAGATGCCGCCCAGCGACCGCTGCGTGCCCAACCCGTTGACCGGCGCCTGCACCTGCCCCCCGGGCTTCGACCCGGTCACGATCCCGGCGATGGGCCCCCACAGCGTGCGCGGCTTCGAGTGGTTCTGCCGGGCCGACATGGTCGTCTGCGTCGGCCGTCCCTGAGGACCCCGGCCCATCCGTCACGGATCTGGCGGTCGGCGACTCCATGTACGCGCTGGCGGTGTCACTCCGCCCGCGTCACCTCGCCCGAGGCCATCGAGATCCAGTGGTGGGACACCGACCGCCGTCAGCGCGGCTCGTAGCCCAGCAGCCGCAGCGCGCCCTCGACCACCCGGCCCACGCCCCGCCAGACCGCGCCGATGACCGTCATCACCAGCCACCCGACCGCCTGCACCACCTGATAGGCGAAGCGGCTCACCCGGGGCCTGCGCTCGGCGTGGGCCCGCCCGCGGGCGCCCGGCGGCGGCCGGCGACGATCAGCCGGGCCCGCCGCGGCAGGTGGCGGGCGTCGTCGAGCAGGCTGTAGAGCAGCGGCACGGCGAACAGCGTCAGCACGGTCCCGGTCAGCAGCCCTCCGATCACCACCCGCCCCAGCGGGGCGTACTCGATGCCGAGCAGCGAGGCGTTGCCCGCCGCCATCGGCACCAGCCCCCCGATCGTCGTCAGCGCCGTCATCAGGATGGGCCGCACCCGGTCGCGCCCGGCGCCGACGAGCGCCTCGGTGCGGGTGGCCCCCGCCGTGCGCCGATGCTGCACCTGGTCGATGAGCACGATGCCGTTGTTGACCACCACCCCCACCAGGATGATGCAGCCGACGATCGCCATGATGTCCAGCGGGGTCGAGGTCAGGTAGAGCGTCCAGAACACCCCGCAGAACGCCAGCGGGATCGAGAGCAGGATCGAGAACGGCAGGATCACGCTCTCGAAGAGCACCCCCATCAGGAAGAAGACCATCGCCACCGCCATCACGAGGGCGAAGGCTCCGCCCTCCTCGTTCTGGTTGCGGCTGCGGAAGCGGGCCCCGAGGTCGATGGCGTAGCCGGTGGGCAGGCTGTAGCCGGCGACGACCCGCTGCAGCTCGCCGAAGAGGGCCGCCTCGTCGCCGATGACCCGGATGGTCACCGCCGACTTGCGGTTCTCGCGCCGGATCTGGCCGTAGCCCGGGGTCTGCTCGGCGATCGCGACCAGCCCGATGGGCGTGGCCACGCTCGCCGCGCCGGCCTCGGCGACGCCCGCCGCCTCGGGGGCCAGATCGGACACCCGGCCCCCGGCGTCGAGCAGGTCGGCCCCGCCGCCGAAGCGGGGCGCGCCCACCGGGATCTGGGCCACCTGCTGCACGTCGGTCCGGTCGCCCGGGGCCATCTCGATCTTGAGCTGCACCGGCCGGGCGGCGGTGTGGAACTCGCCGAGCTGCCGCCCGCGCAAGGTGTAGTCCAGGGTGCTGCCCACCGCCCACGGGGTCAGCCCGGCCCGCTGGGTGCGGTCGCGGTCGACCCGGAACTGCAGTTCGAGGGTCTCGTCGGTCTCCTCGACCTCGGCCTGCTGCACCGCCGGCAGCCGCTCGAGCGCCTGGATGAAGTCCTGGGCCAGCCGGGTGGCGGTCTGGGTGTCGGGCCCGGTCAGCAGCAGCGCGATGCCCCCGTCTTCGCCGCCCCCGCCCCGGCCCCAGCCGATGCGGAAGGTGTAGCCCGGCCGCTCGGGGTACATCTCTTCGAGGGCCTCGGTCAGCGCCTCCTTCGAGGTCGTGCGCGCGTCGGGCGGGTCGAGGAAGATCTCGATCTGGTACTGCCCCGGCCGCCAGCCCTTGCGGGTGAGCACGGCCCGGATGTCGAGCTCGTCCTTGCGGGCGAACAGCTTCGCCTCGTACGCCCGCAGCACCTCGTCGACCTGCTCGACCGAGGCTTGCAGCGGGCCGTAGATCCGCACGTCGACGCTGTCGACCCCCCCGTCGACCTGATCCACCCGCTTGACCCCGCCGAACGGCACCGAGGTGCTGACGATCGCCCCGATGATGATCAGGGCCGAGGCCAGGCGGTGGCTCAGCGACCACCCCAGCAGGCGGCCGTAGAGCCCCCGCATCCGGCGGAAGATCGGGCCCAGCGGCTTCATGCGCACCGCCGAGGGGCCGGCCCGGCGGGCGCTGTGCTTCATCAGGCCGAAGGCGCCGCTGGGGATGTAGACCAGCGCCACGAAGAGGCTGGCGATGAGCGCGTAGCACACCGGGAAGCCGATCTTGCCCAGGTAGAACGCGATCATCGGGTGGTCGCCGAGCAGCACCATCGGCAGGAAGACCACCATCGACGTCAGCGTGGCCAGGGTGATGGCCAGCGAGACCTCCCGGGCGCCGGTCACCGCCGGGCGGGCGTGGCCCAGGCGGCGGTGGCGGTCGATGTTCTCGAGCACCACGATCGCGTTGTCGATGACCATGCCCACCGACAGCATCAGGCCCATCATCGACATGACGTTGAGCGAGTCGCCGTTGAAGAAGAGCACGATGACGGTGGCCAGCAGGCACAGCGGGATGGCCACCGCCACCAGCACGGTCATGCCCACCGAGCGCAAGAAGAGGAACAGCAGGACGACCGCGATGAGCCCCCCGTAGAGCGCCGACCGCTCGAGCTGGTCGATGCTGGTGGCGATCATCTGCCCCTGGTCGAAGAACGGCTCGGCGCCCCAGCCCTCGAGGCCGGTCTGCTCGCCGAGCATCTCGTTCAGCGTGTCCCGGACCGCCGCGGCGGTGGAGACGGTGTTGGCCGTCGACTCCTTGAAGATGGCCAGCGAGGCGGCCGGCGACCCGTCGATGCGGTGGATGATCGGCTCGGGGTCGGGCCCGAAGAACACCTCGGCGATGTCATCGAGCACGACCCCCTCGCCCACCGGCAGCCGGCGCAGGGCGTCGAGGTCTTCGAAGCGGCTCACCGCCCGCACCAGCATGCGCCGCCCGGCGGGCTCGATGGCGCCGAGGGCCATGGTGAAGTTGTCGGTCTCGAGCCGCTGCACGAGCGAGGCGGTGTCGACCCGGTGGGTCCGGGCGGCGCCGTCGTCGATCTCGATGCGCACGTAGCGGCTGGGCACCCCCCACACCTCGACCTGGCTGACGCCGGGGATGCGCTCGACCGCCCGGCCGATGCGCTCCTGGAGGATGTAGTGCGGGTCGTCGGTGCCCTCGGGGTAGGTCAGCCCGTAGACCGCCACCGGCCGCGAATTGGGATCGTGGCGCCAGATGAAGGCGAAGCGGGAGCCGGTGGGCAGGGTCGGCAGCGTGCGGTCGAGCCGGTCGCGCACCTGCTGGTAGCTGGTGTCGACGTCGACGTCGTCGGTCAGCCGGATCATGAAGCCCACCGAGTCGCTGCGCACGAAGGTGCGCTGCTCGGCGAGCCCCGGCAGGGTGCCCAGGCCGTCCTCGACCGGGATGGCGACCGCCCGCTCGTTGTCGGCCGGGGCGCTGGGCAGGGTCGGGATGTGGACCCACATGAACGGCGGGTCGAAGCCGCTGGGCAGGAGCTGGGTCGGCAGCTCGAGCTGGGCGATGAGGCCCACCACCAGCAGCGCGGCGAGGCTCATCACGACCGTCACCGGGCGGGCGACGGCGAGGCCGGGCAGGCCCCCACCCGATGGGGGCGGCGGCGAGGGGGGGTCGGACATGGCGTGCTTCCCGGTCGGCGGCGCGGGCGACCGCGCCGCCGACGATCAGGCGCCCTTCTCGGCCCGCCGCATCTCGAAGAGCCGGTTGGCGGCGTCCTCCGAGCCGAGGTAGTGCACCAGCGCCCGGCGCAGGACCATCGCCACCGGCCGCTCCTCGTGATCGGCGAGCTGCTGGTAGGTCTCGAGCACCTCGGGGGTGATCTTGATCTCGACCGCGGCGATGTTCGACAGCGTCTCTTCGAGCTGCTCGAGGGCCATCGACAGCCGGGCGACCCGGTAGTCGCCGGCCTTGACCTTCTCGGTGATGCGGTTGGTCAGATCGTCGGTCGACAGCCACTCGCCGTCGACCAGGATGCGCTCCCGATCGATGTCCAGATCGAAGGATTCCGACATGTGTCCTCCCAGACTGCGCGGAGTCTACCGCACAACGAACATGGCAGGAAGATCCCTGCGCAGGCGGCCCCCGGGCGGGTTCACCGGGGGGCGAGCGTCAGCCCGAAGGCGTCGAGCAGACCCCCGGTGAGCCGCAGCAGCCGGGCCCGGGCCAGGGCCCGGTCGGTCTGGGTCCGGGCCACCTGGAGCCGGGCGGTGGCCAGATCCTGCTGCACCTGGAGCACGTCGAGGTTGGTCGCCCGCCCCGAGTCGAACTTCTTCTTCTCGGCGTCGAGCGCCTCGGCGGCGAGCGCGGCCGACTGCCGGTCCAGCTCGATCTGCCCCTCGGCCAGCCGCGCCGCCCGCAGCGCGCTGTCGACCTGCCGCCGCAGCTCGCGCTCGGTGGCCTCCCGGGCGAGGCGGTTGGCGGCCAGCGAGGCCCGGATGCGGGCCACTTCGCCCTCGGCGGCGTTGTTGGCCGGGGCCCAGGCGAAGTCGAGCGTGGCCCCGTAGGCGTGGGTCTGGTTGTCGGGCAGGTTGCCCAGCGCGTCGCCGAAGGTGCCCCCGATGCCCGACTGGGCGGCGAAGAGCGTCAGATCGAGCTGGGGCAGGCCCGAGTCGTCCTGCACCGCCAACCGGGTCTCGAGCTGGGTCTGCTCGATGCGGCTGCGGGCGAGGGCCACGCTGGTCTCCTCGGCCGCGGCGCGGGCCTGGGCCTCGGACATCTCGAGCGGGGGCGGCGGGCCGAGCGGGCCGGGCTCGATCGTGGGCACCGCCAGCGCCGTGGCGACCACATCCCGCTGATCGGCCAGGGCCTGCTCGGCGAGCAGGATCGCCCGCCGCCGCTGGGCGACCGCCTGGGCCACCACCGGCCGATCGGCGGGGGCGAGCTGGCCCACCTCGATGCGGGCGTCGGTGGCGGCGAGCTGCTCCTCGGCCAGCCGCAGCGCCTGCTGCTGGATGGCGAGCGACTCGGCGGCGTAGCCCAGCTCGAGCCAGGCGATGGCCACCGCCTCGACCCGGGTGCGGGCGGTGTCCCGACGCTCGACGCGGGACAGCTCGACGTCCTGCCGGGCGAGGGCCACCTGGGCCTCGGTCACGTCCCGCCCCGCACCCCGCAGCAGCGGCTGGCTGACCGACAGCCGGAGCTGGGTGTCGAAGCACTCCGGGCTGTCGAGGCCGGGGATGCAGTTGCGGAACGGGTTGTTGGTGCTGGTGTTGTCGGTGACGAAGTCCAGCCCGACCCGGGTGCCCCACACCAGCGGCTGCACGAGCCCCACGCTGTAGACCAGCCGCTGGGTGTCGAACTGCAGCTCGTTGCCCATGAGATCGGCCCCGGTCTGGCGGGACGTGCTCCAATCGATGCCGGCGGTGAGCACCAGATCGAAGGCCCCCTCCGCCGAGCGGACCCCGGCCTCGGAGGCGTCGACCCGCAGCCCGGCGGCCTTCAGCTCGGGGCTGCGCTCGACCGCCAGCCGCAGGACCTCGCCCAGCGACGGGCCGCCGCGCTCGACGGCGGGCAGGCCCCCGTCGACCGGTGGATCGGCCTCGGGGGGCGCCTCCTGGGCGGCGGTGAGTCCAGCGGTCGCCAGAGAGAAGGCGGCCGAGAGGCAGACGATCCGGCCGGCATTCCGGGCGAGGTTCGGGGCGGCGAGTCGGGGGGGCGTGCGGTGCATCGCGGCACGATAGCGGACTCGGAGATCGCCCGCTACCGCGCAACTGCCCTCGGGCCCGCCCGGATGGGGCGCGGCGTCGTCAGCCGCCGAACGGCGTCGGGCACCGATCGCAGGCCCCGTCGACGAGCGAGAGCGCGAGGCCGACCCCCGCGGCGAGCGCGATGATGACCAGCTCGGTCGGGCCGGCCTGCGGGCTCAGGCCGTAGCCCACGCTCACCCGATCGACGCCGTCGCCGCTCAGCTCGGTCCGGGCGAAGATCCCCCCGTAGGACTCGTTGTAGACCATCAGCTCCACGTCGAGCGCGCCCCGCATCGGCGCCACCCCCGGCCCGAGCGATACGCTCCACGCCCGGCTGTCGGTGTACGGCACGCCGTCGAGCCGGGCGAGGCGCCGGGTGCGCCAGATCAGCGGCAGCCCCACCCGCAGATCGAAGAGCGGCGCCCCGGTGTCCGAGTCGGCCAGGATCATCGCCGATCCCCGCATCCCCAGCCCGAAGAGGTGCGCCCGCGCCGGCGCCCCCAGGCCGCCGCTGAGGGCCCAGGGGTACCACGAGACCCCGCCCCCGTATTCGACGATCGGGCCGTCCGCCCCCCCGCCCCCGAGCCAGCCGAAGCGGATATCGATGAAGGGATCGACGCCGTCCACCCCGAGGTCGGCCCGGTAGCCCCGCCCCAGCCCGTCGAGCACCGGCAGATCGACCCCGTCATCCCGCTCGACCCCCAGCACCCAGGTCCGGTCGCCGTCGGCCAGCGCCACCCCCTCGATAGGGGTCGTGTCGAGCGGCGTCAGCGGGGTCGTCGAGCCGTCCTCCAGCCGATGCAGCACCAGCCCGTCGGGGCGGACGAGCGCCAGCCGACGGCCGGCGGGGTCGATCGCCGCCGCCCGGGCCGCCGGATCGATCCGCGTGACCTGCCCGTCCCGCCGCAGCCACGCCCCGCCTCGGTCGACGCCGACGATCCCGGCGTCGGTGATCTGGACCACCGCGGCGGCGTCCTCGAGCGGCTCGACGACCGGCGGCCCGCTGCCGGGCGGGAAGTACACATGCCGCTCGCCGGTGACGACGTGCACCCCGCCGCCGACGGGCCACGGGCGATGGATCGGCGCGCCTCCGCCGGGCCAGCGCCGGGTGCGCAGCGGGTCCAGATCGAAGTCGGCATAGGCCAGCCGGCCGGCGCGCGCAGCCAGGACCGCGTACGGCGTGATCACCGCCGAGGGCCCGAGCCAGGCGGGGGGCGTCACGGTCCAGCCCTCGGCGTCGGGCGTCGCCAGCCGCAGCCCCACCCGCGCCTGGAGCAGCACCCGCCGCCCGTGCTCGCCCACGTCCACCACGCCCCGGATCCCCGCCGGCAGCGCGGGCAGCGGGCCGGACCACTGGCCACCGCTGCCGGGCCAGACCAGCAGGGTCGGCCCGACCGCGACCCACAGGCGACCATCGGCCAGCCAGAACAGGCGGGGGGTCGGCTCGACCGCCTCGGGGCCCTCCTGCTCGGCGCCCTCGTCCGCCACGCTCGGCGGCACCTCGGGCAGCGACAGGCGCACCACCGGCTCCACGGCGGCCGGGTCGACGACCCGCACGGTGCGGCGGTCGGCCACCGCGAGCCGCCCGCCGTCCCGGCTCCAGGCCACGACGTGCGGCGTGAGCGCGGGCACGGTGAACGCGACCCGCCCCGGGGAGACCGGGCGCAGCTCGACCCCCGGGCCGCCCTCCCGGCGCAGGCGCTCTTCGAATCGGTCGAGGGGCATGTCGAGGTCGGGCTGAACCACCAGGGCCCGGCAGCCGGCGAGCGGTGTGAAGATGAGGCACAGGAAGACGAGCCAGCGGGTCATCGGGCCTCCGTTCCGGGCCGGGGTGGGCGTCGACCGACAGACCGAGCAAGGCCCGTACCTCCCCCCGCCGGGGGGCAGGACTTCTGCCGCAGACTCGGCCGCTTGCTGTATGCTCCCGCCGATGTCGCCCGTCGACCCCATCCCCCTCGGCCCGTTCGATCTCCTCGCGCCGGCGGGGCAGGGGGCCATGGCCGAGGTCTGGCGGGCGCGCCATCGGGGCAGCGGTACCCCGGCGGCGGTCAAGATCGTCACCGCGCCCATCGGCCGGCAGCAGACCTTCCGCTCGTGGTTCGCCCACGAACTGCGGGCGGTCGCCCGCCTCGATCACCCGGGCGTCGTGCGCATCTACGATCACGGGGCCCTCGACGAGGCGGTCGCCGCGGCCACCGATCTGCCCCCGGGCGCGCCGTACCTGGTCATGGAGTGGATCGACGGCGGCACCCTGACCCGGCGGGCGGGGCGGCTGCCGTGGCACGCGCTGCGGGCGACGCTGCTGGGGCTGCTCGACGCGCTGGGGCACGCCCACGCCCGGGGGGTCATCCACCGCGACCTGAAGCCGGACAACATCCTGCTCGCCGAGCGGGGCCCGGTGCTGACCGACTTCGGCGTCGCCTTCACCGCCGAGCGGGCCGCCGACGCCCGGGACGAGGCGTTCGCCGGCACCCCCAACTACATGTCGCCGGAGCAGGTCACCGGCGACCTGCACGCGCTGGGGCCGTGGTCCGACCTCTACGCCGTCGGCTGCCTCACCTGCACCCTCGTGCGCGGCCGGCCGCCGTTCCCCGGGGGCGACGCCAGCCGGGTGGCCCGGGCCCAGCTCCTCGCGCCGCCGCCCACGCTGACCCCCGGGCTGCCGGTGCCCGTCGGCTTCGAACGCTGGCTGCACCGCCTGCTCGCCAAGCGCCCCGCCGAGCGGTTCCGCTTCGCCGCCGACGCCGCCGTCGCGCTGATGGCGCTGCCCGACGAGGCCCCCCTGCCCTTCACCCAGCGGCGCACCGGCAGCCTGCCCGACATCGACCTCGGCGACGCCGACCGCACCGTCGTCGCCCCCCCGGTCTTCCTGTCGACCCCCGCCGAGAGCTGGGCCGTCGGCCCCGACCTGCTCGGGCGCCCCCCGGTCCCGGCCGAGTGGCGCCGCCCGGTGCCCCCGGCGACCCCCCCGCCGCTGCTGGGGGTCGGGCGCAGCCTCTTCGGCCTGCGCCCGCCGTCGGTGCATGGGCGGGTCGCCGAGCGGGACGCCCTGTGGGCCGCCCTGCGCGAGACGGCGCGGGGGGACGGCGCCCGGGCGGTCCTGATCAGCGGGCCGTCGGGCAGCGGCAAGTCCCGGCTGGCCACCTGGCTGAGCCACCGGGCCCACGAGCTGGGGGTGGCCGATACGCTCGACGCCCACCACGACGCGGTCGGCGGCCCCGACACCGGGCTGGGGCCGATGCTGGCCCGGGCGTGGCGCTGCGAGGGGCTCGACGACGGCCGCCGCCGGCGCCAGCTCCGGTGGGTCTTCGGGGCCGACGCCGATCCGGCGCTGATCGAGGCGCTCTCGGCGCTGCTCGCCCCCCACGACATCTGGCGCAGCGGCGACCGCTACATCGCCTCGGCCCGCGAGCGGGACGCGGTGCTCGTCGACGCCCTCGCCCGGCTGGCCCACCGCCGGCCGCTGGTGCTGCGCCTCGACGACGCCCACTGGTCGAGCGACACCCTCGGCTTCGTCGACTCGGTGCTGACCGCCCGCCGCGAGCTGCCGCTGCTCTTCGTGTGCACCGTGCGCGAGGCGGGGCTCGTCGAAGACGGCGAGGTCCGGGCGGTGCTCGACCGCCTCGCCGGGCTGCCCCCCACCCGCCGGCTGGTCCTCGGGCCGCTGCCGGCGGACGCCCTCGCCGACCAGATCCGGAGCCAGCTCCCGCTGGCCGAGCCGCTCGTGCGCTGGATCGTGGAGTGGTCGGGGGGCAACCCCCACTCGGCCGAGTCGCTGGTCGAGCGCTGGATCCGGCACGGCGCGCTCGAAGAGGGGCCCGACGGCTTCCGGCTGCGCCCCGGCGCGGGTGAGGCCCTGCCCGTCGACGCCCGCTCGATCTGGCGCGAGCGGCTGCACGACGCCTACGAGGCGGCCCACGCTCCGGCGCTCGAGGTCGCCGCCATGCTCGGGCAGACGGTCGACGCGCGCGAGTGGCGCGCGGTCTGCGCCCGGCTCGACGGGGTCGACTGCCCCCCGGCCACCGTCGACGCGCTGCTCGACGCGGGCCTGATCGCGGGGCAGGCCGGGACCCGGTGGTCGTTCTGCCACCCGATGGTGCGGGGGGTGCTGCTCGAAGACGCCCGCCGGGCGGGGCGGTTCGCCGCCGGGCACCGGGCCTGCGCCGAAGCCCTCGCCGAGCGGGCCGCGCCCCCTGCCCGGCGGGCCCACCACCTGATGCAGGCCGGGGCCTGGGCCGAGAGCCTCGAGCCGCTGCGGGTCGCCGCCGATCAGGCCATCGACCGCAAGCAGGCCGCCACCGCCCACCGGGCCATCATCGCCCGCCTGCGGGCCCTGCGCCGCCTGCGCCGACCCCGGGGCGACCGCGGCTGGCTGACGACCACCATCCGCTGGGCCCAGCTCTGCCGCATCCGGGGCGACACCCGGGCCGCCGCCCGCCACGCCCGCCACGCCACGGTGCACGCCGAGCGCCTGGGCGACGACCGCCTGCTGGCCGAGGCGCTGCTGGTCCGGGGGCGGGCCGTCGCCACCCGCAGCGGCCTGGAGCGGGGCCTGCCGCTCATCGTGGCCGCCGCCCGCCGGGCCGCCGCCGCCGCGGACGCCGGGCTCGAAGGCTCGACCCGGCTCATCGAGGGCAGCATGCGCATGGCCTCGGGCGACGCGGCCGGCGCCGACCGGGCCTACCAGATCGCGCTCGAGCGCTTCGCGGGCACCGGCGAGGTGCAGAAGCAGGCCAGCGTGCACGCGGCGATGGCCGACCTCGCCCGGCGGACCGGCGACCACCGCCGCGCCCGGCGCCACGCGCTCGACGCCCTCGACGGCTACACCGCCGCCGACAGCCGCTGGGGCCGGGCCCACGCGGCCAACCTGCTGGGCGACCTCGACCGGTTCGAAGGCGACCTCGACCGGGCCGAGGCCCGCTATCGGGAGAGCTGCCGGCTCTACGGGGGCCTGGGCTCGAACGACGCGATCGCCGCCGACGGCAACCTGGGGCTGGTGCTGGTCGAGACCAACCGCATCGCCGAGGCCCGGCGCCACTTCGAGCGGGTCATCGAGCGGGCCGACGCGACCCACAACCGCGAGCTGGGCGCGATCTTCAGGGCGTGCCTGCTGCCGTGCCTCGCCACCGACGGCGACTGGAAGGGCTGGGACGCGACCTTCGCCCACCTCGACCCGCTGCGCGACGGCCGCCTCGTCGAGCCCGACGTGGCCCGCACCGTCGAGCGCGCCGCCCGCTTCGCCGCCGCCGCCGGCCAGCCGA
This sequence comes from bacterium, assembly GCA_030426085.1. Taxonomy (GTDB): domain Bacteria; phylum Myxococcota_A; class Bradymonadia; order UBA7976; family UBA1532; genus JACKDM01. Next base: position 49,992 of record JAUHYW010000017.1, on the reverse strand, counting down.
AGCGGGCGGCCTACGCCTGGAAGCTCGTCATCGCCCAGCTCGAGGGCCTCGACCGGGACCCGGGCCCCGCCCGCGAAGCGCTCGACGCGCTGGTCCTGCTCCACGGCCGCCCACCCCGCTGAGCCGCGCACGCTCGCCCACTCAGCCGCGCCCGGCCTTCAACCCCGCCGCGATCACGACGCGCTGAATCTCGCTGGTGCCCTCGTAGATCCGCAGCGCCCGGATCTCGCGATACAGCCGCTCCACCGCCGACCCCCGGGTCACCCCCAGCCCGCCGTGGATCTGCACCGCCCGGTCGATGATGCGCTGGGCGGCCTCGGTGGCGAACAGCTTGCCCATCGCCACCTCGGTGCTCACCCGCCGATCGGCCGTATCCCGCAGGTGCGCCGCCCGGAAGACCAGCAGCCGGGCCGCGTCCAGCTCGGTCGCGCTCTCGGCCAGATACGCCGCGATCTGCTGCTGCTCGAAGATCGGCTCGCCGAACTGCACCCGCCCCAAGGCCCGGGCCAGCCCCTCGTCCAGCGCCCGGCGGGCCATGCCCAGCGCCGCGCCGCCCACCGTCGTGCGGAAGACGTCCAGCGTGCGCATCGCCAGCTTGAAGCCCGCGCCCTCGGCCCCCAGCCGGCGCTCGACCGGGATCGCGCACCCCGCGAAGCGCAGCCGGCCGATGGGATGGGGCGCGATGACCTCCATCGGCTCGACCGTCAGCCCGGGGTCGTCCGGCTCGACCACGAACGCCGTGATGCCCCGCCGCCCCGCCGCCGGATCGACCGTCGCGAAGACCACGTACTGCCCGGCGACCCCCGCGTTGCTGATCCACGCCTTCTCGCCGTCGATGACATAGCGATCGCCGTCCCGCCGGGCGCGGCATCGCATCGACGCCACGTCGCTGCCCGCCTCGGGCTCGGTCAGGCAGAAGGCGCCCAGGCGCGCCCCGGCCATCACCCCCGGCAGGTAGCGCGCCTTCTGGGCCTCGCTGCCGGCCAGGGTGATGGGATGACTGCCCAGCCCCTGCATCGCGAACGCCGTGTCGAGCAGCCCGTCGGCCCAGCCCAGCGCCTCGCGGATGAGCGTCAGCGCGCGGGCGTCGACCCCGTCCGGCCGGCCCACCGCCGCCCCGCCGAAGCGCTGGGGCACGCAGTAGGCCAGCAGCCCCGCCGCGGCCAGCGCCTGCGCCGCCTCGTGGGTCCGGGCCCGGTCGTCGGCGTCGAGATCCACCGCCCAATCACCGGCCACCGCCGCCGCCCGCGTAGCCACCTCGGCGTGCCAGCCCTCGAAGAAGACCCCCAGATCGTCGACCGAGCTGCCCGGCTTCACTCGGCCTCCTCGGCGGCCGCCAGCCCCTCGAAGGCCGGCGCCCGCTTCTCGACCCACGCGTCGTACGCCTCGCGGAAGTCGGGGTGGGCCATGCAGATCGCCTGGGCCTGGGCCTCGGCCTCGATGGCCGCCTCGAGCGACAGCGGCGCCTCGTCCTCGAGCATCTTCTTGGTCATCCCGTGGGCGAACGCCGGCCCCCGGGCCAGCGTGCGGGCCAGCGCCAGCGCCTCGGCCCGGGGATCATCGACCACCCGGTTCACCAGCCCGATGCGGGCGGCGTGCTCCGCGCCGACGATGTCCCCGGTGAACAGCAGCTCCGAGGCGTGCCCCAGGCCGACGATCCGAGGCAGCAGGTACGCCGCGCCCATGTCGGCCCCGCACAGCCCCACCTGGGGGAAGATGAACCCGAACCGGGCCTTGGGCCCGGCCACCCGCATGTCGCAGGCCAGGGCCATCACCGCGCCGGCGCCCACCGCGACCCCGTGCACCGCCGCCACCACCGGCTTGCCCACCCGGCGGATGTTGCGGATGAGCGCCCCGGTCACCCGGGTGAAGGCCAGCAGCCCCTTCATGTCGCGGGCGAACAGCTCGCCGATGATGTCCTCGACGTCGCCGCCCGAGCAGAACGCGCGCCCCTCGCCTTGCAGCACGAGCGCCCGCACGTCGGCCCGCCCGTCGAGGTGCGCGAAGAAGTCCCGCAGCTCTTCGTAGCTGGCGAAGGTCAGCGCGTTGAGCCGATCCGGCCGGTTCAGGGTGATGACCCCCACCCCGTCGGTCACCGCGAAGTCGAAGTGTTCCGGTGTCATGGATCTCCCTTTGCGTCGGGCCCCTGCGCGACGACCGCCAGCGCCTGGATCTCGACCAGCGCCTCGGGCTCGACCAGCCCGGTGACCCCCACCAGCGCCATCGCGGGGAAGGCCCGCCCCAGGTGCATGCGCCAGATGGGGCCCAGCGCCTTCAGGCTGCTGCGGTAGGCGTCCAGATCGGTCACGTAGCACGTCATCGAGACCAGATCGGTCGGCGAGGCGCCCGCCGCGTCGAGGATGGCCCGGATGTTGGCCAGCGTCTGCTCGAATTGACCCACGAAGTCATGAGCCTCGAACACCTGCGCGGCGTTCCAGCCCACCTGCCCCCCGATGGCCAGCACCCGGCCCTCGGCGACGACGCCGTTGCTGTAGCCCCGGGGCCGCGCCCAGCCCTCCGGCTGCACGACGCGCTCGGATGGGATGTACGCGCCCTTCGGGTGGCTCTTCGGATGGCTCAATGCATCACCTGTCCGCCGTCCAACGCCAGCGCCTGCCCGTTGATGCCCCGGGCCTCGGGGCGCACCAGCGAGGCCACCAGGAACGCCACCTCGTCGGGCTGCACCAGCCGCTTCTGGGGGTTGAGCCGGGCCAGGGCCTCCCGGGCCGCCGCCGCGTCGCGCCCCGTCGAGCGCACGATGCGGTCGATCGCCTCGCGGGCCATGTCGGTCTCGACGAAGCCGGGGCACACCGCGTTGACCGTCACCCCGCTGCGGGCCAGCTCGGCGGCCATCGCCCGCATCAGGCCCACCACCCCGTGCTTCGAGGCGCAGTAGCCGGTGGTGTAGGGGTAGCCCGCCAGCCCGGCGTTGCTGGCCACGAAGACCACCCGCCCCCGGCCCCGCTCGACCATGCCCGGCACCAGCGCCCGGCACAGGCGGAACGGTCCGGTGAGGTTGACCGCGAGCATGTGATCCCAGTCATCGTCGCTGTGCCGGGCCAGCGGCGCGCTCGCGCTGACGCCGGCGTTGTTGACCAGCACGTCGATCGGGCCGGCCATCGCCTCGACCCGGGCGCCGACGTCGGCCACCGCCGCGCCGTCGGTGACGTCGAGCGCGAGGGGCAGCCCGCCCAGTTCGTCGGCGAGCGCCTGCACCGACCCCAGCGCGCGGGCGGCGCAGACGACCCGCAGGCCGTCGGCGGCGAGCCGGCGGGCGATGGCCGCGCCGATGCCCCGGGAGGCGCCGGTGACGAGCGCGATGCGGGGCGCGGGGCAGGCGTCGGCGGGCGCGGGTGACGACATGGCGACAGCCTGCCCGACGGCCGGTGCCCGATCAACCGCCCCGACGCCGGCCGCCCCCGGCCCCCACGAAATGTCAGGAGCCCTGCGCGCCCCATGCATCGACCGCCGGGCCGCGCTATGCTGTGACGCACCCTCGGCGCCCGCTGCCGTGCGCCGCGCGCAAAGGAAGGCCCGATGCCCGACCATCATCGCGCCCGGTTCGTCGTACGTCATCAGGCGGTCATCGAAGACGGCGTCGTCACCATCGACCGGGGCCGGGTCGTGGGCGTGGACCCCTACGATCCCGCGCGCCACCCCGAGGCCATCGAGCACGGCGACGTGGCGCTCGTGCCGGGCCTCGTCAACGCCCACAGCCACGCCTTCCAGCGGGCGCTCAAGGGCCGCGCCGAGCACCTGACCACCGGCCGGGACGACTTCTGGAGCTGGCGCACGGTCATGTACGGCATGGCCAACGCGCTGACCCCCGCGCAGCTCGAGGCCGTCTCGGCGATGGCCTTCCTCGAGATGGCCCGGGCCGGCTTCACCACCGTCGGCGAGTTCCACTACCTGCACAATCAGCCCGACGGCGCGCCCTACGACGACCCCAACGCCCTGGCCCACCACGTCGTGCGCGCCGCCCGCCGGATCGGCCTGCGCATCGTGCTGCTGCGGGTGGCCTACGGCCGGGCCGGCTTCCGCGAGCCGCCCAACCCCTTGCAGCGGCGGTTCATCGAGCCCGACGTCTACACCTACCTCGGCCGGGTGAGCGCGCTCGAGGCCGCCTGGCGCGACGACCCGCTCGTCGAGATCGGCATGGCGCCCCACAGCGTGCGGGCGGTCACCGACAAGTGGCTGTGGGCCATCGGCGAGCACCAGCGGGTCATGAAGCTGCCGGTGCACGTGCACGCGTGCGAGCAGCGGGCCGAGCTCGAGGCGTGCAAGGCCGAGTACGGCCGGCTGCCGATCGAGGTCCTCGCCGACGAGGAGCTGCTCGGGCCCCGGGTCAGCCTGATCCACGCCACCCACCTCGACCGGCGGGCGGTCGACCTCATCGCCGAGCGGGGCCCGACGGTCGTCGCCTGCCCGCTGACCGAGGCCAACCTGGGCGACGGCGTGCTGCCCGCCCGCCGGCTCTTGCAGCGGTCGGCCCACATCGCCATCGGCAGCGACGGCCAGTCGCGCATCGACCCCTGGGGCGAGCTGGCCCAGATCGAGAACAACCTGCGGCTGCGCGACGAGCGGCGCAACGTGCTCGCCCGCTTCGCGCCCGAGCGCGAGGGCCGGCGCCACACCGCCGAGGTCCTGTGGCCGATGGCGACCGAGCACGGCGCCCGCAGCCTCGGCCTCGACTGCGGGGTGCTCGCCCGGGGGCACCCGGCGGACATGCTCGCGATCGACCTGCGCGATCCGGCCCTGGCCGGCACGACCGCCGAGACGCTGCTGGCCGATCTGACCCTGGGCGCCAGCCCGCGCGCGGTGCGCGACGTGTGGGTCGCCGGCGAGCACATCGTGCGGGGCGGGCGGCACGCCGACGAAGACGCCATCATCGATGGCTATCGGGATGCCATGAAGGCGCTGGTCGCGGCGCTCTGAAGCGCCTCGCGGCGGCTCAGCGGGGCCGCATGCCCACCGAGATGCCATCCGCCGGGCGCAGCGTCAGCGCCGGCTTGAGGCGCGGCAGCGCGCCCACCGGCGTCAGAGCGAACCGCCGACAGAAGACGGCGAGCGCCGAGACGGCCTCCATGATGGCGAAGCGATCACCGATGCACTGTCGCCGGCCGCGGCTGAACGGCAGGTAGGCCCCCCGGTCGGGCGTCGGCGCGTCGGGCGCGAAGCGATCGGGGTCGAAGCGCTCGGGGTCGGGCCACAGGTCGGGGTCGCGGTGGATGGACCAGATCGGCAGCAGGATGAACGCGCCCTGATCGATCGCGTAGCCGGCCAGCGTATCGTCGGCCTCGGCCCGGCGGGCGATCATCCACACCGGCGGATACAGCCGCAGCGTCTCGTCGAGCACCTGCCGGGTGTAGACCAGCCGCCCGATCTGCGCGGCGTCCGGGGGGCCGTCGCCGCAGACCGCCTCGGCCTCGGCGGCGACCCGATCGGCGATCTCCGGGTGGCGGGCGAGCAGGTCCAGGGCGAAGGCCATCGCGTTGGCGGTGGTCTCGTGCCCCGCGCCGAGCAGCGTCAGCGACTCGTCGATGAGCTGGGCGTCGCTCATCGCCTCGCCCGTCTCGGGGTCGGTCGCCCCCATCAGCATGGTCAGCAGGTCGCCCTCCCGCTCGGGCGAGCGGCGGGCCTCGGCCACCAGCCGCCGGGTCTCCCGGCGCACCACCCGCCGCCCCCGCCAGAAGCGCCAGTTCAGCGGGCGTGGCACCCACTCGGGCCACGGATAGGGCGCGGTCGTATACAGCCAGAACGGCTCGACGAGGTCGTTGACCCCCTGCTCGACGCGGGGGGAGACATCGGCCACGTCGGCCCCGAACAGCGCCTCGGCGACGATCTCGAGCGCCATGCGGTTGAGCGGCGAGACGACGTCCACCGGGCCCTCGGCCGCCCGCGCCGCGAACAGCCCGGCGGCGCGCTCGACGTGGCGCCCCATGATCCCGGCGAACCCGGCCAGGGCCTTCTTGCGAAACGCCGGCTGGGCGATGCGCCGCTGCCGGAGCCAGAAGTCGCCCTCGCTGGTCACCAGCCCGTTGCCCAGGCTCAGCCGCAGCTTGTCGTAGCCCCGGGTCGTCTTGAGGTAGCTGCCGACGTTCTCGACGAGCACCCGGCGCACCGCCTCGGGCGCGTTGACCATGTACATCCGGGCCCAGCCGACCCGCAGCGCGACGACCGGGCCGTGGGGCCGGGCCTGCTCACACAGCGTCAGCGGGTCGCGCACCAGCGGCAGCGCGTGGGACCACTTGCCGTCGCCCGGCATCAGCGGCGGCGCGCTCACGGTGTGCCCACCGGGTGGCCGGCGGCCTTCCACGCCAGCAGCCCGCCCCGCAGGTTCCACGCGTCGACGCCCCGCCCCCGCAGCAGCTCGACCGCCTTCGCGCTGCGGATGCCGCTGCGGCAGTGCACGATCACCCGCCCGTCGGGCGGCACCTCGTCGATCCGATCGGGCAGCGCGTCGATCGGGATCAGCAGCCCGTCCAGCGTCTCGGCCGCCGCCTCGGAGGGCGTGCGCACGTCGAGCAGCACATGGGGCGCGCCCCGCTCGGCGGCGTAGTCGGCGGCGGTCACGTCCCACGCGCTCTGGGGCGCCTCACCGGGCGCGGCGCAGGTCGCCGCGGTGTCGGCCAGCGAGGTGATGCTCGGCGTATCGCCGCACGCCGGGCAGCCCGGATCGCGCGCGACGCGCAGCTCGCGGAACCGCATCGACAGCGCGTCGACCGTCAACAGCCGCCCGCTCAGCGGCGCCCCCCGCCCGAGGATGAGCTTGATGGCCTCGGTCGCCTGCACCAGCCCCAGGATCCCCGGCAGCACGCCGAGCACCCCCGCCTCGGCGCAGTTGGGGGCCAGGGCCGGCGGCGGCGGCTCGGGGTACAGGCAGCGATAGCAGGGCCCGCCGCCGTGGGCGAAGACCGACGCCTGCCCGTCGAACTGGAAGATCGCGGCGTAGACCAGCGGCACGCCCGAGAGCACCGCCAGATCGTTGGTCAGGTAGCGGGTGGCGAAGTTGTCGGCCCCGTCGACGATGAGATCGTACTCGGCGGCCAGCTCCGCGGCGTTGTCCGCGTCGAGCCGCAGCCGGTGGGGCACGATCTCGACGTGCGGGTTGCGGGCCCGCAGCACCTCGGCGGCGACCTCGACCTTGGGCCGGCCCACGTCGGCGTCCCGATAGAGCACCTGCCGCTGGAGGTTGCTGCGGTCGACCACGTCGAAGTCGACCATCCCCAGCCGCCCGACGCCGGCCGCGGCGAGGTACAGCGCGGCCGGCGCCCCCAGCCCGCCGGCGCCCACCAGCAGCACCCGGGCCGCCTTGAGTCGCCGCTGACCCGCCTCGCCCACCTCGCCGAGCAGCAGGTGGCGCCCGTAGCGGGCCTGCTCGGCGGCGTCGAGCGCGGGCAGCGGGCGGTCGGTCATCGCGTTGGACATCATGGGGTCGTTGTACCACCGCTGCGCCCCCCGAGCGACGCCCGTCCTCGGGTATAGTCCCGGTGGATCGACCCCCGCCCTTCGTGCAGGATGGCCGCGCATCGCCCAGGGAGGCCTCTCATCTCCGTATCGACCGTCATCGCCGACGCGCCACCCCGAGCCGGGGCCACGTCCCGCATCGGGCCGATCGGCACGCTGGTGCAGATGTTCTTCGGCTGGGGCTTCACCTTCACCTACGCGCTCATCGCCATCGCCATCAGCCTGCTGACGCTCGGGCGGTTCTCGACCTGGCTGACCCCGCTCTTCCTGCGGGTGTGGGCCCGGGTGATGCTGTTCATCCAGCGGGTCGACATCATCGTCGAGGGGGACGCCCACATCCGCCCCCGGGCCAAGCGGGTGGTGGTCTTCAACCACACCTCGCTGCTCGACGCGATGATCGTCACCGCGGTGCAGCCGGTCGGCGGGGTGCCGGTCATCAAGCGCGAGGTGCTCTACATCCCGCTGGTGGGCATCGCCCTGTGGGCCCTGGGCTTCCTGCTCATCGACCGGGGGCGCACCGAGCGGGCCAAGCGGGTGCTGGCCCGGGCCGCCGATCGCATGGAGCGGGAGCAGCTCACGGTCATGATCGCCCCCGAGGGCACCCGCAGCCCCGACGGCGAGCTGAAGGGGTTCAAGAAGGGCGCCTTCCACATCGCCCGGGTCAGCGGCGCGCCGGTGGTGCCGATGCTGGTCGACGGGGCCCACGACATCCACCCGCTCGGCTCGCCGGTCTCGAACCCGGGGCTGGTGCGGGTGCGGTTCCTGCCCCCCATCCCGACCGACGGGCTGACCGTGGACACGCTGGGCGACTTCGCCGATCGGGTGCGGGAGACGGTCCAGCGGGGGCTGGACGAGATGCGGGACGAGGTGGCCTGAGCCATCGACATGGCTCGACGGATGGCACCCCCTGCCACCCGTGGCATCCGGTGACTACTGCTTGAAGTTGGCGAACGGCACCAGCGCCGCCACCCGGCGGGCGCAGCCGGCCGCCTCCAGGCTCTCGACCACCGGCTCGACCGGCTTGTAGGCGTCGGGGTGCTCGGCGTAGAGGAGCTGCGCGTCGTCGCAGAAGACATGGCCCCCGCTCGACGTGCGGGACAGCGAGCGGCGGTCGTAGCGGGTCCGCAGCTTGGCCACCGCCTCGCCCCGGGCCATCTTGCGCCCCGCGCCGTGGGCCACCGACCACAAGCTGTCGCTCGAGCCGGCGCCCAGCATGACCCAGCTCGGCGCGCCCCGGCTGCCGAGCACCACCGTGGGCTGATCGGCCGCCGCCGGCGCCGCGCCCTTGCGATGCAGCCACGCCCCGGAGCCATCGGGCGCATGGCACACGGTGTTGTGCACCAGGTCGAAGTCCCCGGTGATGCGGGACGCCTTCGCCGCCCCCACCACACTCAGGATGCGCCAGGCGAGCACCATCCGGTTGGCCCGGGCATAGTTCAGCGCGCCGCGCAGCCGGTCGAGGTAGGCCGCCTGCCGGGCGGGATCGGTCAGGGCCTCGCCGCCCCACTCACGGGCCAGCGCCCCACCCAGCCCCCGCGATCCGGAGTGGGCCACCACCGCCCAGCCCCCCGCGCTCAGCCCCAGCGCCCGCCCGGCGGCCTTGTCGACCACCTGATCGACCCGGCTCAGCTCGACGAAGTGGTTGCCGCCCCCGACGGTCCCGATCTGGCGGGCGAAGGGGGGATCATCCGGCGGGGGACCCTCCGGGGCCTCGAACTCGGGCTCACCCGCCGCCCACTCGGCCAGCGATCGGGGCGCGCCGTCGACCGCGGCGAGCCCCCGCGGCCCCGCCCGCCACACCGCGTCGAGCAGCGCCCGGGGGTCGCACTCGGGCAGCGCCGGCCCCCGCATGGCCCCGTCCAGCCGCCGCAGCAGCGCGTCGCCCTTCGCCTTGAGCTTGCGCACCGCCACCACCCGCACCCCGCACCCGGCGTCCCCGCCCACCAGCCGCGGCCGGATCTCGCCTTCGAAGGCGAACGCGGCCCCGATGGGGATGCCCCGCCCCGCGTGCAGGTCGGGCAGCCCCACCGCCCGCCGGCACGCCGGCAGCCCGGCCACCCGGGCGAGCTGGTCGACGGCGTTGGTCTCGAGCCACACGTCGGGCCCGGCGATGATCCGGGCGTTGTCGGGCAGGCCGGCGAGGTCGAGGCGGGCGGTGTCGGTCGGGTTCACGGGGCCTCCTCGGTCGGTGACGGGCGCATGATGCCCGACCGCCAGCCCGCGGAGCCAGCCGCCCGCGACGCGCGCCATGCCTCAGCGATGCTGAGCCAGCGGCAGCGGGGGGCGCCGGACCAGGCGGAATCCGAGGGCATCCCGGCGATCGCCCGGATGCCGCCGGCTGCGACGGCCCGACCGGCTCCAGTCCTCGGGATCCCCGTGGCCTCCGCCGCGCACCACCCGGTAGTGCCCCCGCGCCGGCCCGCCAGCGCCCTGGTCACCCGCCCGGTAGGGGCCGAACCAATCCTGACACCACTCCGCGACGTTGCCGTGAACGTCGTACAGCCCCCACGGGTTCGCCGCCTTCTCGCCGACGGGGTGGGTCCGCCCCCCGCTGTTGCCCTCGAACCAGCCGGCGCCCATCAGATCCACCCGCTCGTCGCCGGACCAGAAGCGGGTCCGGGTGCCGGCGCGGGCGAAGTAGGCCCACTCGGCTTCGGTGGGCAACCGGTAGCCATCACACCGGGGCTGAGGCACGACGTCGCTCGCGCAGGTCATATCCCGCCCGGGGGCCCCGTCGCATCGGGTGAGTGGATAGCACGGCGTCAGGCCGTGCCGTCGGGACAGCGCGTTGGCGTAGGCCGCCGCTTCGTACCAGTTGACCCGCTCGACGGGGCACGCATCACAGCCCTCGTGCGCAGAGGGGTCGGTCCGCATGAGCGCCCGCCACTCGGCCTGGGTCACCTCGTGGGCCTGCACCCAGAGGGGCCGGGCCGACCGGACGACGTGCACCGGGCCCTCGTCCGGTGCGCGCCCCGCCTCTTCGGCGGGCGTACCCATCTCGAACGCACCCGGCTCGACCCGCACGAACCCGTCTGGAGGGTGGTCGAGGGCGCGCCCGGCGGGCCGTGCGCCCGCAGTCTCGGCCGCCCCCGACGGCCCCGATGGCCGCTCCGACGCGGGCGGATGGCCCTGCGCCCCCAGCGGACGCCGACCCTCGGACGGGGCGACGGTTCGGACCACGAACATCACCGCCCCGAGGCCCACCGCCACAGCGAGCCCGACCGCCAGCCAGCGACGCGCCGGGGTGGGTCGGGTCGGCGCAGAGGGCAGGTCGACAGCCTCGGGGCCACAGCTCGGATCAGGCGGGGGCGCCGGCTGCACCAGCGCAGCCCGGACTTCGGCGGCGAAGACACCGGCGTCGGGCTGCCTTCGGGTCGGCTCCCAATCCAACGCGCGCCGCAAGACGCCCCCGAGCGCGCCCGACACCTCGATCCCGGCCAGGACCCGGGCCGACGACCGCATCACCTCGGGCGGCACCCGCCCCAAGAGCGCGAACACCGCGCACACGCCCAGAGCGTAGACATCGGCGGCGGGCGTCGGGCGCGTCTCGCCGGCGAGCACCTCGGGCGCGCAATAGAGGAAGGTGCCGAGCTCGCCCGTCCGGGCCCCCGCCGCATCGCTGCGCACGAGATCGAAGTCGGCCAGCTTCGCCTGGCCCTGGGCGTCGAGCAGGATGTTGGTCGGCTTGACGTCTCGATGAACCAGACCGCGCCGATGCAGCGCGGCCAGAGCGTCGGCCACCGCCAGGATCGCGGCGAGCGTCCGCCCCGGCGTCAACGGGTCCCGCTGTCGGGTGCGCGCGACGCGCAGATCACCGCCAGACAGCCGCTCCATCGGGTAGAAGTGCCACCCCCGGTGGACCGCCGGCGGCGCGAGCACACGCACCACCGACGGATGGCTCAGCGCCGCCATGTACTCGGCGCCGCGGCGGAAGCGCTCGACGCGGCCCTCGTCCGCCGTCCATCGAGCGTGGAGGATCTTGAGCGCGACCCCGACCCCGCTTCGGCAGTCTTCGACCGCCCATACGCTCGCGAACCCGCCTTCACCCAGGCGCGCCTCCAGCCGATAGCGGTCGGCGAACATCTGCCCGATCCGGAGCGGGCCGTCGGCGGGCGCGGCGCGATCCTCGGCGGCCCCCGAGGCCGGTGCGGGCTCGACCACCGCGGCGATGTCCGCGGCGGCCGCGACGAGCGCGTCCCCGGTGACGTGGATGCCGATGACCCGCCGCAGGCCATAGGGCGTGCGGTCGACCGCGCCATCGAGCCAGACCGGGATGATCCGGGGCGCCGGCGTGGCTCCCCGGGCCAGCTCGATGGCTCGGGCCACTTCGTCGGGGGCGTACCACGCCTCGCCCATCTGGCCCGGCTGGGGCCAGTGGTCGCTGATCAAGATCGCCAGCGCCCGCGACCGCGCCATCGCCGCGGGCAGCGCGACGTCCCACACATCACCCGGCCGCAGATCGCGCCGGGAGAAAGATCGCAGGCCGTGTCGACGGAGGGCATCGGCCAGCCGCGCCGCCCGCGTGCCATCACCGGGGGTGTGGATGACGAAGACATCGATCGCAGGCGAGGTGGCGCTCACGCCCTCGACCCTACCGCAAGCGCCCCGAGTTGTAGAAGACCGCGCACATGTCAGGAGCATTACGGCAGCAGGCCACATCCCCTGGAAGCTGGCGGGTCCCGGGGGGGCAGGTATGGCAGCATCCATCCCCACCCGCCGTCGTCGGCCGTTCGGCGGGTGACGGCGCCCCGGGCTGTCTGCCCCGCACGCCTCCTGACACACTCGCCAGAGGGGCTCCGGTCACCTGCCAGAGCCCCAGAGCTCGCCCGGCTTTGCCCTCGCCGCATTCGGGGGTAGACTTCCAGCATGCACCGATTCTGCCCCCACTGTCATCGCCGGTATCCTGACGGACGACGTGAGCCTTTGTCCGACAGATGGTCACGCTCTTCGGATCGATCCGTACTGCGGCGACCGCCAGCGACGACGAGCACGGGTGCCCGATTGCACCGTCATTACATGCCCCTCCAAGCCCTTGCGTACCGCCCGGCAATTCGCAATCGTCTCTGCCCGGCGCTCGCGGTGTGCGCCGAGCGCAGCCCTGGTGAGATGGTCGGCCGATGGCGTTGAGCCCCGAAGAAGTCGAGGAGGTTGCCGAGGCCCTCTGCGTGCGCAGCCCGGACCGCGCCATCCGCTCCCTGCTCGTCGATCGGATCCCCCCAAGGCTCTGGGGGAGCGTGCCCCAGCAACGCGCCGTCATCGATCAATATCGCTCCGACCTGCAAACGCTGCGGGGCGCCAAGACGAACAGCGATGAGTCTGCGCTGGCCATCTATCTGGAGAACGCCGCGCGGCTCCTCGGCTCGCAGCCTGCGGCCGAACGGTGCCAGCGCCTGGCTGCACGCATCAGGCGTGGACCGACCTGGGTCGTGCTCTTCTGTCCGCGCGAGGTGACAGACTGGCGGAAGATCCACCCCGGCGCCGAGGGCATCGCCGCAGATGTCCCGAGCGGCCCATGGCACCGAAGCGAGCGGCCGGGCCGAGAGGCGTGGGTTCGAGCTTTCGCGGAGGTCGAGCGCATCGCCGCTGCGGTGAAGGGCGACCCGCGGCCGACCGCAGTCTACAGCTCGATGCCGTACAGCCTGGGGGCCGTCCTCGGCAGCGCCCTGTTGAACGAACTCCACGGCCGATGCCGATTCTTTCAGGCCGAGGGACCCGTCCACGACATCCGGTGGGTCGACTACGGGCCGCGAATGGACGTGAAGCCCCGGCCGACTCCGGTTCTGACTCACCTGTCGACCACCGACGGGCGCGAGGACCATGTGGCGCTCATATGCGGCGTTACGTGGCATCCCGAGACCGACCAGATCGAGCACGGTCTGAGTGTCGCGGGTGCCGAAGGTGCAACCCGGGTGGAGATCGGCCCCGCCGAGCCGGGACACCAAGCCCTGCCGGATCCGGCTGATGTCGAGCGGGCGGTGCGAGATCTCGAAGCGGCGATGGACCAACAGGTCCGGCGACCCGGAATCGAGGCGCTGCACGTCTTCTTCAACGGCCCTCTGGCTGTCTTGCAGAGGGCGGCAGGCAAGCTGCACCAGCCGAAGGCGCGGATCGTCGTTCATGACCGGGGGGTCGATGGGACCTACTGGCCAGCCGTCGCGTTCGAGGGCGGCCGGGCGCGGCTGCTGGCACCGGAGCCGGTGCGGTGAGCAATGACATCGAACGGGAGCTCGCCGACCTCGAGCTGGCCAAGCCCGACGAGTTGCCTGCCGAGCGCACCGAGCCCCAAGCGGTCGTCGAGGTCGTCCCCGCCGCGCCGGCGCCGCCGCCCCCACCCTCCGGGAGCGAGCCGGGCGAGTTGTCCGGGCGAGCCCGTTTGCTGCTCGGGGCGTCGATCGTCGCGATGACCTTCCTGTGGGCGGTGCCCTTCGCTCTCGGGATCTGGCTGTGCGCCCTGTTCCTGGCACCGGCGGCCGGTGCCGAGCTGATGCAGGAGGCTGGCGGCCTGCGGCCGACGACCTTCGGCGGTGCCTTCTGGGTCGCGGTCAGTGCTCTCGGCGTGGTGCTCGGGGCGGCCGGCTGGCGGGCCATCCAGCGTCTTCGTGACCCGGGACGCGGCCGAGGCCTGCTCGGCCGACCGGGCCTGACTCTGACGCTCGGCACATCAGTAGCCGTCCTCGGCGTCGTCTCCTGGGAGAGTTCGGGCACCGATCTACCCGACACATTGGTCGCTGCTCTGATTCTGCTGGCGATCTTCGGGGCGGTCGCAGTCCTGCCAGTGCAGCTCGGGCGGGTGGTCTGGCGGACCGCGCGACGCGCGTGGCGCAGTCGAACCGGCCCGCGGTGGCAAGCGGGACTCTGGACCGGGCTGGCCCTCGGCATGGCCCTCGTCTCCGGGCTGAACTGGACGTTGGAGCTGCCCGGCCTCGACGGCGTGAGCCTCGGTGAGCATGCCAGCGAGCAGCTCTCCCTCGTCGCCGAGACGTGGGTCGATGCAACCGACGCCGCATCCAGCGAGGCGGGCGTCGACGCGGTCCATGAGGCCTTCGAGGAGGCCAGCGAGCGCCTGTACGTCTCGGCGAGCAGCGGATTCTCCGCGCCAGATCAGACACTGTTCGATCAGTGTGTGCGCGATCTCATGTCGGGCGGGGACGGCCGCTCGCGGCTCGACGACGCGGTCATCCGCTTGCAACGGAGAGGCACACGACCATCGACAGCCGTCGACATCGCCTACTTCGCGGTCCTGACCACCTGCGAGAAGTACTCGCTCGGCAAGGTGAACCGCGGTGTCGTGCGGTACTTCAACGCCGTGGTCAAGAAGGCTGCCGCGTATGAGTTCAGGCGGTGGGACAGCCGCGGTTGCAGCCTCGATGCGGTCCGTGATCGCTATGCCGATCCATCACCCGAGGTCGTACACCAACTCAAGGCCGCGCTGGCGGCGATGTGCACGCTCGATCCGGCGGATCAGAACGTGCTCCGGCTCGCGGCCCAAGGGCTGACCGGCCCCGAGATCGCCGAGCACATGGGGCTGTCGAAGGCCAACGCCCGCAAGCGCCTCAGCCGGGCCCGCCAGAAGCTCAGGGCCGCGCTCGAACGCGGCTGAACCGGGCGTTGCGGCGCCCGGAACGAAAAAAGTCGAGAAATCGCGTCACACCTCGAGCCCCCCCGCAAGACACGGGGGAAGGACGGCCAGTTGCGGCCGTTCGGCGCCGGGTTGGCGCCGTCGTCCAGGAGTACTGCCATGTCCGGCATGCCCCCGATTCCCTCCACCTTCCAGACGCTCGTCGAGCGCCTGGAGATGACCGAAGCCCAGCGGGCGGAGGCCGACCGACAGCAGCTCGCCGTGCGGGAGCGGCTGCAGCAGCGCCTCAGCCTCGACCGCGGGCGGCCCACTTTCCTCACCGGCTCGTTCGCGCGCGGGACGGCGATCCGCAAGCTGAAGGACATCGACCTCTTCGCCGTGCTCGACCCGGACGAGTACGCCGTGTTGCTCGCCATGCCCCCGCTGAAGGCGCTGTCCATGCTGCATCAGGTGCTCGACCAGATGTACCCCAACAAGAGGGCGCCCATCACCCAGGACCACACGGTGCGGGTGGACTTCGTCAACTCGGGCACGATCTTCGAGGTGGTGCCGGCGCTGCCGCGGGGCAACGGTATCTACGCCATCCCGCAGAAGACGACGAGCCGCTGGATCGAGAGCAGCCCCGACGCCCACGCCGCCATCCTGCGCGAGGCCAACCGCCGCACGTCGGGCGCGGCGTCGGTGATGGTCAAGCTGGCCAAGCACTTCAAGCGTGTCATCGGCGACCGCGGGAAGATCGCGTCGTTCCACCTGGAGATGATGATCTGCGAGCTGCTGGTGAGTCGGCCGGCCGACTACCCGACCGGGTTGCGCGATCTCTTCATCGAGCTGGGCCGCCGGGTGCAGCGACCGTTCCCCGATCCCGCGAAGGTCGGGCCAGACGTGGACGAGCGCCTGACCCTCGCCGATCGCAACCGACTGACCGAGGTCTTCGACGCCGCCGCCGATCAGGCCAACCGGGCCATCGAGCTGGCGCCGACCGACCTGCCCGGCGCGCACTGGCTCTGGCGAGATCTGCTCGGTGACATCTACCCCGAGAAGGGGCGCAAGCCGGCCAGCCGGCCGCTCATCGTGCCTGCGCCGGCCATCGACGAGGCCGGGAGTCGGTTCGGATGACCCGCACGAATCCTTGGTGGCGCCAGGACCGGCAGCGCGTCGAACGCGAGCAGGACGCGATGCTGCGCCACCCCGACATGAAGTTCTGCCGCGATGACGCCGAGCCCGACCTGCGCTTCTGGCGGGGCGAGCTGGCCGTCGGTGAGGATCGCCTCGACGTCCAGGTCGTCTATCCCGAGTGGTACCCCGATCAGCCGCCGCGCATCATGGCCCTCGACGACACCGGCACGCCCATCGACTACACCGGGACGATGCACATCTGGCCCGAAGACGGTCGCCCGTGCGTCTTCACCCACGACGACGGACCCGACGGCTGGCACAAGAACTACACCGCCGCCGACGCCCTCGATCGCTTCGTCGAGTTCGTGCAGCTCGCCGAGCGCGACGGGCACGTCCCGGTCTACACCTCGGGCACCCCAGCGCTTCCGGGTCGCCTGGGACGCAGCCTCGCGGTCGTCCCGCGCTCGCTGGCCGACAGGCTGTCGCTGATGCAGACCGGCAAGCCTTCGCTGGGCGCGATGCGCGCGTCGCTCGCCTTCGACGCTCGGCTGCGATCGACCATCCGGGTGCACAGCCTGACCCTGCCGGGCTCGGTGACCCACGAGCCGACCGACGGCGAAGGCATGCTCATGCCCATGGGCCTGCCCGTCGATGGTGTCTGGGTTCGCTGTCCACGCCGCCCGAAGGCGCTGTGGGCGCTCGAAGCGGACTTCGAGACCCTGGTCGGCATGGTCGCCCGGGGCGTGGGCCGCGGCGCCCGCGCCCGGCTCGAGGGCGCGCCATACATCTTGTTGAGTTGGCCCGAGGCCGGTCGGGAGCGGCGCGTCGTCTTCGAGAACCCTGGCCGATTCGGCGCCCTGATGGCTGCTCTGCTGCCCGACGCGGGCCTGATGCGGGCCGACACCCACATCTTGGACGATGTCGAGCGCCTTGGCGCCCGCAACCGGCCCGTCACCGGGGGGTCGGCGGACGAGGCTTGGGCGCAGGTGCATATCATCATGGTGGGCCTGGGTTCGCTCGGTTCGACGGTTGCCGTCGAGTTGGCCAAGGCGGGTGCCCGCAACTTCACGCTCTTCGATCCCGACCTGCTTCAGCCGGAGAACCTCTCGCGGCACGTCGGCGGCGTCGAGGCGCTGTTCCGGCCGAAGGTCGAGGCGGTCGCCGATCGGGTTCTGGCGCACAACCCGCTGGCGCGAGTCGAAGGGCATGCGCTGCCCGCGCCGCAGTGCCGTGGCAACGCCCACATCTTCCGCGAGGCTATGAGCCGGCCCAGGACGCTGGTCATCGTCACCACCGCCGAGCGTCACAGTGAAGCGGAGATCAACCGATTGGCGCTCGAAGCCGGTGCCACGGCGATCTACGGCAGCGTGCTGGGCCCGGCGGCGCACGGCCGGGTGTTTCGGGTGATCTCCGAGCAGACGGCGTGTCTTCAATGCGTTGCTCTGAGCCAGAGCCGTGATCCGAAACGCTCGCCACGGTTCGACCCGCCGCCGGCCGAGCAGATGCCGGCGCTGCCCGGTGACCGCTATCGCCAGCCGAGCCTGCCGGGCGTGTCGATCGACGTGGGACGGATCGCTCTGCTCGTCGCTCGGATGGCGTTGAGCACGCTCGCCCGCACCGAGCCGATGATCGAGTACCCCGACCCGGGCGTCGACCACCTCATCTGTACCCAACACGGCGGCTGGATGTTCGACGACAGTGCCTACGCGGTGCGCGCCGTCGACGTGCCACGCGCCGTCGACTGCCCGGCGTGCGGCCGGTGACCGAGGAGGACCAAGCCATGACCTCGACCATCGCACAGGCCTTCGAGCGGTTCCGCCGGGACATCATGCGTGTATTGGTCCAGCGGCAACGTGACCAGCACCAGCACGAGAGACGGAGAGGCCAGCAGCCGCCGAGCTACTGGGATACTGGTGCAAGACGCCCCTCTGCTCCTTGAGCGCTTCCCTGGGTCTCGGTGGTCGCCAACCTACGAGGCTCTTCGATCCACCAGCGAAGGCTCGATACGATGCTGAGCCACGGCGATCGTGCGATGACGAACCAGGCATACGACGAGGCGCTGGGCCACTATCGTGAATGGCTCGCTCTCGTCCGTGAAGTCGATCCCGACAACGCGGCGCTGGAGGTCATCAAGTCGCGCGTCACCTATCTCGAGGATGTCGACTGGCGACCGACCGACGACGAGTAGCTCACGGTGTCCCCATCGGCGCCTCGAGGAAGCCCAGCAGCCGCCGCTCGAGGTAGTGCCGCGGACGCCAGGGGCTGCCGCCTTCGATGAAGCCGATATGCCCGCCGCGGGGGCACAGCTCGTAGGTCACCGCCGGGGCGAGCTGGTCGGGGCGGGGGATGACGGCGGGGCCCATGAACGGGTCGTCGGCCGCGTGCAGGACGAGCAGGGGGCGCTCGACCCGGGCGAGGTAGGGCAGGCCGCTCGAGCGGGCATAGTAGTCGTCGGCGTCGGCGAAGCCGTGCAGCGGGGCGGTGACGAGGTCGTCGTAGGCCCGGAAGTCGCGGGCCCGATCCAGGTCGGCGGCGTCGAACGGGCAGGCGTCGGCCACCGCCGGGTCGGCCAGCTTGCGCCGGGCCTTGGCCCGCAGGCCGTCGAGCAGGTGCCGCTGGTAGATCCGGGAGAACCCGCGGTCGAGGCGCTCGACGCAGGCGGCGAGATCGAGCGGGGCCGAGACGGCGGCGGCCCGGGCGAGCGGGGTGTCGCCGCCCCGCTCGCCGAGGTACTTGACGAGCTGGTTGCCGCCCAGGCTGTAGCCGACGGCCCACAGCGGGGCCCCGGGCGTACGCTCGGCGAGGGCGGCGAAGACCCGGCCGATGTCGGCGGTGTCGCCGCTGTGATAGGCCCGCGGCAGGCGGTTGAGGCGCGCGCCGCAGCCCCGGTGGTGGTGGGTGACCGTGGTGATGCCCCGCGCGGCGGCGGCGGTGATCATCCGCCGGATGTAGGCCGACCCGGCGCTGCCGTCGAGGCCGTGGATCAAGACCAGAAGCGGGCGGTCGGGCGCCGGCTCGCCGGCCCAGCTCAGCTGCACGAAGTCGCCGTCGGGCAGTTCGAAGGTCTCGTGGCGCAGCGCGGGCCGGGGCCCGGGGGCGTACGCTGCGACGATGGTCTGGGTGTGCGGGCTGCGGGCCCACCACGGCGGTCGGAAGCGGCTCATGGCCCCGTTGTAGCGCGAGGCGCGGGGGCAGCCCAAGCGGCGGGTGGATCGGCTGCCCGGCGGGGCCCGGTTCTGCTACCGTGCGGGCCCGCTCAGCGAGACAGGAGCCGCCATGCGCCACCTCGACACCGCCGAACTCGAAGCCGGGCTGCCCGACGTCCAGGCGTCGCCCGCCGACGGGGGCCCGCTGCTCATGATCGTGCGCCGGCCCGCGGTCGACGGGCGGGAGTCGCTCGAGGCCGGCCGGCTGGAGGTCGACGAGGGGCTGGCGGGCGACAACTGGAAGGCCCGCTCTCTCGCGAAGAAGCGGGATCCGAACCCCGAGGCCGAGCTGACGCTGATCAACACCCGCCTGGCGCAGCTCGTGGCCGGGGCGCGCGACCGGTGGGCGCTGGCCGGCGATCAGCTCTACGTCGACCTCGACCTCTCGGCCGGGAACCTGCCGGTGGGCGCCCGGCTGGCGATCGGCGAGGCCGAGATCGAGATCACCGCCAAGGCCCACACCGGCTGCAAGAAGTTCGTCGAGCGCTACGGCATGGACGCGATGGTCTTCGTCAACAGCGAGGCCGGCCGGGCGCTGCGGCTGCGCGGGGTCTACGCCCGCACGGTGAAGAGCGGCGCCATCCGGGTCGGTGATCGGGTCACCAAGCGGGGCTGAGCCGCCGCCCGCCAGAGCCCGGGGCGCGACGGCGCTTGCCTCCCGGGCGTCCGACGGTTACTGAATGTCGCCGCTTCTCGCCGGGAGTCCCGCGTGGCCCTGCTGCTCGCCTACGTCCTGCTCGCGCTGGGCGTCTCGTTCCTCTGCTCGCTGATGGAAGCGGTCCTGCTCTCGCTGACGCCGGCCTATATCGCCGCGCTCCAGGCCGAGGCGCACCCGATGGCGGGGCGGCTCCAGGCCTACAAGGAGAACGTCGACCGGCCGCTGGCGGCGATCCTGAGCCTGAACACGGTGGCCCACACCGTCGGCGCGGCGGGGGCCGGGGCCCAGGCCCAGGTCGTCTTCGGCGAGGCGTGGTTCGCGGTGGCCTCGGCGGTGCTGACGCTGCTGATCCTCATCGTCTCCGAGATCATCCCCAAGACGCTGGGCGCGGTCGGCTGGCGCACGCTGGGGCCGTTCGTCGGGCGGCTGCTGGGCGGGGTGATGATCATCACCTGGCCCCTGGTGAAGCTCTCCGAGTTCGTCACCGAGGCCTTGGCCCGGGGCGAGGCCCATGGGCGCATGAGCCGCCAGGAGTTCGAGGCGCTGGCCGACATCGGCCGGGAAGAGGGGCTGATCGACGAGACCGAGTCGAAGACCCTCAAGCACCTGCTGCGCTTCGGCCGGCTGCGGGTGGGCGACGCGATGACCCCCCGCACGGTCATGGTCACCGTGCCCGAAGACAGCACGGTGGGCGGGGTCATCGAGAGCCTGCCCGACCTTCAGTTCTCCCGGCTGCCGGTGCGGGGGCACGGGCCGGACGAGATCCTGGGCTACGTGCTCAAGGACTCGCTGCTGCTCAAGGCCGCCGAGGGCGCGCCCGAGACCCCCATCAACACGCTGCTGCGCCCGATCACGGTGGTGCCGGTCGACGAGCTGCTGTGGGATGTCTTCGAGTCGCTGCTCAAGGCCCGGGAGCACATCGCGCTGGCGGTCGATCAGTACGGGGGCACCGCGGGGGTCATCACCCTCGAGGATCTGGTCGAGACGCTGCTGGGCATGGAGATCGTCGACGAGGCCGACGGGGTGCGCGACATGCAGGCGCTCGCCCGGGAGCAGTGGCGCAAGCGGGCCCGGCGGCTGGGGCTGCTGCCGACCGAGAAGCCCGCGCCCCAGGACTGAGCGGGCTCAGGCGCCCGCCGCCCGCCCGGACGCGTCCAGCGCCGCCCCGAAGCGGCGCACGATGTCGCCGGCCGGCTCGACGTCGTGGATGCCCCCCACGCTGCGCCCCGCCTGCCAGTAGTCCCGATAACCTCCGCCTTCGAGCGACGCTTTGCGGAGCTGCCAGATCGAGCGCAGGCTGAACAGCATGCGGGCGTAGTGCTTGAGCTTGGGGTGGCGCAGCATGCGCCCGGTGATCGGGCCGGCCTGGGTGCCCACCCGGCGCACGTACTCGGTCTCGATCACCGCCACCGGCACCCCCGAGATGCGCTCGGTGAGCACGATGTCGTCGGCCTCGGCGTCAACGATGGCCTGCTTGTAGTCGGCGTGGGCCCGGCACTCGGCGGTCGCGATGAACCGGGTCCCGAGCTGGCAGCCGGCGTAGCCCACCCCGATGGCGTCGACGAACGCCTGCTCGTCGCCGATCCCGCCGGCGCAGATCAGCGGCAGCCCCAGGTCGGCCAGCTCGCCGTAGAGCCGCTCGGCGGGGCGCTGCCCGGCGTGGCCCCCGGCGCGGGCGTTGACGCAGATGAGCCCGTCGACCCCGTGCTCGATGGCCTTGTCGGCCCACTTGCGCTCGGTGACGTCGTGGTAGACCACCCCGCCCACCGCGTGCACCGCCTCGACGACCCACCGGGGGTTGCCCAGGGCGGTCACGAAGAAGCGCACGCCCTCTTCGAGCGCCACGTCGACCCAGCGCCGCATGCGCTCCTCGTAGACCTTCGACGACTGCTCGACGAGCGCGTTGAAGCCGATGGGCTTGTCGGTCAGCGAGCGGATGAGGCGGATGCCGTCCCGCAGGTCGTGCTTGTGCACGTACATCATCGAGATGGGCTGGATGATGCCCAGCCCGCCGGCGCCCGAGACGGCGGCGATCAGCTCGGGGTTGGAGCAGGGGTACATCGCCCCGCAGATCAGGGGGATCTCGATGCCCGCGTCGCGGGTCAGCGGCGTCTCGATCATGGCCGTTCTCCGAACATGGCAGGTCTGCGAAGGCTCAGTCGAACGCGCGGGCGAGGTCGGCGTCGACCGCGTCGTCGCCCACCTCTTCGTGGCGCAGGGCGAGCCACAGCGTCGCGAGGGGCAGGGTCAGCGCGAGCACCGACTGCACCACCGCCAGCAGCACGAGTTGAGGCCCGGCGAACGCGAGCTGCGTCTGCAGCTCGCCGATGGTCTCGATACCGGCCCAGATGGCGAGCCCCGAGGCGATGACGCCGTAGAGCACGGCCGCCGGCTGGAAGCGGGCGTTCATGGTGAACAGGCACCAGCCGGCGACGAAGGCCACCGCCGAGCTGGCCACGGTGCGGTAGTCGGCCCACTCGCCCAGCCCGCCGAGCTGTCCGAACATGCCGCCGACGAAGGCGAAGGCGATCAGCGCGATGAACAGCCCGGGCAGCGAGATGCCGAGCAGCACCACCCCCAGGCCGGTCAGGCCGGCGTCCCGCGGGCGGCGGATGGCGGGCAGCGGGTCGTCGGTGAAGGTCACCTCGGGCAGCATGCGGTCGGCGTACTGGCGGATGGCCCGGGGCCAGACCAGCCCCGCGGCCAGCGCGGGGAAGACCACCAGCGCCCCCAGCAGGCCCTGCAAGCCGGCGAAGAGCCCGAAGACCACGATGAGCAGCGCCGAGAGCGCGATCGAGATGGTGGCCATGGTGTTGTAGCGGTCGAACGCCTGCATGAACCGCTGCGGGTCGCGGGTGCGGGCGGCGATGCGCCCGGCCTGGAGGCCGAACCACGCCCGCACGCCGAACAGGCCGCACAGCATCAGCGAGATGACCGCGAAGAAGCCCAGCTTCAGCGCCCCCGAGATGAGCAGCGCCAGCGCGCCGGCCCCCCAGACGGCCAGCATCATCACCCCGCCGAGCACCATCAGGATGCCCAGCGCGGTCAGCCCCCGGTCCTCGCTGACGAGGATGCGGTCGACCTGATGGGCCGCCTGCACCGCGGCCTTGATCTCGGCCCGCCGGACGAGCACCAGCAGCAGCAGGGGCCAGGCCATCAGCATCACCGCGCCCAGGATCAGCCCCACGATGGGCGGATCGGGCAGGTTGACCGCGACGATGATGACGCACAGGGCGGTGTGCACCCCGGCCACCGAGGCGTAGAGGCCCAGCCCGCCGACACCCCGGGGGCCCTCGTCGACGAGCTGCCGCCCGGCTCGCGAATGCACCCACGAGCGGCCGACCGAGAGCAGCGCGACCAGGGCGATGAGGCCCGGCATGTGGGGCGCCATCAGCGCGACGATGGTGTAGGTGACCGCCACCAGCGCCAGGGCCTTGCCCGTCGTGTCCATGAGCAGGCCGAGGGTGGCCAGCCCGCCGTCTGCCGGCAGCCGGGGGTTCTCCACCGGGCGCACGAGGGCCGGCGGGGCGCCCTCTCCGGCGTCGTCGCCGCTGAAGAAGCCGTCGAGGGTGTCCATTGCGCGCTCCGCTGCGGGGTGATTGGGGGGTTCGTGAGCGGACATACGCCGCCCGGGCTCGAAGGGCAAGCCCGGCGCGCCCGCTGCGCTTCGCGACGCGCCGCCCGATGTGTAAGACCGATCCCGGGTGGCCGTCGCGCGGGCCACCTTCTCCGGAGTCCGTCATGCGTCACTGCCTCGTCGCCCTGCTCCTCGCTTCCTCCGCCCTCGCCCTCCGCCCCGCGCCGAGCGCGGCGTGCAGCCCGCCGCCCGAAGGCTGGTTCCTCAGCGGCGTCCTGCCCGCCGACGGCGACCCCCTGCCCGCCGACGGCCCGATCATCCTCCAGGGCGAGAGCCTGTTCCCCATCGACTTCGATCAGATCATCGAGCACGTCGAGCTGACCCTGCTCGACGCCGACGGCGCGCCCGTGCCCGGGGCGCTCGAGCGCAGCGCGGTGGGCTCGGACCTCGTCTGGTGGCCGGACGCGCCGCTGGAGCCGGGGCAGATCTACGACCTCGCGGTGGCCAGCGTCGGCGACCCGTGGGTCGTCGATATCCACCCCTTCGAGCGCATCGTCGAGGCCGCCGCCCCCCGGGCTCCGTCCGCCGGCGCGGCGCTGTCGTCCGCCACGGCCCAGGTCTTCGAGGAGGCGATCCGGGGCGAGTGCCGCGAGATCATCGACTCGTGCGGCGGCTGCGAGCACGAGGTGCTCGGCCACGAGATGCAATGGAAGGTCGAAGTGACCTTCGAGGCACCCCGCGGGCCCTACGCCCGGGCCCACACCGCCCGCGTCGCGCTGGGGGTCGACGCCGACGAAGCCTACGCCGTCCTCGCCCGCACGCCGCCGCACGCCTTCGGGGACGGCGGGCCGACCAGCCGCACCGTCCGAGCCGGCGCCCTCGACGCCTGGCCATCGACCACCGCCTGCGCCGCGGTGCAGGTCCTCGATCACACCGGGGCCGAGATCCTGCGCGACGCCCGCTGCTTCGACGCGCCCGACCCCAGCCGCTACGACATCGCGACCGAGGCGCCGCCGTCCGAGCCGGCCGACGGCGGGTGCGACGCCAGCGGCGGCGGATCGGTGCCGTGGTGGGCCTTGATGCTCCTGCTCGGGCTGGGTCGGCGCCGGCGCGCGCTCGCCGCGGGGGCGGCGCTGTGCCTGTTCGGCCTCGCCGGCTGCGACGACCCCGCCGACGACGGATCGCTGCCCCCGTCGTGCCTCGACTGCCCCGCGCCGGAGGGCCTGCCGCCCCTGGCCTACGGCGAAGAGATCCCCCCGCCGATCTTCGGCGGCGCGCTGGCGGCCACGCCCACCCGGGCCGTCGTCGGCGACCCCGACCGCGACACGATCCACGTCGTCGACCTCGACCGCCGGCAAGTCGTCGCCAGCCACACCGGCGGCCAGCCGGGCCGGGTCGCTCTGACCGAAGACCGGGCCTACGTCACGCTGCGGGCCGACGGGCAGCTCCTCGTGCTCGATCTCGACGACGGCGCCGAGCGCGGGCGACACCCGGTCTGCGCCGCGCCCCGGGGCGTCGCGGTGCACGGCGAGCGGATCCACGTCGCGTGCGCCGGCGGCCAGCTCGTGACCCTCGACGCCGAGGGCGCGGTCCAGCGCCGCCTGCCGCTCGCGCCCGACCTGCGGGACGTGGTGGTGGCGGGCGATCGGGTGCACGTCAGCCGCTTCCGCCGGCCCGAGCTGATCACCCTCGATCGGGACGGCGCCGTCGTCGCCCGCCGCGCGCCGCCGACCCGGGACGCGCTGCGCCACGCCGATCCCAGCGCGCCGACCGTGGCCTGGCGCACCGTCGGCCTGCCCTCGGGCGACGTCGTGATGCTGCACCAGCGGGCCCGCCTGTCGACCGTGCGCACCACGACCGAGGGCGGATACGGGGGCGGCGGCTTCTCCGGCTGCGGCGAGAGCATCGTCGCCGCCGAGCTGACCCGCTTCCCCCCGCTCGACGCCGCGGATCCCGCCCCCCGATCGATGGGGCTCGCCGGCCGGGCCACCCTGGCGGTCGACGTGGCGATCACCGACGACGGGGTCGCCCTGGCCGCGGCGGGCAACGCCGGGGTGAGCCACCGGTGGACCCACGGCGTCGTCGAGCTCGATCCCACCGATCCCGCCACCTGGGCCGACTGCCTGAACCCGACGCGCCCCCTGGTGCGGGACGACGCGGCCCAGGTGACCGCCGTGGCCGTCCGGGGGGGCGATGTCATCGCCTTCCGCCGGGATGTGCCCGAGCTGCTCGACGCCCGGGGAGATGTCATCGTGTCATTGTCGGGGGATGCCATCCACGACGCGGGCCACCGCCTGTTCCACACCGACGCCGGCCGGGGCATCGCCTGCGCCTCGTGCCACCCCGAAGGCAGCGAGGACGGGCACGCCTGGCTCTTCGAAGGGCACGGCCTGCGCCGTACGCAGGAGCTGCGGGGCGGCATCGCCGGCAGCGCGCCGTTCCACTGGACCGGGGATCTGAGCGACATGCAGCACCTCATGGACGAGGTGATGACCCGCCGCATGGGCGGCCCCGCGATCCCTGAAGGCTACACCCGGGTGCTCGTGCGCTGGATCGACGCCCAGCCGGTGGAGGTCGTCGATCCCATCGCGGATGGGGACGTCATCGCTGGTGAGGTCCTGTTCGCCGATCCCACCGTGGGCTGCACCGCCTGCCACGGCGGCCCCCGCCTGACCGACGACGCGGTCTACGACGTGGGCACCGGCGGGGCGTTCGTCACCCCGACCCTGCTGGGCATCGGCCGCCGGGGCAGCCTGATGCACGACGGCTGCGGCGTCGCCCTGACCGATCGCTTCGACCCCACCTGCGGCGGGGGCGACGCCCACGGCCGCACGTCCCACCTCTCGGCGAGCGAGATCCGCGACCTGACCGCCTACCTGTCGACGCTCTGACCCCACAGACCCCGCTCGAAAACCCGCTCTTTCGGACACTTCGCCCCGGTCGTCCCCTATTCTCGGTATGAGCCGAGCCAACCCCCACGACGCGTACTTCAAGGCGACCTTCGCCGATCTGCGCGTCGCCGCCGACGCCCTGCGCCGCAGCCTGCCCGCCGCCGTCGCCCGCCGCATCGACTGGGCCCGCCTCGAGCGCGTGCCGGCCGAGTTCGTCGGCGAAGACCTCACCGATCGGCGGGCCGACCTCGTCTTCCGCGCGCCCCTCGCCGGGCAGGACGCCTTCATCTTCGTGCTCTACGAGCACCAGTCCTCCAGCGACCCGCTCATGCCCTTCCGGGCCCTGGTCTACATCGTCCGCATCTGGGAGAGCTGGCTGCGCGAGCACCCCGGCGCCCGCCGCCTGCCCGCCGTCATCCCCGTCGTGCTCCATCACGGCGAGCGCCCCTGGGCGGGGCCCGTCTCGCTGCACGAGATGCTCGACCTGCCCCCCGAGCTGCTCGAACCCCTCGCCCGCCATCTGCCCGATGTCGAGCTGGTCCTCGACGATCTCTCCCGGGCCACCGACGAGGAGATCGAGGGCTCGACCGCCTTCGCCCTCGCCACCGTCGCCCTGCTCACCCTCAAGAACGGCGCATATGTGCCCGACCCGCTCAACGCGCGGCTCATGGGCCACCTCGCCGCCGCCATGCAGCACGAGGTGGGCCGCAAGTCGGTCGAACGCGCCCTCCGCTACCTGTACACTGTGGGCGAATTCGATCCCGATCGGGTCCGAGCCCGCCTCGCCGAGTCTTCGCCCGATCCTCGACTCCAGGAGTTGATCATGACCGCCGCCGACCGATTGATCGAGAAGGGCATCGAGAAGGGCATCGAGAAGGGCATCGCGCAGGGCGAGGCCCGGGGGCGGGCGGCCCTGCTGCTCCGCCAGCTCGCACTCAAGTTCGGCGATCTGCCCGACGACGTCCGGGCCCGCGTCGAGCGGGCCGACATCCCCACCCTCGAGCGCTGGGCCGACCAGATCCTCACCGCCCCCGACCTCGACCGCGCCCTCGCCTGAGCGGCCGCTCGCCCCCTTGACGCGGCGCGTTGCCCAGCCCACCCTCGCAGCTCATCGACCGCGCACGGACTGCCCATGTCGACCGAACTCGTCGTCCGGACCCACGCCGACGGGGTCACCACCCTGCGGATTAACAACCCCCGCCGGCTCAACGGCTGGACCGAGCCCATGATGCGGGCCTTGAGGTCCGCCTTCGAGGCGGCCGCCGCCGACGACGCCACCCGGGCGGTCGTGCTCACCGGCACCGACCCCTACTACTGCGCCGGGGTCAACCTGAGCGCGGCCATCCAGCTCCAGCACCCGCGCAAGCTGCACGCCTTCATCCGCGAGCACAACCAGTCCTGGTTCGAGACCTTCATCGACTTCCCCAAGCCCCTGCTCGCGGCGGTCAACGGCCCGTGCATCGGGGCCGCGGTCACCTCGGCCACCCTCTGCGACGGCATCATCGCCTCCGAGGAGGCCACCTTCTCGACCCCCTTCGCCCGGCTGGGCATCCCCCCCGAGGGCGGCTCGTCGCTGCTCTTCCCCCGGCTGATGGGCGACGACGCCCGGCGCATGCTGGGGGACGAGGGCTGGGTGCCGAACGCCGCCGAAGCGGTCGAGGTGGGGCTCGTCGATCGGGCGGTGCCCCACGACGACCTGATGGACGAAGCACAGCGCGTCGCCGCCGGCTGGGCCGCCGAGCGCACCGGCCGACAGTACCGGGGCGGGGTCACCGCCGACGAGCTGCGGGCGGTCAACGCCGAAGAGAGCGAGGCCCTGGCGACCGCCTTCCTCAGCCCGCCGTTCCTGATGGCCCAGTACCGATTCCTGCGCAGCAAGAAGAAGTGGCAGCCGGCGGCGATGTTCCTCGCGCTGCGGGCCGCCCACCCGCTCTGGTCCCGCCTGCTCTGATCGCGGCCGCCGCTCAGCCGGTGACCGACGACCGGGCCGGCGGATCGGCCTGCGAGACGTCGACTTCCGACCCGCCGCCCGACACCTCGGACTCACCGCCCTCGCCCCGCACGACGCCCAACGTCTCCTCGAGTTCGTCGAGCCGCAGCGGCTTGGTCAAGAAGCCGTCCATGCCCGCCTCCCGGGCCCGGGCCTGATCCTCGACGAGCGCCCCGGCGGTGAGGGCCCAGATGGGAGTGTCGACACCGTTGCGCCGGATGCGCATCGTGGCGTTGAAGCCGTCGAAGTCGGGCAGGTGCACGTCCATCAGGATGAGGTCGAAGCTGCCGTCGGCCTGCTCGACCGCCTCACCGGCCGTCTCGGCCAGCGCCGACTCGCAGTTGAGCCGGCCGAGCATCGCCCGCACCACCCGCTGGTTGATCGGGTTGTCCTCGACGACGAGCACCCGCAGCGGGCGGTCCTCGACGGCCGGGCGCTCGGCGGTGATCCGGGGCGGCGGGTCGCACGGGGGCCAGGGCACGGTGACATCGAACCGGCTGCCCTTCCCCGGCGTGCTGTGGGCGTCGAGGTGCCCTTCGAGCAGCCGGGTCAGCCGCAGCACGAGGCTCAGCCCGAGGCCGGTGCCCTCCTGCCCCGGCTCGGCCTGCTCGAACGGATCGAAGACCCGGTCCAGCACATCGGGGGCCATGCCCTGCCCGGTGTCCTCCACGGTCACCGTCAGCGCGCCGTCGGCCTCGCGCAGCCGCACGGCGACCCAGCCCCGGCGGGTGAACTTGACCGCGTTGCTGACCAAGTTGAACACGACCTGCCGCAGCCGCACCGGATCACACGACGCCCACGGCGACACCGCCTCGGCGCCCTCCAACCGCAGCTCGATGCCCCGCTCGGCGGCCACCGCGCCGAAGGCGTTGTTCACCTGCACCATCAGCGTCGGGGCGTGGGTCGGCCGCAGATCGACCTCCATGCGGCCGGCCTCGACCTTCGACAGATCGAGGATGTCGTCCACCAGATCGAGCAGGCCATCGGCGCTGGTGCGGGCGGCGTCGAGCAGCGAGCGGCTGTCGTCGGCCGGGGCCCGCACGAGCAGATCCAGCGAGCCGATGATGCCGTTGAGCGGGGTCCGGATCTCGTGGCTCATCTGGGCCAGGAAGCTGCTCTTGGCCCGGCTCGACGCCTCGGCCCGCTCGATCTGGGTCCGCAGCTCGATCTGGAGCGCGCGCAGCGCCTCGACGTAGCGCCGCATGGCCGCGGCCACCGGCAGCGTCACGAGAGCGATCGCGCCCAGGGCCAGCAGCTCGACCCCCACCGTCTCGACCGGCACGCCCACCATCCACCGGGCGAGCCCGACCAGCCCGATGAGCCCGAACGACGCCGCCGTGGCCGATCCGGCGGTCATCACGAACGGCAACGCCAGCAGCCCGGGCACCGTGGGCACCCAGCCCCCCGGCGCGGTGCCGGCCATCGCGACGAGCGGGGGCACCATCAGCAGCGAGAGCGCGCCCCGCATCACACCGAGCAGCGGAGACAGCTCCTGCCGATCGTCCAGCCGGCGCCAGATATAGCCCCGCAGAGCGAGGTTGCCGCCCAGGTAGAGCAGGCTCAGGGCCAGGGGCAGCCAGGGGCTCGGCGCCACGACGCAGACATAGCCGCACGTCGCCACCACCGGCATCGGCATGGCCTTGCCCAGGAAGCGGGTGCCCTGGAATTCGAACTTCTCCCCTGGCCGCAAGACGTGCACGTCGGGGGGAGGCCCCTGGGCCATCGACGGGACTCCAGTCGCAGGCTACGGGGACCAGCGTAGGTCATCCCCCGCGGTGCGACAAGCGGGCGCCGTGGATCTCGCCCGCGCCCGGTTCACCGGACCGAGAAGACGTAGACCCGGCCACCACCCATCGCCCCGGGCTCGCCGACGAAGAGACGCCGGGTGCCATCGGCCCCCACATCACCCAAGGCCAGCCCCTTGCCGAAGCCATCCCGGGCGCCGTCCGCCCGAACCGGGGTCGAGGTGGCGATGACCGGGCGGCCGTCGGCCCCCCGCAGCAGCTCCCAGATGCGCAGCTCGCGCATCGCCTCGCCGGTCAGGATCAGCGCGTCCCGGTCGGCGTCGGGGCGGGGCAGCGCCGCCAGCCGGTGGCCCAGCCGATCACCCCGTCCGCCGTTGCTCAGCAGGCCCCCGACACCCACCCCGTCGGCGTCGTAGAGGTAGACTCCCCCGCCCTGCCGATTGCCGGCCAGCGGCGCGCCGAACGCCGAGATCACCGGCTCGCCGGCCAGCAGCCGACCGAAAGCGAAGCCCTCGCCGAAGCTGCCGTTGGTGAAGGGCGCCGCCAGCAGCTCGCCCGCGCCGCCGCCGGGCGGATCGACGAGGACCCGGACGGTGCGGTCGAGGAAGTCCTCGGCGGTGGCGACGATGTCGGGCACGCCCACCGCGCCCCGGTTGGGGGCCTCGAAGAGCCGATCGCCCAGCGCCTCGCCGGCCTGACCTTCGAGGGTGATCTCCTCGATGACCCCCTCGCCGAAGACGATGAAGCGCAGCGCGCCGGCGGGCCCGAAGGCGGTCGCCCGGGCGTCGCGATCACCCATGGCCAGCCACGGCGCGCCGTCTACGGCCACCAGCGCCCGCCCGGCCCGGAAGCCGGGGCCGCCCTCGAAGCGCCGCACCTCGTCGCCGGCCGGATCGAGCTGGACGACGACCCCGTTCGCGACCCCCGGCACGCCGACGAACAGCTCGCGCACGCCGTCCCCGTCGGTGTCGCCCGCGGCGACCGCCGTGCCGAAGGTCACCTCACCGGGCGCGGACCAGATCAGGCCCCCGTCGGCCCCGCTCACCAGCGCCGCGGCCCCCGCGGCCCCCTCCGGCGCGCCCACCAGGGCGTCGCCCACCCCGTCCCCGTCCAGATCACCCGCCGCGGCCAGCACCGCCCCGAAGCCCGCCGTATCGGCCGGCGCGTCCAGCGTGCCGACGAGCACCGCGCAGATCCCGACCCCCTCGTCCACCTGCCCGTCGCAGTCCTCGTCCGTGCCATCGCAGGTCTCCGGCGGCGGCGGGCCGCAGCCCCCGCAGGCGTCGTCCAGCCCCTCGTCGACCGCCCCGTCGCAGTCGTTGTCGACCGCGTCGCACACCTCGTCGCCCGGCGGGCCGGGCTCGCCTTCGCACGCCGGCTCGCCGTCGCGGCAGATCCCGACCCCGTCGACCGCGCACGCCCCGAGCCCGGCCCGGCACGGCTGGCCCAGGCCGAAGCCCTCGTCGGGCGTGCCGTCGCAGTCGTCGTCGATCCCGTTGCACCGCTCGTCGGCCGGCGCGCCGGGCGCCGCGTCGCACTCGACCGCCTCGCCCCCGTCGGCGCAGACCTGCCGCCCCTGCGCCCCGCACGCCCCGCGCCCGGCGACGCAGGCCTCGCCCACGCCGAAGCCCTCGTCCACCGCCCCGTCGCAGTCGTCGTCCGCCCCGTTGCACCGCTCGTCGGCGCCCTCGATCGGCGGCGCGGCGCAGGTGGCCCCCTCGCCGTCGTCGGCGCAGACCCAGGCCCCGGGCGACGCGCAGCCGCCGGCCTGCACGACGCAGTCCTCGCCCAGCTCGGGGAACGGCTCGTCCACCGCCCCGTCGCAGTCGTCGTCCAGCCCGTTGCACCGCTCCGCCGCGCGGGGGCCGGGCGCCACGTCGCACGCCGGATCACCCGCCGCGTTGCACAGCATCACGCCCTCCCGCCGGCAGGCGCCGACGCCCACCACGCACGGCATGCCCCCGCCCACCGCCTCGTCGATCGCGCCGTCGCAGTCGTCGTCGACCCCGTCGCACACCTCGTCCGCCGGCCGCCCCGGCTCGGCGTCGCAGGCCACCGCGTCCCCGGCGCAGACCGTGCGGCCCTCCCGGGCGCAGGCCCCCTGCCCCGCCACGCACGGCCCGCCCACGCCGGGGAACGGCTCGTCCACCGCCCCATCGCAGTCGTCGTCCAGCCCGTTGCACAGCTCGTCCGCCGGATCACCCGACGCCGCGTCGCACGCCACCGCGCCGCCGACGCAGACCGTCACCCCCGACGCGCGGCAGGCGCCGACCCCCTCCTCGCACGGCGCGCCGACTTCGAAGCCCTCGTCCACCGCGCCGTCGCAGTCGGCGTCGCTGCCGTCGCACCGCTCGGGCCCGGGCGCCACCCCGCCGATGCACGGCCCGAAGACCCCGTCGGCGCCGCAGACCTGCCCGCCCGGCCGGCACGCGCCGACGTCCAGCCCGCAGGCCCGCTCGTCCCCCGGCGCGCAGCAGCCGGCGACCTGCTCGTCCACCGCCCCGTCGCAGTCGTCGTCGACCTCGTCGCAGACCTCGTCCCGCGGCGCCCCGGGGACCGCGCCGCAGCCCACCGACCCGTCGTCGAGGCAGACCCGGACCCCATCCGCCGCGCAGGCGCCCACCCCCGCGGCGCACGGCGCGCCCAGCGTGGGGAAGGCCTCGTCGACGGCGTCGTCGCAGTCGTCGTCGACCCCGTTGCACCGCTCGGGCGCCCCGGGGCGCACCGCCCGATCACCGTCGTCGCAGTCCTCGCCCGCCGGCACCCCGTCCCCGTCGCCGTCCTCGGGCAGCGCCCCGTCCGGCCCCCGATCGGACGCCCCGACGTCGGGATCCACCACCGGATCGCCGACGTCGGGATCACCCGCGTCGTCGCCCGGCACCCCGCCGTCGGCGAGCCCCACCTCGGCCCCGGCGTCGTGGACCGGATCGGCCTCGGCGTCGGCCCGATCGACGTAGTCCGGGTTCTCCCGGGTGCAGCCGGCGGCCCCGGCCGCGAGCAGCCCCACCACGATCAGCCCCAGAGCGCGTGCGTGACCCATGAGCCTCCGCCTTCGGCCGCCGAGCGACCCGTGATCCCGTGCGAGTGCATTATTCGGTAGTCACTGAACCGGATCCAGAATACGCCCGACCGTCACCGGCAGAGCCGGCGAGGCATCTGCTTGCGTCCGACCCGGGATTCGGCGACGGTGGCCGTCGGCTCGAGCCCCCGAAATCGTCTGGAACCCGCGGGCCCCGGTCCGCCCCGACACCGCCGAGAGTCCGATGAGCAACGCCCCGCTGACCCGCCTCACCGACGACGAGATCATCTTCCGCGACGCGGTCCTCGGGTTCGCCCGGGATCGGGTCGCGCCCCATGTGCACGCGATGGACGCCGCCGGGCAGATGAAGCCCGAGCTGATCCGGCCGCTGTTCGAGATGGGGCTGATGGGGGTCGAGGTCCCCGAGCGGTTCGGGGGCGCCGAGGCGAGCTTCTTCACCGCGATCCTGGCGGTCGAGGCCCTCGCGACGGTCGATCCGAGCGTGTCGGTCTTCGTCGACGTGCAGAACACCCTGGTCAACAACGCGGTGCTGCGCTGGGGCACCGACGACCAGAAGAAGCGCTACCTGACGAAGCTGTCGAGCGAGTGGGTCGGGGCCTACGCGCTCAGCGAACCCGGCTCGGGCAGCGACGCCTTCGCGCTCAAGACCCGGGCCGAGAAGCGGGGCGACGACTACGTGCTCAACGGCACCAAGCTGTGGATCACCAACGGCGCCGAGGCCTCGGTCTACGTGCTGATGGCCAACGTCGACCCGTCGAAGGGCTACCGGGGCATCACCGCCTTCCTCGTCGAGCGGGACTTCCCCGGGTTCACCGTCGGCAAGAAGGAGGACAAGCTCGGCATCCGGGCGTCGAGCACCACCGAGCTGCTGCTCGAGGACTGCGTCGTGCCGGCGGCCAACGTGCTCGGCGAGGTGGGCAAGGGCTACAAGATCGCCATCGAGACCCTCAACGAGGGGCGCATCGGCATCGGGGCCCAGATGATCGGGCTGGCCCAGGGCGCCTTCGACTACGCGATGGGCTACATGCTCGAGCGCAAGCAGTTCGGCCACGCCATCGCCGAGTTCCAGGGCATGGAGTTCCAATATGCCCAGGTGGCGACCGAGATCGAGGCCGCCCGGCTGATGGTCTACAACGCCGCCCGGCTCAAGGACGCCGGCCTGCCCTTCGTCAAAGAGGCCGCGATGGCCAAGCTCTTCTCGAGCCAGGTCGCCGAGCGGGCCGCCTCGATGTGCGTCGAGTTCCTCGGCGGGGTCGGCTTCACCAAGGAGTACCCGGTCGAGAAGTTCTACCGGGACGCCAAGATCGGCAAGATCTACGAGGGCACCAGCAACATGCAGCTCGCCACCATCGCCAAGCTGCTGCGTCGGGTCTACGCCAGCCGCCAGGGCTGATCGACCCGCTGCCCGCCCCGGGGTCGACGGTCCCGCCGGGTTGTGGGACCATCGGCCGATGATGCCCACCGCTCCATCCACCCCATCACCCGGCGCCCGGCCGGCGGGTCGCCCGGCGTGAGCCCCGGGCCCGAGTCCGCCCCGCCGACGGGGGCCGCCCCGAGCGACCGCCCCTCCCCGCTGGCGGCGTACGGCCCCGACGCGCTGCTCCAGAGCGACGGCTTCGTGCTCGCGCTCGCCGCCGACGGCACCCGCCTGGGGCGCTTCGTCCTGCTCGATCGGGAGGGCGAGGGCGCGATGGGGGTCGTCTTCTCGGCCTACGACGAGACCCTCGACCGCAAGGTGGCCATCAAGCTCATCCGCGATGCGGGCATCGCCGAGGATCGCCTGCGCATCCGGCGCGAGGCCCAGGCGATGGCCCGGCTCTCCCACCCCAACGTGGCCCAGATCTACGAGGCGGGCGAGGTCGGCGGGCGGCTGTACATGGCGATGGAGTTCGTGCCCGGCGACGACCTCCAGGCGTGGCAGCAGGCGACCCGCCGGCCGTGGAGCGAGACGCTGGCGATGTACCTCCAGGTCGGCGAGGGGCTCGCGGCGGCCCACGCGGCGGGCATCCTGCACCGGGACTTCAAGCCGCACAACGTGCTCATCGGGGCCGACGGGCGCCCGCGGGTCATCGACTTCGGGCTGGCCCGAGCCCCCGGCGCCAGCGGGCGCCCGCCGGTGGAGCGGGACGAGGACGTGCGCCTCGACGAGCCCCTGACCCGGGTGGGCACGGTCGTCGGCACGCCGGCCTACATGGCCCTCGAGCAGTTCCGGGGCCAGCCGCTCGACGCCCGCACCGACCAGTTCGCGTTCTGCGTCTCGCTCTACGAGGCGCTCTACGGCCGGGCCCCCTACCCCCGCACCGAGCTGGGCCCGCTGCTCGCCGCGCTCGAGCGCCACGCCGTCGCCCCACCGGGCGCCACCGACGCCCCGAGCTGGCTGTTCGACGTGCTGAAGCGGGGCCTGCACCCCGACCCCGACGCCCGCTGGCCGTCGATGACCGACCTGCTCGCCGAGCTGAGCCGGGACCGGGAGACCGACCCCTCCACCGGCCGCGGGCCGCGGCTGCTCTTCATCGGCGCGGTGGGGCTGGTGGTGCTGGCCAACACCATCGTCGGCCGCCTGTCCCACGGCTGGTCGCCGCCCACGCTCGAGCAGATGCTGCTGTTCGCCCTGCTGGTCCAGGGGGCGGCGCTCGTGGCCCTGCTCGTCGGCCGGCGGGCGGTGCTGACCAGCGCCTTCAACCGGCGCATCACCGCGTTCTTCTTCAGCGCCATCGGGGTCGTGCTCGTCGGGCGGCTGCTCGGCTGGTCCCGGGGGGGTGACCCGCTCGGCATCTTCACCGCCGAGCTGATCGCGCTGACCGCCCTCTCGGCGCTGGCCGCCGCCACGATCGCCCGCTGGTTCCGCTGGCTGGCGGCCCTGCTCGGCCTGGGGACCGTAGCCGCGCTGATCGAGCCCCGGGCGGTCGTGCTGGCCTACTCGGTGGCGGTGCCGGTCGCCTGCCTGCTCGCGTTCTACTTCACCATCGACCGGCAGGCCCACCGCGGCGCCCGCCGGCGATCCCGGCCCCCGGAGCCCCGCTGATGCGCCCGTCCGCCCTCGCCGCCCTGGCCGCCCTGGCCCTGCTCGCCGGCTGCGGCGGCGCCCCCCGCCCGGCGCCGATCGACCAGACCCCGCTGCTGCCCTCCGAGCGCCCGACGCTGCAGATGTATCTGGTGCTCACCGACGACCCCCAGGCGATGCAGGGCGAAGGCGCCGTCGAGGCCATGTGGGACGCGGTGCACGGGCGGACCGCGAAGTACGCCCCGATCCAATCCCGGCTGCAAGGCGTGCCCGGGGGCTACGAGGTCGACGTCGAGCTGGACTACGCCGACCTGCCCCACCCGATGCTGCCCGCCGAGGCCCTCGCCGGGCTCATCGAAGACCTGCCGCCCGCCGATCGGGCCCGGGCCGAGAAGGCCACCTTCGCCGTCTCGATCCGCAGCGCCGCGCCGCCGCTGCCCCGCGGAGGTCAGATCCGGCTGGTGGGCACCGCCGCCCTGTTCGCCGCCGACCGCCACGACGGCATCGTGCTCGACCTGCTCGCCCGCCGGGCGTGGAGCGCCGCCGGCTGGGCATCCGAGCTGAGCGGGGCGGTGCTGTCGGGGGCCCAGGTGCGGCTGATCCGCCGGATCGGACCCGAGGGCGGGGTGATGCTGCTGACCCGGGGCAACCCCAAGTACGGCGCGCCCGACCTCCAGATGCGGGGCATCCCGCAGGACCGGCTGTCGGCGGCCCGGGCCCGCTTCGTGGCGGCGCAGGCGGTGCTGCTCGAAGAGGGCGGCGCGCCGGGTCGGACGCTGATGCTGGACGACGGCGCCCTGAGCCTCGGCGAGTGCGTCGGGGTGGCGGTCGAGGTCGGCTGCGTGCGCATCCCCGCGCCCTGACAGGCCGCAGGCCGCGGGCATCACTCGTCGTCGGGCACGGCCACCGAGGCGACGGTGTCGTTCATCGTATCGTCCGGGCCGTCCTCGTCCACCTCGAACTCGCTCAGGTCGAGCTCGTCGGTCGGGCCGCCGAGGCCCGCGTCGCCCTCGCTGTCGGCCAGCGCCCGCAGGGCGTCCAGATCGGCCCGATCGAGCGGCGCGGTGTCCCGGGGCAGGTGATCGTCGTCGAACTCCACCGCGCGCTCGAGGGCGGTGTCCGACTCGTCCGCGGGCCGCTGCACCGGGGTCACCGGGGCGGTGGCCTGCGGTCCACTCTTCGACATGTCTCGAGAATCAGCCATGGCGGGATCATGACCGTCGACCGCCCGCGATGCAAGCGCGCCGCGGCCCTCAGGGCACAGCGGGCGCCAGCTCGGCCAGCGCCCCGTACAGCGCGCGCCGCACCGCGGGCGGGACCCGGTGGGCCACCCCGGGGAACGTCTCCAGCCGGGCTGCCGCCCCCTCCTCGACCAGCGCCTCGACCAGCCGCTCAGCCCCGGCGTACGGCACCACCCGATCATCGCTGCCGTGCAGCGCCACCACCGGCGACGTCGGGCCGGGGCCCCGCCACAGCGCCGTCGGCAGCGCGCCGGCCACCGGCACCGCCCCGGCGATGACGTCGGGGTGGGCGATGGCCACCGCGAAGCTCAGCATGCCGCCCTGCGAGAAGCCGGTGATGACCGGCCGCCCCACCGTCGGCCGGCGCCGGGTGAGCCACCGGGCCAGATCGGCCAGCTTCGCCGCCGAGGCCCGCAAGCCGGCCTCCATCTCGGGATCGTCCGCCCGCACCGGGATGCGGATCGGGAACCACGAGCGCCCCCGCCCGTGCGCGATGGGCCCCCGCGGCGCCACGACCCGCGCGGGGAACGGCAGCCCCTCGAAGAGCCGCACGAAGTTCTCCGGCTGATCGCCCAGCCCGTGCACCGCGATGATCAGAGGCAGCGCCTTGGCCGACTCGGCGCCCGCGGTCACCCGCTCGACGAACTCCAGCGGCGCGGCGGCGGGCGGGGCGTCGGCGGCCGGCGCCTCGACCCGCGCGGCCTCGGCCGCAGCCGGCGGGGCCTGCGGCGGCGGCCGATCGCTGCACCCGCAGACCACGAGCGCCAGCGCCGCGAGCCCCCACCATCGCCGGCGACCGCTCACTCCGGATCCCGATGCACCGCGTCCGGGCTGAAGGCCGGCGAGCAGATCGCCACGTACTCGCAGTCCCCGTTGGGCGTCGAGTAGCGGACCCACTCCCCCGGGCGCTGAACCACCGCCTGCCCCGCCTTCACCCACAGCTCGCCCTGCTCGCTCTCGACCCGCAGCTCGCCCTTCAGCACCAGGGTGTACTCGGTGAAGTCCGGGCGCTGCCCCGGCTCGACCCACCCGGCCGGAGAGCGCATGTGGGCCACGCTGATCCCCGTCTCGCCGGTGCTCACCGCGCCGACGTACTCGTCGATGCGCTTGGGCTTGCTGCCGGCGGCGGGGATGGTCTTCGGGGCGGCGATCAACTCGGGCACGGGGCGACTCCTCCCGGGCCGGGGGCCCGGCATCGATTACTCGGCGACCGGAGCAGCCTGCCGCTCATCCGATGTGCGTTCAAGCGGCGCGGTCGACCCGCGCCGTGACGCGCCGAACCCGAACCCACCCAGGAGGACACCGATGAAGGTCCGCGCCGCCGTCGCATTCGAAGCCAAGAAGCCCCTCGAAGTCGTCGAGCTCGATCTGGAAGGCCCCCAGGCGGGCGAAGTGCTCGTCGAGATCGTGGCGACCGGCGTCTGCCACACCGACGCCTACACGCTGTCGGGCATCGACCCCGAGGGCCTGTTCCCGGCGGTGCTCGGCCACGAGGGCGCCGGCATCGTGCGCGAGGTCGGCGAGGGCGTCACCTCGGTGTCGGTCGGGGATCACGTCATCCCGCTGTACACCCCCGAGTGTCGGCAGTGCGACTACTGCCTCAACCCCAAGACCAACCTGTGCCAGACCCTGCGGGCGACCCAGGGCAAGGGCCTGATGCCCGACGGGAGCAGCCGCTTCTCGTACAAGGGCGACCCGGTCTACCACTACATGGGCACCTCGACCTTCTCGAACTACACCGTGCTGCCCGAGATCGCGGTGGCCAAGATCCGCGAAGACGCCCCGTTCGACAAGGTCTGCTACATCGGCTGCGGGGTCACCACCGGCATCGGCGCGGTCACCAACACCGCCAAGGTCGAGCCGGGCAGCCGGGTGGTCGTCTTCGGGCTCGGCGGCATCGGGCTCAACGTCGTGCAGGGGGCCCGCATGGTCGGGGCCGACCAGATCGTGGGCGTCGACATCAACCCCGCCAAGCGCGCGCTCGCCGAGCAGTACGGCATGACCGACTTCGTCAACCCGAAGGAGGTCGACGGCGACATCGTCGCCCACCTCGTCGAGCTGACCGGCGGCGGGGCCGACTACAGCTTCGAATGCATCGGCAAGGTCGAGGTCATGCGCCAGGCGCTCGAGTGCGCCCACAAGGGCTGGGGCGAGTCGATCATCATCGGCGTCGCCGGGGCCGGCGAAGAGATCAGCACCCGCCCGTTCCAGCTCGTCACCGGCCGCTCGTGGCGGGGCAGCGCGTTCGGCGGGGCCCGGGGGCGCACCGACGTCCCGAAGATCGTCGACTGGTACATGCAGGGCAAGATCGACATCGACTCGATGATCACCCACACCATGCCGCTGGAAGACATCAACCATGCCTTCGACCTCATGCACGAGGGCAAGTCGATCCGATCCGTGGTGACGTTCTGATGGCCGATGGCACCCCCCACGACGTCCTGACCGTCATCGAAGAGAAGGGCTGCCACGGCGGCACCCACGGGGTCTACCGCCACCCCTCGCGGGCCACCGGCAGCGAGATGACCTTCTCGGTCTGGCGCCCGCGGGGGGTCGAGAAGCCGCCGGTGCTGTTCTACCTCTCGGGCCTGACCTGCACCTGGGAGAACGCCACCACCAAGGCCGGCGCCCAGCGCTACGCCGCCGAGCACGGCCTGGCGCTCGTCTTCCCCGACACCAGCCCCCGGGGCGACGACGTCGCCGACGACGAGGACTGGCAGATGGGCCAGGGCGCCGGGTTCTACCTCGACGCCACCGAGAAGCCGTGGGCCCCGCACTTCGCCATGGAGGCCTACTGCGCCGACGAGCTGCCCCGGCTGGTGTGCGAGGCGTTCGGCTTCGACTACGCGCGCATGGGGTTGACCGGCCACTCCATGGGCGGCCACGGCGCGCTGACCCTCGCGATGCGCCACCCCGACCGCTTCCGCTCGGTCTCGGGCATGGCGGCCATCGTGGCGCCGAGCCGGGTCGAGTGGGGCCAGAAGGCGCTGGCGGCCTACCTCGGCGACGACCGCGACGCCTGGGCCGCCCACGACGCCTGCGCCCTGGTCGCCGACCGGGGCTGGCCGGCCGACATCCTGCTCGACCAGGGCCTCGCCGACGGCTTCTTCGAAGGCCTGCGCCCGGAGTGGTTCGCCGCCGCCTGCGCCGAGGCGAAGGTGCCGCTCACCCTGCGGACCCACGCCGACTACGACCACAGCTACTACTTCGTGCAGAGCGTGATCGGCGATCACATCGCGTGGCACGCGGAGCGACTGACATGAGACACCTCGTCGCCACGGCCCTGCTCGCGACGGCATCGATGGCCATGGCTGCGTCGATGGCATGCAGCCCGCCCCCGCCGGCCGAGGGCGAAGGCATCGCCCCCAGCGCCGCGGCGTGCAAGAAGACCGGCCAGCAGTGCCGGCTCGGCGAGGGCGGCGCGCTCGGCGTCTGCCACGCCCGCCCCGACGGCACCGGCTACGCCTGCACCCCCCAGCACTGACCGTCAGCGGATGGTGTCGACCATCTTCTCCCAGTTGCGGCCGTCGAAGTCGGTGACCTCGAACCGCGCCATCACCCCGTCCTCGACCCCGTCGAAGCAGCGCAGGTTGGTGCTGACGCCCTCCGGATGCGACCGCGGCACGTAGAACGGCTTGACCCCGCACACCGCGCAGAACGTGTGCTGAGCCACCCCGGTGTTGAAGGTGTAGGTCGTCAGCGCCTCGGCCCCCTGCACCAGCGTGAAGGCGTCCCGGTCGACGATGACGTGCAGGAAGCCCAGCTTGAAGCAGATCGAGCAGTTGCACGCCCGGGCGACGTGCGCGTCATCGGCCACCTCGACCGCGAAGCGCACCGCCCCGCAATGGCAGCCGCCGGTGTAGGTCTTCGTCCCGCTCACGCCGCGCTCCTCCGGCCGCCCGGCCGATATTCAGAAAAATCGTCGGTCCACAGATCGTTTCTTTCCAGCCCCCGTGCAAGCCCGCCGTCGCACCCACACGGAGGCCCCCATGAACCGCCTGCTCACCCTGCTGCCCGCCGCCCTCGCCCTCGCCGCCTGCCAGCCCGCCGAAGCCCCCGCCGAGCCGGCCCCCGCCGACCCGGCCCGCATCGCCCAGCCCGACCCCACCGCCGACGACCCCGCCGCCGGCGGCCCCGGCGCCCAGCCCGCCAAGCCGGCCCAGCTCGCCGCCCCCGTCCCGCCCCCCGTCGTCGGCAGCGTCGGGGTCACCGTCCTGCCTCAGTTCGACCGGATCACCGCCGACGGCCAGCGCGAGCTGAACCTGCTCGTGCGCCTCGAAGGCCTCGGCGAAGTCATCGGCCCCCGCCCGCCGCTCGACCTCGCGCTGGTCATCGACCGCTCGGGCAGCATGAGCGGCGACAAGATCCGCGACGTGAAGACCGCCAGCCTGAAGCTGCTCGACACCCTCCAGCCGGCGGACACCGTCACCCTCATCAGCTACAGCGACGGCGTGAAGCGCCACACCACCCGGCTCACGGTCGGCGAGGGCCGCGAGGTCCTGCGCAACCACCTGCTCGGCATCGAGAGCGGCGGCAGCACCGCCCTCGGACCGGCGCTCATGCAGGCGCTCGACGACCTCGCCGCCGGCAAGAAGGACGACAACCGCCTGACCCACGTCCTCCTGCTCAGCGACGGCCTCGCCAACGAAGGCGAGAAGCGCCCCGACGTGCTCGGCGCCCGCGCCGCCGAGGCCTTCCGCAAAGGCATCAGCGTCTCGACCCTCGGCGTCGGGCTCGACTACAACGAAGACCTCATGACGAAGCTGGCCGACCAGGGCGGCGGGCGGTACCACTTCATCAAGGACGGCGACGCCATCGCCGGCATCCTCGACGACGAGATGAAGGGCCTCGTCGCCACCGTCGCCCGGGGCATGCAGCTCGAGCTCGCCCCCACCCCGGGCACCGGCGTGGCCAAGGTCTTCGGCTACCCCACCGCCCGCGACGGCGCCCGGACCAACGCCTCCATCGGCAGCCTCGGCGCCGGCCAGACCCGCGAGATCGTCCTGCGCCTCGCCCTGCCCGCCCTCACCCCGCCGAAGGTCGCCCTGGGCACCCTCTCGGTCGGCTACCGCGACGTCACCGCCGACAGCATGCCCCGCCGGGTCGACGTGCCCCTCTCCGTCGAGGTCGCCCCCGACGCCGCCGCCATGCAGCAGAGCGAGCGGGCCGAGGTCACCGTGCGCGTCGCCGAGGTCGAGGCCGCCGAGCGCCTCGAGGTCGCCGCCCGCGCCGCCGACCGCGGCGACTTCGACGGCGCCCGCGGATCGCTCCAGGTGGCCATCGACGACCTGAAGCAGAAGGCCGAGCGCACCCCGAGCCCCAAGCTGCGCAAGCAGCTCGTCGAGCTCGAAGAGGCCCGGGACGAGGTGCAGCAGGCCCGGTCGAGCGCGTCGGGGCGCAAGGCCTACACCAAGAAGTACAAGGCCAAGGCGTACGACCGGCGCAAGAAGTAGGGGTCTTGCCTCTTCACCCCCGAGCCCGCGTACACACAGTGTACACAGGCCGTACACAGGGGCCCGGCTCACCGCGACCCGACGTCGAGCGCGAGATGCGGACGTAGGCCAGCACGGCCCGCGGGGTCAGCAACGGTCGCATCGACCAACTCCCCTGAACCTCGATATGTCCACCGGGTCGACGAGATCCCGATGCTTCGCCGTGATCAGCCGCGCCGTCGTCTTGTCCGCGCATCGAGCCGGCCGGCATACTCCGCAGCATGCACAGCACCCGACCCGAGTTCCTGGACCGTGAGGCGCTTGTCGCGCTGACCCGCGATCATGAATCGATCCGCGTCGAACGGAAGGCCCGACTCTCACCGTCAGCGACGAAGAAAGTACGCAGGGCCATCTGTGCTTTCGCCAACGACCTGGCCAACTACCGGAAGCCCGGCTTGATCATCATCGGTCAGGGAGACGATGGCAGCTCGTCGGGACTGGAGGTGACCGACAAGCTGCTCAACCAGCTCAACAACCTGTCGACCGACGGCTCGATCGTGCCCAAGCCCACAGTGCTCGTCGAGCGCTTCGAGTTGGACGACGCGACGCTGGCCGTCATGCAGGTGCTGCCTCACGCCGCGCCCCCAGTCGCATTGAACCGCGAGGTCTGGGTCCGAACGGGCCCTGGCGTCGACCGAGCCACACCCGCTCAGGAGCAGCAGCTGATCGAACGGCGCCGGGCACGCGACCTCCCCTTCGACGCGCGCCCACTCCACCATGCCACTCTGACAGACATCGACATCGAACGGTTCAATGAAGAGTACTTGCCCAATGCCTTCTCCCGGCGCGTATTGGCCGAGAATCACCGCTCCGAACTGCACCAGCTGATGGCGACCCGGATGGTCGCGCCCGAAGCGCCCGATCATCCGACAGCGCTC
Source organism: bacterium (assembly GCA_030426085.1). Classification (GTDB taxonomy): domain Bacteria; phylum Myxococcota_A; class Bradymonadia; order UBA7976; family UBA1532; genus JACKDM01. The sequence goes on along the minus strand of JAUHYW010000017.1, from coordinate 6,108 downwards.
GCCGTGCTGCTGTTCGCCCGGATTCCAACGACCTTCATCCCCGGCGCATACCTCCAGTTCATCCGCCATGAGGGCAACAGCGTCACGACAGCGATCCGCGATGCCAGCGAACTGCAGGGACCCATCCCCGACGTGATCCAGCGGGTGGAAGAGAAGCTCAAGCTGAGTATCGAGCAGCGCGTAGACATCAGCGCCGACCTCGAACACCGGCAGTCGACGTACCCGTTCATCGCCCTGCGCGAGCTGCTGCGCAACGCGGTCATGCACCGTGACTACGAGCATTCCAACGCGCCTGTGATGGTTCGGTGGTTCGCTGACCGCGTCGAGATCAGCAACCCGGGCGGTCCGTATGGTCAGGTGACGCAGGCCAACTTCGGCACCGATGGCGTCACCGACTATCGCAACCCCCACCTCGCCGGCGCGCTCAAGGACCTCCGCTATGTGCAGCGCTTCGGCATGGGTCTGAGCGTCGCCCGGAAGGCGCTCGAAGACAACGGCAACCCGCCGTTGGAGCTGCTGCCCGAATCCGGCCGGGTCCTGGTCAGACTGCGCCCAGCGACATGAACCGGCCAGTGATCATCGCCTGCGTTGGCGCGGTCGACGACGAGCCGCTCGGGCTCCTGACATGGAACCTCGCCGGCGTCGTCGCGGACGAGGGGCAGACCGTACTCGTCCTGGACCTCACCGAGAGCGGAGCCCTGACCCGACTCGTACTCGACGACGCGGACCGTCGAGAGCTGGAGTGGCAGGCTCAGGTCGCTGGCGTACGAGCGTGGCTGATGAACGCCCTGCCCAGGGATGCGGCCCGCGAGGTCGACCGTGATCTGTGGCTCCTCCCTGCGACGCCCGCCGCAGGCGATGGGATCGGATATGCCCCGGCCGAGCAGCTGCGCCTGGGCCTGGAGACCCTCATCGAGGAGGTCGACGCCGCGGCCGTATTGCTCGCGACGGGTCGGCGGCACCGCGCGCAGCTCTGGCCGCTGTTGGGATTGGCCGATCGGGTCGTCGTCGCCGCCCGATCAAGCCACGAAGGCATCCAGCAACTCCGCAGGCTGGGGCAGGAGCTGCGCGGTCGCGTCCCGATGCAAGAGGACGACACCGGGTACCTCGAGCTGAACGGCGCCGACCCCGCGACGGCCGTGGTCCGCGATCTGGCGCCGGCCGACTGGGCCAAGGCCTTGCCCGCAGTGTACCGGCAAGAGGTCCTTGGCCGCCCCGAAGAGTTCGGCGTCGAGATCGTCAACGACCCGTTGTGCATCGGGCGCCTGCTCCACCACCCCGGGCTCATGGACGTGTCCCGCACGAGCCATCGCCCCGTCTCCCGTCTGTCGGCGGCCGATGGCCTCGACCCGCTGCTGGCCAAGGCTGCCCGGCGACAGAGCACGCTCCTCCGCTCAATGGCCGCGCGGCTCAGTCTGACGGAGACTCCCCCCGGACCGCAGACCGCTCAGCGGCCCGTTCGCTCCGGCTCCCCTACTCAGTGGCACCGCTATTGGCTGCCGGCGACGGGTGTGGATCCGCAATCGGTCATCGCAGGCGGCTACCTCATCGAGCCGGGGAGCCCGGAGGGTCGCTACCGAGCGGACGCCCTCTTCGACCGAAGCGACCTCGACACCTACCGCTGCTCGATCCTGCTCGGTGAACCGGGCATCGGGAAGACGACGGAACTCGAATCATGGGGCGTACCCGGGGCGGTGCACCTCGTCTACGGCGCCGAGATCGATGAGCGCGCGGACCTGGGCGCAGAGCTCGATCAGTGGACCGGTGACCCACCGCTGCACATCGACGGTCTGGACGAATCCGGCTTGTTCCGACAGAGCCCCCGGCGCTTCTTCAGGATGCTCGGCGAGGCCGTGAAGCGCGCCACGACGCCGACGCTCCGCCTGACCTGCCGGACCGCATATTGGACCTCGAGCATCGAGCAGATGTTTGCCCGGTCGGTCCCCGCCCGACTCTTCGAGGAGCCATCTCATCCGGCCTTCGTTCTCGCGCCGCTGACCCGAGCCGACGTCAGGGCCTATGCGGCCGAGCGGATCGACGACGCGGAGCAGTGGCTGGCACGCATCGACGCGCTGCGTCTGGGCCCGTCGGCCGCCCACCCCTTCTCCCTCACCCGATTGTACCTGCCCGAAGGTCAGCCGCCCGCCGCCCTGGACTCGACGCCGTGGGACCTCCAGGAGCGGGCGGCGCTGGCTCTGTGCCGATCTCCGGCGCACGACCAGCACGATCATCCCCCTCGACAACTGAGCAGTGGGGAGCGACTCGATGTGAGCTCGTTCATCGCCTTCGCTCGGGTGATGACCGCTCGCACCACCTTCAGCACATCCCCTGGACCCGGCCCCGGGCTGAGCGCCGACGACCTGACAGACGCGGGACTCTACGACCTCTCCGACATTCGCGAGGCCCTGGACTGCCCCCTGTTCGCCGGTGGCGGTGACCGTCGACGCTTCGTGCACGAGAGCTTCGCCGACTTCCTCGCCGCCCGCTATGCCGCCGCGTCTCTCGAACCCAAGGCGACGTGGGATGCCGCGTGCAACCGACGCGGACGCATCCCCGAGGCCCTCTTCGAGATGATCTCCTGGCTGGGCCAACGCGTCGGCTGGATCGAGGATCGACTGCACCGTGAGGAGCCGCTCCGCGTATTGGAGCGGGCCCCCTTCCTGGATCAGAACGCTCGCCGGGCGCTGCTGGCCCGGTTGGTCAGGCGGCACCGGGGTGGCCAGCTGTCGCTGGCCGTACAGTACCGCGCCTTGCTGAACCTCGCCGGGCCCGGCATGGAAGTCGAGGTCGGCGCCCTGCTGGACGATCGAGATGACCAGCTGGTGGAGGCGGCGGCCTACATCGCCCAGTACAGCGGCTACTCGTCTCTCGCCCCCCGTCTCGCCTCGATCGCGCTCGACAGCGACCGCTCGCATCGGTCGAGGACCTCGGCGCTCGACGCTCTCGCCGATATCGACGGGGACTTCGACCGGGCTGCCCTCCGCACGCTGCTGCCCGACCCCGACGGCGAAGACATCCCGGGGGCCGGTCGCTACTCGGAAGACATCGTCGCGGCGGCGCTCCCCATCCTGTGGCCAGAGTACATCTCGCTCGAAGAGCTGCTCGGGCACCTCCGCCCTCCCAGAGGGCTCGGCCGTTGGCGCTATGACCGGCATCGGCTCGTCGACTCATTCACGCCAGAGCAGTTGCCACTCGTCGTCGATTGGGCGCTGAACGATCTCGACCGACGCGGCCCCCGGAGCGACCTCGAGCGGTTCACCGACAGCGTGGCCCGACGATGCTGGGAGTTCCTGCGGCCCGGGGCGATCCTCACAGCTCTGAGCAGGGCCATCCAATCCCGCGGCAACAGCCTCCAGATCGACTGGTCGGGTGACGAAGCCCGGCGCCAGATGGTCCTGCGTCACATCTTGTCAGAGCCCGCGGGCCTACGCTGGGGCTGGCGCCGCCTCTACCCGCTCGGGCTGCTTAGGCCCGAGGACGCGCCATTCATCCTCGGCTCAGGTGAGGACGCCGACGGTGACGACAAGGTCCGATGGGGCGAGATGCTGCGCCAGATCTTCCGGCGCCCCGAGCACGACGACTTGATCGACCGGGCCCGCGCGCTGCCAGGATTCAGCGCATACATCGAGGCCTACGAGCGAACCATTGCCGGGCGACTCGACCCCGGGCCCTACGTCCATCGACACAAGGAGCGAATCGCACAACGCCGACGCTGGAGAGCCCGCTCCAAGAGAGCCGACAGCCCAACCGTCGAGGTGGCGCTCGAGACGATCGAAGTCGACGCCGACCACGGCTGGTTGCTGCTCGACATCGCGATGGAGACCAGGCTGGGCTCGTGGTGGTCGCTCGATGGCCACGCACTCGAAGCTCTCACCGCTGAACAGGGGGAGCGACTCCTGAGCTTTGCCGGCGCGGAGATCCAACGCGACCCCTCCGACGGGAGCCACGACCTCGATCGTCGGACGCTGCGAGCGTGGGAGGTTCTGTCGACCTGTGCGCCCGAACGCCTTGCCTCGGTGTCGGCCGAGAGGTGGCGAGCATGGCTGCCGCTTCTGATGGCCCGCCCGACTCAGATGACGAGTCAGCTTCACCGGCTGGCCCAGCGGCATGCACCAGGAGCGTGGTGTCAGGCTTGGCTCGACCGCTACCGCGCAGCCATCTGCGCCAGAACCGACGGTGACCTCGAGCTTCGGCGACTCCTCGGGTTGGCCGCCAACGTCTACACTGCCACGCTGGAAACAGCCGCCGTCGAACTTCTCGATGAGCCATCCCTGCCGCTCCTGGAGCGTGCTCCTCTGCTGTGCCTTCTTCTTCCCAAGCGGGTCCAAGCGGCCCGGCAGTGGGCCGAAGCTCACTTCGACGAGACCCGGATCGCGTTCGAACTGCTGCGTGACGATCCAGATGGCGTCTGGCCCCGAGTCTGGTCGCGCCTGGGAGACGACGCAGCCTGGGGCCGGCGACTCTGGCTCGACGGCGGGGTGCTCGGCCGGGACTTCGCCTTCACCGATAGCCTTCCCCCCGAGGCGAGAGCGGAGCTCGCCTGGTGGCTCTTGCAACACTTCGAGCCCACCCAGGTGCCTGAAGGCGTCGCGTATTCGATGACGCCGGCCGACTGGCTCCACAGCGAGGCCGCCCGTCTCATCCAAACGATGGTCCAGACAGGTGAGGTCGACGGTCTCCGTCGGCTGGTGGAGCTCGATCCGAGCCCGCACATGGCAGACCGGCTGACGCGTGCCGAACGCAACGCCGATGCCCGCGATTGGGAGCCCTTTGCACCGGCCGACCTCGAGACCCTCATCCGACCACCGAGGACTTCGACCGAGCTCGCGGATGCTGTCCTGCGCGCCCTCGAGCTGATCCAATGGGAGTTGATCGACGGGGCGCACGCGGAGACCGCCAGCTTCTGGGATCGACAAGGCCCGCGAGGCCGAAGGGAGGACGAGAAACGGAGGCCCAAATCGGAAGACGAGCTGTCGTATTGGCTACGCAACCGACTCGAAGAGCGGCTCCCCCGATCGGCGAGGTCGACGGTCGACCGGGAGACGGACATCGCCAGCGGACAGCGCCGTGCGGACATCCGGGTCGGTCTGGCGACAGGTCGAAGCCCCATGACAGTGATCATCGAAGCCAAGGGCTGCTGGCACCGCGAGGTCATCAGCTCGGTGCAAGACCAGCTCGCGGTCGAATACCTCGCTCGTATGCCCGACGCTTCAGGGGTATACGTCGTCTGGTGGTTCGATTCCGCCAACTGGACCGATGACACCGACAGCCGCAAACGAAAGGTCAGGAGCGACTATCGCGACAACCCCGACCATCTCGCGGACGTACTGAGACGCAAAGCTCGCGCGGTCGCCCAGAATACGGGCCGCGATGTACGAAGTGTCGTACTGCGTGTATCGAAGAGCCCGCCTGCGCTCGAAGACGAGCAATAACAGAGGCAACGCGACCGCCTCGACCGCATGTCCACATCAGGTGACTGACGCCCCGCCCCGCTCTCGACCCGGGAGGCCAGAACGCGGCCCAGGTGCCGGAAGCGGCCCAGGTGCCGGCCCAGGTGCCGGGCACCTTGGGCACCTTGGGCACCTTGCCCCGGCCGCCCGCCGGATCCAGACGCCGCGGCGCATCGGCCGCGCGCTCCAGCCGCCACGCCTCGGCCACCAGACGCGGCCCCGAGCCGACCCATGACGCCCCTTCGGCGACCCTGCGCCGCCCGAGCGCCGCCGACCGCGCCGCGTCGGCGACCCTGCGCCGCGCGAAGCCGGACGACGCCTCCGCGCGCGCCACCCGGCACCACCCGATCCCCACCCGCCGCGTATCGCCGCTCACCCTGCGCCGCCCGACCGATCCCGGCCCGCGGCGCCTCGCGCGCCACCCGGCCCCGACCGATCCCGGCCCCTCGCCCACCGCCGCTCGATCGACAGCGCCCGACGCCGACCCCCGGGGCCATCGAGGGTCACCCGACGCCGCCCGACACCCGACCGCCGCCCATCGCCGTCGACCCTACGCCGCGCGATCCCGGCCCGCGCGCCGCTCCCGGAGCACCTGCGCCGCGCAAAGTCGACCGACGCGCCCGCTGGAGCCACCCTACGCCGCTCGGATCCGACCGGC
>JAUHYW010000100.1 GCA_030426085.1 bacterium | reverse complement strand
AGCGCATCCCGTTCAACGTGCGCACGGTCGCCGGGCTGTATCTGCTCGGCTTCGGGGCCCGGGCCGCCTCGGAGATCCTCGTCGGGCACCAGCGAGCGAAGAGCGCCGTGCACCGGCGCATGAAGGAGATCCGGGACGGCGCCGAGCGATGGACGGCGATCGACGCGGCCGAGCTACTCGACCAAATGGGCCTCGCCGAGCACGCCCGTCCCGATGAGGCACCAGGTCCGGCAGCGGGACGGGCCGCGCCACAGCCGGACGAGGCGCCCAAGATCCGGGTGCGCCGGCGCGCGCGCCCACTGCGCTACGCAGAGTTCGTGCAGCTCCTGCCGGACCGGAGCCGGCAGTTCCTCGAGCACCTCGAAGAACGGGGCACGCTGACGCTCATCGAGGCGATGGAGGTGCTGGAGCTCAGCACGGTGAAGGCGGTGGGTGGCATCACCGGCAGCATCCAGCGGTGGGCGCCGGTCCGAGGCGTACCGGTGCCCTTCGAGACGACGATGGTCGACGGCATGCGCACATGGGTCTGGACCGGCCCCGGCGAGGTGGCGGCATGAGCCAGCTCGGCCTCGCGCTGGTGGTCGACGAGCGGGTCGACCGGCCCCCACGGCGCCGGTGCACGAGCTGGCGAGTCACCGCCTTTGCAGCGCGCATCGCGCTCGAGCGGTACACCCCGCCCCGGGCACACTCGCTGCGCGGCTGGGCTGTGGGCGACGCAGGCCACGTGCACCGCACCGGCCGGCCGCTCGGTCCGCCGCCGGCGCCGTCGGACGCGCAGATCCTGGCGTCGGTCCGGGCTGCCCAGGTGGCGCTCGAAGCGCTGGACCTGCCGCCCGAGGGCCGGGCCCGGGCGCTGGCGTTGCTCGCGCGCCAGACCCGGCAGACCGCGCTCTTTGAGGAGGGCCCGGTATGATGCCGGATGAACAGCTCGCCCTGTTCTGGCCCATCGCCGACCCCAAGGCGGCTGCTGCGCACCCAGCCGCCCCCGTCGAGCCGCCGAGCTGGCTCACCGGTGGCGAGAGCACCGAGCAGCGCAGACAGGCGCTGCTCGGCAAGCACCCGACCGGGCGCCCCCTTCTTGGTGGCCCGGAGTCCTGCCGCACGTGCACGCACTGCCTACGCTTCAAGCGCGCGAAGGCATGGCACAAGTGCGCGCTTGATCATCACCGCTGGACGCACGGACGCGGGTCGGACATCCGCATCCGGTGGCCAGCTTGTAGCCAATGGGAGAGACGAGAATGATCGTGCGAATGGGCCCGGCGGTTGATGGGGACGGCTCACGCCGGATCGACCGGCCCGTCTACCTCGCTGATGGCTGCGACACAGCGTCGCCCGCCTACTTCGTCTGGTGGGTCGATCTTCCTGATGTCGTGGTCGTCGTGCACGCCCGGCGCCCGGGTCAGGCGAAGGTGCGCGCGCTGATGGAGGTGCGCGAGGGGTACCCTGAGGCGCGGTACGTCGAAATGCGTGCCCGTCGGCGGTCCCGTTCGGATGCCGCGACAACAGCACGACACTTAAACGCGAAGTCCTGAAAGCCCCGCCCAGCAACGGCTCCAGCCGATTCGGGCCCGTCCCGCTGACGGTGTCCCGATAGCGGGACGGCGACACCGGGACGCCAACGAAAAAACCCGCCAGCCTTGCGGCTGGCGGGGTTAGCGCGGTGCCCAGGGGCGGATTCGAACCACCGACACGCGGATTTTCAGTCCGCTGCTCTACCAACTGAGCTACCTGGGCTCAGGGGCCGCGTGAGGCGGGATATTGCCGGGTGACCGGGTGGCTGTCAACAGCAAATTCGCAGAATCGGCGAGGGGGCCGGGGAGGGGTCTCGAGCGCGCTGGCAGGCGTTCGAAAAACGAGAGCCCCTGCCGAAGCAGGGGCTCTCTTTGGAAGTCGCGTAGCGACCGCTTACCAGCGGCCGCGACCGCCACCACCACCGCCACCGCCACCCCGCGAGGTCTCCTTGGCGATGTCGACCGCGATGGTGCGGCCGTCGAGCTGCTGCCCGTTCATGCCGTCGAGGGCATCCCGGGCGGCGTCGGCGCTGGCGAAGGTCACGAAGCCGAAGCCGCGGCTGCGGCCGGTGTCACGCTCGGTGATCACCTTGACGTCGGTCACCTCACCATACTGTTCGAAAGCCTCGCGGAGACCGCGATTGTCGGTGTCCCACGAGAGGCTTCCGACGAAGAGCTTATTCTTCGACATGTCTCACTTCTCTTTGGATGCGATCGGCCTCGCATCCGCCGGACCGTTGTCTCGGGTCCGGTCACTCACGTGCGGCCGAAGCCGCGTTCCACGGGCAGGGCTGAACCGCGCCTTGCGCCGTGCCTCCGGGACCCCCGATCGGGACCGGATTGTCCCGTGGGAGTCGAAGTGCGCGCGTTGTAGCACGCGAGGCCGGCTGCTGTCCAACGCTGTCTGCGGTGTTCAGCGGGCGAAGCCGAAGGTCTGGGTCCAGTAGGTGCTCCACGGGCTGCCGGGGACCTCGGCGTAGCCGACCCCGATCTCGTCGAACTCGGGGCGCATGATGTTGGCGCAGTGGCCGTCGCTGTTCATCCAGCCGTCGACGACTTCGGCGGGGCTGCGGGCGCCGGCGGCGATGTTCTCTCCGCCCGGCCGGCCGGCGTAGTCGGCGGCGCGGATGCGCACCCCGGGGTCGACGCCGTCGGGGTCGAGGTGGTCGAAGTAGCGGCGCTCGCCCATGTCGCGGCTGTGCAGGCGGGCGGCGCAGCGGAGCTGTTCGTCGGACGCGAGCGGCCGGGCCGGGCCGAAGGTTCCGCCGCTGCGGCAGTCGGCGCCGAGGGCCCGGCGGGCGTTGACCAGCTCGACCACGTCGTCTTCGAAGGTGCGCCAGCGGTCGTCCCAGTCGGCGTCGGCGTCGAGGCAGGCCTGGGGGCCGAGGACGGGCGGTTCGGGGTCGGGCAGGGGCGCCACCTCGGGCTCCGGGTCGGGGCCGGGCTCGGGTTCGAGCAGGTCGATCGGTTCGCCGCCGTTGTCGGGGGCGGCGTCGGCGGTGTCGTCCGAGCCTCCACCGCCACCGGCCGGTACGCAGGCAGAGGCGAAGAGCACGAGCGGGATGAGGTGGCTGAGGCGCATGGCGGCTCCCCGGGGTGAGGTCCGCCGGCACCCTACTGATCGAGTCGGTTCGTTTCCAGGGGCGCCGGGCCGCTGCCGATCACCGCGTGATGAGCGAGCCGTCCGTCCGGCGGCGCGACATGTTCCGGGCCCCGGCGCGCAGGGCGTCGGCCAGCTTGGTGCGCCGCAGCGGCTTGGCGAGGTAGGCGTCCATGCCGGCGGCGATGCAGGTGACCTCGTCGTCCCGGGTGGCGTTGGCGGTCAGCGCGATGATGTAGGGTTGCTCGTCGGGGGGCAGCATCTTGCGCAGCCGGCGGGTGGCTTCGAGGCCGTCCATCTCGGGCATCTGCACGTCCATCAGCACGACGTCGTAGTGGGCGTGGCTCAGCGCGTCGACGGCTTCGCGTCCGTCGGCGACGACGTCGGCTTCGAGGCCGAGGGTCTCGAGCTGGCGGATGACGACCTTCTGGTTGACGAGGTTGTCTTCGGCGACGAGCAGCCGCAGCGCGGGGATAGTGGCCGAGATGGGGATCGGGGTGGGCAGCACCGATTCGGCGCCGAAGAGGCGGCCGAGCGTGCGGCGCAGGGCGTCGTCCCGCACGGGGCGGGTCAGCTCGGCGTCGGGGCCGATCTTCTCTTCGCCCGAGTCGTCGGGTTCGGTCTGCCGACGCCGCAGCGGGTCCATGCGCACGATGAGCGGGGCCCGGGGGCCGAGGCGGCGGCGGATGGCGGCGATGATGTCGTCGCCGTCCACGTCCGACATGACCCCGTCGACCAGCAGCACGTCGTGTGGTTCGCCTTCGAGGTGCTCGAGCAGGACCGGGCTCCACCGGGCGGCGATGGCGAACATACCCCAGCTCCGCAGACGGGCGGCGAGGCGCTCGCCGGCGAGCGCGTGTTCGGTGACGAGCAGCGCCCGACGGGCGACGAGGCTGTCGGATCGGCGCTCGGGCGGCTGCACCGGTGAGCGGCCCAGCTCGACGGTGAACCCGAAGGTCGAGCCCACGTCGACGGTGCTGTCGACCCACATCTCGCCCCGCATCAGCTCGGTCAGTCGGCGGCTGATGGCCAGACCGAGGCCGGTGCCCCCGAACCGGCGGGTGGTCGAGGCGTCGACCTGGCGGAAGGCCTGGAAGAGGTGCTCCCGCTCGTCGGCCGGGATTCCGATGCCGGTGTCCCGCACGGTGAACCGGAGCCGGACGCGGTCTTCGGGTGCGCGGCCGTCGTCGACCCGCACGGTGATGTCGACCTCGCCCCGCTCGGTGAATTTGACCCCGTTGCTGATGAGGTTCACCAGGATCTGCCGCAGCCGGGTGACGTCGCCCTCGACCCGCGTCGGTACGTCCTCGTCGATGTGGTAGAGCAGCTCGAGCCGCTTCTCGGCCGCCCGGGGGGCGAGCAGGTCGAGGGCTTCTTCGATGCAGACCCGCACGTCGAACGGCATCGACTCGAGCTCGATGCGGCCGGCGTCGATCTTCGAGAAGTCGAGGATGTCGTTGATGATGGCCAGCAGCGCCTCGCCCGAGAGCCGGATCGTCTCGACGTAGTCCTGTTCGCGGGCGTCGAGCGGGCGCTCGAGCAGGAGGCCGGTCATGCCGATGATGGCGTTGAGCGGGGTCCGGATCTCGTGGCTCATCGTGGCGAGGAACTCGCTCTTGGTGCGGGCGGCGTCTTCGGCGTGCTGCCGGGAGACGTCGAGGTCGGCGGCGTACTGCGCGAGCGTGCTCTCGGCCTTCTTGCGGGCGGTGATGTCGAACATGACGCCGTCGAGCCAGCGGGTCCGGCCCCGGCGGTCGGCGACGCCGACGCCCCGATCGTGGATCCAGCGGATCGCGCCGTCGCTGCGCTGGATGCGGTACTCGATCTCGTAGGGCTGGTTGCGCTCCACGGCCCGTCCGACCGCGGCCCGGACCAGCGAGATGTCCTCGTCGACCATCAGCTCGCGGAAGTCGACTCCGTCCTCGCCCACGAGGTGGTCGACCGGGATGCCGAGCAGCTCGGCGCAGCGGGGCGAGACGAAGACGGTGTGCCAGACCTTGCGGTAGGTGCAGCGGTAGACGCCGCCGGGCAGGTGCCCGAGCAGCGAGCGCAGGTGGCCGGCCGAGAGGCGCTCGGCGTGGCGGGTGCGGGGGTTCATCGGCACCGGGCGGACGGCGTAGACGTCGACCCGGCCGTCGCGCAGCGCGAGGGGGGTGATGCGCACGTCGACCGGCATCGGGCCCCGGGCGGTGAGGAGCTGCATGGCGTCGTCGTCGAGGCTGACCCCCCGGCGCGATGTGCCGCTGCGGGTGAACAGGGGCGGATCGTCGCCGATCACCTGGGCCGACGGGAAGCCGAGCAGTCTGCAGAAGCGCTCGCAGGCGTGCACGACCCGGCCGGCCCGATCCAGCACGACCACCGCGTCGTCGATGGGTGCGAGCAGGTCGGCGAGGTCGGCGCGGGTCGGCATGACGGCTCGTCGGTGGGCGAGGAGATGGGTGAGACTATCCCACCCGGGCGAGAGGCGCACGTTTCGTGACGGCCAGCGGGCAGATGGCGGCGGTGTGGGCCGCTGCGACGACGTCGCGCGGCGCGTGGCGATTGACACTCGCGGTGCGCGCCGCGACGATGCGGTCAGGCGGTGCCGCCGCCGCTGCCCTTCCACGGAGGTGTCGTCATGTCCCGCCCGCTGCTCCGGCCGGTCGCGCCGGCTGTCGCTCTGCTGTGTCTCGTCGGTCTCGCCGCGTGCAGCGATCCCGACGACCCGCCGCCCGATCCGGACCCCGACGGCCCCGCGGGGGCGGCCCTGCCGAAGTTGATCGCGGATGACGCCCCGAAGCCGGGCGCCGGATCGCCGCCGCCCGCGGCGCCGGCCGTGGCGGTGGAGGCCGAGGGGGCGATGGCGGTCGCGGCGGCGCTGCCCCAGGGCGAGGTGGCCGGGCTGGTGCGGCCCACCATCACGTTCGATAGGCCGGTGCGGGCGCTGGGGGCGCCGGCGGGTGATCCGCCGGCGATCATCGAGCCGGCGATCGATGGTGAGTGGCGGTGGTTGGGTTCGGCGACGGTCGAGTTCGTGCCCCGCGAGCCGGCGCCCCTGGCGACGGTCTACACGGTGCGGGTGCCGGCGGGCCTGACCGCGCTGGACGGCAGCCGGCTCGAGGATGCGTTCCGCTACACCTTCGAGACGGCGCGCCCCCGGGCGGTCTCGGGCACGCCGCTCACCGCGTGGAACGACTTCGCCTTCGCCCGCGCCGATCAGCCGTTCGCGGTGATCTTCGACCAGCCGCTGGACGAGGCGAGCATCACCGAGGGGATCGTGATCCGGGGGCCGAAGGCCGACACGGCGATCGAGGTGCAGGCCATCGAGAAGCTGGCCGACGAGCAGGCCGGCGAGGGCAACTCGATCAGCGCCGATCGCCGGGTGCGGGTGCGGTTCACGCCGGCGACGCCGCTCGAGCTGGCCGCCGCGCACGAGCTGGTGTTCACCCCGAAGCTGAAGAGCGCCGAGGGTCCGCTGACCCCGTCCGGCGAGGTGGCGTGGAAGTTCCGGACCTACCCTCCGCTGGCGGTGGAGTTCCTGGGCTGCAAGTCGTGGTACGGCGAGTGCCCGGCGGGGCCGCTGACCATCGAGACGAGCACCCCGGTGACCGCCGCGGCCCTGAAGGCGGCCCTGACCGTCGAGCCGAAGGTGTCGCTGGCGTGGCCCGACGACGCGGCGGCCGAGCGCACTCGGTGGGTCCTCTCGGGGCCGTTCGCGCCGGAGAAGAGCTACGCGGTCTCCATCGCGGGGCTGGTCGACACGTTCGGCCAGCGGCTGGAGCGTCACGGGGGCACGCTGCGCACGGGCAGCTTCTCGCCGTCGCTGGGGGCGCCGGACGACGCGGCGCTGATCGAGAAGGGGCTGCGGGCGGCGCTGCCGATCACCCATGTGAACCTGGACGCGATCGAGGTGGGCTTCGCCCGGCTGGGCCCGGTGGAGGCGCTGCCCTGGCTGGAGAAGCCGTGGCGCGACGAGACGCCGGGGCATCTGAAGTGGGCCGCGAAGGCGCTGGGCGGTGAGCGCAACAGCCGCCTGCGGTCGCCGCTGGATCTCGATCGGCTGTTCGACGCGACGCCCGGTGAGCGCGCGGGGCGCATCGGGCTGGTCCGGCTGAAGTGGAAGGAGGGTCGGTACGATCGCGCGTCGAGCACGCTGGTCCAGATCTCGGACCTGGGGGCCCACTTCAAGGTCTCGCCCGTCGACTCGGCGGTGTGGGCGTGGCACCTGACCGACGGTCGGCCGGCGGCCGGCGCGGTGGTGACCCTGTTCGACGCGACGGGCAAGCAGCTCGCCAAGGGCACGGCCGGCGCCGACGGGGTGGCGAAGCTGCCCGGCATCGACGCGATGGATCTGCCCAAGAAGAACAAGTGGGGCGGCAACCTGTACGGCCCGCCGTTCGTGGCGGCCCGGGTGGCGCTCGGCGACGACGTGGCGCTGGTCACGACCCGCGATACGTGGTCGTTCTCGGCCTACCGCTTCGATCTGTCGGGCGCGTGGGAGAACTCGCCGCCCCGGGCCGAGGGGCTGGTCTTCACCGATCGCGGCATCTACCGGCCGGGGGAGACGGTCTACGTCAAGGGCATCTTGCGCCACCGCAGCCTGGGTGAGCTGAAGACGCCGGCCGGGCGGTCGGTGGTGCTGCGCATGCTCGACCCCGAGGGCAACGAGGTCGAGAAGAAGGATGGCACGCTGTCCCGCTTCGGCGGGGTGCACGCCGAGTTCACCCTGCCGGCGGATGGCCGCCTGGGGAGCTGGGGTTTCACGATCGAGGATCCCGAGGCCGATCTGACGTGGTACGCGTCGGCCCGGATGGCCGAGTACCGGGCGCCGGCTTTCCTCGTCGAGGTGAGCCCCGCGGCCGAGGCGCGCTACGCCGGGGAGCCGGTCGAGGCGAACATCGAGGGTCGCTACCTCTTCGGCGCGGCGATGAGCGGGGCCGAGGCGAGCTGGTCGATGTCGGCCCGCCCGGGGCGCTTCGAGCCGCAGGACGCCGACGGCTTCGTCTTCGGCAAGCGCTTCGCGTGGTGGGACGACGACGACACCAGCGAGTCGGTGGTGGCCGGCGGGGTGATGGGGCTCGACGACGAGGGGCGGTTGACGGTGAAGGCGGGGCCGGCCGAGACCCCGAAGAACCGGCCGCAGGTGTATACGGTCGAGGCCCGGGTCACCGACGTCGATCGGCAGGAGATCGCGGGGCGCACGTCGTTCCCGGTGCACCCGGCGGCGCATTACGTGGGGCTCAAGGGGCCGGCGGGCTTCGCGGTGGCCGAAGAGCCGTTCGAAGTCCAGGTCGCGGCCCGCGACGCGGTCAGCGAGGCGCCGACCGCGGCCGCCGAGGTGACGGTCAAGCTGATGCGCCACCAGTGGAACACGGTCAAGAAGAAGAACGCCTGGGGGGCCTTCGAGACCATCAGCGAGAAGCAGGAGGTCGAGGTCACGGCGTGCACCGTCGGGGTCAGCGCGGACAGCCCGGCGACGTGCTCGATGGCGGCCGCGGAGAGCGGCTACCACGAGCTGGTGGCGACCTCGACCGACGCGGCGGGCCGGACCACGGTGACCACCGACGGGCTGTGGGTCAGCGGACCGGGTTACGCGGCGTGGCTGCGGGATGACGACAACCGGGTCGAGGTGGTGGCCGATCGGTCGACCTACGACGTGGGCGACACCGCCCGGCTGCTGGTGCAGAGCCCGTACCCCGAGGCCGAGGCGTGGGTGACCGTCGAGCGGGCGGGCATCCTGTCGCAGCAGCGGGTCCGGCTGCGGGGCACCGCGACGGCCATCGAGGTGCCGATCACCGAGGAGATGATCCCCAACGCCTTCGTCGGCGTGGTGCTGGCCCGGGGGCGGGTCGACCGGCCGGGCAAGCCGGGGGATCCGGGGCGGCCGAGCTTCCGCATCGGCTATCGCGAGCTGCGGGTGATGAAGGCCCGCAAGCGGCTGGCGGTGGCGCTGACCCCCGACGCGCCCGAGAAGCGGCCGGGGGATGCCCTGAACATCGACGTGAAGGTCGCCGATCACGCCGGGCGGGGGGTCGAGTCCGAGGTGGCGGTGTGGGCGGTCGACAAGGGCGTGCTGGCCCTGACCGGCTACCGCACGCCCGATCCGATCGAGGCGCTGTATCGGCCGCGGGGGCTGTCCATCCGCCAGGCGAACAGCCTCACCGCGCTCGTGGCCCAGCTCGACTACGGCGAGAAGGGGCGCGACGCGGGCGGCGGCGGCGGGGCGATGGACGCGATGGAGATGCGCAAGAACTTCGTCACCACCCCCATCTTCGTGGGCAACGCGATCACCGACGCCCAGGGCCGGGCGGTCGTGCGGGGTGAGCTGCCCGACAACCTGACCACCTTCACGTTGATGGCGGTGGCGGTGACCGCGGGCGATCGGGCCGGCTCCGGCGAGAGCGAGGTGGTCGTCACCAAGCCGCTGCTGGCCCGCCCGGCGTTGCCCCGGGCGAGCCGCGACGGGGACGTCTTCGCCGCGGGGGTCGTGATCCACCGCCAGGGCGACGCGCCGGCGGACGTGGCCGTGACCGCCGAGGTCGAGGGGCCGATCGCGTCGGTGGGCGCGCTGAAGCGCACGGTGCGGGTGCCGCCGAACAAGGGGGTCGAGGTGCGCTTCGGCTTCGAGGCCAAGGCCACCGGGGACGCGAAGCTGCGGTTCACGGTGAGCGACGGGGCCGCGCAGGACGGGGTCGAGATGACGATCCCGGTGCGCTCGCCGGTGCGCCTGGAGACCGTCGCGGTGTACGGCGAGACCGAGGAGACCCGCACCGAGGCGCTGAAGGTGCCGCCGGCGCGGCCCGAACAGGGCGGGCTGGAGCTGACGCTGGCGTCGACCGCGCTGGGCGGGATGACCGACGCCGCCGAGATGCTGGTGGACTACCCCTACGGCTGCCTCGAGCAGCGGGCGAGCCGGCTGGTGCCGTTCGTGGCCCTGAAGGAGATGCTCGATCGCTATGGCGAGCAGTGGCTCGGCAAGCGGGATCCGGCGGACGTGGTCGCCGAGAACGTGAAGGCCATCGCCGGCTTGCAGCGGGCCGACGGCGGCTTCGGCTACTGGCCCGGGGCGTGGCGCAGCCACTACTGGGCGACGGCCTACGCCACGCTGGCGCTGGGCGAGGCCGAGGAGGCGGGCTATCCGGTGGCCGGCGTCGATCTGCCCGCGGCCCGGCGCTACCTGCGCGACTTCTTCGACAAGCCGGTCGGCTACGGCCGCCGCACGCCCTCGAAGGAGGCCCGGGCGTTTGCGCTCTACGTGCTCGCCCGGCAGGACGCCGCCGAGCGGGGCCTGGAGAACCGCCTCTACGGCGAGCAGGAGGGCATGGCGCTCTTCGGTCGAGCGCTGCTGGCGGCGGCGATGGCCTCGGGCCCGGGGGTCGACAAGGCGAAGACGCTCATCGCCGGGATCATGAACCACGCCCGGGTGGACGCCGACGCGGTGCACTTCGCCGAGGACGACCCCCAGACCTACGCCCCGCTCTTCCACAGCGACACCCGCACCACCGCGATCGTCTTGCAGGGGCTGCTGGCGGTCGAGCCGGATCACGCCTTCGTGCCCAAGATCGCCCGCTACTTGCAGTCGGTCCGGACGGGCGGCGGCTACCGCACGACCCAGGAGGCCGGCTTCAGCCTGCTGGCGATGATGGACTACGCCCGGGTGCGCGAGGCCGAGGAGCCGGACTTCGTGGCGACCGTGAAGCTGGGGCAGAAGGAGGTCGCCAAGGCGACGTTCGCCGGTCGGACGCTGGCCAGCGAGCAGGCCGCGGTCCCGATGAACGCGCTGGGGGCCGACGCCGGCGAGCAGCCGATGGTGTTCGCCGCGGCGGGCACCGGGCGGCTCTATTACGGCGCCCGGCTGCGCTACGCCCCGCGGGAGATGCCGACGACCGCCCGGGACGGCGGGCTCATCGTGCAGCGGTGGTACACGCTGGACGGGCGCTCGTCCGAGGCGGTGGAGTCGGTCACCGAGGGGGCGCTGGTCCGGGTGCACCTGCGGGTCGCGACCCACCAGGAGCGGCATTACGTGGCCATCGAGGATCCGCTGCCGGCCGGCCTCGAGCCGGTCGACACCAGCCTGGCGACCACCGGGCGGCTGGCCGAAGCGCCGGGCGACGCCGGGCCGGGCGCCGAGGCCGGGTCGGAGGCGCTCGACGGTGAGCGGCAGCCGTCGTGGTACTCGCCGTTCGACCACATCGAGATGCGCGACGACCGCATCCTGCTCTTCGCCGACCGCCTCGCCCCGGGGGTGCACAGCTACACCTACGTCGCCCGGGCGACCACCGCCGGCACCTTCGTGCGCCCGCCGGCCCGAGCCGAGGAGATGTACACCCCCGAGGTCTCGGGGCGCAGCACCGGTGGCCGGTTCTGGGTGCATCCGCGGGCCGAGCTGAGCGCCCGATGAGCCCGTTCTCGGGTGTCAGCGGGGGCTGGATGGGCGGCGCGTGCGCACGCGGTTCATTTCGACGGCCGGGGACGGTACTATCCCCCGGCGGCTCGCTGCCGCCGACCCGAAGGAGGGGACTCTCGGATGAGCGCTGACCAGCTCGTCTACTGCCGCGTGTGCGGACAGGCCTGGCAGGGCGCGAAGCCCGCCGACCCGTGTCCGGCCAACGACGGCGGCTTGCTCGTCGAGCTCGAGGCCCACCAGCGCTACCCCCACGACCCGCTGCTCGGGCGGCGGGTCAAGGAGCGCTTCGTCATCGTCGGCGTGCTCGGCGAGGGCGGCATGGGCGCGGTCTACAAGGCCATCCAGCAGCCGGTCGGCCGGCCGGTGGCGCTCAAGGTCATCAACTCCGACCTCGACGACCCCAACATCTCGGCCCGCTTCTTCCAGGAGGCCCGGGTCGTCTCCCGCCTCTCCGACCCGTCCATCGTGACGCTCTACGACTACGGCGAGGCCGAGGACGGCTCGCTCTACATGGTCTTCGAGTTCATCCAGGGGCGGCTGCTCTTCGACCTGGTCCGATCGGAGGGGCCGTTCACCCCCAAGCGGGCGGTCGATCTGGCCTTGCAGATCCTCGGCGGGCTCGTCGAGGCGCACGCGATGGGCCTGGTGCATCGGGATCTCAAGCCCGAGAACATCATGGTCACCACCAACAACATGGGCGACGAGAAGGCCAAAGTCCTCGACTTCGGCATCGCCAAGATGGTGGGGCCCGACGACAGCGGGGTACGCACCCGCGAGGGCATCGTCCTCGGCACGCCGCGCTACATGTCGCCCGAGCAGGCCCAGGATCTGACGCTCGACGGGCGCAGCGATCTGTACTCGCTGGGGGTCATCCTCTACGAGCTGTTGACCGGGCGGGCGCCGTTCGTGGACGGGGCGGCCATCGAGATCCTGATGGCCCACATCAACCGGCCGGTGCCGCCCATGGACGGCTCGCTGGGTGTGCCCCGGGCTCTGAGCGACGCGGTGCTCAAGGCGCTGTCGAAGCAGCCGGCCGATCGGTTCGCCGACGCCGGCTCGATGGGGCAGGCGCTGCGGGCGTCGCTGGAGGGGGCGCCCGCGCCCCCGACGCTCGACGACACGATCGAAGGGGACGACCTCGGCGCGACGCTGATGCTGAACGACGGCACCAGCCAGCGGCTGCCCCCGCTGCCGACGGCCGAGCCCAAGCCCCCCCAGCACACGTCCATCGTGCAGCCGGTCCAGCACTCCGGGGGCGGCTTGCCGACGTGGCTGATCGCCCTGCTCGCCGTGCTGGTGCTCGGGGCCGTCGTGGGCATCGCCGCGTGGCTGCTCTCGGGCCCGAGCGGGGGCGAGGTCGACGAGGTGGACGCCGGCACGGTCAAGATCAAGATCGGGGGCGGCGACTGAGCGGTCGCCCGCCCCGGCCCTGCCCGATGTGCTCCTGACAGGGTATTGCCAGGATTTTGTTGCACATCGCTCCCGTTTGAGGTTTGCTGCCAACAGAGGACGACTCCGGGAACGGGTCACTCGCGCGTGATGAAGACCGCCGAGGCCCAGCTTGCGCACGTTGGCAGCAGTTGCAGAACTCACCCCCCATGTCAGTGGAGCATGCGCCGCGGGCGCTCACGCGGCGTGGGCGGCGCGTATCTCCGACCGCCGGCCGGCCGTCCGCGACGGATTTTCCAGTGGACCGCCGGCGTCATCCACGCTCTGTTCCCCTCGTAGAGGCGCGGGTCCGGCCGGCCGTGGTCGGCCCGGAACCGCGCCGCCGGTCGAGGGTCTTGAACTGCGTCGTCGATCCACGGTCTGTTCCCGCCTCCGGGTCATCTCGGCCCGGGTTGGCAGCAGGCGGCGTCTCCGGCGGACGCCCCGCCGGCCGGGCTTCGCCTCGGCCCGATGGCCCGCGCACCCGGCCCCGACGGCACAACGCTTCGATCCTCCTGACGCCACGGTGTCAGGGCGGTGGACTACATTGAGGAAGACATCGAAGGGAGGACGCCATGCGTCGCGCTGACCGCCTGTTCCGCATCGTTCAGATTCTGCGCAACCGTCGCTTCGTGACCGCCGAGCAGCTCGCCGAGAAGCTCGAGGTCTCGCAGCGCACCATCTACCGCGACATCAGCGACATCTCGAAGTCGGGGGTGCCGGTCCGGGGTGAGGCCGGGGTCGGCTACTGCCTCGAGCGAGGCGCGGTGCTGCCCCCGCTGACGTTCAACAGCGAGGAGATCGAGGCGCTCGTCCTCGGGGCCCGCATGGCCGTCGCCTGGGCCGACCCGGCGCTGGCCGTCGCCGCCCGCAGCGTGTTGGACAAGGTCGAGGTGATGCTGCCCGAGCCGCTGCGCGAGGTGCTGCTCAAGACCGCGCTGTTCGCGCCGGGCGGTGAGTGGTCCCGTCAGGCGTCCCACGGGCTGGAGATGCTGCGCACCGCCATCGGCGAGCGGCGCAAGGTCTCGTTCACCTACACCCGGGACGACGGCGACGAGACCAACCGCATCGTGCGCCCGCTGGGGCTGTACTTCTGGGGCTCGAAGTGGACCCTGGGCGGCTGGTGCGAGCTGCGCCGGGGTTACCGCACCTTCCGGCCCGACCGCATGGGGGAGATCCGGATCCTCGAAGAGGCCTTCGACGAGGAGGACGGCATCGGCCTCGAGGCGTTCCTCGAGGAGATGCGGGCCAACCAGCAGGAGCAGGGCATCGAGGCGAAGAACATCGCCGGCTGATCCCGGCGCCCGGCTTCGAAAGTGAAACGGCGACCCCGCGGGGTCGCCGTTTCATGTTCGGGGTGGGGGCACGCTCACCACTCCACGTAGAACCGCATCTGGCGCACCTGCTTGGCGATGATGCCGCCGTCGGCGAAGTGGCGGTCGAGCCGGCCGGCTCGGATGCGCTCGGCGGTGACCTCCAGCTCGCAGATCGAGCCGTCCCAGTCGCTGCGGGGGTGGAGCCGACCGGGGTACACGATCAGCGCGCCGTCGTCCCGCCCGGGGGTGAGGGTGCGCTCGAAGTCGTCGATGCAGTGCCCCTCGATCTCGATCTTCATCTTGTCGTTGGCGACCCGGTCCCACTGGATCGGGATGATGTCGTAGTCGAGCGAGTAGATGCCGGGCAGGCGGTACAGCTCGAAGCCCGGCGGCAGCTCGACGTAGGAGTCGGGGGCCGGGGTGCCGAACTGGCGGTCGAGCCGGATCTGGAACTCCGCGCCGCCCCGGTCGACGGGCAGCTCGGCGTGATAGTCCAGCCAGCGGCTGTGCAGCGTGGTCTCGAGGCCGCGGGCCCGGACTCGCAAGGTCTCGCCGCCGACCAGATCGACGAAGCCGAAGCCGTCGCCGATGGGCTTGAGCTCGGCGACGATGTCGGCCTCGCCCCGGCCGTCGGTGCTGACGACGAGGTGGGCTTCGATGTCCTCGGTGTCGACCTCGTGGGAGTCGACGCCGTGGCAGCCGGTGGTGAAGGTGAGGGCGGCGAGCGCGAGCAGGGTCAGCGAGCGCATGGTCATCTCCGGTATGTCGGGGTTCACCCGCGCCATACAGCAAACGCCATGCCGTAGATGAGGCGACCTGCCCGCTGCGCGCCAGCGTCGATCGGGGCCCGCGCCGTGAGGATTCGACCACACCCGCCCGTGCACGCCCGGCACGGATCGGGCGCCGCGCTCACAGGTCGAGGCGGGGCCACACCACGTCGGGGAAGATGCCGCCCGAGAGCTCGTCGCACGCGCCGCGGGCGAAGGCCGACAGATCGGTGGGCTCGACCCGCAGGCCGTAGTCCACCCGCCGATCGCCGCCCGGCTCGATCGCGTCGGCGTTGACCTGCAACAGCACCGTGCGCTCGGTGGCTGCGCCCCGGATGTTGATGCACTGCACGTCGGCCTGCCGCTGCACGCTCTCGACGACCCGCTCGGGATCGCGCTGGGGGTCGATGGCGGTCAGCAGCAGCGCGCCCTCACCGGCGTCGAAGTCGATGAAGACCGAGCGATCGCTGCCCGCCGGCACCCGGATGGTGAACCAGTCGCCCGCCGCCCGCTCCTCGTCGCAGATCCAGGTGTCGCACAGACCCTCGCGCCCCGCGCCGAGGGCCGTAGCGGTGGCCCGGTTGTCGTTGGCCTGAGCCCGCTCGCGCCAGTCCGGCTCGCAGCGGTTCGGATCCTCGGGGGCCCGGGTGATGGTCAGGCCGTAGGTCGCCGGGCCGTCGTCGGCGTCGGGGCGATCGTCGGGGTCGCGGAAGACGCGCACCAGGATGTCGTCGTCGACGTCCATCCGGGTCTTGTCCAGATCGACGAACTCGTTGTCCGTCCGGCTGATCCCCTCGCCGATGGGCGCCCGACAGAAGCCCGCGGCGCAGCCCAGCCCCTCGTCGCAGTCGGCGGCCACGTCGCAGCACGACTGGCCGTTGGCCGCCCGGCACTCGCCCTCGGGTACCCGGAAGACCTGGACGTTCATGTCGGCGTCGGCGTGGCGGAAGGTCGCGTCGACGCACAGCCGGGTCCGGGCGCTCTCGATGGGCACCCGGTACCAGTCCTCGTCGGCGCCCCCCGGCAGGCACAGCGCGGCGCCTTCGACGGCGATGCGCCCCGGCTGGATGTCGGCCGGCCGCTGGGCGTCGCTGCCGGTGTCGTCCCGGTAGTCGACGTTCTCCCACCCGTCCTCGGGGCAGCTCCCGTCGCCGCGGGTGCGCTGCACGAAGAGCGCGTAGTCCACCGGCTCACCCCCCGTGCCGCCGACCACCACGTACAGCGGGCCGTCGCTCGACGGGACCGCGCGCGCGGGGTTCGGATCCGCCATCGGCGCCGTCGCCCCGCCCCGGCTGCCATGCGGCCGGCCGAGCGCGTCGACGAAGTCCACCGTCAGGCCGGTCGCTCCGGGCCCTTCGGCCTCCAGCCACGCTTCGAGCCCGTCCCCGGCGCTCGCCGTGAGGCGGTACTGATCCACGTCGCCCGGGCACAGCGTCGGCTCGGCCGGCAGGCGCTGCGACACCCCGTAGGGCAGGCGGCCGGCGGCGTCGGCCAGCGGCCCGTCGCCGTCGAGCACCAGCGCGTCCTCCGGGCGATCGTCGGGCTCGAGGTCGTCGGCGCAGATCTCGCCCAGCCGCTGGAAGCTGAGGGCGAGCGCGTAGTCCTCGCAGCGCCCGTCGCCCTCGTTGCGCACCGCCACGCACCAGTCGCCGTCGGCGAACAGCCCCCGACCGGGATCCCCGCTGAAGCGCAGTCGGTCGCCATCCGCTTCGAGCGTGTGGCTCGGCGCTCCGCCGGCCAGCGCCGCCTCGGCGGTGTAGACCGCGGCGCTCAGCCCGGCGCAGCCGGCCACGGTGGCCTCCAGGCCATCGGCCGCCGCCATCGGGAAGCAGCTCCAGTCCACGTCGCCGGGGCAGGCGGCCCCCTCGAGCACGTCCACGAACATCGACTGCGGCCGCTGACCGACCCGCAGCGCGCCGCGGGTCTCGTCGTCGCCCGGATCGCGATCGTCGGGGAAACAGCCGTCTCCGGGCACCCGCCGCAGGTCCAGGCGATAGCTCACCGGCCGGACCAGATCGACCCCCACCACCTCGACGAACGCCCGCGGCGCGTCGACCCGCAGCGTCTTGGGGGCGCCGCCGCCGACGTCTTCGGCGAGCACCGCGCCGTCGCCGTCGAGGATGCGCAGGGCCAGCACGCCGTCGACCTCGTCGTAGCGCAGGGTGGCCTCGATCCGGGGGCCGTCCATCACGAGCAGATCGGCGTCCCCCGGGCAGGCGACCCGGTCTCCGTAGCGGGCGCTCTCGACCACGCCCCCGATCCACATCGGGCTCGGCGCCGTGTCCCGGGTGTCGTCGCCCTCGATGTCGGCCACGTCGTCCGCGCAGCCCGGCACGCACCGCCCGCCGTCACACCGCTCGCCGCCCACGCAGCCGGCGTGGGTCTCGGGCACGCAGCGCGCCCGGCACACGCTCGAATCGCAGTACTCGCCCTCGGCGCAGACGTCGTCGTCCACGCAGCTCGACCCGCACTGGCGATCGGGGCCACAGCGGGTGCCCTCGGGGCAGTTGTCGGGGCTCTGGCGGCAGCCGCTCCGGCACAGGCCGGCGTCACCGCAATACATCCAGTCGGGGCACTGCCCGTTGCGCGCGCAGGCGCCGCGTACGCACTGGCGGCTGGCGGGATCGCACACCGTATCGCTGGGGCAGTCACCGCGCACCTCGCGGCAGCCGGCCACACACCGGCCATCGCCCGAGCACCACGCGCCGTCGTCGCAGTCTTCGTCGGCCTCGCAGTCCGGCCCGCACGGAGAGGGCTGGCAGGTCAGCGTGGCGGTGAGCGGCTGCCCGTCGCACGCCTCCTCGAAGACCATCGAGCAGGTGTCGTCGTCGGCGCAGCAGGGGCTCAAGGCGCGGCAGGTGTGGTCCGCCGGATCGCACGCCCGGGGCACACCGTCCGGATCGGGCCCGCAGTCGTCGGGATCGAGCCGGCAGCCCTCGACGCAGGCGCCGTCGGCGCAATAGCTGCCCGCTCGGCAGTCGGCGTCCTCGGCGCAGGGGCCGGCGACGCAGGCCCGGCTGTCCGGATCACAGACGGTGAATCGATCGGCCGCGCGACACGAGTCCGGATCGAGCCGGCAGCCCGGTGAGCACACCGCGTTGCCGCTGGTGTCGGGGCAGTGGCTACCGCTGGGGCATTGATCGTCGCGCACGCAGCGCTGGGATGGGGCCGCGTCCGGCGTGACGTCCGGGGCCGGGCCCTCCGCGTCGGCGGCCATGGCATCTCGCAATGGGTCGGATCCGCCGTCGTCGTCACAGGCGAACAGACCAACACAGACGGCGCAGAGCGCGACGACACGATACATGATGGATTCCCCCCGGAAGCCGACCCGCGGAGTGTACCGCTGACGGGTGTCACTCCGCCAGCGGCCCGATCAGGGGAGGGGGCGCCCGAATCGGGGCTCAGGAGGCGAGCAGATCGAACTCGGCCCGGGCCTCGATCGGGAACATGCGATCGACATCCTCCGGCAGCCCCGCCAGGCGACGCAGCGCCCGGTGGATGTGCCCCGGCTGGATGCGCATGCCCTTGTCGGGATCGGCCGCCGGCCGCCCGGTCGCGCTGTCGAGCGGGATGGGCACATGCCGCGCGTTGGTCTCGCCGATGACCCGGTTGCCCGGCACCCCGCGGCCCATCAGCAGCACGCTCGTGATGGCCCAGTGGTCCTTGCCGTTGCCGTTGTTGTAGCCCGGTGTCCGGCCGAAGTCGCTGCCCATCATGACGATCAGATCGTCGGCGATGCCCTGCCGCTCGGCCTCGTCCCACAAGAAGTCGACCCCCGCCAGCAGCTCGGCCATACGCGGGATGTGGCTGTCGTCGTGGTTGCCGTGGGTGTCGAAGCCGCCCAGCGTCAGGTTCGCGCTGCGGGAGATGCCCGCCGCGAACGCCGCGCAGGCCACCTGCGACTGCCGCTTGAGCCGGGCCCGGTCGAACTCCCCGGGCAGCACCTCGGTCAGCCGGCGCAGCGTATTCTGGCCGGTGCGGGCGGTGAAGAGCTGGCTGATGCCGTGCCGGTGCCGGGGCAGGTCGGACTGGGTCTCGACCACTCCCTTGCGGCGGTTCATCGCCTGCCGGATGCGATCCAGCGTCGGCTCGCGGTGGAACGGCGGGCCGTCGGGTGCGCCGTTGATGCTGTTGGGCCACGCGATGCGGCTGACCGCGCCGATGTTGCCCACCCGGGTCGGCGCCACCAGACCGCCGGTCACGTCATAGCCGCCGTTGCTGATGAAGGCCATCGGCTGATCCCGGGACTCCCCCGCGATCAGGGCCGCCAGCGCCGGGTGCCCCTGGGCCAGCTTGCCGGAGAACGTGTGCCGCACCCCGGCGTCGTGGTTGTTGGTCTGGGTGTCGACCCCGTTGATGACCAGCGTGCGCTGATGGTGCTTGTCGAAGAACTGCTGGTTCATGCCCACCGGGGCGTAGCGCAGGTTGCCCGCCGTCCCGATCTGGTCGGTGAAGTACATGTTGAGCGGGTCTTCGGCCTCCTCGTCGGCCCGGCCCTTGGGATCGCACAGCAGCGTCGGATCCCAGCCGCCGCCGGCGTGCACGAAGACCCAATACGGACCGCTGGGATCGGACTGGGCCCGCGCCGAGCCGGGCAGCCCGGGCAGGGTGGTCACCGCGAGGCCGGCCGCGCCGGCCAGCTTCAGGAAATCCCGTCGATCGAGTGTCATGGTGTCCCCCTCAGCGGTGATAGAGAAAGCGCCAGTCGGCGAGCAGATAGGTGACGACCGCGGCCCACGAGCGGATGACGTAGTTCCGGTCGGTGTTGAGGTGCTGCTGATTGGGCAGCCCCTCGCCGGTCTCGAACACGAAGTTCGGCCGGCAGTGCCCCTCCAGATCCCGCGAGGCGTCGCCGTTCTTCACGGCCGTCGACCCCTCGCGCCACACGTCGAGGAAGAGCTGCCAGGTGGCCTCCTCCTCCGCGTCGCCCGGGCGCAGCGTCTCGCCGAGCAGCCGCTGGTGCAGGTAGCGGATGTTGCGCCGGATCTCCTCCTCGACCCGGGGCACCGGGAAGCCGTTCTCGTCCTCGGGGGCGTAGGTCGGCTCGACATAGGGGAACAGGATGCGATCCCCCGTCGGGCGGTGGAAGTCGCGGGGCGTGACCATGCAGCCCATCTCGGAGGCCATGCGCAGCGCGACGTTGGCCATCACCCCGTTGGGCTCGGTGATGCGCCGGGTGACGTCGTCGCTGTCGATGCCCCCGTAGAAGAAGAGGTACTCGTTGCCGTGCAGCAGCAGGTTGTTGTCCGGCCCCCGGCGCTTCCACGGCTGGCCCAGCGTGGCCCGCAGCCTGGCGTCCAACTCCTCCGGGGTGAGCAGGCGGGCGGTGCCCAGCGGCTCGAGCGTGACCGCGGTGTCCTCGTCGAGCCCGGTCGACGAGACCGCCCGGTAGAACGGGCTGGCCACGATCTCGGGCACGATCGACTTCAGCGCGTAGCCCTCGTCGACGAAGACGTCGGTCACCCGGCGCAGGAACGCCTGCTCGAGGTTGTAGAACGCCAGCCGGTTCTCGAAGCGGGGGTCGCTGCGATCGGTCGGGTTGATGAGCGGCGGCCGCCCGACGAGGCCGGTGTAGACCGCGTACACCGCCGACAGGGCGAAGCGCTCGTCGGCGACGACCTGCTCGGCGAGCCACGCCAGCCCCGCCGACCAGCCATCGGGCGGGATGGCCGCCTCGCCGAAGCCCGGCGGGCGCATGTCGGCGTGCCAGCCCTCGGGCGGGTCCCGCCGCTCGCCGGTCAGCCGATAGCGGCCCAGCGTGTCGAAGTTCTGGAAGGCGCCCGCGATGGGATCGATCGCCGCGTGGCACACCGTGCACTGGCTGTTGTTCATCGTCGGGTTGTGATCCCGGATCTGCGTCGGATCGACCGGCCGCTCGGCCTTGGCGAGGATGTCGGTCGCCAGGAAGAGCGAGAACACCGTGCGGGCCCGGTGGCGGTTGCGGTTCGTCGCCGTCGTCGGGTAGCGGTTGAGGAACATCGGCGAGGTCAGCAGCCCGGCGTGGGGGAAGCCGGGCAGCCGCGCCTCGCGCCACTCGGTGGGATCGAGCGGGTCGTCGAAGCTCACGTCGACCCCGTAGATCGGGGCGCTGAACGGGTTCACCAGGATGTAGTCAGCGGTCAGGATCTCGGAGAACGGGCGGTCGTTGCGCACGACGTGAGCGACCAACTCGAGCGGCTCGCGGGCCACGCTGTTGTTGCCGTGGCGCCGGGCCAGCCGGCCCTCCTCGGTGTCTTCGGGCAGGTTGTTGTAGTAGTAGCGGCCGGGGTAGGTCTCCTCGTCGAGCAGATCGGTCGCCCGGTTGCCGCCGCGGTACTTATCGGTCAGCAGCAGGTCGTTGTACCACCGCTTGAGCACGTCGAAGAACGCGTCCCGGGTCATGTACTCCTCGAGCAGGGGCGCGAGGCCCGCCTCGCCCTCGGCCTCGACGAGCGCCACCTCTTCGGGCGTCGGCAGCGCGCCGACGAGCTGCAGCTTGGCCTTGCGCAGCGTCTCGACCGGCGACAGCAGGATGGCCTGCTCGAGCAGGGGCACCTCCCCGCCGTCGTCGTCGCAGGCCACCGGCTCCCGGAAACGGACGATGAGCTGCTCGAGGTCGCGATAGCCCGCCGACCCGGCCTCGAGGCGCGGGCCGCCGCCGTGCCCCAGCTCGCCGGTGGGCTTGAGCAGCAGCACGCTGACCCCGTCCCGCTCGAAGGCGGCGACCTCCTTCATCATCGCGAAGTTGCGCTGCAGCGCGTTGGTCTCGCCGGGCGCGGCGAGCACGAAGTCGGTGTCCCGGGCGGCGCCCTGCGGATTGTGACAGTTGCTGCAATCCGGTTCGAGCAGCGAGAGCGAGAGCGACTGGAAGAAGGCCTCGTCGGAGACGCAGCCCGCCTCGCTCGTCTCCGACGCGCCGTCGTCGCAGCCGGCGAGCGCGGAAATCCACACAGCCAGAAGGAAAATGAGGGGGAGGGGATGGCGGATCACGGTGAACCTCCGGCCCGTTGAGCGGGGACGACGCGGCGCCGAGCGAGCCGCGGTCGATTGCTGCCGATTGTAACTAAGTAAGATTTGGAAGCAAGCGAAATTGTGATCGCTGCCGTCAACGGGCATCGACCGGACGGGCAGCGCCGTTGACGGCGCTGGAAGCGCGGTGTCAGGATGCCGGCGACCCCACCGGCGGGGCTCTCGATGGAGGAGTACCATGTCCTGGCTGCCCAAACAGTGCGTCATCGTCCCGATCGACTTCTCGGAGAGCTGCAAGGAGGCGGTGCGCGTCGGGCGGCAGATGGTCGACGGGCCCGCCAACCTGCACCTGGTGCATGTCCTGCCCGAGCTGCACGCCGGTGAGCCGGGCGTCATCTGGGAGAAGATCGACGACGGCAAGCGGGCGGCCAACGTGCGCACGTCGATGAACGACTTCCTCGGCGCGGCCGCCGAGGGCGCCGAGCGGCACGTGCGGTTCGGGCGACCCGGGCAGGCGATCGCCGAGCTGGCCGACGAGCTGGAGGCCGATTTGATCGTCGTGCCATCCCACGGGCGCACCGGGCTCGCCCGCCTCGCGCTCGGTTCGGTGGCCGAGAAGATCGTGCGCCTCGCCCATTGCCCGGTGCTCATCCTGCGCCGCTGAGACCCGACCCGGATCCGCCACCAGACCCGTCTGATACCCGCTTCCGGGCCCTTTTCGGGCCGGCCGAGACCTTCAGAATCGCAGTATAGGTAAAAAGATCTGAGACGGGGCCCTTGCCCCGGTCCCTCGATCTGCGCCACTCTTTCGGCGCACCTTATTCGGTTATCGCGCGGAGTGGACGCCGCGCACGGCCGTGCTGCGGCTCGGGGGGTCAGACCAATGCAGGGTGGAGCTGAAGGCGCCGATCAGGAAGTTCAGGAGAGCATCCCCGCACAGCTCGGCCGCCGGGCCCGGCAGAGTGTGGACAGCGCTCGGGCGCAAGCCGAGCAGTCGCTCGCCGATCTACAGGGCAAGACCAACGGCGTCATCGACAAGGCCCAGGAGGCCCTCGATGGGTTCGTCGACAAGGTCTACGGCACCAAGCAGAAGGTCATCACCGGCATCGACACCGCCATCGGCGCGATCGAGACCCCCCTGCTCGGGCTCGCGCCGCTGCTGCGGGAGACGGCCAACGCCGGCATGCAGACCGTCTTCGGCATCGCCGAGGGCATCCCGGGCCAGGTGCAGGAGCAGATCCACGCCCTCAAGGATCCGCTGATCGAGCAGGTGCAGGAGCAGGTCGACGCGATCGCCGAGGCGGCGGTGTCCCAGGTGTCGTCGGTCGAAGGGCAGATCGGCGAGGTGAAGGACAAGATCCTCGCCCAGGCCGACGAGCAGCTCGACGGCTTGACCGACAAGGTGCGCGCGGTCGCCGACCAGATCCCCGAGAAGATGGACTTCGTGATCGACCAGATCAAGACGAAGTTCGCCGAGGCCTACGAGGGCCAGCCGCTCTACGACGAGATCCTCGAAGAGCTCGAGAAGGCGCTCACCGAGCTCAAGGACAGCTCGGTCAAGATGCTCGACACGGTGCTCGAGGGCGCCATCAGCCGGGTCGAGACGGTCAAGGCCGACGCGATCAAGGCCATCAACGACACCTTCGACGAGCTGTTCACCGCGCTGAAGACCCTGCCCAAGCAGGTCTCGGAGACGGTCAACGGCATCGTGACCAAGGTCAACGCGGCGGTCGACGAGACGCTCGCCCAGGCCAAGCAGCTCGCCGACGATCTGCTCGCCGATCTCAAGCAGCGCTTGACCGACGCCACCAACCTGATCAGCGACACGGTCAAGAAGATCGTCGAAGACGGCTTCGCGCTCATCCGCGAGGCCCGCGACCGGCTCGTCGGCTCGATCAACAACATGATCGACCTCGTCCGCGACTTCTGCCAGGGCACGCTCGACAAGGTGCAGCGGGCGGCTGACGAGATGTTCCGCTCCAGCAAGGAGTCGCTCGACATCGGCTTCCAGGAGGTCAACAAGGGCATCGAGATCGCCGTCGAGGATCTCGGGACCGACCTCCAGCAGCAGATCGACGTCACCAAGGATCGGCTCAAGCGCGAGGCCGAGAAGCAGGCCCGCGACCTCAAGGCGATGGGCGACGAGGCCTACGCCGAGGCTGAGCAGAAGTTCGTCGACAACGACTACGAAGAAGACACCTCGGTCATCCCCGAGATCCAGCAGAAGGGCGAGGAGGCCATCGCCTCCATCGAGCAGAAGATGCAGGAGTCGGCTGACAAGCTGAAGACCGACTTCCAGGGCATCGTGGACGCCTACGCGCCCAAGTTCGAGACCCAGGGCAAGGTGCTCGTCGGCGTCGCCAAGGCGTCGATCCTCAAGGTGGTGCAGCTCGCGCTGACCCTCGGACCCCAGATCGCGATGGATGTGGTCTCCAAGACCCAGGCCTTCGTCAAGGAGTTCGAAGAGATCGGCAAGTTGATCGATGACATGATCAACGGCAAGGGCAAGGCCTATATCGAGGACTGCAAGAGCGGCATCGAGAACGTCATCGACGAGCTCAAGACCTCGGGCGAAGACTTCGTCGAGAACGCCAAGACGTCGATCGAGGGGCTGATCGACGGCACCAAGAGCCGCTTCGAGAACGTCGCCAAGGACGTCGAGAGCGACGTGCGCAACATGGTCGACGGGGTGGTCAAGCTGGCCACCGAGACCGCGCACAACACCGAAGACCGCTTCGTCACCCTGTTCCAGGACACCAAAGCGGCGGTCGAGACGACGATCCAGGAGACCCAGGACGCCATCGAGCTGTTCGCCGAGGAGGCCGAGGAGACACTGCGCGAGGCGCTCGAGGCGGCCAAGGACATCGGTCGGCGGCTGCTCGCCGAGCTGCTCCAGCGGGTCATCGACGAGATCAGCAAGCGGCTCGAACGGTTCCTCAATCAGATCAAGCAGCGCTACCTGACCCGGGTCACGGCGGCGCTCGAGAAGCTCAAGGCCAAGCTCGGTCGCATGGTCGAGCTCGACGTCGCGGTCACGACGATCGACATCGACATCCAGGGCGAGATCGACGAGCTGATGATCACGATCTCCGAGAAGGAGACCCAGCTCGAGGTCTTCCTCGCCCAGATCGAGGCCGCCGAGGAAGGTGAGCTGCACGTCGTCGAGAAGGACGCGGCGCTGTGGGAGATCACCCCCAAGTACTTCGGGCTGACCGCCGAGCCGGGCGACTACATGCGGGTGTGGAACGACGCCCGCAATGAGGGCTTCCCCGACATCGATTCGGAGCGCAACCAGAAGATCCCCGAGTCGTTCGCGCTCAAGCGGGCCAAGCCGGCGTTCCTGTTCTCGGATCGCAGCCAGCTCGCCGACGACTCGATCGAGTTCCCCAACGTCTACTTCGACTTCGACAAGTCGTCCATCCGGGGCGACATGTCGCCGGTGATCGAGCAGATCGCCGACGAGATCGGGCGCAACCCGGCCATCGTCAAGCTCACGATCAAGGGCTTCGCCGACAGCCGGGGCGACGAAGAGTACAACCTCAAGCTCGGCGAGCGGCGGGCCAAGGCGGTGCGCACCGCGCTGATGCAGCGGGGGGTGGCGGCCAAGAAGCTCGAGCTGATCGACGTCGAGCTGGTCAGCGTCGGCGAGGGCGAGGCGACCGGCGCGCACGCCGAGGACCGCAAGGTCGAGCTGAAGCCGGAGTTCGACCCGGCCTTCGCCGACTGGACCGCCGATGAGATCTGGATCGCCGACTTCAACACCATCGACCGGCTCAAGCCGCTCGTCGCGACGCTGCGGGTCGAGATCCGCCGGCTGTCGACGAAGATCGCGAAGCTGCAGGAGAAGGCGCTGACGGCGCTCGAGGTGGTGATCGGCAAGCACCAGTTCGAGATCGACGACACCACCGGCTGCCTGACGCAGCTCTACGAGGAGGTCGTCACCACCGGTAAGGCCAAGGTCGAGGAGCTCGCCGGCAAGATCACCGAAGAGGCCGAGGCGATCGCCGAGGAGAACGACCTCACCCCCGACGAGGCCGCCCGGCGCTACGAGGCGCTGCGCCGCGAGCTGAGCGAAGAGCTGCGGCAGCACGGCGAGAGCATGCGCACCGAGCTGCTCGAAGACCACCGGGTGCAGCTCGAGGACGCCACGCTCGCCTTCGAAGAGATCAAGGCGACCATCGAAGATCACATCACGTCGCTCGGCGAGATGCTCGAGACGCTGCCCGAGCCCAAGCAGGTCTTCGATCGGCTCAAGGACAAGGTCCTGCCCGAGATCGAAGAGTACTGCAAAGAGCTGCTCGTCGGCCTGCTCGAGTGCTACAGCGACCGGCTCGAAGGCTCGGCGCCCATCCTCAGCGACGCGCTCGACGCGGTCGTCGAGGTGCTCGAAGGCAAGAAGCCGCTGGCCCAGGCGGCGCTCGACTTCCTCAAGGAAGATCTGCTGCCGCGCCTCGAAGAGAAGGCGAAGGAGATGATCGCCCCGGTCGAGGACCGCATCAACGAGAACGTCGCCGGGGTGGTGACGAGCATCGAGGAGGCCAAGGGCAAGGCGGTCGAGGCCGGGGGCGCGCTGCTGGATCAGGCCGCGGCCAAGATGAAGGACATGGGCGTCAACGTGGACAAGGGCGTCGCCGACCTCAAGGACAAGGCCACCGCGGCCTTGGACCAGGGGGTGGCCAAGCTCAAGGACACCGCGGCCAACCAGATGAACGCCAGCGGCAAACTGCAGGCGGCGGCCTCGGAGGTCACGTCCAAGCTGGCCAACGCGATGGACGAAGCGGCGTCGGCCGGCACCAAGTTCAACGAGGCGGCGGGCAACGCGTCGGCCAGCCTCAACGAGGCGGCGGGCAAGGCGCAGGAAGGCGTCGACAAGGCCAAGGACGCGGTGGGCAACGCGCCCAACGAGATCGCCGACGCCGGCAACATGGGCGGCATGATGGCCGAGGCCAGCAAGGAGCTGGAGGCGGCGCAGGGCAACGCGGTCAAGTCGGTCGAGGAGGCCGGCGAAGAGGCCAAGAAGGGCATGAAGGAGGCCAAGGCCGCTGCCGGCACCGCGCCGCCGGATGAGCCCGAGGCCGATGATGCGGCGGCTGCGGACGAGGCCGCGGGCGACGAGGCGGCGGCCGAGGACGAGGCTGCGGGTGACGACGCGGCGGGCGAGGGCGAGGCTGCGGGTGACGACGCGGCGGGCGAGGACGAGGCCGCGGGTGAGGATGAGGCCACGGGCGACGAGGACGGCGCCGACGACGAGGCCACGGGCGACGAGGACGGCGCCGACGACGAGGCCACAGGCGACGAGGACGGCGCCGACGACGAGGACGGCACCGACGAGGCCGCGGTCGACGCGGATGGCACCGAAGACGAGGCCGCGGACGACGCTGACGACGCTGACGACGCGGACGGCACCGAAGACGAGGCCGCGGACGACGCGGACGACGACGCGGACGGCGCCGACGACGAAGCGGCGGGCGACGACCAGGGAGGCCTGGGCGCTGGGATCTCCGGCGCCGGGGCCGGTACGGGTCAGCAGCAGGCGGCCGACGACGACGCTGAAGACGAGGCGGACGAAGAGGCCGACCAGGGTGACGCGGCCGGTTCCGGTCAGGCTGGCGGTGGTGGCGCTCAGGGCGGGCAGGGCGCTCAGGGCGACGCCGGCGGGGATGCCGAAGGCGGCGATGCCGAGGACGGCGGCGGCGACGGCGGAACCGAGGGCGGCGGCGACGGCGGTGATGCCGAGGGCGGCGGCGACGGCGGTGATGCCGAAGACGGCGGCGACGGCGGGGATGCCGAGGACGGCGGCGACGGCGGGGATGCCGAGGACGGCGGCGACGGCGGGGATGCCGAGGACGGCGGCGACGGTGGGGATGCCGAGGACGGCGGCGACGGCGGCGATGCCGAGGACGGCGGCGACGGCGGGGATGCCGAGGACGGCGGCGACGGCGGCGATGCCGAGGACGGCGGCGACGGCGGGGATGCCGAGGACGGCGGCGACGGCGGCGATGCCGAGGACGGCGGCGACGGCGGCGATGCCGAAGACGGCG
>JAUHYW010000016.1 GCA_030426085.1 bacterium | reverse complement strand
CGTGCTCGATGCGGGCGGGTTCGTGGTCGAACGGGAGCCGATCGACCCGATCTCGATCCGCTGGCGTTCGATGGGGTCCGTCGACCCCTCGTAGGGCGCCGATCGATCGCCAGCCCGGCGCCCGCGGCCGCTTCGGGGGGTGGCGATGCAACGCCGCGGCGGGTGTCGTCGCGCCTCGAGAGCTGGAGATGCATCGCGGCGCCGGTCGTCGGCGGCCCGGCGAGGTGGCGATCGATCGCCAGCCGTCCCCGAAGACGCGCGGCAGGCTGGCGTTCGATCGCCAGCCGGCTCCGAAGACGCCCGGCGCGGTGGCGTTTGATCGGCAGCGCGGTCCAAAAGCGGTCGGCGTGGTGGCGATCGATCGGCAGCGGGGGCGGGAGAGCACGATCCGGCTGGCGATCGAGCGCGCGCCGGGCGGCGGACGGTCGGCGCGCTGGCGATCGATCGCCAACTGCGGGCGACGATCGGCGTCGGGCTCTCGATCGATCGCGCGCCGAACGCGCAGGGCACGGTCTGGCCGGCGTTTGATCGTGACCCGATCGAGCGAGGCACGGTTTTGCTGCCGTTCACCGAAGAATCCGGGCGGCGGCGGCTGATCCGGCTGGCGATCGATCGCCAGCGGCTGGGGTCTGGGGACCCCAGCCGCTGGCGAGACCGGGGCTCCGCCGCAGCCGCGGACCTCGTCGCCGGCTCGGGGCGGGAGGGGCCCGACGATCCGCAGGCGACCCGGGGCGTCGACGCGCTGATCCGATCGTGCGCGGAGCATGGCATCGGGCCCGATGGCAACGCGTACGCCGAGCTGGGGTCGCTGCGGCGCGAGGTGATGAACGATCCCGCTCAGGCGGTCCCTGTCATGGGCAAACTGCTGCGACTTCGGGCCCGATCGCACCTTGTGGGGCACCGATGCCATCGGGTTCGGCAGCCCCCAGGATCAGATCCAGGCGCTCCGCGCGTTCGAGATCGGGGCCGCGGCCTCGACCGCGGCCTGCCCGGCTGACGGCCGGTGCCTCGCGCGGCGAAATGCAGTAACCTGCGCCCGGGGACGCCGTAGACCCGCCCGTTCGCGCTCAGCCCGACACCACGCCCATCGAGGACGCCATGGCCCGCTCGCTCGCCCGCATCTCGCCGCTGCTGCTCGCCCTGTTCGCCCTGACCGGCTGCCAGACCCTGGAGAAGATCTTCGGGCCCGATCAGGTGGAGATCGGTGAGGCCTACGGGGCCCAGACCGAGGGCGAGAGCTTCGACCACTCGAAGCTCGGCGGCGTGCTCAAGGCGGTCGTGCGGGAGGACGGGCGGGTGTTCTACGGCGAGCTCGCCGCCGACACCGCCGCGCTCGACGCCTACATCGCCCAGCTCGCCGAGGCCGACTTCGAGGCGCTGAGCCGGGACGCCAAGCTGGCGCTGCTGATCAACGCCTACAACGCCTTCACCCTCAAGCTCATCGTCGAGTACTGGCCGCTGAAGTCGATCAAGGACATCCCCGACGACAAGCGCTGGACCCACGCCCGGTGGACCATCGGCGGGCTGGGCCAGGTGAGCCTCGACGCCATCGAGCATCAGTACCTGCGGCCGAAGTTCGCCGAGCCCCGCATCCACTTCGCGGTCAACTGCGCCAGCGAGGGCTGCCCGCCGCTGCGGCAATTCGCCTACACCGGCGCCGAGATCGACCGCCAGCTCGAGGACTCGACGACCCGGGCCCACAACGACCCCCGGTGGCTGAAGCTCGAGGGCGACTCGGTGAAGCTGACCCGGCTGTATCTGTGGTTCCGGGGGGACTTCACCCAGAAGGCCGGCTCGCCGGTCGAGTTCGCCGCGCAGTTCAATACGCAGCTCGCCGCCCGGCTGAAGAAGGGCGACGTCGACGTCGAGATCATGGAGTACGACTGGTCGATCAACGCCGCGAAGTGAGCCCCCCGGGGCTCAGCCGGCGTCGTCGAGGGCCTCCCGCAGCCGCTCGACACGGCGGGGGTCGACCGGTGAGCGCCAGTCGCCGTCGTACTTGAGCCAGCTCCCGACGATGAGCCCGTCGGCGACCGCGCCGAGCGCGGCGGCGTCGGCCGGGGTCACCCCCGATCCCACCACCACCGGCACCCCGCAGCCGGCGACGGCCCGCACATCGTCGATGGCGGTCTTCGCGCCGGTCGCCCGCCCGGTCACCACCAGCACGTCGGCCCCGCAGAAGACCGCGCCGTGGGCCAGCTCGGCGACGGAGAGGTCGCCGGTGATCGCGTGGGCGGCGTGCTTCTTCTGCACGTCGGCCCAGACGGTGACCGGGGCCCCCAGCGCCCGCCGACGGCGCAGGAGCGGGCCGGCGCAGGCGTCGATGATGCCCTCGTCCGCGACGTGGGCATAGGCGAAGCCCTCGGCCCGGATGAACCCGGCTCCGGCGGCCAGCGCGACGCCGAGCGCCTCGGCGTTGGCCCCGGCGAGCACCTGCACCCCCACCGGCAGCCCCCGGCGGACGACCCGCTCGACGGCGAGGGTCATCGCGGCGACCGTCTCGGGGCCGACGCGGCCCTTGAGGTAGGGCAGATCGCCCATGTTCTCGACGATCAGGGCGTCGCAGCCCCCGTCCCGCAGGGCGTCGGCGTCCCGCTCGGCGGCGGCGAGCAGGGTCGAGAGGTCGCCCCGCCAGCCGGGGCTGCCGGGCAGCGGCTCGAGGTGCACCATGCCGATGAACGCCGCGCGGCCGCGGGGTCGACGATCGAGGAGGAAACGCATCGAGGGCCCTCCGGCCAATGCACGACGGGTCCGATGATGGGGTGATGGGCGGCGGATGCCAAGCCCCGCGACCGCGCCCGCGAGGGATGGCCGATGGGTGGGGCGCGCTCGCGGGCCGCGGGGATGGCGATTCCTCTATGGGCACGTCCACCCGGTCCCGCTACGCTCATGCACATCCGGGTCGCAGGCAGGACACCCGCCTCGAGTCGACGCCGCCCGGTCCGAAACCACCGACGAGAGGGGCTCGCGATGACGAAGATCGCCCCGTCGAGGTGCGCCCGCGCCTCACCGGTGTCGGCGCCCGCATGGCGCGCCGCTCCGGCCTCCGACGCGCCATGCGGCGCAGCTCGGGGGCACGATTCTGGAGAATCGATTGCGGATCCACGCCCCCGTTCGACGCGAGCACCAGAGCCGATGCAGAGCTGCCCCCGAACATCAGAACAGGTTGGCCGTTGGGCAACCCGACCCGTGAGAGAACGCCGATGACGCAGAATTCCCGCTTCGATGTGCGCGTGCGCCTCGCCGCCGACGGGGTCGTCACCCTGCCCGGTGTCCTCGGCCCCGACTGGCTGGGCCACCTCGAGCGCGCGCTCGACGAGGCGCTGGCGCGGCCGTCCCCTCTCGGCCAGCAGTTCGCCGGCGACCGCGGCGGGTTCCACAGCGATCTCTACCTGTCGCACGCGTTCCCCGCGTTCCGGTCGTTCGTCACCGAGTCGGGCATCGCCCGGGCGATGGCAGAGGCCACCGGGCTGTCGCAGGTGGTGCTGTTCACCGACGAGCTGCTCGTCAAGGAGCCCCGCACGCCGATCGACACCCCCTGGCACCACGACTATTCGTACTGGCCGCTGTCGGGCGAGGCGGTCTACTCGATCTGGATCCCGCTCGACGACGTGCGCCGCGACACCGGCGCGCTGGAGTTCGTGCGCGGCTCGCACTTGTGGGGGCAGGCGTATCACCCCAAGAGCTTCGACACCGGCGCCGATCGGGTGACCCACGCAGCCGAGCAGCCGGTCCCGGACGTCGACGCGGTGGTCGATCCGGCCGATCGGATCGTCGCCGAGTGCGAGCCGGGCGACTGCGTGCTCTTCCACGCCCGCACGCTGCACCGGGCGTCGGGCAACCCCGGCCCGGGCCGGCGGCGGGCGATCGTGCTGCGGCTCGTCGGCCCCGACGTGCGCTTCGACCCGCGGCCGCACACGCTCCCGCTGATCTGGGCCCCGCGCCTCTCACCGGGCGAGCCGCTGGCTGCTGATCCCCTGTTTCCGACGGTGTGGTCCGGCGTCGCCTGAGCCCCCCGCCCTCGCTCGCCCTCTGGAGGCACCATGTTCGACCACCTCGAGACCTACTGCATGTTCATCGGCCAGCCCCGCAGCGGGCACAGCCTCGTCGGCGCGCTGCTCGACGCCCACCCCGACATGCTCGTCAGCATCGAGCTCGACGCGCTGAGCCGCATCCGCGACGGGGTGGGCCGGGCGGCGCTCTTCGACGAGATCGCCGGTCACGCCCGGCGCTTCGGGGCGGCGGGGCGCATCCACATGGATTACGACTACTCGATCCCCGGCGCGTGGCAGGGGCGGCAGCGGCGCCTGCGGGTGATCGGGGACAAGAAGGGCGGCCGGTCGTCGTGGTGGCTGCACGACGAGCCCGCGCTGCTCGGCCGGCTGCGCGAGACGGTGCGGCTGCCGGTCCGGTTCATCCACGTCGTGCGCTCGGTGTGGGACAACATCGCCACCATCTCGACCCGGGGCATGCCGCTCGACGACGCGATCCGGTGGTACTTCGAGACCTGCGAGGCCATCGAGGGCATCAAGGCCCGGCTGCCGGCGGGCGACCTGTTCGAACTGCGCCACGAGGCCATGGTCGCCGACCCCCGGGGTCAGCTCTTCGCGCTCGCCGACGTCCTCGGCCTCGAGCGCAACGCGCAGTGGGCCGACGCCTGCGCCGCGGTGGTCCATCCGAAGCCGAGCCGGACCCGCCATCGGGTCGAGTGGACCGCCGCCCGCAAGGCGCTCGTCCGGCGGGGGGTCGAGCGCTTCGCCTGGCTGCCGCCGGAGGACGTCGACTTCGACGCGGCCCCGATCCTCGGCGCGGAGGCGGCGTGATGTCCGACTTCGTCGACCTCGTCGCCCGGGTGCGACACCACGCCGCCGAGCGCCC
The DNA here is from genome assembly GCA_030426085.1 of bacterium. Lineage (GTDB taxonomy): Bacteria > Myxococcota_A > Bradymonadia > UBA7976 > UBA1532 > JACKDM01. Next base: position 138,963 of record JAUHYW010000016.1, on the reverse strand, counting down.
CGACGCGCTGGCCCTCGCCTGGTTCGACGACCGCCCCGAGGTGGTCGAGCAGCACAGCTTCGCCGACTACCTCGCCCGCTGCGAAGCGCTCGCCGGGGCGCTGCTCGCGCGCGGCTGCCGGCCGGGTGAGCCGGTCCTGTTGCTGCACCCGCCGTGCCTGGCGTTCTTCGAGGCGTTCTTCGCCTGCCTCATCGCCGGGATCACCCCGGTGCCGGCGTACCCGCCCGATCCGCTCGGGCGTGGGCCGCGGCTGGCGTTCGTCCGCCACGTCTGCGCCGAGCTCGGCGCGCGCCACGCCCTGACGACCGCCCGCTACAACACCGCCCGCCGGCTGGGCAACGTGCGCCACATGCTGCGCCGCAAAGACGGCTGGCCCGACGTGAAGTGGCTGGCCACCGACCGCCTCTCGGGCGGCGCGCCGCCTCCGCCCCGGCGCCCGGCGCCCGATGAGCTGGCGTTCATCCAGTTCACCTCGGGCTCGACGAGCCGGCCGCGCGGGGTGCGGATCAGCCACCGCAACGTGGTGCACCAGATCACCGTCAATCAGGCGCAGATGACCCCCGAGGACCGGGGGGTGGTGTGGCTGCCGCAGTACCACGACTTCGGGCTCATCAACGCCTTCCTCTGTTCGCTGGGCAGCGGCGCGCCGGTGTGGCTGTGCAGCCCGCTCGACTTCCTCAAGAACCCCGCGATCTGGCCCGAGATGATGCACCGGGTGCGGGCGACCCACTCCGCCGCACCCGACTTCGGCTACGCGTTCGTCACCCGCAAGACGACCCCCGAGCAGCGCGCGGGGTGGGATCTCTCGTCGATGAAGGTCTCGGGCTCGGGCGGCGAGGCGGTGCGCCCCGAGACGGTCGGGGCGTTCGCTGAGGCGTTCGGGCCGTGCGGCTTCTCGCGGGACGCGCTGTATTCGGGCTGGGGCCTCGCCGAGCACGTCGTCGGCGCCACCGGCGGCGTCATCCAGGTCATCCACGTCGACCGCGACCCGCTGCGTCGGGGCGAGGCGCTGCGCCCGGTGCCGGCCGACCACCCGCGGGCGCAGCGGATCGCCAGCTCGGGGCACCCCTTCGCCTCGGTCGAGCTGCGGGTCGTCGATCCCGAGTGCGAGGCGGTGTTGCCCGAGGGCCGCATCGGCGAGCTGTGGCTCGCGTCGGACAGCGTCGCGCTGGGCTACGTCGGCGACGCGGAGGCCACCCGGGCGACCTTCGACAACCGCCTCGCCGGCGAGGGCGACCGCCGCTGGCTGCGCACCGGCGATCTGGGCGCGCTCGTCGACGGTGAGCTGTACGTCACCGGCCGCCGCAAGGAGCTGATCATCGTGCGCGGCCGCAACGTGCACCCCCACGACGTCGAGAGCGCGGTGCGCGCCGCGGCCCTGCCCGCCGTGCGACCCGGCGGCATCGCGGCGGTCGGCGTGGAGATCGACGGGGCCGAGCAGCTCGGGCTCGTCGTCGAGCTGCGCGGTCCGCACGCCTCGACCGACCTCGACGCGCTCGCCGGGCGCCTGCGCGCGATCATCGCCGACGAGGATCTGCACCTCGCCCGCCTCGCCATCGTCGACAAGGGCTTCGTGCCCAAGACCACCAGCGGAAAGCTGCGCCGCGGCCACCTCGCCGCCCTGTTCGACGGCCGGGTCGCCGCCGACCCGCGGACGCGCTTCTTCGAAACCTGGCCCGCGCCGGGGCTCGAGGCCTGCCCGGCGATCGACCTCGCGGCGGTCCTCGACGACCTCACCTCGCGACCGGCCGCCGAGCGCGGCCCGCGGGTGCGCGCGGCGCTGCTCGACTGGATCGCCGCGCTGCCCGGGGCGCCGGCCGGGGTGCGGGCGACCGAGGGCGACGTCGGCCTGCACGCCCTCGGGCTCGACTCGCTCGCCATCGCCGGGCTGATCGAGGGGCTCGACCGGGCCACCGGCCGCCCGGCCTCGCGGGCCGAGATGTTCGAGCTGACCACCCTCGATCGCCTCGTCGCGTGGGTCACCGAGGCGGTCGAGGACGCGGCCGAGGGCGCGGCTGACGCGCCGGATCCGCTCGCCGAGGGGGTGGACGGGCCGGTCCGCGCCACCGGGTTCCAGGCGCTGGTCCACGTCGATCAGGGCGCCGCGCCGGGCGCGGTCGTCCTGCTCGAGGTCGACGGGCCGCTGATCCCGGCCCACAGCGCCGCGGCCCTCCGCGCCGTGTTCGACCGCCACGACCTGCTGCGGGCGCGGTTCGAAGAGCGGGACGGCGCGCTGTGGATGCGCCCGGACGAGGTCGCCCACGAGGGGCCGACCGTGCTCCCGTCGGCGCCCCGCCGGGCGCAGGTGGCCCGGGTCGACGGGCTGCTGCGGGCGCCGTTCGACCCCGGCCGCGGCCCCCTCCTGCGGGCGATCCACGCGCCGCTGGTCGGGGGCGGCGCGCTGCTGGGGCTCGCCGCGCACCACCTGCTCTACGACGCCTTCTCGATCGCCGCGCTGCTCGACGAGTGCGTCGAGGCGCTCGGCGCCGCCGCAGCCGGCGACCCGGTCGAGGCCGAGCCGACGCCGAGCTACCTCGCCGCGGCCCGCGCCCCGGCGCCCTCGCCGCAGCAGGTGGCGTGGTGGCGCGGGGCCCTCGCCGGGGCCCCGTGGCCGGTGCCGGTCCCCCACCCCGACGCGGCGGCCGAGCGGTGGATGATCCCCGCGGGGCAGATCGACTTCGATCGGGCCGAGACCGCCGCCCTGCGCGCGCTGGCGCGCGACTGCGACACGACCCTCGACGCCGTCGTCGCCACCGCCTGGGCCCGGGCGATGGGCGGGCAGCTCGACATCGACACCGTCACTTGCGCCCACCCGGTCAGCACCCGCACCGCCCGCACCCGGGCCGTCTGCGGCCCCCTGGTCGAAGACATCCTGCTGCCGCTGCCGGCGCCGGCCGGTGACCCCGGCGCGGCCGACGTCCGCCGGACCGGCGCGCTGTTCGGCGAGGCGCTGCGCCACGCCGGCGTCCCCTACCCGACCCTGGCCGGGATGCTGGACGGCCCGGCCCCGCCCGGGGGCTGCCCGGTGTTCTACGCCTACTACGATTGGCACCACCTCGCGCCCCAGCCGGCCGTGCAGCGCCTGCGCCGGGGTGCGCCGGTGCAGAGCGGGCCCCTCACCCTGCGCCCGCTCCCGATCGAGCCGGTGACCAGCCCCCGGCCGTTCGACTACTTCGCCGCCGCCGAGCACGGCGCGGGCCGGCTGCGCTGTAGCCTGCGGGTCAATCGGGATCGGGTCGGCGCCCGCGTCGGCGGCGCGATCGTCGAGCGGTGGCAGACGGCGCTGCGGGCGCTGAGCGCGGTCGGGGGCTGACGTGAAGCTGGTCCTCCTCCCCCGCGCCGGCCTCGCGCCGGTGCACGCGGCGCTCGAGGCGCTCGGGCCCGCGCCGACGGCCGACGCGATCGGCGCCATCGCCGTCGCCGATCGATGGATGGGTGACGGCGCCCGCCTGATCGAAGCCGGCGGGCGCCTCGCCGCCGCCCTGCGCGCCGCCTGGGATCGCGCCGGCCACCCCGGCGGCGCCGTCGAGGCCCGCCGGGTGATCGCCGGTCGCCAGCTCTACGGCATCGACCCCGAGCGGGCCGCCGTCACCGCCGCCCGCCGGGCGATCACCGCCTGGGCCGGCCACCCCCCGGTCTTCGTGGACCACGCGATCCGCCGGGGCGACGCGCGGTGGATCTTCACGCCGGCCCAGCTCGCCGCCTTCGACGTCGCCGCCGACGCCCGGCCCCGCGCGGCGCTCGCCGACCGCCTCGCCGCGGGGCACGCCGCGCACCGCGCCCGGCGGGCGGCGGTCCTCTCGCTCGCCCTCGCCGATCCCGGCGCCGCCTCGGCCGCGCTCGAGCGGGCCGACGCCGCCGTCGACGTGCCCCGGGTGATCGGCGACGTGCTCGCGGGCTGCATCGACGACGCGGGGCGCCCGGACAACGCCGAGCGCCTCCGCCGGCAGGCCCTCGTCGAGCGCTGGCTCGGCGCCGCGGACGCCCGCGCGGAGGCCGAGCTGCGCGCCCTCCAGGCCGCGCTGCGCCGCGCCCGGGCGACCTTCCACTGGATGACCGAGTTCTCCGAGCTGTATCCCGACGCCCCGACAGGTGCCCCATGATCTCCGATCGCCTCCGCTTCGTCTTCGTCCACATCCCTCGCACCGCCGGCACGAGCGTCGAGACCGCGCTGGCTCCCTACGCCCGCGGTGAGATCGGCTTCACCGCCCACGACAACACCGTGCTCGCCCACAAGCACTCGACCGCCGCCGAGCTGCGCGACCTCGTCGGCCCCGAGATCTGGCGGCGCTACTTCACCTTCTCGATCGTGCGCAACCCCTGGGCCCGGATGTTCTCCGACTACTGCTTCTTCCGCGACGTCGCCCCGAGCCTGATGCCGCGGTTCAACCCGGTCGAGCGCCACCTGACCGTGATGGCCGCCGGGCACGCCTTCGACGGCTGGCTGCGCGCCTGCGCCGACCACCTCGACATCGCGCAGTCGGGCTACCTCGTCGACGCGGGCGGCGCGCTGCTCGTCGACTTCGTCGCGCGATTCGAGGACATCGGCGCCGACTTCGCCCGCGTCTGTCGAGTGCTGGACGTCGACGTGGCGCTGCCCTGCGTCAACCGCACCCGGCACGGCGACTACCGCCTGGCCTACACCCCCGAGACCGCCACCCTCGTCGCCCGCTACGCCGCCGACGACATCGCCCGCTTCGGCCACACCTTCGAGGGGCGCCCGATCCCCCGCCCCGCCATCGCCACGGAGAACCGGCCGTGAGCCTCGACCGCCCCGCCCACGCCCGGGACATCGCCCGCCGCTGCGCCGCGTTCAAGGGCGCCCACCGCGGGCGCTCCACCCTTCAGCTCGTCGGCAACCTGCTCGGGCTGGCCGCCGTCTACGCCCTCGACCTCGCCGCCATCGCCCGGGGGTGGTGGTGGGCCCTGCCCCCGCTGTGGATCGCCGGCGGGGTGATGCTCGCCCGGCTCTTCATCATTCAGCACGACTGCGGCCACGGCGCGTTCTGGACCAGCCGCCGAGGCAACACCGCCATCGGCCGCTTCGTCAGCGTGCTGACGTGGACCCCGTACGCCTTCTGGCGCTACACCCACAACCGCCACCACGCCACCAGCGGCGACCTCGACCGCGGGGGCATCGGCGACGTCTTCACCGTCTCGCTCGAGCAGTACCGCGAGATGACCCCCCACGATCAGGGCCGCTATCGCCGCTTCCGCCGCCCGGTCTTCATGATGGGCATCGGCACCCCGCTGGTCTTCCTGCTGCGCTACCGCACCCCGTTCCTCCAGCGCATCCCGGCGGCGCAGTGCTGGCGCAGCATCGTCGCCCTCGACGTCGCGCTCGCCGTCACCTACGGCGCCGCCCTCGCCGTCTGGGGCGCCGCCGTCCTGCTCGCGGTCCTGCCGACGCTGGTGGTGACCGCCTGGATCGGCGGCTGGATGTTCTTCGTGCAGCACCAGTTCGAGGGCGGGCTCTGGGCGCGGCACGACGCATGGGACTGGCACGAAGCCTCGCTCTACGGCAGCTCGTACTACGCGCTGCCCGCGTGGCTGCACTGGTGCACCGGCCACATCGGCCTGCACCACATCCACCACCTGTGCAGCGGGATCCCCAACTACCGCCTGCCCGCCTGCCTCGACGCCGTGCCCGAGCTGCGGGCGATCAACCCCATCACGCTGCGCGAGAGCTTCGCCTGCGCCCGGCTCGCGCTGTGGCACGAGGGCGGCGGCCGGATGGTGAGCTTCGCCGACGCCGAGCGCGCCGGGCTGCTGTGACGGCCCCGGGGCCGCGCCCCGGCCGGGCGTCGGCGCCGCGATCGGCGGGCTCCGACACGAATCGAATCGTCACGCGCTGATTCCTGTCTCCAGCGAGCGAGCGGCCGCCACCCGGGGCCCGCGAAAGCCCTTGCGCTCGGCCGACGGCTCTGGTCCGGTTCTCGCAATCCGCGCCCCCCAGACCCCTCGCTCCCGGAGGCCCCGATGGCCCGCGTCGCCGGCTCGCTGCCCCACCCCGCCCTGCTCGCCACCCTCGCGCTGGCCCTCGCCCCGACCCCCGCCATCGCCGACCCGCCCGATCCGAAGCTGGAGCATTCGTCGGTGCCCGCCGACGGCCGCCGCACTTCGGTGCTGTCGGTGCCCCGCTTCGGCCGCTACGCCCTCGCGGCGAAGAGCGCGCAGGGGGTGGGCTTGCAGATGATCGACCGCATGGAGGGCCCCGGCTCGATCTTCGGGGTGGCCGGCGAGCAGGATGGGCGCATCGACGCCTTCCTCGAAGAGGGCGACTACCTGCTGGTGACCCACCCCGCCGAGGGTTCGAGCGGTGAGGTGAAGCTCTCGGCGGTGCGCAGCGAAGAGCAGAACACCGCCCCGCTGCGGCTCGAGCCCGACGGCCTCGTGCGCTCGACCCTGCTCGACTCGACCCACCGCTCGTGGTGGATCGACCTGCCCGCCGATCGGATCGTCGCCTTCGAGGCCGTCGGCCGCCACCTCGACGATCTGCGCCTGTGGCGCGACGGCAACTGGCTGGTGGACGTGACCCCGTCGTGCGGGGTGATCGCGCCGAAGACGGGGCAGCCGGTGAAGCGCTGCACCCTGACCCGGCGGCTGCCGGCGGGGCTGTATCGGCTCAGCGCGTACGGCGGGCCCGGCGCGCCGTGGGCCGAGGCCGGCGACCAGCGCACGCTGCACGTCCGGTGGGGCGTCGATCGCATCCCGGGCGACGGGGGGCGGGCGGTGCGCACGATCGGGCCGTTCGGCTTCGACCGCTTCCGGCTCGGCGGCAGCGCCCGCGAGGTCTCCATCCGCCTGCCCGAGCGGCCGCACCACGGCGACGTCGAGCTGGCGGTCGACCGCTACGATGAAGCCCGGCCGTTCGGCGGGGGCGGGGTGCAGGGCCACATCACCAAGGAGAGCCGGGTGCCGGTCGCCCGGGTGCGGGCCCCGCTGAGCAAGGAGAACGTCGTCGCCGTGACCGGCCCCCCGGGGCAGACCTACACCGTCGAGTGGTTCGCCCCGATCGGGGTCGAGACCGTGCTGGGTGGCGAGGGCGACTACTATGTCAGCACGATGCACGCCGGGGATCCGGTCGATCGGGTCTCGGCGACGGCGCTGATCACCCGAGGCACCGGCGATGACGAGCGGGTCGTCGATCGCGAGGCCCTGCCCCTGCGCCGTGACCGGCGCTACAGCCGCCGCTTCAACCTGACCGGCTGGACGACGATCTTCCTCGACATCCAGGAGACCGGCGACTACGCGTTCACCGCGGAGGGCGCCGAGCTGCGGATCGAGCCGGCCCTCTACCGCCCGCCGGAGTATCAGACGCCGCCGTGGAGCCCGGGCGGGGTCGAGCTGGGGCTGCCGACGGGGATCCACATCCTCCAGCTCCGGCCGCTGGACGGGGCGCAGGCGATCGAGCTGAAGGTGCGCCCGGCGACGTGGAACCCGCTGACCGGGGGGACCACGATGCCCGAGCCGGTCGAGCTGCCGACCGCCGTGCGCCGGTCCGAGATCCGGCTGAATCACAGTGATCCGCTCAAGCTGATCCGCAACGTGCGGGGCGACGAGCCGGTGGGCCTCGTGCTGCGCCCGCTGCCGATCGATCCCACCGTGCCGCTGCCGATCACCCTGGCCCCGGGCGAGGAGATGCAGGTCCGGACCCGGCTGAGCGGCAAGGGGCGGCTCGAGGCGCGCACCATCGGCGGCGAGGCGCTGCAGGTCGCGATCGGGGGCAGCTTCGACACGGGGCTGCTCGTCGAGGCCGGCGACGCGGTCGTCCGGGTGCGCAACCCGCTGGAGGGCTACGCCGTCGGCGCTCTGCGCCTGGTGCTCGATCGACCGGCCCCGACCGAGACCCCCCTGCCCGTGGAGCGCCTGGGCGCGCTGCCCGTCTTCCCCACCCTCACCGCGAAGAAACCGGCCGCCGCCGACCTGGACCGCAACAGCGAGAAGACGTGGCGCCTGGGCGTCTCGCAGCCGGCGCTGTACATCCTCGAGTCGACCGGGCTGCTCCAGACCGCGGGGCTGCTGCGCACCCGCACCCGGCTGAACTTCGCCCGGGAAGAGGCCAACGGCGTCGGGCGCAACTTCCGGGTGGCCCGTTACCTGGGGCAGGGCGAGTATCAGCTCACCGTCTCGACCCGGGGCGCGAGCCGGGGGCGCCTGGGGGTGCACCTGGTGGCGACGCCGCTGATCGACGGCGGCGCGCTGCGGCCCGACATCCCCGCCCGGCGCACGGTGCCCGCGGGGCGGGCGGTGGCCTACACCTTCGACGTCGCCGAGCAGGGGCGCTATCGCCTGCGCAGCATCGGCCGGGGGCACACGTTCCGCTGCCGGCTCGAGGACGACGACGGCTGGCCCATCACCCGGCCCGAGATCGAGTGCGATACGACCCGGGTGTTCGAGCCGGGGCGCTACCGGGTCATCGTGCTGCCCACCGCCGTCGAGACCCGCCGTCAGACCCGCCTCGAGCCGGTGCGCGAGCGGCAGCGCTTCACCGGGCACGGGCCGCATCCCCTGCCCGCCCGGCAGACGGTGAACCACGTCTGGCGCGAGCCGGCGAGCGGCGAGCGCGCCCCCGACTGGTGGGACTTCACCCTGCCCGCCGACGGGTCGGTGCGCTTCGATCTGGGCGACGAGATGGTCGGCGAGCTGCTGCGCAGCGAGGGCGAGAGCCGGGCCCGGGTGGCCCGCGTGGTGGGTGAGGCCGACCTCGAGCTGACGGCCGGTGACTACCGCCTCGCGGTGCGCTGCGCCCGGCGCAACGATCACGTGCCCTACACCGTGAAGATGACCCCCGCGCGGCTGATGGCCGGGCACCAGCGCGCGATCCGCCCGCCGGCCACGATCCCGCTCGCGGTGGGCGCCGCGGGGCTCTACGAGATCACGTCGGAGGGCGACATCGACGTGCGGGCCCGGCTGCTCGACGCCGAGGGGCGCTCGCTGGCGCTGGCCGACGACCGGCCCGACGGGTGGAACTTCCGCATGGCCCGCCGGCTGATCCCGGGCGAGTACCGGCTCGTGGTCGAGGCGCTGGACGGCGATCGGGGGCGCACGACGATCAGCATGCAGGCCCCGTCGGCGGTGGACGGCGCGCCGCTGGCCTTCGAGGAGGCCCGGGCGCTGGTGCCCGACGGCGCGACGCATCACCTGCCCCTGCCCGCGATCGACGGGCCGCCCGCGGTGCTCGCCCGGCTGGATTCGACCCAGAACGCCGGGCTGGCCATCGAGGTCGAGCGCGACGGCGGCTGGCAGACGCTGGCCGAGGGCACCGGCACCGATCTGTGGATCGCGGCCCGCCCGGTCACCGGCGCGGCCCATCGGCTGCGGGTGTGGTCGCTCGATCAGCGGGGGCTGCCGGTGAACGTGACCGCCTACGCGCCCCGCGGGGTGCAGCCCTCCGAGCCCGAAGCGGCCCGGGGCCTCTCCGCCGATCCGGGGCGGGCCCCGGCCGCGGTCATCGCGCTGCCCGGGGTCACCCCCGGCGTCTTCGCCATCTCGGGTCCGCCCGACACCCGGGCCTGCGTGGACACCTGCGCGCCGGTGGGCGAGCGGCCGATCCCGGTCGGCAGCCGGGGGCTGGTGGTGGTCGGCGAGGCGGGGCGGGTGACCGTCCGGCGGGTCGTGGCCGGCGCCGATCCGGTCGCGCTGACCGTGCCCGGCGACCGCCCGGTGCGCCTCGATCTGGCCAAGGCCGGCGGGCCCCGATGGATCGAAGCCCGCAGCCCCATCGGTCGCCCCGGCGTGCGGCTGAGCGGCGCCCCGATGGCGGTGGGCAAGCAGTCGTCGGCGGTCTACGCCGCCGAGGGGGCCACCTTCGTCGAGCTGACCTCGGGCGACGGATCGCCCCTCGAGGTGCGGGTGCGCGCGGTCACCCTCGACCGGCCAGCGGCCGCGAAGGTCGTCGACGGGGCCTACGACGCCCGCGTCGAGCCGGGGCGCAGCGTCACCGTCGAGCTGCCCGCCGGGCACGCGCCGCACATCACCCTGGGGGCGGGGCTGGCTGCGGTGGCCGGGGACGGCGTCGCCTGGGCCGCCGACGGGCCGTCGAGCGCGACGCCGGGTCCGGTGCGGCGGGTCACGCTCATCAACCCGGGGACCGCGCCGGGGCCGGTCCGGCTGATCGCGGTCGAGGACGACCGCCCCCCGCCCGCCGTCACCGCCGACACCCCCTTCGAGATGACCGCCACCCGCCGGGGCGAGCTGCGGGTGGCCGTGGCCGCCGCCGACGCCCGCTTGCGGTTGGCCGGGGCGGTCGACCACGCGACGTTCGTCGACCCCCGCGGCCGCATCGGCCCCGCCGAGGGCGCGGCCACGCAGCAGGGCGGCACGCTGGTGCTGCACCACGCCGCGGGGCCGGTCCTGGCGTGGCTGGCCCCGGCCGACGGCCGCCCGATCGGCCCGTGGGGCGTGGCCGGCGCGCCGGGGGTGACCATCGAGCGCAATACGCGGGTGCCCCTGCGCGGCGGCAGCGTGGTGGCCCGGGTGGCGCTGGGCGGCCCGGCGATGCTGCACCTGAAGCTGCCGGCGCCCTTCGCCGCGGTGGCCCGGCCGACCGACGGCGCCGAGCGGGTCGAGCTGCGCCCCGGCGGCGGGCGGCTCGACCTGTGGCTGCCCACCGGCGAGGGCGTCGTTCAGCTCCGGGGGCTGGCCGGCGCGCCGCTGTGGGGCGCGGCCGAGGCCACCATCAGCCGCCCGACCCCCATCGGCGAGGGCCCCGGCCCCGAGATCCTGCTGGCGCCGGGCGAGGCCCGCCCGTTCCGCTTCGAGGTCGACCGCGAGGCGGCGATCGGCATCGGGGTCCGCGCGGCGGCCGACCGGGTCGAGGCCACGCTGCTCGACGCCCGGGGTGCGCCCATCGGCGAGGGGCCGGTGCAGATGCCGAAGCTGACCCCCGGGGCCTACGTGCTCGTGCTGCGGCTGCCAGTCGACGCTGCCCCGGTGACCGCCCGCCCGGCGCTGGCCGGGGTCGAGCCGCCGAGCGACGGCCCCCCGGACGCGGTCGTGCGCAAGTACCTGCGCCTCTCGGGCCGCACCCCCGACGTCAACTGAACAACGCTCCCCTTCTCTCGCACCCGATGCCTCCCGGAGTCACCCCATGACCCGCCGACATGCCCGGCGCTTGATCCTGCCCGCGCTGCTGCTCGCCACCGCCGCGGTCGCCGTGCCCGGCGGCGACGCCATCTACGAAGCCTTGTGGCAGCGACCGTCCGACGCCGATGACACCGTCATCGTGCCCGATCGCTTCCTGCGCTCGTGGGATCCGATCACGATCTTCTTCGACGGCAACCGGGTGAAGGGCCCCGGCCCGGAGGACGACCCCTCGAAGCACGCCGCCCTCGACCCACCGTGGCCCGGCGCATGGCAATGGCTCGACAGACGCACGCTGCAGTTCCGCCCGGCCGAGCCGTGGCCCGCGCTGCGCCGCTTCACGGTGAAGGCCGACGGCGAGACCCGGCGCGTCGCGACGCTGATGACGCCGCCCAGCCGCACGGTGCCCCGGGACGGCGCCGACGGGCTCGAGCCGGTCGAAGACATCACCCTCACCTTCCCCACCCCGGTGCCGACCGCGGCGCTGGCCGAGATGCTGACCATCGAGCTGCGGGCCCTGCCCGGCCTGGGCGACGGGCCGGTGCAGCGGCTGGGCGCCGAGGACTTCGCGATCAAGGCGTTGCAGCGGGCGCGGGCCGACGCGCCGGCCCGGTACACCGTCACCCTCGCCCGGCCCATCCCGGCCGGCATCCGGGCGACGCTGCGCTTCGCGCTGGCCCTCGACGACGGGGCCGAGGCGGTGACGACGGTCGACTTCTCCACCGCCGAGCCGTTCCGGGTGAAGGCCATCGCCTGCCGCGGCGGGTCGCTGCCGGTGGGGCCCGACGGCGCCCGCTACTCGAAGGATCAGCCGCTGCGCTGCCGCGGCGATCGCCGGCTCTACCTCGACTTCACCGCCGAGCTCGCCGACTGGACCGCCATCGAGGGCCGCAGCCTGGTGCGCTTCGAGCCGGCGGTGAAGAACGTCGAGTTCCGCCCCGCCGGGCGCCGGCTCCAGATCTCGGGCGACTTCGAGCGGGAGACGCTCTACCGGGTGAGCGTGGTGCCGGCGCCGGTGCGCGACCGCCGCGACCGGGCCCTCGAGCTGCGCGAGGAGGCCTCGGCCTGGATGTACTTCCCCCGCCAGTCGCCCTACCTGCGCTGGACGAAGAGCGAAGGCATCGCCGAGCTGCGCGGGCCCCAGCGGGTGCCGCTGCAAGGGCGGGGGCACGGCCGGGCCGACCTGCGGGTGCACCGGGTCGACCCGCTCGACCGCAACTTCTGGCCCTTCCCCAGCCGGGTGCCGAGCCTCGACGAGAGCCAGCGGCCGCCCGGTCCGGGCGAGGTGCCCGATCCGTGGACCGCGCCCGATCCCATTCCGTCGGGCGAGCTGAACGCCCGGCTGCGGGCGATGGGCACCCCCGGCGTCTCGACCCTGGTCGACCTGCCCCTGCGCCCCGAGGGCGACGCGGCCACGTTCGGCCTCGATCTGCGGCCGCATCTGGCCCGGATCGCGGGCAAGAGCGAGCCGGGGCACTACCTCGTCGGCCTTCGCCTGCTCGACGGCAGCACCCGCCGGTCGTGGATGCGATTGCAGGTCACCGATCTGACGCTGTCGACGGTCGAGTCGGCCGACGACGTGCGGTTCGTGGTCACCTCGCTCGACAGCGGCAAGCCGGTGCGGGGGGCGAAGGTGCGGGTCGAGGGCCGGGTGAGCGAGGCCGGCAAGACGACGTGGCAGCGGCTCTTCGATGGCACAACCGATGGCAAGGGCATGGTGCGATGGCAGGCGCCGGGCCGGATCCAGGGGCGGTCGGTGACCGTGCGCCGCATCACGGTGACCCGGGGGGATGACATCCTCGTGCTCGACCCGGCCGATCCGCCGGAGACCTTCCGCGACGATCACTGGCGCCACGGCGGCTCGGACTGGCTCGGCTGGACCTCGGGCCAGCTCGACAGCCGCAAGGAGAAGCCCGACCGGCTGTGCCATGTCTTCACCGAGCGCCCGATGTACCGCCCCGAGCACCCGGTGCACATCAAGGGCTGGGTCCGCACCCGGTTTCAGGGCGATCTGACGGTGAACGCCGGCATCGAGGGCACCATCCGCATCGAGGGCCCCGACGGCGACGCCCGCCTGCTGCCCGTCACGACGACCGCGACCGGCGGGTTCTACGCCAGGTGGGAGGAGGACGACCCGCCGACCGGGACCTACGAGGCGGTGTACGCCGACAAAGACAACGAGACCCGCTGCCGGGCGGCCTTCGAGGTCGAGGCGTACCGCCTGCCTCGCTTCGAGGTCGATCTCATCGGCGATCGCACCGTGCCGCTCGACGCGCCGTTCGCCACCCGGCTCGTCGCCTCGTGGTACGCGGGCGGGCAGGTCGTCGAGCGGCCGGTGAGCTGGCGGGTGACCCAGTTCCCCTACGCCTGGACCCCCGAGCCGCGGGAGGGCTTCGTCTACAGCTCGGACGGGCGCTACACCCGCACCCGCCGCTTCACGACCCGCCCCGCCGTGACCCAGGATGGCATCACCGACGCCCAGGGCGCGGCCACCATCGAGCTGGATCCCAGCGTCGAACCCACCGCCCAGCCGCGGACCTATGTCATCGAAGCCACCGTCACCGGAGACGACGATCAGACCGTGACCTCGGTCAAGCGGGTCAACGCGGTGCCCGCCTTCGCGCTGGGGCTCAAGCTGCCCCGCTACCTGCCGACGGCCGAGGTCATCCGCCCCGAGATCATCGTCGCCGGCCCCGACGGCGGCTTGAAGGCCGGGGTCGAGGTGCAGGTGACCCTCAAGCGGCGGGCGTGGCACGCGCACCTGCAAGCGAGTGACTTCGCCCACGGCGAGGCGCGCTATGTGACCGACATCGTCGACGAGCCGGTGCTGACGACGAAGGTGACCAGCGCCGGGCAGCCCATCACGACCGATCTGGCCATCGAGAAGGCGGGGGTCTACCTCGTCGAGCTCGAGGCCCGCGATCGGCTGGGGCGAGCCCAGGTGGTGACCCTCGATCTGTACGCCGGCGGCACCGGCGCGGTGGCCTGGGACAAGCCCGAGGCGGGCGTCTTCGAACTGTCGAGCGATCGGGAGAAGCACCGCCCGGGGCAGACCGCGCGGGTCGTGCTCCAGAGCCCGTTCCAGCGGGCCGAGGCGCTGGTGATCATCGAGACCCCCACCGGCAACCGCTACCGCTGGCTGCCGGTGCGCGAGGGCAAGGCGTCGCTGGGCATCGAGCTGGAGGATCGCTTCGCGCCCCGGCTGCCGGTGCACGTCGTGCTGATGCGGGGCCGGGTCGGCGAGGGCACCCCGGGCAAGGCCACCGCCCGCGATCTGGGCAAGCCGACGACGGTGGCCTCGACGCTGTGGCTCGAGGTCGAGCCCCGGGGCAACCGGGTCGACGTGAAGCTGAGCCACCCCGACAACGCGATGCCGGGGCAGACCTTCCCGCTGACCGTCGAGCTGAAGGATCCCGACGGCAAGCCCCAGAGCGGCGAGGTCACGCTGTGGCTGGTCGACAAGGCGGTGCTGGCTCTGGCCGAAGAGGCCCGCCTCGATCCGCTGCCCGACTTCATCACCGACCCCCGCAGCCGGGTCGAGGTGCGCGACACCCGCAACCTGGGCTTCGGCCGCATCCCGTTCGCCGAGATGCCCGGCGGCGGCGACGGGGACGACGAGGAGGACGCGCTCGACCGCATCACGGTGCGCAAGAACTTCCAGCCGGTGCCCTACTACGAGGCGGCGCTGGCGGTGGACGACAGCGGCGAGCGCACGGTGCAGGTGACGCTGCCCGACAACCTGACCGTGTTCGCCATCCGGGCCAAGGCCGCCGCCGGGCCCCGCCGGTTCGGGTTCGCCAAGAGCGCCATCGAGGTCCGGCTGCCGCTGCTGGTGCAGCCGGCCCTGCCCCGCTTCGTGCGGCCGGGCGACGCCTTCACCGCAGCCGCGGTGGGGCGCATCGTCGAGGGGGCCGGCGGCCCGGGCGAGGCCAGGCTGGAGGCCACCGGGCTGACCGTGGGCGGCGATGCGCGCCAGGTCGTGGCGTGGGATCCGCTTCGGGCCCGCCGGCTCGGGTGGCCGGTGACCGTCGACATGCCGCCGCTGGGCGCGGACGGCGAGCCCGAGACCGACCGGGCGACGGTGAAGGTCGCCGCCAACCGGCAGGCCGACGGCGCGGGGGACGCCTTCCAGGTCGAGCTGCCGGTGCAGCCCGACCGCCGGCCGGTGCTGCGCCGGCGCATCCTCGAGCTGAAGGCGGGCCAGCCGACGGCGCTCGAGGCCCTCGACGAGCCGGCCCGCCCGGGCACCGTGCGGCGCACCGTGATGCTGGCGAGCCGCCCGGCGCTGGCCCGGATGGCGGCCGCGCTCGACGCCGTGCGCCGGCCGACCACCGGCGACACCCGCCAGCGGCTGGCGCGGGCCCGGGCGGTGCTGGGGGTCGAGGCCCTGCGCGACGCGCTGCTGATCGGCGACCCGGGGGCGATGCTCGATCGGCTGGTGGCCGAGACCCTGGCCTGGCTGCCGCTGGTCATCGACGACCGGGGGCTGGTCGGCTGGTGGCCGGGGACCCGGGGGCGGGTCGATCTCACGGCCGACGCGGCGCACTTCCTGGCCGACGCGATCGAGGCGGGCTACACCGTCGATCGCGGGCTCCAGACCCGGCTGACCGACGCGCTGCGCCGGGCCCTGCGCTCGGACGCCGGCTGGTTCGTCAGCGGCGAGCGGTGGTACGAGCGGTCCCGGGCCCTGGACGGGCTGGCCCACCTCGAGGCGTTGGATCCGCCGTACTTCGCCGAGATGGCCCGCAACGCGCAGTTCTTGGGTTACGACGGCCTGTCGAGCGCGGTGCTGGCCGGCAGCCGGGCCCCCGACGTGGTCGACGACGCGCTGTACACCCGGCTGGTCGAGGCCATCGCCGGGGGCATCACCGTGCGGCTGTACCAGGGCCGCGAGATCTACAGCGGCCTGCGCCGCCGGCTCGACACCCGCCACCCGCTCATCCTGGCGTCCGAGGCCCGCTCGCTGGCCGAGATGACCCGGGCGCTGGTCGCCGCGGGCCACACCGGCGAGCGGCTCGATCTGGTGGCCGACGCGCTGGTGCAGCTCGGCCGGGGCGACGGCTGGGGCAGCCCGAGCACCGACGCCGCCGCGCTGCTGGCGCTGGCCGACTGGCTGGGCAAGGCGGGGGGGCAGACGGCGCGCGCGGCGCTGGCGGTCGACGGCGGCGATCCCATCACGCTGAAGGCCGGCGATGGCACCCCGGTCGCGTCCCACATCACCGAGGCGGTCGGGTCGGGCACGCTCACGCTGGCGCCCGACGGCCCGAAGACGGCGGTGGCGCTGGAGATGGTGCGCTACGTGCCCGCCGCCCCGCCCCGGGACGCCCCCGCTCAGAGCGATGGCTTCGTCGTCACCCGCGAGTGGCAGCAGATCCAGGCCGACGCGCCGCCGGTGCGGACGCCGATCGAGGGGCCGGGGCAGACGCTGACGGTGGCGGTGGGCGCGGTCATCGAGGAGCACATCCAGGTGGTCAACCCCGAGGACCGCTACTACGTCGCCGTCACGGCGCCGCTCGCCGCCGGGCTCGAGCCGCTCAACCCCCGCCTGGCCACCGCCCCGCCCGAGGCGGCGCCGACCGGGCAGCTCAGCGCGACGCCAGACTACGTGCAGTACCTGGACGATCGGGTGGTGTGGCACTACGAGAGCCTGCCCAAAGGCACCTATGACTTCTACTACCGGGTACGGGCCACCGTGGACGGCGGCTTCGGCCAGCCCCCGGCCCGGGCCGAGCAGGCGTACGATCGCACGGTGCGCGGCCGCTCGCCGGGCGCCGGGGTGAAGGTCGAGCCCGGCCGATGAGCGCCCCGGCGATGACTGCGAGTGATGGCCCCCCGGGCGACCCCGGACCGGGTCGCATCCGGCGCGCGTGGGCCCGCCGGCCGCGCTGGCAGCGATGGCTGACATATGCCATCGCCGGGGGCTTGCTGGCCTTCGCCACGCTGCTGGTCGCCGTGGGTCACCGGGTGCGCCTGATCGAGCCGGCGGCGACGGTGGTGCTGCACGATCGGGACGGGCGCTTCCTCGGCGAGCCGGGCACCACCGCCCGCCTCGGCTTCTGGCCGGTCGACCCCGCCGCGCTGCCCCACCGGGTCGTGGCGGCGACCCTGGCCATCGAAGACCGCCGCTTCTGGGATCACCCCGGCGTCGACGCCAAGGCCATCGCCCGGGCGGTGGCTCAGAACGTCAGCGCCGGGCGCCGCATCAGCGGGGCGTCGACCATCGCGATGCAGGTCGCCCGGCTCCAGGATCCGGCGGCCCGGACGTGGTCCAACAAGCTGCTCGAGGCGGCCACCGCCCTGCGGCTCGTGCGGCGCTACGGCCGGGCCCGGGTGCTGGCGCAGTACCTGCGGCTGGCGCCCTACGGCAACAACGTGCACGGCATCGGCTACGCGGCCCGGCGCTACTTCGACAAGCCGGTGGCCGATCTGAGCTGGGCCGAGACCGCGTTTCTGAGCGGGCTGCCCCAGGCGCCGGGGCTGATGAACCCCTACAGCGAGAAGGGCCGCGATCGGGCGAAGGCGCGGGCCCGACGCATCCTCGACCTGCTGCTCGACCGGGGCCGGCTCGACCGCCTCAACCACGGGCAGGCGGCGCGCGAGCTGACGGCGCTGACGGTCCTGCCCCGGCCGACGCGGCCCGACGCCACGCTGCACCCGCTGTTCGCCTTCGAGCAGCGGCTGGAGGCGCTGCGCCCCACGCTGGGCACCGATCTGCGGGTGCGTACGACGCTCGATCTGCCTTTGCAGGCGGCGGTGCAGGCCCGGATGGCTGCGGCGCTCGAAGAGTGGAGCGAGGACGGCGCGGGCAACGTCGCCGCGGTGGTGGTCGACGTGCAGGACGGCCTCGCGGTGCGGGCGGCGGTGGGATCGGCCGACTGGCACGACACCGAGCGGGCCGGCGCGCTGGACTTCACCCGGGTCCGCCGGGCGCCGGGCAGCACGCTCAAGCCGTTCTTGTACGCCATGGCGCTGGAGCGGGGTCACATCGCGCCCGACACCGTGCTCGACGATCTGCTGCGGGCCGGGGATGGCATCGGCAACAGCGACGGGCGCTTCCTGGGGCCGATGCTGCCCCGGACGGCGCTGGCCAACAGCCGCAACGTGCCGGCCGTCGAGCTGGCCGAGCGGGTGGGCCTGGGCGCGTTCCACGCAGTGCTCGGCGACCTGGGCCTGCACCGGGAGCGCTTCGTCGGCCGCATGGGCGCGGCGCTGGCCATCGGCGGCCTGCCGGTGCGGCTGGTCGACCTCGTCCGGGCCTACGGGCCGCTGGCGACCGACGGCGCGCTGCGCGACCTGCGGTGGCACGCCCGCCAGCCTGTGGCCGGCCCCCGGCGGATCTTCACCGCGCAGACCGCCGCCGCGCTGCGGCTGTGGCTGTCCGATCCCATGGCCCGGCTGCCGACCTTCCCCCGGGGCGGGCACCTCGAGCTGCCGTTCGCGGTCGCGGCCAAGACCGGGACCACCGGCGACTACCGCGACGCGTGGGCGGTGATGTTCTCCGATCGCTACCTGGTCGGGCTGTGGGTCGGCCACCCCGCGTGGCGCCCGATGCGCGGGCTTTCGGGCTACAAGGCCGCCGCGCTGGCCCGGGACATCCTGCGCGATCTGCACCGGGGCGACCGCCTCTCGGACGTCGGCTTCGCCCCGCCGGGCGACTGGCAGGCGGCCCGGGTGTGCCCCCTCACCGGCCGGCTGGCCGGGCCGGCGTGCGAGGGCGCGTTCGACGAGCACTTCACCGCCGATGCCATGCCCGATACCCATTGCGAATCCCATGTGCAGCTCCCGTCGGCGACGGATGGCACCCTCACCGGGCCCGATACGCCCGGGGCGCGGCTGCGCACCTTCGTCACCCTGCCCGCCCGCTACGCCGAGTGGATGCGCCGGGTCGGCCTCGAGCCGCCCCCGGGCGACGCCGGGTCGGATCCGGGGCTGCTCGAGCGGCGCACGCCCCGCATCCGGGTGCTCTCGCCCAAGCCGGGCAGCCAGCTCATCATCGACCCCGACGCCCCGCCCGAGGCGAGCACGGTGCGCTTGCAGGCGGCCGTCGATCCGCCGGTGGAGCAGGTGGTGTGGTTCGTCGACGGCCGCCCGGTGGCGGTGGCCGATCCGCCGTACGTGAGCCGCTGGCCGCTGGAGCCCGGCGCCCACTGGATCGAGGCCCGCCTGCCCTTCAGCGACGTGCGCTCCCCGCCGGTGCGGGTGCTCACCCGGTAGCGGGCCCCGGGGCGCGCTCGACCACCGGGCGCTCGAAATAGACTGTCTCGCCGAACGCGCCCTCGTCGGTCGACCGCACCCCACAGCCCCACGCCGCGTTGCTCGAAGAGGCGATCACTGGCGTCGACCTCGTCGGCGCACCACGCCCGGGGCATGTCGAGGCCGTCGAGCAGGTCGCGCTTGACGTGGGCGTCGCGCACGAGCCGGTAGAAGACGTCGACGTACTCCGGCGCGAGGCGGCGCCACTCGAGGCGCGGGCTGTGGGGTGTCATCCGGGCAGGGTCTCGGCGGCGTCGGCCGGCTCGGGCATCAGGGGGGCGATGGGCGCGGTGGGGCTGTCGTCGTCGGCCGCCTTGGGCTGGGCGAAGGCCCGGGCGATGTCGTACTCGAGCAGCGTCCAGGCGACCCCCGGCGTGGGGCCGGTCATCTCGTGCAGGGTGGCCTCGACCCGGGCGGCGTGGATCGGCGACCCGCAGATGATGCGCAGATCGATGCCCCGGCCGACGAGGCCGCTGACGATGCCCAGCGCGTCGAAGAGGCGGCGGAAGTGGCGCGCGGCGAACGACCGGTCGACCAGGGCCATGCGCGAGCCGTCGGGCGCCAAGTCGACGAAGACGCTGTCGACGCGCTCGATCGAGGCCCACATCGCGTCGGCCACCTCGGGGTGCCGCAGCGCGCCCCGGGCGAAGAGCGCCGGCTCGACCCAGCCGGTGGGGTGCAGCGGGCGGCCTTCGCGCAGGTAGTACTCGAAGCGGTGGATGGCGGTGAAGCGGGTGCGGGCGAGCACCGGGCGCGGGCTCTCCCGGCCGGCGAGCAGGCGCATGGTGGTCCGGCGCAGGGCGAGGGCCCGGGCGCCGGGCAGCGCGATGCGCGATCCGAGGCGGCGCTCGGTGGCGGTCTGCAGGAGCGCGCGGGCCGGGGTCGCGCCGCCGAGCCACGCCCCGAGCTGTTCGACGGTGGCGACCCCGCCCGAGAGCGCCATCGCCGACAGGACCCCGTCGTACTGCTCATCGAAGATGTGGGGATCCCGGCGCCGCATCTCGTCCGCCTCCGTCCACGCGCGAACCGCGGACCCCCTTGAGACTGCCCCACTGCCGATGTCGGTTCAAGTTGTGGGCGGCGCCGGCAGGCGGATGGGTTATCGTATCGTCATGTTTCATCTCGGCATGCTGCACCTCGGCCCCATGCGCCCCCGGCGGGTCTTCGTGGTCCCCGCGCCCCACGGCGAGGTGCTCGCGGCGGTCCGGGCGGCGGTCGGGCGGGCCGGCGGGCCATGCCATGGCGTGATGTCGGGCAACCACCTCGAGCTGCTCGTCGACCCCGCCGAGCGACACTTCTGGTCGCCCTGGCTCAGCGTCGACCTGCTGCCCGACCCCCGCGGCACCCGCGTCAAGTGCCGCTACGGGCCCCACCCCAGCCTGTGGACCGCCATCGCCAGCCTCTACGCCGTCCTGGCGTTCGCCGCGCTGGCCGGCGCGGTCTTCGGAGGCACCCAGGCGCTCATCGGGCACTCCGCCTCGGGGCTGTGGGCCCTGCCGATCTCGCTCGGGCTGGCGGTGGCGCTGTACGCCGGCAGCCAGATCGGCCAGCGGCTGGGGGCTGACCAGATGGACGTGCTCGATGGCTTCCTGGCCGCCGCGCTGCCCATCGAGCCCGAAGAGGCGACGCCGCCGGGCTGACCGGCGAGAGCCTGCTTGGACCCCGGAGTCCACCCTGTGGGGGTGTCCGGCTAGGCCCGCCCGACACCCACCCCTATACTGGCCAATCGGTCTCGCGCTCCGCACTCGGGCGCCCGTCGGCATCGGCAGAAAGTTGCTCCGACGGGTGACCCGGGTATGCTCGCCCACATCGCCCCCCATATCGGAGTTCATCGCCATGTCCCCCACATCTCGGGCCCGCCTCCTGCCCCTCGCCCTGCTCGCCCTCCTGCTGGCGCTGCCCGCCGCCGGCCTCGCCCGACCACCGGATGACATCGCCCGCCACCGGGCCACGGTGGAGGCCCTCGCCGGGCACGAGCACTCCCGGGCGGTCTCCCGTGAGCTCGGCCAGCTCCGCAGTTGGATCGACGCGGCCGGCCGCCAGTGGCGCCGGGGCGACGGGGAGGGTCTCGAGCAGACGCTGGCCCGCCTCGACGCCCAGGCAGAGCTGGTCCGGGCCCGGCTGCAAGCGGCCAAGGCCCGCGACGCCCTGAACCGCAGCCAGGAGTCCCTGGCCAACGTGCGGCACCAGATCGAGGCCGAGCGGCAGCGCTACGAGGCGATGCGCAGCTTCCTCGAAGGGGGGGAGTGACATGGCGACCCGATCGCACACCCGCCCCGCCCGCGCGGCCCGGCTGCCCGGCGTGCCCGGCCTGCTCGCCGGGCTGGCCCTGCTCGCCGGCTGCGCCTCGGCCCCGCCGCCCTCGCCCGACATCCGGGCCTTCGAGATCCAGCGCGGCGCCGACGACGCCGACGCGGTGGTCGGCGACGAGCCGGCCCTGGCCCGGCAGGCCGACGCGGCCTACGCCCGGGCGCTGGACGCGCACGCCGACGGCGACGCCCGGCTGCGCATCCACGAGATCCACATGGCCGACATCTACTGGCGCACCGCCGTGGCCCGCCACGAGCGGCTGCGGCTGAGCAACGAGCAGGTCATCGCCGACCAGACGCTGCGCGACGCCCGGGCCGAGCTCGAGGCGCTGCGGGTCGACATCGCCGCGCTCGAAGAGTCCGAGGTGCGCGAGGCGGCCCGAGCCGCGCAGGGGCCGGCGGTCTCGTCGAGCACCGGCGTCATCTCGGGCCAGCTCGGGGGCACCACCGCCGCCGCGCCGGAGGTGCCCGCCGCCCCGGCGATCGCGCCGGCAGAGGCCAGCGCCCGCCGGGCCGAGCTCGCCCGCCTGCTCGCCGGGCTGGGCCCGGTCGCCGAGAGCGCCGACGGGGTGTGGGTGACGCTGGTGGGCGCGGTCGTCGAGCAGGGCGCCGGTCAGGCCCCGGCGGCCGAGCCGGTCGTCGCCGATCTGCTGGGCCTGCTCGTCGATCAGTACCCGGAGTACGACCTGTCGGTGGAGGCCTATGTCGACGCCGGCCGCGATCCATCGGTCGCGCTGATGCGCAGTCAGGCCGTGGCCCTCGCGCTGCGCACCGCGCTGGTCGAGCGCGGGGTGGCCCGGAGCCGGGTCAAGGGCATCGGCCGGGGTGCCGGCGACCGCAACGGCGACCTGCCCGCCGATCGGGTCGAGGTGCGGTTCGTCACCGCCGGGCGCTGAAGCCGGCTCAGGCCGCCGCCCGCCCCCGCCACGCCCGCCGCGCGGGCAGCCCGTGGCTCTCCAGCCGGGGCACGATCACCGACTCCACCGTCGCCCGGAACAGCGCCCGCGCCTCGGACCCGTGGCACAGGCCGAGCTGCGCCGCGCCGTCGGGCAGCGCCGGGCCGACCGGCAGGAAGCGCAGCTCGTGCGCCTCGAGGTGGGCGAAGGCCACCGTCAGGTAGTCCCCCAGCCGGCTGCGAGCCGCAGCGTCGAAGACCGGCGCGTGGCGGGCGATCCACCGCCAGCCGAGGCGGGCGTGCCCCACCTCGTCGGCCAGGATCTCGGTGAGGATGTCCCGCAGCGGGCCGGGCCCCATCTGCTCACGCTCGGCCGAGATGAGGGCCACCGCGACCGTCTCGGACAAGCAACCGACGCTGAGCAGGTTGCGGGCGAGGGCCTCGAGCGGGTCGGCCTCGGGGTGGCGGGGCAGCGCTTCGGCCGGGGGCAGGCCACCGACGGCCCGGCCGCCGAGGGCCTCGACGACCGCGCCGCACAAGACCCCGTGGCGCTGCTCTTCGTCGGCCATCGCGGCGACCGCGTCGACCTCTTCGGCCGAGGCGCCGACGTCGGCGAACTGCCCGGCGAGGCCGGCGAACACCGCCGCCGAGCCGTACTCGTTGATCATGCGCTGGCGCCAGGTGGCGATGGCCGCCCCCCGCAGCGCGGGATCGGCGTCGAGGGTCGGGCGCAGCGCGCGGGCGGCGGCGCGCAGGTCGAGGGGGCGAGGGGTCTGGCCGATGGCATGCATGGGATCACTCCGAGGGCGAGGTGGCATTCAGTGATTGGCGTTGGATCACGCGACCATGCGGGGCGGCATCGGCGGGCCCCACGCCGCGCAGTTGGGGTCGAGGTCCCAGTCCCAGCCCTTGGCCTCGCAGCAGGCGGACCACGCCTCGGGGTCGTCGGCCGGGCTCGGGCAGGGCTCGGTCTCGCTCCACACCTCGGCGTCGACGAGCGCGTCGTCGGCCATCGGCTCGGCGTCGGGCTCGGGATCCTCGACGAGGGCATCCCCCACCGCGTCGGCCACGGCGTCGGCGCCCCTCATGTCGTCGTCCCAGGCGGCGTCCGGGTCCGCCTCCCAGGCGGCGTCCCAGGCCATGTCGGCGACGAGGCCCCCATCCGGGTGGGGGTCGTCGAGCCCCGGATCGGCGAGTTCGCCGGGCGGCGGCGCCGGCTCGATGCACCCCCCGAGGGCGCCGAGCGCGCCAGCGCCGGCCAGGGTGAAGCTGATGCGGCGGGCGGTGGTCAGGGCGCGGGCGTGCGCTGCGCTGCGGTCGATGGGACGTCCCATGGGTGCCTCCTGAGTCGTGCGATCGGACAGACACGTCCGACATGGACAGCATGCCGCGGCGGGCCGTGTATGGGAATCACGAATGCACGAAGGCCCATGTTCGCTGATGCCGAACGCCACCCCTCGGCTCAGGTGAGCGGGCGCCCCTGCAACACCTCGCCGAGCGCGCGCAGCTCGTCGGCGAGCGGCACCCCGTCGGTCCACAGCAGCCGGAAGCGATCGGTGGGCAGGGCGACGTCGGTGAACAGCGGCACCAGCCGACCCGACGCGAGGTCGTCGGCCACGAAGTAGCGGGGCAGCACCGCCACCCCGGCCTCGGCCCGCACCCGGGCCCGCACCGCGGCGATGGTGCCCATGTGCTCGACGTCGCCGAAGGCCCACACCTCGTCCGCCGAGCGGGCGTCGCGCAGGTAGCGGAAGAGCGGCAGGTCGGGCTGGGTGTCGATGAGCCGGTGCTCACCGGCCTGCGCCGGGCCGTCGAGCGGGCGGCGGGCGAGCAGCGCCGGGGCGGCGCAGAATACGTAGTCTTCTTCGTGCAGCGGCACATAGGCCAGCCCGGCCCGGTCGATGCGCACGCTGCTGACGACCCCGTCGAGGCGGCCGGCGGCCAGCCGCTCGAGCAGCGCGTCGCTCTCGCCGAAGTAGAGGTCGATGGTGCGCTCGGGACGGGCGGCGCGCAGCTCGTCGAGCGCCGGCACCAGCCACGACAGCCCCAGTTCGAAGCGGGTGCCCAGGCGCAGGCGGAACGGCGGCAGCCGGCCCTCGCCCCGGGCCCGGGTGACGCAGCGCCCGGCGGCCTCGACCGCCTCCCGGGCGGGCCCGAGGAAGCGGCGGCCGGCCGCGGTCAGCTCTATGCGGCGGGGGCGGCGCACGAACAGCGGGGTCTCGAGCTGCTCTTCGAGGCGCTTGATGCGCTCGCTGAACGCGGCCGGCGAGAGGGCGACCCGGGCGGCGGCGGCGCGGAAGCTGGGCGACTCGGCGGCGGCGAGCACGCAGCGCAGCGAGTCGAGGTCGGGCAGGCTCACCGCAGGCGGTTGGCGAGCGCGACGGCCTTGCGCTGGACCCGGGGGTCGAACGAGCTGAACTCCAGGCCCTTGAGCCGCTGCACGAAGCGCTGCTTGCGGGGCACCTGCTGGCCCGACTCGACGTACTGCTCGATGAGCCCGAGCGCCTCGAGCAGCACCGGATCCTTGCTGTGCTCGAGCACCCGCAGCAGGATCTCCATGTCGTCGGGCAGGCCGAAGTCGGCCCGCAGCGTGTCGACGGCCTTCTCGAGCGCCCGGTTGTTCTTGGCGTCGCGCACATCGCGCAGGAGCTTCTGCCGCGGTCCGGGGCCGTCCGACGCGCCGGCGGGCAGCTTGTCCTTGAGGTGCTCGGGCACGACCCCCTGATCGAAGAACGCGTCGAGCTTGCGCTTGTAGGCGGCGGTGGCGCTGTCGACCCGCGGCTTGCGCCCCCGGGCGGGGCGCTCCTCACGGCGGTGGGCGCTCTTGTCGCGGTTGCGGTCCAGGTCTCGCCAGCTCGGTCGGTCGGCCATACTGCCTCCGGGTGTGTGCCCCGGGAGGATACCGCACCAACAGGCGATGACAACCCGCCCGGGGCGCGCCGGGTTGCGGCGACGCGTGATCGCGCCGGCCCGGGGCAGTATAGTGCGGCCATGGTGTCTCCCGATCCCCGCCGATGCTCCAGGGCGCGCGGCGCCCTCCATCTCTTCACCGTCGCCGCAACCCTGCTCGGCGGGCTCGCCTGCGATCTGGAGACCACGATCTCACCGGCCCCGCCGCGGCCCTCTATCGAGGTGGCCGAGCAGGCGGTCTGCTCCGGCCAGCCGCTTCCGCTGCAACGCATCGACGCGGTCGTCGCCGCGCCCGATGGGCGGCTGGCGGTGGTCGGGGCGCGCTTCGATCCGTTGCAGCCGGGCGACTTGTCCTTCATCCCGAGCGCGTTCATCATCGCCGTGCTCGACCCGAAGGCCGGCCTCGAAGTGACCCGGCTCATCGAGTTCCCGGGCGACGCCTACCCCCCCACCCCCATCGCCTGGGACGGCGATCGCCTGCTCATCAACCACGACGGGCGGCGGCTCGCCCCGCCGGACGACCCCGACGGCCCGGGGTTCGACGTGCCCTACGGCACCCTCGGCCGGCTCGACCCCTATGCGCCGAGCGCACACATCGACGGCGACCGGGCGTTCATGGTGCTCGGCGAGCGGATCCCCACCGGCTCGGTGCTGCGGCAGTTCGTCGTGGCCGAACGGGGCGGCGAGGGCGAGGCCCCGAGCCGGGTCGTCACGAGCTATGGCAGCCTGCGCGCCGAGGCGATCGGGATCTTCGAAGGCGGGGTCGAGGACGCGAGCGTGTACGGCTGGCACATCGAGCCCGACGGCCGGTTGATCGTGAAGGCCCTGGTGCAGACCCGCGATCTTCTGCGGAACGTCTTCCACATCGGGTACCCGACCCCGGTGGACTCCGATCCCGAAGCCGGGTGGTTCCCGCCCGGATCCCTCGACTCCGACGCCACCCGGACGTGGCTCGACTACGACCCCGACGATCCATGGTACCCTAGGGGGTTCTACGGACTGAGGCAGGGGGAGGACGGCCGGGCCCGGACCACTCTGTTCGACCAGAGGACGAACTCGTCGCACGTCTTCGCCTTCACCGATCAGGCCGAGCCGGTGATCGAGCACACGCTCGAGCCCCGGCCCGTCACGGCCGACCACGTGCGGATATGGGACTTCGTGCAGGTGGATGGTGATCTGGTCGCGGCCGGCTCGGTCTGTCTGGTGCGGCCGTTCGACGTCGAGGTCGAATACGACCCCTTCGCGCGCAAGTGCCGGCCGGTCGTGGCCCGCTACACCACCTCGGGCCCCCCCCGCATCCAGTGGATGACCAAGACCGACGGCGACGAAGCGTTCGAGCATGCCCAGGCCATCCGGCGTGTGGGGGATGCGTTCGTCGTCTTCATCGACCGGCACCGAGACAGCTTCGTGGGGCCGGCTGCGTATCTCAGCCCCCCGGCCGAGGTGGTCCGGCTCGGGCTCGACGGGCGCTGCCTGGGGCCGTGAGCCGGGCGTCGTCCGCCCTCTGGCTTCGAAGAGCGAGACGCCCGCGCGGGCGTCGGCGCGGGCGTCGAAGGCATGTCGGTCGGCTCACCGGTCGATGACGAACTCGACCCGGCGGTTGAGGTGGTGCGCCATGGCGGTCTCGCCATCGGACAGCGGCGCGTTCTCGCCGTAGGCCTCGGTGAAGATCGACCGCTCGGGCAGGCCCATCTTCACGAGGGCGGTCCGCACGGCGTCGACCCGCGCCTGGCTCAGCTCGGCGTTGTAGGCCGCGTCCCCCCGGGTGTCGGTGTGCCCCCGCAGGATCAGCGCATCCCACGGCTCCTCGGCCTGATGGTAGGCCGCCGCCACGTCGAGCAGCGCCGCGCGGCCCTCCTCGGTCAGTGTGGCCTCGTCGAACGGGAAGAAGACGGCCTCGTCGATCACGACGGTGTCCGAGTCGGTGTCACCGAGCGTGATGGCGCCCGTGTCGGGGCAGCCGTCGTGGTCATCGACCCGGTTGAAGGTCTCCTTGTCTTCGGGGCAGTGGTCGAAGCGGTCGTCGACCCGATCAGCGTCCCGGTCCACGTAGGCCATCGCCGTCGAGCGCTCGGTCTCGGGCATGTTGACGGTCACATGGACGTCGATCCGTTCGTCGTCGGCGGGCGGCTGCACCGGCGGGTCGACCTCACCGAGCAGCGCGATCTCGAGGCCGGCCATCCAGATGCGGGGGTCGTCGCCGACGAAGCGGTCGTCGGACTCGAACGCCTGCATGTAGCGCAGGTTGGGGCCGAGGGCGACGACGTCGCTCACCGAGAAGTTCCAGCCGAGGCCCACATCCACCGCGCCCGACAGCTCGTCACCGACCAGCGCCGGGCCGCCGCCGGCCTCGATGTACAGCCCGCCGGCGCGGCTCTGCTCCCACGGATCGGCCAGCGGGCGGACCCGCATCATGCCGCTGAACGCGCCCAGCGCGAGGTCACCGCTGCTCTCGATGCCCTGGGGCGGGGCCTCGTCGGCGGGCACCACGATACCGCTCAGCCGCCCGCCGAGCTGAATGTAGGGGCTCAGCGAGTGATACACGCCCAGGCCGGCGCTGCCGCCGGGCATGAAGTACTCGGTCGAGGGCTCGTGCGCCGAGCGGGTCGCCGTCCCCTGGGCGCTGATCAGCCACGCTTCGTCCCGCTCGGGTATCGGGACGCCCTGAGCGATGGCCGGGCCCGAGGCGAGCAGGGCGAGGCCGGCGGCGAGAGGGGCGAGGCCCGTGGTGTGGCGCTTCATGAAGTCCTCCTGAAGAAACAGTTCGGGTGGTTGTTCGTGCCGGCGGTCATCCGCCCGGCGCTCATTCGCGGTTTACAGGTTTCGTGCCACGGCCCCGATCGGCGCGATTCGAAGGCCCGTCGCGCGCCCGCGGGCGCTCGCTCGGGTGCCCCGTTCCGGATCTGCCCCGGCGCCGGGCGGCGTCGTCCCACACTGCCCCACCCTCGCCCCGGCCCGCCCGGATGGCATGACCGGAGGATTGCGGGGAGTGTCCGCATCGCCCGGCGGCGGGCGGGGTGACCGGCTGAAGCCCGCTCCAGGGTTGGGTTTCGGGCCCATGACAACCCCCGTCAGTTGACAGGGTGTCTTCAGCAGACGGCCGCCGTGGGGGTTGGTAGTGTCCCCCCATGAACACACACCTGCGCGATGTCATCCGCGCGCCTCGCGCGCGCGTCCGCCCCCTGTGCGCGGCCCTCGCCCTGGGCTGCATCAACCCGCTCGTCGGCTGCGGCGAGCCGCTCGAAATGGAGGCGCACCGCCCGTCGATCCCGGTCGCCGAGAGCCGCTGCGGCACCGTGGATCTGGTCGGTCTGCGGCGGGCCGATCGGCTCGCCATCGGCCCCGAAGGCCGCATCGGCCTCGCCGGCACCCGGGTCGACGACGAAGGCTACGAGGCCGGCCGGGTGTTCGAACTCGACACCCGCTCGGGCGCGGTGCGGGTCTTCGACGACGACCAGCCGCTGCAGCTCGCCGTCTGGATCGACGGCGTGCTGCACACCAACGGCCCGACGGCGCTGGTGCCGGCCGATCCCGACGTCCCCTGGCCGTCGACGCGCTTCGCCCTGCCGAGCGGGCTGCCCACCGACCGGCTGGGTGAGGCCCACGACGTGTACGTGCAGGGCGAGTCGGCCCTGGTCGCGGCCAACGCTCACGACGCGCTGCGCCCCAAGGCCGTCCTGCGGCTGGCGCGAACCCCCGCCGAGCCCCCGGGGGTGATGCTCGAAGGCCACTTCGGGCAGCTCGGCGCCCGGCTCGGCGGCGACTGGCTCGACGCGACCCCGACCGTGCGCTCGTTCGTGCCCGGACCCGACGACCGGGTGTATGCCGTCGGCCGGGCCCGGGCCGCCTCGGCGGTCTACGCCGATCTGCCGCCGAGCGAGCGGCCCCGGGCGTACGTGGGCTTCGTCTCGATCGCCCGGGAGACGCTGCCGCCGGTGAGCGCTGGGGTCGATGGCAGGATGTCTCTTCGGGCCGAGGATCACATCGTGCGGGCGTGGCATCAGCCGGACTTCTGGCCGATGCGGGTGGTGCGCGATCACACCGGGCGGCCGACGGTGCTCTACATCACCGGCCACGACGGCAAGCGCATCGAGCAGGGCTGGCCCCACATGGCCCGGCTGTCACCCGCCGGCGAGCTCGTCGATGCCACCCCGCTGCCGCTGCCCGGGTTCGCGACCCACGGGGGCATCCAGGCGGCGCTGCCGCTCGACGACGGCGGCTGGCTGCTCGGCGGCAGCGCCTGCCTGCCGGCGCGCTCGGCGTGCAAGGGCTTCGTCTCCCGGGTCGACGCCGCCGGCGCGGTCACCTGGACCGGCTTCGTCGTGCGCGAGCGGGCGAGCACGGTGGTCGACCTGCAGATCGTCGACGGGCGCATCTTCGCGCTGGGTGTCAGCAGCCCATATTGCTGTGAATACGACACCTATCGCAACGGGGGCTGGTTCGTCGAGATGGAGCTGGATGGCACCTGCCCCGAGGTCCGCCGGCTGCCGCCGGACGGCGACTGGCTCGGGTGACGCCCGGCCTGGCTTCGATGGCATCGGTGGCGCCCCGATCAGGGCGCCCGATCACCTCGGGCACGGGTGGTGCAGCGCGGGGGATGCAACTGTGCTGACACCACGCTGTCGGCCCGGTGTGTGATCATCACGGGTGCGCGGGCAGGAACCGACCCCGCGCGCTCGTTATGATCGAACCCGACCGCCTCGTGCCCGGAGCGAACCGATGCAGCACCTCGCCCGCCTGCCCCTCGCCGCCCTCGCCCTCGCCCTCACCGCCGGCTGCGACGCCGCGCCGGACGAGTCCTCCACCGGCGATCCGCCCTTGCCCGACGCGGCCCCCACCGACGCCCGGGTGGACGGCACACTCGTCGACGAACCCCCGACCTGGCACGCCGACATCCGGGCGCTCGTCGAGGGCCACTGCCTGCGCTGCCACGGGCCGGGGGCCGTCAGCGACCTCGATCTGACCACGGCCGAGTGGGACGACGATACGCCGCCCTGGTGGGCCGGGGCGGTGGTCTCGACGGTCTTCGCCCGCAGCATGCCGCCGGCGCTGCCCGACCCCGAGTGCCGGCCGGTGGAGGGCGTCGAGCCGCTGACCGACGAGCAGGTGCTGCGGTTCGCCGCGTGGCAGGCGGGCGGCTACCGCGAGGGCACCCCGCTGGACTACATCCCGCCGGCGCCGCGCTCGACGCCCGATCCGGGCCCGGCCACGCTGCGCATCGACGCCGGGGCGGGCTACATCCCGGCCTTCGAGGGCGGCGACGACCGCCGCTGCCTGCCGCTGGATCACGCCGTCGAGGCCGACACCTGGCTCGACGGCTGGGCGCCGGCCGGCGACCGGCGCATGCTGCGCCGGGCCGAGCTGTTCGCGGTCGACCCGATCTACAGCGCGCAGCTCGACGCGCTCGACGCCGCCGCCGACGCGGTGGGCTACCCCTGCGACGCCGGCCCCGGGGTGCCCGCCTGGCGCTCGCTCGGCGCCCGCCTGCCCGAAGATCCGCCCCTGATCCTGCCGGCCGATCACGGCTTCGTGGTGCCCGCGGGCAGCCGGCTGGTGCTCATGGTGCACTACAGCGCCCGCGCGCTGGACGAGGCGGTGCCGGTGGAGCGCACGGCGGTCGACCTGTGGATGCCCGACGCGGCCCCCGGCAACCGGGTCGAGGCGGTGCAGTTCGCGCACACCGGGCTGAGCATCCCCGCCGACCGCCGGGTCCGGCAGGGGCGGGACTTCACGCTCGGCGTCGACGGCACGATCATCGGCGCCGCGGCCCGGATGGGCGCGCGGGGCGTGCAGCTCGAGGCGACGCTGGAGCGGGCGGACGCGGATCGCTGCGTCCTCGACCTGCCCCGGTTCGACCCCGGCTGGCTCGGCACCTGGCTCTTCGCCCCTCAGGCGTGGGTGCCGGTGACCTCGGGCGACGTGCTCGCGCTGCGCTGCACCCACGACAACATCGCCGTCGGCGGGGTGCCCACCGAGCCGCTGTCCTGGGGCGACGGGCTCGACGACGAGCGGTGCGACGCGATCCTGCTGATCGCCCGGCCGGCCGACGCGCTCGGCGGCCGCCCGCAGTGCGCCCCGTTCGCCCCGTGCGCCGCGGGCTGCCCGACCGACCCCGCCGGAGGGCCCGATCCGGCCTGCTTCGCCCGGTGCCACGCCGCCGGCGAGCAGGTCTGCCCGACGTGCCTGCTGCAAGCGACGGGGGTCTGCGCCCGGGAGAGCTGCGAGGACGACCTGCGGGCGCTGGCCGGCTGCACCGAGGCCTGCGATGGGGCCGATCTGGCCTGCATCATCGACCGCTGCCTGGACCCGTTCGGCGGGCTCTCCCGATGCGTGCACAGCGCGCTCGGGGCCGGGGACTGCGCCGGCCCCTACGGCGCCTGCGGGGTGCGCTTCACCGAGTGAGCCCGGTCGACCTTTCGATGATTTCGATGGTCGCGCACATCTGATTCGCCGAGACCGAATGAGCGCCCGCCAGCGAGCCCGGGTGACACGATCGAGCGGGCGTCGCGCATCAGATGGGGGCACCACTCCGGGGATCCGTCTTGTCGACCACTCAGTCACCGCAGCGCCTCTCCAAGAAGCTGGGCCTCTTCGACGTCTACGCCATCGCCACCGGGGCCATGTTCTCGTCGGGCTTCTTCCTGCTGCCGG
This sequence comes from bacterium, assembly GCA_030426085.1. Classification (GTDB taxonomy): domain Bacteria; phylum Myxococcota_A; class Bradymonadia; order UBA7976; family UBA1532; genus JACKDM01. The sequence continues at coordinate 106,860 of JAUHYW010000016.1, read as the reverse complement.
GGCTCGCGGTGGCCCAGACCGGCGGCTCGGCGTTCCTGGCCTACCTCGCCGCCGGGGTCCTCATATTGCCGGCGATGCTCTCGGTGGCCGAGCTGTCGACCGCGATGCCCCGGGCCGGCGGGGCCTACTACTTCCTCGACCGCGCCATGGGCCCGCTCATGGGCACCATCGGCGGCCTCGGCTCGTGGGTCGCGCTGGTGCTCAAGAGCGCCTTCGCCCTCATCGGCCTCGGGGCCTACCTCGCGGTCTACGTCGACGTGCCGATCAAGCCGCTGGCCGTCTCGCTGACGCTGGTCTTCGCCGTCGTCAACGTGCTCGGGGCCAAGGAGACCGCCGGCTTGCAGCGGATCCTGGTCGGGGCGCTGGTCGGCATCCTCGGCTGGTACATGGCCGAGGGCCTGCTGTGGATGCTCGAGGATCCCCACGCCCGGCTCACCTATTCCCGGATGCAGCCCTTCGTCACCAAGGGCATCGACGGCTTCTTCGCCACCATCGGGCTGGTCTTCGTCTCGTACGCCGGGCTGACCAAGGTCGCCAGCGTCGCCGAAGAGATCCGCGAGCCGGACCGCAACATCCCCCGGGGCATGATCCTGGCCCTGGTCACCGCCACCTCGATCTACGCCTTGGGGGTCATGCTCATGGAGCTGGCCCTGCCCCGGGCCGACCTCATGCGCGATCTGACCCCGGTCTCGACCGCCGGCGCGGTCTTCTTCGACGGGATCGGCGTCGAGATGGGGGCCTGGTTCATCGTGGCCGCGGCCATCGCCGCCTTCGCCAGCACCGGCAACGCCGGGGTGATGAGCGCCGCCCGCTATCCGCTGGCCATGGCCCGGGATCAGCTCGTGCCGGCCCGCTTCGCCCGGCTGAGCCGCTTCGGCACACCCACCGCGGGCATCGTGGTCACCGCCGTCGCGATGATCGTGTGCATCGTCACCCTCGACATCGCCGCCGTCGCCAAGCTGGCCAGCGCGTTCCAGCTCGCCCTGTTCGGCGCCCTGTGCGCCGCGGTCATCGTGATGCGCGAGAGCCGCATCGACTACTACCGCCCCGGCTTCCGCTCCCCGCTGTACCCCTGGGTCCAGATCGCCGGCATCCTCATCCCGATCTGGCTCATCGTCGAGATGGGCTGGCTGGCGGTGCTCTTCACCGGCGGCGTCGTGGTCGCCTGCATCGCGTGGTACCTGCTCTACGCCCGGCGGCGGGTCGCCCGGGAGGGCGCGATCTTCCACGTCTTCGCCCGCCTCGGCGAGCGCAGCCACCTCGGGCTCGACGCCGAGCTGCGGCTGATCCTCGCCGAGCGGGGCCTGCACACCAGCGACCGCTTCGAGGCGGTCGTCAGCCGGGCCCGGGTCGTCGAGCTGGACAGCGTGGTCGACATCGACGCCGCGCTCGCCGCCGGCGCCGGGGCCCTGGCCGACTCGCTGGGGCTCGATCGGGTGGTGCTGGCCCGCACCTTCGCCGCCGAGAGCCGCCTGGGCCTGATGCCGGTGGCCGGCGGGGTCGCCCTGCCCCACCTGCGGACCGACCGGGTCGACAGCCCGCGCATGGCGCTGGTGCGGCTGAAGCAGGGCCTCGACTTCGAGGGGTCGCCGGTCCCCGAGCCGACGAAGGTCTTCGCCCTGGTGATGCTGATCAGCCCCGACGCCCACCCCGGGCGCCACCTGCGCATCCTGGCCCGGCTCGCCGAGCGCATCGACCGGGACGACTTCCTGCCCGCGTGGCGCGAGGCCCCCGACGCGGCGGCCCTCAAGGAGCTCTTGCTGCGGGACGACCGCTTCCTGGTGCTCGACCTCGACGAGGAGGGGCCGACGGCCGCGCTGGTCGGGCGCCGGGTCATCGACGCCCCGCTGCCGGCCGGGGTGTTCGTCTCCCTCGTGCGGCGGGACAATCGCAGCTTCGTGCCCCGCCCGGCGCATCCGCTGCTGGCCGGTGATCGCATCACCTTGATCGGCGAGCCCGAGGCGCTGGGCGCGGTCCGGGCCGAGATGCTGGGCGAGGCGCCGGACGACGCCGCCGAGTCGAGCTGATCCGGCCGATGCAGACCCCCGATTGGACCCCCGCCCTCGCGGCGATGCGGGGCCGCCTCGACGACGCCGATCCGGTCGGCGCGCTGGCAGCCCTCGTCGCGACCTTGCGCCCGCCCGGAGACGCCGACCACGCCGAGGCCCGGGCGGCGAGCCTGTGCGCCCACCTCGACCGCGAGCCGGACGGCGTCGGGCCCCGCCTCGGCGCGGCCATCCGCCGGGCGCTGGCCGGCGTGCGCTGCACCGAGGCCCTGGTCGAGTCGGGCATCCCCGGCGAGCGGGGCTTCTTCGGCGGCCTGGGCCTGCGTATCGGCCGGCGGCTGCTGCCCGAGGTCCACCCGGCGAACAGCCTGCGGGGCTTGATCCGGCGGCTGTTCGACCGCCCCGACGATCACCGCTGGCTGGCGCGCATCGAGCCCGCGACCGCTCGCCGGCTGCTGGGGCAGCTCGGCATCTCGGCCGAGTCGGTGCCCGGCGTCTCCCAGGAGCTGGCTGCCGCGATCCGGGCCCTGAGCCACCACATCGCCAGCCTCGGCCTCAACCCCGACATCACCCGCCTGATGCCCGAGGTCGACGACCCCGACTCCCCGTTCCTGGCGCTGAGCCAGGCCACGCTGCGCTACGTCGAGAGCTACGAGAACGACGTCGAGGGCGACGAGGAGCCGCTGCTCGACGCGACCCTGGCCATCCTCGACGACTGCCGGGCCCGGGTGCACCGCCTGCGGGCCGAGAAGCACCGCTTCGGCACCAGCCTGCACCTCACCGGGCTGACCCGGCGCCTCGTGGCCCAGATCGACCGCCTCGACCGGCTGCTGCACCTCACCGAGCCGGTCGAGCGCGACTTCACCCGCTGCGCGTGGCGGCTGACGGTCACCCTGGTGCGCGCCGAGCACAGCGCGAGCCACATCCGGCCGCACCTGCGGGCCCACGCCGATCTGCTCGCGTATCAGGTGGTCGAGCACGCCGCCCGGGCCGGCAGCAAATACATCGCGTCCAACGCCCGCCAATACGGACGCTTCCTGCTGTCGAGCCTGCTCGGCGGGGCCATCGTCGGGCTCTTCGCGCTGTTCAAGGTCCTGCTCGACGGCGACGCCGCCCCGCTGGCCGAAGCGCTGATGTTCGGCGCCAACTACGCGCTGTGCTTCGTGCTCATCGCGCTGACCGGGGGCACCCTGGCCACCAAGCAGCCGGCGATGACCGCCAACACCCTCGCTCGGACGATGGCCCCCGAAGACGGCACCCACGACATCGAGGGCCTCGCCGCCCTCGTCGAGCGGGTCTCGCGCAGCCAGTTCATCTCGTTCGTGGGCAACCTCGCCGCGGCGCTGCCGATGGGGGTCGCGCTGGTGGCGCTGTACGGGCTGGCCTTCGGCGCCCCGCCGCTCGATCCGGCGAAGGCCGAGCGCCTGCTCGCCGAGCTGCACCCGTGGGAGAGCGGGTCGCTGTTCTATGCGGCGATCGCCGGGGTCTTCCTGGCGACCGCGGGCCTGGTCTCGGGCTGGCTCGACAACCGCAACCTGTATCGGCGGCTGCCCGAGCGGGTCGAGGCCCGGACCCGGCGCCTGCTGGGCCCGGCGCGGGCGGCCCGGCTCGGGCGGGCGGTCGGGGACAAGCTGGGCAAGCTCGGGGGCAACATCTACCTCGGCTTCTGTCTCGGGGCCGCGGGCAGCATCGGCCTGTTCGCCGGGGTGCCGTTCGACATCCGCCACATCGCCTTCGCCTCGGCCCACTTCGGCATGGCGCTCACCCGGCTCGGCGAGGGGGTCGCGCCCGGGGTGATCGGCGTCACCGCGCTGGGGGTCGCGCTCATCGGGCTGGTCAACTTCCTCGTCAGCTTCGGCCTGACCCTGACCCTCGCGCTGTCCGCCCGTCGGTTCACCTTCGGCGAGCGGTGGGCCCTGGCGGCCGCGGTGATGCGCCGCTTCGTGCGCCGCCCATGGCGCTTCTTCGTGCCGCCGCTCGACGAGCGCGGCCCCCCGCCCTCACCCGCCGATACGGCGACGCGCTGAGCGGCCGAGCCCGAGGGCGAGCCACAGCCCGATCAGCCACCCGATCGGCGCCCGCCCGAAGCGACCGACGGCGCAGCCTCCGGGATCGGTGGACGCGACGGGCGCCGCGTCGGCGCCGACGGAGCCATCGGGCATGGCATCCACGCTCGACCCTCGCATGGCATCCGGTGTGACATCGGGCAGCCCCCGGTCGGGCGGCGTCGCGTCCGGCGGCGCCATGTCCGGCAGCGCCGCGTCCACCGGCAAGACGCCCCCGTCCATCGGCTCCGGCGGGCACCCGTCGCCCGGCGCGCACGGCGTGCGGAAGGCATGGGACCACGCCGCATCGAACACCCGCCCGTCGATCAGCTCCATGCCCGGCTCGAGCCGCACGACGTAGGCCGCGTCCGCTTCCAGCGGGGCCCGGGGCCGGAGTTGCACGATGCGGGTCCAGTCATCGGGCGAGCCGCCCCAGCGGGTGTGATGCAGATCGAACGGCACCGGCCCCGCGGGCCCTTCGAGGGCCACCCGCTCGGCGGTGACCGATCCCACCCGGGCCCCGATGCCCAGCACCAGGGTGATCCAGCTCCCCGCGCTGTCAGCGTCGAGGCTCATCAGCCGCCGCCGGCCGTCGGGGTAGGCGTGCCCCACCATCGCGGCGACCGGCATCCGCCCGTGCAGCCGGGCCCACAGCGCCTCGATGAAGGCCCCGGTCGCCGGGATCTCGGCCGCGAGGCTGCCGGGCACCGCCGGATCGATGTAGTGCTCGGCGGTCCACGGCAGCAGCGGGCGGAGTCGCTCGTCGAGGATGGGCGCCAGGTTCGGGAAGGCGTCGATGACGAAGACCTTGACCCGGGCCATGCCCGCCTCGATCGTGCCGGCCTCGACCGCGTGCCCTTCGGCGGCGAACACCTCGATCAGATCGTCGATCGGCGCCCACTGCGGGGGCTTGAAACGCAGGTAGCCATCGGTGGAGAGCATGGCGTCGGTGCCCGAGTCGGCCGAGTCCTGCCCCTCCCCATCGTGCTCCCGGATGTGATGCAGGAAGATCGAGTCGAAGATCTCGTCCTGCAAGCCATGGCAGGCCAGCCCGATCACGAAGGCCGCCTGCCGCCGCTTCTCGGGCGTATCGAACGGCGGGCCGGCCTCGGCCAGCACATGCCGGATGTAGGCCTCGAGGAAGGGCGGCCAGTGGGCCATCTCACCATAGGGATCGTCGATGGCATAGCCCGAGTCGGGGAACGAGGCGGCGAACAAGGCCACGTCGAACAGCTCGGGATCGGCGAAGAAGTCGGCCACCTCGCCCGGCGGCAGCCGCTCGATGGCCCAGCCGGTGACGTGTACGTGGCCGTTGATGCCATGCCCCGCCGCGGGCAGGGACCACAAGAGGCCGGCGAGGCCGACCCAGGCGAAGAGACGCGTGCGCACGGGCACCTCCGGAGCTCGTCGAGCGGTGAGTATGGGCCCGACCCCCGGCGGGGGCAATCGGCGGCTCAGGCGGTGGCTGCGGGGCGCAGGTCGAGGGCGAGGCCCGTGCGGAGGCGCTCGAAGCCCGCGGCGCGATAGACGCCGAGGGCCCGCGCGTTGTCGGCGTCGACGGTGAGGAAGACCTCCGGCGCGCCGATCGCGAAGAGCCAGGCGACGGCGCTCGACAGCAGCGCGCGGCCGACACCGCGGCCCCGGGCGGCGGGCGCGACGGCCACGTACTCGACGGCGCCCTGGAGCAGCGCCGGTGGCCGATGGGCGAAGACGTAGCCCACCGCGCGCCCCTCGTCGTGGGCGACCCACAGCCCGTCGCGCGCCGGATCGCGGGCGCACATCTCGGCCATCGCGGTGTGGGTGTCGGGGAAGGCCGCGTCGTGCAGGGCCGTCAGCCGAGCCACAGTGTCGCCGTCGAGCCCCTTCGCCGGCCGATGGCGGACGATCGAGACCCCGGCCGGCGGGGGCACCGCGAGCGCCCGCTCGGCGCGCATGATGTGCACCGAGCGGGCCGTGGTGAAGCCGAGAGCGCGGTGGGCGGCGACCCCCACCTCGAACGCGGCGTCGACGAAGTTGCTGATCCGGCGGACGCCGGCCGGCAGGCGATCGAGCGCCGCCTGCAGCAGCCGCCGGGCGAGGGCCTCGTCGGCCGGCGCGGTCCACGGCCCGAAGAGCCACGCCCGATCCCCCGCGGGTCCGCCGACCTCCCAGGCGATGGCACCCCGCCAGCCATCCGGGCCGTCGAGCACCACGCACCGGGTGGGAAACGGCGCGCCGGGCACCTCCAGATCGGCGGCGACCTCCTCCGGGCGCTCCGAGATGTGCAGGCAGAGCTGCCCGCCGGGGATGTTGCGGGCGGCGACGAAATCGCGCAGCGCCCCGACCTCGTGCGACCCCAGCCATCGAATGGGCGACCGCATGTCTTCCTCCCGGACGCCAGCGGCGACGCGCAGTGACCGACCAGCCATACGCCGCAGCCCGGGCCCGAGCGCAATGCGTCGATATCCGTACTGTGTAGGCAAATCGAGATACTTTACGGTACATAGGGATCGATCCATCATCGACTCGGCGCGACGCGCGAAGGGGAGGTACTCGATGGGGCCGCCCGAAGACCTTCTGAACGCGCTCTGCGCGATCCGTCGGATCGCGTTCGCCGTGCTCACCCGGGATCTGCGGATCGCTTTACTCGGCGGCGTATCGGACCCCTGGCCCGAGCTGTACCCCGGCGATCGACTGGTGACCGCGCTCCCCGAGCTGCGCGGGCGCGAGGCCGAGCTGCGCGAGCACCTCGAGGCCGGCCGACCGTTCGTGCTGCGCTGGCTCGCCCGACCGGGGCACGGGCGGCTGCGCTACTTCGAGGCGATCGTGCAGACCCACCCGACGGACGAGAAGAAGTGGATCTGCTGGATGTACGACCGCACCCCCTACGGTCGACTCAAGGCCCGCATCGACCAGTACTACGCCGAGCTGATCGCGCATGACGATCAGCCGACGCTCGACGAGGTGACGGCCGCCGACCGGATGCGTTGAGCGACCCCCGGACGCTGGATCGCGCGGCGCCGATGGGGCAAGCTGGGACGAGGCGTGCACGGCGCGCGCCCGCGCACCCCGGGAGCCCGCATGCCGACCCGGCGTCTCTTCTGCGCCACGGCCCTCGCCCTGAGCCTCCTGAGCGCCTGCGAAGAGGGCCCGCCCCCCGAGGCGCCGCGAGGGCCCGCCGCGTCGGCCGAGGCGCAGGCCCCCGGCGAGCCGCGAGCGCCCGATCCCATGGCCCCCGATCCCATGGCTCCCGAGCCGATGACCCCCGCCACCGATCCGGCGCCCGATCCCGAGGATCCATCCCCGGCGGACACCCCGGCCTTCGTGCCCGCTCCGCCGGTGATGGCCCGGCTGACGGCCCGGCAGTATCGCAACACCCTCGCCGATCTCTTCGGGCCCGGGCTGCCGGCCACCCCGGTCGAGGCCGACACCAACCCCTATCTCTTCGATGGCATCGGCGCCGCCACGACCGAGGTCTCGGCCGGCGGGATCGAGAGATACGCCGACGCCGCCTTCACCGTGGCCGCCGCCGTCTTCGCCGCGCCCGAGCGCCGGGCCCGGGTGCTCGACTGCGCCCCGGCCGCCGCCGATGACGACTGCGTACGCGGCTTCATCCGGGAGACCGGCCGCCGGATCCTGCGCCGGCCCCTGGACGCCGCCGAGCAGGATCGCTGGCTGACCGTCGCCGCCGCCACCGCCGGGGGCGAGCCGCTGCGGGGCCTCGAGACGGTGCTCGCCGGGCTGCTGCAGTCGCCGAGCTTCCTCTACCGGGTCGAGCGGGGCGAGCCCGACCCCACCGCCGACGCGCCGGACCGCCTGCGCTACACCGCCTACGAGATGGCCGGCCGGCTGGCCTTCCTGCTGACCAACAGCGCCCCCGACGACGCGCTGCTCGACGCCGCCGAGCGGGGCGAGCTGCTCGACGGGCCCTCGCTCATCGCCCAGACCGAGCGCCTGCTGACGCAGCCCCGGGCCCGGGACGCGGTGCAGGACTTCTTCGCGCAGTACCTCGACCTGCCCCGGCTCTCGCGGGTGCAGCGCGACCCGGCGCTGTATCCCGGCTTCGACGAGGCGCTGCTGTGGGCGATGGAGACCGAGGTCCGGCTGCTCGTCGACGACCTCGTCTTCCGCCGCCGGGCCGACATCCGCGAGCTGTTCGGCGCGCCCCGGGGCTACGTCAACCGCGAGCTGGCCGCGCTGTACGGGGTCGAGGCCCCCGGCGCCACCGGCTCGACCTTCGTGCCGGTCGACTTCGGCCCCGAGACCCCCCGGGCCGGTGTGCTGGGGCTGGCGGCCTTCCTGACGATGAACGCCCACCCCACCGAGACCTCGCCCACGCTGCGGGGCAAGTACGTGCGCGAGCGGGTGCTCTGTCAGAGCGTGCCCCCGCCGCCGGGCGACATCGACCTCGACCTCGAGCCGGGCGAGGACGACCCGCCGACGCTGCGCGAGCGCCTCGAACGCCACCGCGACGATCCGGCCTGCGCCGGGTGTCATCGCTTCATCGACCCGCCCGGCTTCCTCTTCGAGCACTTCGACTCGATCGGCCGCCACCGGTGGGCGGTCGATGGCATCGAGGTCGACGCCTCGGGCGAGCTGGACGGCACGCCGCTGGCAGACGGCACCGACCTCGCCGCGCTGCTGCGGGACGACCCCCGGGTGGGCCGGTGCATCGCCAGGCAGCTCTATCGCTATGCCAACAACCGGCTCGACACCATCGACGAGCGATCGGTGATCGACACGCTCGAAGCCGAGATGGCCGACGGGCGCTATGCCTTCGACCGGCTGGTGCGGGCGCTGGTGCTCAGCCGGGGCTTCCGCACCCTCGCCCCGCCGGACGAGACCGCCGACGAACCCGCCCCGGGAGGTGCCCCGTGAGCGACCGCCGCGCGCCGTGGATCGCGCGCACGCCGCTGTCCCGCCGAGCCGTGCTGCGGGGCGGCCTCGCCGGGCTCGCCGTCTCGGTCGCCCTGCCCCCGCTCGAAGCGATGTACGGCCTGGGCGACGCCCGGGCCGATGGCATCGATGATGGCTTCTTCGGCCTGTTCTACTGGGCCAACGGCACCCCGTGGCACGCGGGGCATGGCGCCGAGCAGGGGCAGGCGGGCCACCCCGATCTGTGGACCCCGGCCGAGGTGGGCCCCGGCTACCGCCCGTCGGAGCTGCTGACCCCGCTCGCCGCCCACCGGATCACCGCCATCACCGGCCTCGAGCCGCACACCGCCGTCCCCCCGATGCCGCCGGGCCAGGGCGACGGGCACATGCGGGGCTTCATGGTGGCGATGACCGGCGACCGCATCCGCCCCGAGGGCTTCGATCACGGATCGCACTCGCTCACCGCGCTGCGCCCGACGCTCGACCAGTACGTCGCCCGCCACCCGCAGTGGTACACGAACCCCCCGCTCTTCCGCTCGCTCGAGGTGGGCGTCAGCCGGGCCCGGTTCCACGACTACGGTCACTGGAACGCGATCTCGTACAACGGCACCTACTCGACCAACCTGCCCGAGATGAGCCCCCGGGCGCTGTTCGACCGCCTATTCGTGCGCGACGCCGACCGCAGCGAGAGCGATCGCCGGCTGGTCGTGCTCGACGCGGTGATGGAGGACGCCGCCGCCATCCGGGCGAAGCTCGGGGCCCGCGACCGGCAGCGGCTCGACGCCCACCTGACCCACGTGCGCGAGCTGCAGCGGCGGGTCGAGGCGGCCGATCCGGTGTGCGCCGTGCCGCCGGCGCCGGGCGACGGGGGCGACCTCGTCGCCCGCAGCCGGGCGATGGGATCGCTGCTGGGGGTCGCCGTCGACTGCGGGCTGACCCGGGTGTTCTCGCTGATGCTGACCGCCCCGGCGACGACCCATGTCTTCGGCGACCTGGGCGTACCCGATGGCATGCACAAGACCTGTCACGACGGCCACTGGCAGCGGGTGCGGGCCATCACGGCCCACCAGATGCAAGCGTTCGCCGCCTTCCTCGATGGCTTCGACCGGGCCCGGGTCGACGGATCGACGCTGCTCGACCGGGGCCTGATCTATGCCACCACCGAGTACGGCGAAGGCTGGCATCACAGCGTCAAGGAGCTGCCGGTGCTGCTCGCCGGCCGCTGCGGCGGCGCCTTGAACGACGGGGTGCACGTCCGGCAGCCGGGGGGCAACCTGAGCCGGGCCCAGCTCACCGCGCTGCGGGCGCTGGGGCTCGACCTGCCGAGCTTCGGGTGGAGCGGCGGCCAGACGGCCGAGGTCCTGCCGGGGTTGCTGACGTGATCCGGTGGGCGCTCGCCCCGAGCCTCGCGGCGCTGCTCGTCGCCTGCGCCGACGCCGAGTTCACCGTCGACGCCGGCGCCCGGCCGGACACCCTGCCGCCGCTGGACGTCTGGGATCAGCGCGCGCCCGACCCCGATCCCGGCCCATCCCCCGACGGCGGGGATCCAACGCCCGATGGCATGCCGGCCGACCCCGACGCCGCGCCCGAGGCGACCCCCGACGCCCGGCCGGGCCCCACCCCAGAGGCCTGCGCGCCGCTGGACGTGTGCGGGGTCACCTGCGCCGATCTGAGCCGCGACCCGCTCAACTGCGGCGACTGCGGGCGGGCCTGCGCGGTGCGCAACGGCATGGCGGCCTGCGTCGACGGCGCGTGCGCGATCGGAGCCTGTGATCCGGGCTTCGTCGACGTCGACGGCGACCCGGACACCGGCTGCGAGCTGGAGAGCGACTGCGCGCCGGACACCCCGTGCGCGACGATGTGCGACACCGAGGGCACCACCGCCTGCGTCGACGGCTTCGCCGAGTGCCGCCCGCCGGCCGAGCAGTGCAACGCGATCGACGACAACTGCGAGGGCCGCTGCGACGAAGGGCTGGCCGGCTGCCGACGCCCCATCCACCGGTCGAGCGGCAACGGGCACCTCTTCACCGACGACCTCGCCCGGGCCCGGCAGGCGCCGTATCGGCTCGAAGCGGAGGCGTTCTTCCACCTCTACACCGACGATCTGCGAGGCATGCGGGCGGTCTTCCTGTGCCGCAAGCCGAACGGCAAGTACTTCCTGACCAACGACACCGCCTGCGAGATCCAGGTGGCGCCCGAGCGCACCATCGGCTACTGGTCGCCCCGCCCGCTGTGCGGATCGGTGCCGCTGTATCGCATGTACAGCCCCGAGGGCGGCAATCACTTCTACACGATCAGCGCCGCCGAGCGGGACAACGCCGTCGGCAACCTGGGCTACCTCGACGAGGGCACCGCGGGGCATGTCTGGCGCGGCCCGTGATCACCCAGGCGCGGCCCGTGATCACCCACCGGGCGGGTCGGGCACCAGCAGGCGGGCGACGAAGTCGGCGTGGCGCTCGATCACCTCGGGCGCGCCGGGGTCGACCCCGGTCACCCGGCGACACAGCGCCGGCACCGAGAACATGAGGCTGCCCGCGCCGGCCATCGCGTAATACAGGTGCACCGCCTCGTCGGCGTCGGCGGCGACCCCGGCCATCGTCATGAAGCCGACGAAGTGCTGGTGCATCTGGCCCACGTGGGTGTCGACCAGCCACTCGATGCGGGGGTCGTCGGTGTGCCCCTCCTGCACCAGGAACCGCATGATGGCCGGCCGCTCGGCGACGTGCCGCACGTAGGCCCGGACCATCGCCCGGGCCAGCTCGCGGGTCGTCTCGGGGGCCTCGGCCGCCACCCGACCCCGGATGTCGGTGAACAGCCCCGAGAAGACGTGATCCGCCGCCTCGCGCCACAGGGTGTCCTTGTTCTGGAAGTGGTAGGTCACCAGGCCCTGGGTCACGCCGGAGCGCCCGGCGATCTCCCGGGTGGACGCCCCGTGAAAACCCCGCTCGGCGAAGGTCTCGACCGCCGCGGCGATGATGCGGCCCCGCGTCTCGATCCGCTGCTGCTCACGGGTGGTCATCGGCTTGCGTCTTTCACGGGCGGGCGTCGCCTCCTCACAGGTCGGCGCGCAGGCTACCAGATCCGACCGTCACCGCGGGAGCCGCAGCCCGCAGGCGTCGACGATGGGCTGATCGCAGGTGCCCTCGTCGAGCACCTCGCCGAGGCAACCCATCGCCGCGGCGTAGGCCTCGGGGCAGGCGTCCTTCAGGCAGGCGGTGGGCTCGCCGCCGAGCATGGTGACGGTGATGTAGCAGTGCTGGAGGCACGGATCGTCGCGCAGCGCGAGCAGATCGGCCGCGCAGCGCACGCCGCCGCAGTCGGGGGTCTGCTGGAACGCGCAGAACGTGCACTGCGGGCCGCCGCCGCAGGCCATGAGGCAGTCGGCGGTGGAGCGGTCGTCGGCGCAGTCGGCGATGCAGCCGGCGACGTCTTCGGTGCACCCCTCGGCGGGCGGGGCCGGCGGCGTGTAGGGCCGGCTGAAGGTGATGTAGTTCATGCACATCTCGTCGAGGGTGCCCTCGCCCCACGCGACGTCCCGCGGCTCGATCTGCGCCCCGTCGACGAAGGGCTGGTTGGCCGCCGAGTTGTCGAAGACACACTCCAGGGTGATGGCATCCCCGGGGTTGAGGGTCACCCACTCGTCGGGCAGGAACTCGAACCCCTGCTGCCACTCGTAGAGCCACCGCTTCACATCCAGCAGGCACTCTTCGGAGCCATCGGCCCGCTCGACGGTGCTCTTGAGCCGCACCCCGAGGGTGTGCATGTGGGGGCCGGCCGAGGTGATGGTCAGCGGCGCGTCGCCGTAGTGCACGAAGCGGGCGCGGTTGACCGCCTCCGGCTCGCCGGCCGGGATCTCGAGGTGGCGCACGAGCACCGGCCGCTGAAGGGCCTCGAACAGCGGCGGCTCGTCGGTCAGCCGCATCTCGAAGGTCGTGGCGTCGGGCTCGGCCCCCGAGGCGCCGAAGTTGTAGTGCACCTGCATCACCAGCCGGCTGCCGGGCATGATCGGGATGGCGTGATCCGGCGGCAGGATGTTGTCGTTGGCCCCCGGCACCCACGAGCCGACCTGGCTGGGCAGCCCCCCGCCGCCGAAGCCGACCACGTCGCCGGTGCGCTCGGGCATGGGGCTGCCGAAGCAGGGGTAGCCCTCGGCCTCGCTCTCGGCGTCGGCTGCGAGCGCGCCGGGCACCTGGTCCGGCGCGAGGGCGTAGACCAGGACGTGGTGCACGATGGCCTCGGCGTCGGGCACCGCCCGGCTGGCGGTGAGGAAGGTCGGCGCGTCGAACTCGGTGTCGAGGATGAAGCAGCGGTAGTCGTCGGCGACGCCGTCGTCGGGCACGAAGCTCTGCATCGGGCGGGCGACGTCGGTCGCCTCGAAGGTCTCCGCCTCGGGGATCTCGATCGGCGCGGCGCGCGCCGCGTCGCCCTCGGGCGTGCCCCCGTCGACCCACGCCCGGAAGAGCGCCTTCTCGTCGGCGGTCAGCAGCCGCTGATCCTCGTACTCCCGACAGTCGGGATCGGGCATCCAGGGCGGCATGCGCCCGGCCTCGATGGCGTTGAGCGCCACCGCACCCATCCGGCTGACCGTCTCGTAGCTGTCGAGCGGGAACGGGGCGACCCCGCCGACGACGTGGCAGGTGGCGCAGCGGCGCATGACGATGGGCGCGACGTCCTGATGCCAGGTGACCGCGCCGGTCGGGGCCATGTCGCCCCCCATGTCGGTGCTCTCGGCCGGCGGATCGTCGTCGCATCCGGCGCCGAGCGCGGCGCAGAGCGACAGGGTGATGCCGGCGACGAGTCGAGTTGCAGGTGCCATCTTGACCTCCGAACGGGCGACCACTGCGGCCGGCCCCGAGTTGGAGGATCCATATCGACTGTTCGATCGTCAAGCCAAAGTCGGAAATCAGCAGGGGGCGAGTGGACGCACCAGCCCCGTATCCGCCTCATACTATGGCAGAGAGATGGGTTTGAGCGGGGCGGCGGGCTTCGTAGTTCGGCCGAACAGCCGAATCAACCTCGTTGGTAGAGCGCGGCCAGCCCCCGCAGCCGCTCGGCGTGCGCCGGCCGGAGCTGCTCGGCGCGCATGCGCCAACCCCAGTTGCCCTCGGCCACCGCGGGGGTGTTCATGCGCCCCCGGCTGTCGAGCGCCAGCACGTCCTGCATCGGGATGATCGCCAACCGACAGGGGCTGGCGTAGGCGCCGCGGATGAGGTCCCACACCAGGTCGTTCCCATCGATGCGGTAGTAGATCCGGACGTGGTGCTTCGTTTTGTCCCCCGCCGCGAGCCACCAGCCGAGGGTCGTGTCGTTGTCATGGGTGCCGGTGTAGACCACCGCGTCGGGCCGGTGGTTGTGGGGCAGGTAGAGGTTGTCGCTCTCGCCGCCGAACGCGAATTGGAGGATCTTCATGCCCGGCAGCCGGCAGGCCTCGAGCAGATCGCGCACCGGCTGGTCGATGTCGCCCAGATCCTCGGCGATGATCGGCAGCGGCGCGCCCAGCGCGGCTTCGAAGGCGTCGAAGATCGCCTGCCCGGGGCCCTTCACCCAATGCCCCGAGCGGGCGTCGCTCGCCCCGCCGGGCACCGACCAGTAGGCGCTGAACGCCCGGAAGTGATCGATGCGCACCCGATCGTGCAGCTCGAGGGCCCGCTTCAGCCGGGCGATCCACCACCCGTAGCCGGTCTCGGCCAGCACGTCCCACCGGTACAGCGGGTTGCCCCAGAGCTGGCCGACGTCGCTGAACGCGTCCGGCGGCACCCCGCTGACCGCCTTGCGCCGGCCGTCGGGGGTCAGGTCGAACAGCCCCCGGTTCAGCCACACGTCGGCGCTGTCGGCGTCGACGTAGATCGGCAGGTCGCCGATCAGCTCGATGCCCCGCTCGCCCGCCGCCTGTTGCAGCGCGCGCCACTGCCGGTCGAAGAAGAACTGGATCGCCTTGACCCGGGCGATGTCGTCGGCCAGCTCGGCCTCGGCGGCGGCCAGCGCGCCGGCCTCGCGGTCGCGCAGCGCGGCCGGCCAGTCCCACCACGCGGTGTCGCCGTGGCGGTTCTTGATCGCGGCGAAGACGGCGGTGCCGTGCAGCCAGTCGCTCTCGGCCTCGAACGCCTTCAGCTTCCCGTGCCACGGGTGCGACGCGTCGCTGCGCAGCCGGTCGGCGGCCGCGACCAGCCGGGGGCCCTTGAACCGCATCATCGCGCCGAAGTCGGCCCGCTCGCTCGCGCCGGCCAGCGCCGCCGGCGGCTCCAGGTCGGCCCGGTCGAGCAGGCCGTGGGCCGCGAGGTCGGGCAGGCTGACCAGCCACGGGTTGCCGGCGAAAGCCGACCAGCTCGAGTAGGGTGAGTTGCCCGCGCCGGGGGGCACGATGGGCAGCACCTGCCAGCAGCCGATACCCGCCGAGCGCAGCCAGTCGAGGAACCGGTGGGCCGCCGCCCCCAGGTCGCCGATGCCGTGGGGTCCGGGCAACGAGGTCGGGTGCAGGAGGATGCCCGCCCGGCGGGCCGAGAGATCGATGGATGACATGGTGCCTCGCTGATGCGCCCGTGACTCAGGGCATGGGATCGATGGGTGTGTGGGGAAAATCCTCGTGGACCAGCAGCCGCTGCTCGATGGCCGCCATCACCGCCAGGGCGACGTCCTCCCGATAGGGGCGGGCGGCGATCTGGACCCCGACCGGCAGGCCGAGCGATCCGGCGTCGATGGCCTCCTGGAGCTTGTCGACGCGATCGGCGCCGCGCCCGGGGGATGGCATGCGGTCGCCCTCGCCCACCCGGGCCGCCGGCACGATGCCCGCCGGCAGGTTGCACAGGGCGTAGCGGAACATGTTGGCCAGCCCCAGGGTGTAATCCGATGACTGGCCATGCGCCATCGCCGGGGTCGTGTGCGGGGGGCCGAGCACGGCGTCGACCCGGGCGTCGTTCCACGCGTCGAGCGCCGCCCGGCGCATCGCGGTGCGGGCGGCGACCCGATCCCAATACGCCTCGACCGGCTTGCGCCCCAGCACCCGCAGCAGCCGGGCGACCCGCTTCTCGCCGAGCCGCTCGAGCACCGCGGCCAGCCCCCGGCGGGCGGCCTCGGGCAGCCGCAGCACGTTCGCGCTCTGCTTGAGCACGTCGGGGAACGGCTCGCCGTCCAGCACCCGCTGATAGGTCGCCCCGCCGTCGCTGGTGATGGCCGAGAGCCACAGGTAGAGCACCTCGCCCTCGTCCGGCTCGCGGAACGGCACCAGGGTCGCCCCGGCGTCGATCAGCGCGTCGCGGGCCCGCTCGACCGCCCGGGCGATGGCCGGCGTCGGCGCCAGGAAGCCGTCGTCGATGTACCAGCCGACGCGCAGCCCGCTCAGGTCGACCGCGGCCGGATCGCCGGCGGGCATCGGCGGCACGTAGGGGTCGCGGGCGGCCATCTCGGCCGGATCGAGCGCCCGCCACACCCGCACCAGATCGGCCACCGAGCGGGCCATCGGGCCGCACTGCGCCCGGACGAGCTCCTGCCCCGGCACCGCGCCGACCATGCCCCGGTTGGACCAGCGATCGAGGGTGGGCTTGAGCCCGGCGATCCCGGTGAAGTGGCACGGGATGCGGATGGACCCGCCGATGTCGCTGCCGAAGCCGAGCGGGCTCATGCCGCTGGCGACGGCCGCCGACTCGCCGCCGCTCGACCCGCCGGGGCTGCGCTCGAGGTGCCACGGGTTGCCGGTGCGCCCGAAGATGCGGTTCTCGGTCTCCTGCGCCAGCAGGAGCTGGGGCACGTTGGTCTTGGCCAGGATGACCGCGCCCGCCGCCCGCAGGCGACCAACGAGCACCGCGTCGGTGGACGCCCGATGATCGAGCCGGGCCCGGATGCCGATGGTGCTGGCGGTGCCTTCGAGGTGGAAGTTGTCCTTGACCGTGATGGGCAGCCCCGCCAGCGGCCGGGGATCGGGGCCCTCGGCCCGGGCGGCGTCGACCGCGTCGGCCTCGCGCCGGGCGGCGTCGAAGCGGCGGTGCACGATGGCCCCCACCCGCCCGTCGATCGCCTCGATGCGCGCGATGTGGGCCTCGACCAGCGCCCGGCTGGTGACCTCGCCGGCGGCGAGCCGGTCGAGCATCTCGCCGGCCGTCAGCCGCACCAGCGCCGGGATCTCGGGGGGGTGTATCGACACGGGGTCACCATGCCAGAGAGCGCCGCCCGACGGAAGACCCGCGGCCGGCTTCGGGGGGGGGCTCAGCGGGGCGCGACCTCGGCCGGCGCGCCCTGGCGGACGAGGTAGCGGTGCCCGCTGCCGAGGCGCAGGCGCTCGGTGGTCAGATCGGCGTTCGGCCAGCGGATGGTGACGACCGCCTCGCACGCCGCGCCGAGGCCGAAGTGCAGGACGCGATCGCGCTGGGCGCCGAAGTGGCCGTAGCCCCCGCCGACCTCCTGCACCTGCACCCCGTCGTCGGTGCGCACCTCGACCCGGGCCCCGACCGCCAGCGTATTGCTGCCCTCGCCGCCCCGCAGGTCGAGCTGGAGCCAGTTGCCGTCCTGGCCCAGCGTATTCTCGAAGAAGCGGGCCTGCATCGTGGGGTAGCAGTTGTTGGGCGCGTCGGCGTCGCACCGGGCCCGGGAGTGACCCACGATGAGGTCGAGGTCGCCGTCGCGGTCGAAGTCGGCCACCGCCATGCCATGGCTGCGGTTGTGTTCGAAGAAGTCATCGGTGGGCACCTCTTCGAAGCGCACCGCCCCGCCCCACTCGGACGTATTGCGGTACAGCCGGCCCCGGTTGCCGGCGTAGTCCGTCGCGCCGACGTAGATGTCCTGGCGGCCGTCGTTGTCGACGTCGAGGTAGCCGGCGGTGATGTGCCCCTCGTCCCAGTTGAACGGCGGGTGCTCGATCTCGGTGCCGGTGGTCGCGTTGCCCGGCCGCTCGAACCGCACGTCGCCCTCGCCGGCGTTGACGAGCGGCTCGCCCCCGTCGGCGCCCCGGCCGGCCCACCAGTGCTTGATCTCGGTGGTGTAGAGATCCATCCAGCCGTCGTTGTTGAGGTCGGCGCAGACCGTCGCCCCGCTGTTGCCGCCGAGGCGGAAGGGCTCCCGGCCGATGTCGTGGTTCCAGTTCTGCTGCCCGCAGCCGACGTTCGGCGCCGGCGCGTCGCTGCACCCCTCGGCGCCCCGGTTCGACGCGCAGAAGCAGCGGGCGAACTGGTCGTCCTGCCAGGTCATGTCGTCGTCATAGGCGTAGCCCGAGTCGACGCTGCGGTTGACGAAGGTGATCTGCCCCCGGTCTTCGGCGCCCTGCCACAAGTGATTCGGCGCCCGCCCGTACGAGGCGGCGAGCAGCTCGGGCACCCCGTCGTTGTTGAGATCACAGGCCGCCGCCGACCACGCGGTGGTGTGACCCCGGCCCTGGTTGATGTCTTCGAGATCGACCCACTCGGCGGTGCTCAGGCCGGCGAGCCGGGTGACGTCGTCGAAGCCGCCGTCGCCGTCGCCCCGCCAGAGGATGTCTTGCAGCGGGGCGCCGAGGCCGCCCTGGCTCATCCACAGATCGACGTGGCCGTCGCGGTCGAAGTCCACGAAGGCCGCGCCCGAGGGCACGTCGTTGGCCCCGACCCGGCGCAGCGGGTGCGCGCTCGGGGCGAGGGTGAAGACGCCCGCGCCGTCGTTGAGCAGCAGCTCCGAGCGCTCGAAGACCCGGATGGGATCCTCGCCCTCGCGCTCGATGACCACCGGCTCGCGGGTGTCGAGGCCGCTGTACAGGTCGAGGTCGCCGTCGCCGTCCACGTCGGCGAAGGTCGCCACCTCGATCGGGCGGCCGAGGGGCAGCGGGTAGTCGCCGCGCACCGCGAGCACGCCCGAGGCGGCGGTCATGTCTTCGAAGCCTTCGCCGGTGTTGCGCAGCAGCCAGTGATGGGCCCGCCGCGCCTCGGGGTCGTCGACCATGATGTCCGACCGCCGCCCGCCCCGCCGGGCCATGACATCGGCCCAGCCGTCGCCGTCGACGTCGCCCACCGACAGCCGGGTGGCGTGCACCCCGATGGCCTCGAGCTGCCACTCGGCGGTCCGCTCGACGAACAACGCCGCGCCCGGGGTGTAGGCCGTGCCGGCGGTGCACACCGGCTCGACGGGCGGATCGGGCAGGGCCATGTCCGCCGCCGGGCCCAGGTCGGGTGCCGGCCCGCTGTCGGGCTCGGGATCGAGGGTCATGTCGAGATCCGTGTCGGACCCGGCGTCGCCGCCGATGAGGATCGGCGGCTCGTCGTCCTCCGCGCCGCCCGTGGGGGTGCAGGCGGCGAGCGCGAGGGCGGCGAGGGCGATGAGGCGGGGCGCGGTTCGCATGGGCTCCTCCGATGGGGCCCCCGGTCTACCCCGACGGACCGGGGCCGGGCAAGCGCTGGCATCGGACGGCGTCGGGCGGCCATCATGGGTCGTGCGCCGCGCCCCGCCCCTGCTGTGCCCGCTCCTGCTCGCGCTGCTCTTCGCGGCGCCCGCGCTCGCCGACGATCACGCCTGCCCCCCAGGCGCAAACGAGGCCGAGCGCCCGGCGACGCCCTGCCTCGATCGCGCCGCGGGCCGGATCTGGACCCCGCGCCTCGACTGGCCCCTGAAGACCCGCGAGCCGCCGGAAGCGCTGGCCGCGCCCATCGCCGCGCTGACCGCGGTGCTGCACGCCCACCCCGAGATCGAGCTGCTGCGCCTCGAGAGCCACCGGGCCTACGACCCCGCCTATCAGGCCTTCGGCCGCTGCCTGTCGTGCGACCGGGCCAAGGCGCTGCGCCGGGCGCTGGTGGAGGCCGGGGTGCACCCGTCCCGGATCGAGGCGGTGGGCTACGGCGAGACGCGGCCGGTCTTCGACTATCGCGACCCGGCGCGCAACCGGCTCAATCACCGCTTCGAGTGGCATGTGACCCGGTGGACACCGCGCGCCGTGGGCCCCGATCCGGGCGGCCGCCCGACGCTCGATCGCGACGCGGTGCGGGCCCTCGCCGAGAGCTGGCGGCGGTGCTTCATCGGCCAGTTGACGGCGCCGGGTATCGAGCTGCTCCTCGACGCCGGGGGGCGGCTGGCGACCGTGGTGCTCGATGGCCCCGGCCCCCTCTCCTGCCTGACCCGCGCCGCCATCGGCCGGCGCCTCGCCGACGGCCCGCTGCGGGTGCGCTGGCCGGCGGCCGATCGCCCGTCGCCGTACCCGCCCGCGCCCCGGCCCCCGCCCACCGTCGCGGGTCGGGCCTGCCCGCCGGACACCGGAGAGCGCAGCCGCCCGCCCCGGGCCTGTGTCTCGGCCGACGGCACCCGCATCTGGCTGCCGCCGGTGCCCCGCCACCCGAAGTACAACGCCTTCCCGCCGAAGGCCCGCCCGGTGGCCGACGACCTGCTCGGGCTGCTCAAGAGCGCCCCGGCGATCGCCCGTATCCGGATCGAGATGCACGACTATCGCGACCCCAACGCGGGCGACTACGGCATGTGTCGGCCCTGCGCCCGGGCGGCCACGCTCGCGGACTATCTGCGGGACCATGGGCTGGCGCCCGATCGCGTCGAGGCCTCGGGGCATCACGTCGATCGGAGCCCGCCGGGTCGGTCGGTGGACGAGGCCCGGGCGCTGGGGCCGGTCCGCTACGAGATCCACATCGAAGGCTGGGTGCGGGGCGCGACGGCGCCGGAGAAGTGAACCCCGCGCCCCACGACAAGGGGAAGTGGGCCGAAGCCCGGCCGTGAGACGCGGGGAGCGACGCGCTATAGGGGAAGCAACAGCGCGTCTGCGCCCCGGCTTTTTGCAGCCGCCGTGCCACATTCGCCGAGGGTCTGCCCGACCAGCGAATGCGGGCTGCGGGCCATCGGGCGGGCCCATGGTTCAGCGGGCCCGGTTGAACCGTTCATCCGTTCGACCGCCGCCCTTGCGGCCTCCGACGCCCCCCGATATACAGTCCGCCGCGTCGGCGCCGATGAGCGGCCGCCCGGCGCCCGCACCCGACGATTCGACGCCCGAGGGCGCATCCCGAGGAGAACGACGTGAGCAACACCGAGCGCACCTTCATCATGATCAAGCCCGACGGCGTGGCCCGGGGCCTGATCGCCGAGATCATCCGCCGCTTCGAGCAGCGGGGCTTCAAGCTCGTCGCCATGAAGCTCATGCGGGCCGGCGAAGACCTCTTGCAGTCGCATTATGGCGAGTTGGCGGACAAGCCGTTCTTCCCCAAGCTGGTGAAGTTCATCGGCTCGGGCCCGGTGGTGCCGATGGTCTGGGAGGGCAAGGACGTCGTCAAGCAGGGCCGGGCGATGCTGGGCCAGACCAACCCCCTCCAGTCGGCCCCGGGCACCATCCGCGGCGACTTCGGCGTCGACATCGGGCGCAACGTGGTGCACGGCAGCGACTCGCTCGAGACGGCCGAGCGCGAGATCGCCCTGTGGTTCGACAAGAGCGAGCTCAACGACTGGGATCTGCCCCTGAAGGGCGCGATCTACGAGTAGCCCGCCCCCGCCGGAGCCGATCCAGCCGCGCCTTCAACCGGGCTCGGGCCCGGTCGGCGCCGGCACCGGCGCGATCACCGCGTCGTAGCGCCAGCCCGCCGCTTCGAGGTGGGTGCGCAGCGTCTTCTCGGCCAGCACCACCGCCGCCGGATCGACCCCCCGGGCCTCGGCCAGCGCGGCGTGGGCCTCGACCAGCGCGTTCATGCGCTCGTCGCGGTACCAGCGGGTGCCCTCGTGGGCGTGCACCCCGAGCCACGCCCGGGCGGCGGGGCCGGCCGCCTGCTCGGCCCACTCGGCGACGACCGCGTCGGGATCCCCCGACAGCCCGCCCCCTTCGACCAGCGCCTCGGCGAGCCCGACGGCCTCGGCGCCCACCGCGGCGATGGCCCGCGCCCGCACGTCGACCCGCCCCTGAGCGGTGAGGCGGGCCAGCACGTCGGCCACTCGGACCGCCGTCACCGCCGCCGGGCTGCGGCTGCTGGGGGCCTCGCCCTCTGCGGGCGCCCTCGGATCGTCACCCGCTGCTCCGTCGACCAGCACCCCGTGGGGCGCGGCCGCGTCCCGGAACACCCGCCACGCGGGGCCATCGGGGGCGCCATCCAGCGCTTCGGCGAGCCACGCATCGAAAGCATCCAGCGCCGGCCGCAGGACCCACGCCCGCCGGGCGTCGTCCAGATCGGGCACCCCGGCCCCGCCCAGCTCGTCGGCCAGCCGGCGCCACGCCGGGTCGTCGGTGAGCGCCCGCCAGTCGACGAAGACCTGCGTCTGATAGCCATCCAGCGCGGCATACAGCCCGTCGGCGTGGATGGCCCCCCCGGTGCGCAGGTAGCTCAGCCCGCCGACGTGATCCCGGAAGGCATACAGCGTGTCATCGTCGGCCAGCCCCAGCGCCTCGCCCACCGTGCGGGTCACCAACTCGGTCTCGCCGCCCGTCGCGACGTTGATCGGCACCGAGCGGCTGAAGCGCCCGACCGTCCGGGGGTAGGCGTTGTTGTAGATCACCACCGCCCGCTCGTCCCCCGCCCGGTTGCTGTAGGCGAAGACGCTCTCATCGACCGAGCCGTCGTCGGCCACGAAGTCGTACAGCGCGAAGTGATCGGCCTCGCTGAACAGGTGCCGCCGCCGCATCAGGGGGAAGATCTGCCGGGCGTGGCGCTCGACCAGCGCGGCGTCGACCGCCTCGTCGTGGTAGGCCCGGCGATACTCCATGCCATACTTCTCGGCGAAGCCCTGCACCTGACCGTGCCCGATCATCGGCAGCCCGGGCAGCGTCACCAGCAGCGTCGCGACCCCGAAGTACTTGTCGCCCTTGCCGAACTGAGCGACGGCGGTCTCTTCGTCGGGGTTGTTCATGAAGTTGACGAAGCGCTGGAGCACGGCCGGGCTGAACGCCAGCGTATTGGCGATCGTGCGCCGGTAGCCGGCGTTGTCCTCGTCCTTGAGCATGTGCATGAAGGCGCTGTTGTAGACCCGGTGCATGCCCAGGGTCCGCACGAAGTAGCCCTCCATCAGCCAGAAGGCCTCGGCGAGCAGCAGCGTATCGGGGGCCTCGGCCTGCACCCGGTCGACCACCTCGCGCCAGAACTCGGCGGGCATCGCCTTCTCGAAGGCACCCGGCGGGACCCCGTGCTCGGCCCGGCTGGGGATGGCCCCCCCGTCGCCCGGGGCCGGGTGCCACAGGCGGCGGATGTGACGCCGGGCGAGGGTCATCGCCGCGTCGAAGCGGATGACATCGAAGCGCCGGGCCACCTCGAGGATCATCTGGATGACCGCCTCCCGGGCCTCGGGGTTCAGGTAATCGATCTGGGCGGTGTCGTTCCATGGCATCTGGGTGCCGTCGTTGCCATGGTAGATGTAGCGCCGCTCGCCGGTGCGGTGATCCCTGCGCTCGAAGACGACCGCCGCGTCGCTGCGGGTCCAGTAGCCGTCCTCGAGGTGGATGCCCACGTCGGGGTGGGTGCTCAGGTCGGGGCCGGTGAAGCGATAGTTGGGGTACGGCGGCCGATCGAGCTGCAAGAAGCGATCGGGGTGCTCGATCACCCACCGCCCATCGACGCCGACGTGGTTGGGCACCATGTCCGCCGCCAGCCGGATGCCCCGGGCCCGGCAGCGGGCGCGCAGGTCTTCGTAGGCCGCCTGCCCCCCGAGGTCGTCGGCGATGGCATAGTCATACAGCGAGTAGGCCGACGCGATGGCTTCGGGGTTGCCCATGCGGCGCTTGATGGTGGCCGAGGCGGCCGAGCGTTCCCAGAGGCCGATGAGCCACAGCCCGGTGACGCCCCACTCGGCGAGGCGGTCGAGCTCGACGTCGGGGATCTGATCGATGCGGGTGATGGGCTTGCCGTATCGCGTCGAGAGCTGGTCCAGCCAGACGTGGGTCAGCTTGGCCATCAGGACGACGGTGGTCATCCAGTCCCGATCGGGGGTGAACGCCTCGACCTCGTCCTCGGCCCCGGCGAAGGTCACCGGCGCCATCGGGCCCGGCCCGGCGAAGCGCGGCCGCACGGCCTCCTCGATGATGTCCCGGGCCCGCAGCAGCCGCTCGACGAGCGCCGGGGGCAGCATCGCCGGCCACCGCCCGATGACGAAGTCGAGCTGCCCCGCCAGATCACCGGGGCTGGCCTTCATCGGCTGACGCAGCAGCGCCAGCAGCGGCTCGCCGTCCAGCCGGGCGTCGAGGGCGTCGATGGCCCCCTCGAACGCCCGCACCGCGGGGCCGGTGGCCGCCGGGCGCAGCTCGGGCGCGTGGAAGACCCAGCGCAGCGGGCCCATGGCGGGGTTGGCCTCGGCCATGTCGAGCAGCAGCAGCTCGACCAGCGCCCGCCGGTCGTCGACGGCGCCGTCGGCCGGAGGGTAGACCCGGGCGAAGGCGTCCATCGAGCGGGCGACGGCGTCATCGGCCCGGGCCTCGGCGGCGAGGCGGTCGACGTCGCCGGCCAGCGCCCGGCCCACGAGGCAGCGCAGGACCGAGTGCAGCACCGCGCCGGCGATCAGATCGGTCGGGCGGGCGGCGAGGCCCCGGGCCTGACCCTGCTCGGCGAGGCGCCGCAGGCGGTCGATGGCGGGGCCATCGGGCTCGACCGCCTGGGCGGCGTCGGCGCAGAGGGGCAGGCCGAGGGGGAACCAGCCGCGCAAGGCGGCGGGCGTCTGGTCGAAGATGGCGTCGAGCACGGGCGACCTCCGGGGCCGGGGCGGGGCTGGGAGGCGTATACCACTGTCGAGTGACGGATCCGAGAGGCTGCGCGCGGGCCCGCCGCTCGGGGTGGGCGGCGGCGGTTTTATGCGACATCTGAATACATGTGGTTGAATGACGTGAACCCCGACGCGCGCGGGGTGGGTGAAGACGCTCTCCGCCGGCCCGTCGCGCGCCGCGACCCGAATCGGAGGAGCCCGTCATGACCCCCATCACCCGCCCGGCCCTGCTCGCCGCCCTCGTCTCGACCGCCCTGACCGCCTGCGGCGCCGCTCCCCGGGCCGAGCCCGCCGCCGCCCTCGATACATCCGCCGCCGAGCCGGCGCCCCCTGATCCGCCCACCGCGGCGCCCGCGAAGCGGACGGCGAAGCGCGCGGCGAAGCGGGCCACCCGGCGCGCCACGCAGCGCCCGGCGCATCCGGCTGCCCCGCCCGCCGAGCCGCCCGCTGCCGAGCCGCCCGCTGCCGAACTGCCCGCCGCCGAACTGCCCGCCGCCGAGCTGCCCGCCGCCGAGCCGCCCGCCATCCCCGGCAGCCGCCACCTCGCCCGCCTGCACCCCGAGGTCCGCCGCATGGCCCGCGCGCTGCACGCCGAGGCCGCCGCCGCGGGCATCGCGCTGAAGTTCATCAGCGGGCACCGCCCCTTCGACCGCCACAGCCGCAAGGCCAAGGCCGGTCGAGCGAGCTGGCACGCGTTCGGGATGGCCTTCGACGTCAACCTGGCCCACCACCGCACCATGCGCGACGCCCTGAAGCGCTACGACGCCGAGGTCGAGCAGTGGGCCCGGGTCGGCGCCATCGCCGAGCGCCTCGGCCTCACCTGGGGCCTGCAATGGAAGCGGGCCGAGGTCTTCCACTTCGAGTGGCACCCGGGCATGCCCGAGGCCATCCGCCGGCCGACGCTGCGGGCGCTGCTCGAGGACGCCGGGCCCGACGGCCGGGCCATCGAGAAGGTGTGGCGCCGCTTCCCGCTCCCTACCCCCCGGGACGGCAGCCTCGCCGCCCGGGACGAACCCCCCCCTCACTGATATGGCAAAGACCCCCACATGTCGGGTATCGAAGGGCCTCCACGAACGGAGGACCGCCCATGACCCGCTGGCCCGCGCTCTTCGCCTGCGCTGCGCTGCTCGCCGCCTGTGACCCGGGCGGCGGCGACGACGACCCCGAGCCCACCCCCGACATGATGGTCGACGCCATGCCCGACATGGCGCCCGAGCCCGAGCCCGAGCCCGACGCGGCGCCCATGCCGGGCGTCATGCTCGCGCCGGACCTCTTCCGGGTGCCGGCCATCGGCCCCGACCAGACGGTCGAGCGCTCGGTGCGGCTGACCAACACCGGCAACGTCACCGTGCAGATCACCGGGCTCGCGCTCGAAGAGCCGGAGGGCTTCCAGCTCCTCTACCGGCTGGGCGAGCGGCGCCCGATCATCGCGATCTCGTTCGCCGGCCAGGACGTCGGCTCGTACCCGCTGCTCGTCGAGCCGGGGGGCACGCTGGACGTCATCCTCGAGCACCGCCCGGTCGAGGCCGGGGTGATGCCGTCGGGCGCGGTGGTGGTGATGACCGATCTGCCCGAAGGCGACATCTCGATCCCGATCGAAGCCGCCGAGGCCATCGGTCAGATCGCCGTCGACCCCCCCGAGGTGGTGTTCGGGCGGGTGCCGCCGGGCGAGACGGACGAGCAGACCATCGAGGTGAGCAACGCCGGGCAGGCCCCGCTGACCATCCAGGCGATCCAGCTCCAGGGCGACATGGACTTCTCGGTGACCGCCGACGGGGCCGACCCCCAGGACATCCTCGCCGACCCCGACGGCGACGGGGCCCCCGGGCTCGCACCGGGCGGCGACTTCACCCTGACGGTGAGCTACGCCCCGGCGGCCGAGGGGCTCGACGAGGCGCAGCTCTCGATCGTGAGCGACGACCCGCAGACGCCCGACGTGCGGATCCCGCTGAGCGGCAACGACACCACCGGCTGCATCCTGGTCGACCCCGGCGAGATGTTCACCATCGACTACATGCCCGGCGACATGGACATCACCGCCGAGGTCACCGTCGAGAACTGCGGCGGGCAGCCGCTGACGGTGGACAACATCCGCTTCCGGGCCGGCACCCCGCCGGAGGTCTTCGCGTTCGCCGACGGCAGCCTGCCCGAGTTCCCGACCACCCTCGACCCGGGCAGCGACCCGCTGGTGGTGACCATCCTCGTCACGCCCACCGAAGCCCGGGTCTTCCGCGGGGCGCTCCAGATCTTCAGCAACGACCCCGAGCAGCCCGAGATCGCCATCGAGTTCCAGGCGGTGCCCCCCGGCGGCGGCATGGACGGCGGCGGCGACGGCGGCGACGGGATGTGACCCTCAGCGTCGGCGCGCGCCATCGAAGCGCAGCGCCAGCGCCTCGTCCTCCAGCCGGGCGGCGATGGACCGGGCCCGCTGCCGGGCGCCGTCCGACACCGCCCCCCACGTCGCCTCGGCCAGCAGGTTGAGCGCCATCGCCCGCATGCGCAGCGAACCGGCGTCGCCCGCGGCCTGAACGCTCGCCCGGGCGTGGGCCTCCGCCGCCGCCCGATCCCCCAGCTTGAGCAGCGTCCAGCCGAGGCCGTTCTCCCGGCGGCAGCGGGCGAAGTGCGGGCCGCCGGGCGGGATCTCTTCGTACAGCGCCAGCGCTGATCGGTGATCGGGCGGCCCGAGCCGGGGCTTGTTGAGGCGGTATGCCCGGTGGTCGATCAAGCGGGCGAAGAGGCACGCCCGGTCGTGGGGATCGATGGCCTCGGCCTGCGCCTCGTCGGCCAGGATGGCCCCTGCGGCCTCGAGCGCGGCCCGGCTGCCGTCGTCGTCGACCCGGGACAGCGCGTAGGCCTGCACCAGCGCCAGCTCGCAGCGGGCGGCCGGCTCGGCGCGGGGCGCGATCAACGCCGCCTGCTCGAGCAGGCGCCCCACGTCGGCCCGCCGGCGCAGCGCGATGTTGATCCGGGCCAGCACGAGCCAGATACGGGCCGGCGTGGCGCTGACCGGCGGGCGATCCCAGGGGTGGATCAGCTCCTCGGCGACGCTCGCCGGCAGATCGGTGAAGCGGGTGTGATACTGCCCCATCCAGCGGACGCGGGCCGCCACCCCCGCCGGCAACCCGAAGCAGCGCAGCACCCGCGCGCCCCAGACGCCGCCGTCGGCGTTCACCCGCCGCCGCAGCCGGCGCAGGCCCCGCTCGACGCTCTCGACGTCCTCGGCGAAGGCCCGCTGCTCGGCGAGGTGCAGCGCCACCGCCGCCAGCGTGCCCCGGCGCTCGACGAGGCCGTCGATCAGGTCGCGCCAGCTCAGGCCGGCGGGCTGTCCGGTTTTGTGTCCGGGCGCGGGCATCGGGGCTCCAGTAGTCTCCGGGGCGTGTCGACGGACGGCACACCCCACCGAAGGAGAACACCATGAGCCACCGAGATTATCTGGTCATCGACCTCGAGGCGACCTGCGACGACCAGGGCGCCGTGCCCCGCGATCAGATGGAGATCATCGAGATCGGCGCGGTCTGGGTCGACGGCCCTACGCTGCAGCCGGCCGCCGAGTTCCAGACCTTCATCAAGCCGGTGCGCCACGGCCGGCTGACCCCGTTCTGCACCGAGCTGACCTCGATCACCCAGGCCGACGTCGACCGGGCGCCGGGCTTCCGCATGGCGCTGCGCGACCTGGAGGGCTTCATCGAGCGCCATCGGGGCAGCCGACCACCGATCTTCGGGTCGTGGGGCAACTACGACCGGGGGCAGTTTCGCCAGGACGCCCGGCTCCACGGGGTGAAGCCGTCGTTCCTCGGCGAGCACCTCAACATCAAGCAGGCGTTCAGCGACGCGCTGGGCACGAAGCGGCGCTTCGGCATGGCCCGGGCGCTGATGCGGGTCGACATCCCGCTCGAAGGCACCCACCACCGGGGCATCGACGACGCCCGCAACATCGCGAAGCTGCTGCCCTTCGCCTTGGGGCGGGTGCCGTTCCCCGAGGCGCCGAGGGGGTGGCGCCGCAAGCGGCGGTAGGGGCTATGGGATGAGGCGGGCGAGGTACTTGCCGAGCTTCTTGTATGACCCGTCGAAGTCGTCGAGGCAGGCCGGCACCAGACGCATCAGGCCAAACGGCAGCTTGGGGTTGGGCCCTCGACCCTTGAGGTAGACCGGGAAGAGGCGAACGTCGCCCGACGCGGCCCGGTGCACGGCCCGAGTCACGAGTTCGGCGAGGGTGGCATCCCCTTCCTGGTCGCCCTCGAAGAGCAGCATGACCACCTTGGCCGCGTTGAAGCGCTTCATCATCAGCTCTTCCTTCGCGACCCCGACGTAGACCGGGCCGTTCGGGTCGAGCAGGCTGGCATCGACGTGAAACCCGGTGTGAGGGCGGAGAGCCTTGATCATCTTCCGGATGGCTTTGCGATTCTCCCGCCGACCCATGAGGAAGAAGTCGGCCGGATCGCACATCTTCAGGTCGGGTGCATCCGAGTCGGGCTTGCTGAAGAGATGGAGCTCCTCGGGCAGGTGATCGACCCGGAGCCCGGCCATGTCGCGCCCGTCACAGAACGCCCGACGGATCGACCGTCCCTGGGCCAAGGAGTGATAGAAGGCTTTCGAGAAGCCCAGAGCCACGCTGAAGGGCATGGGCGTCGTCATGCCGATCGCGACATCGACCGCGCCGGTCTCGACGAGTTCACGGGCGACCTGCGCCCCGAAACACGACATGATCACGGCCAGCCGGACCCGATGGGAGTGTACGACCCGCGACAGCCGTTCCTTCTCGATCATGAGATCGCCCCAAGGATCCCGTCCCGCGATCGCACCGTCGCTCGCGCCATGAGCGACGATATGCAGGATGGACCACCGGTCGGTCTGGATCTCGGTTGCCAGCTTCTCAGCATTCTGTTGGATGGGGCTCCCGAGCCGGACATCGAAGTCGGCGTGAGCCTCACTGAGGGCCTTGTCGATGTCCTTGTCCATCTGGCCGGCGAGTGTCTTCACGTCGTCGCCCTCGCCCACGTAGAAGCACACCCCGACCGGCCATTGGGTTCCCAGCATCTTCGCCATCGTCCGTCTCCCGACTCGTTGCGCGGCCAGCATGCGACACGCCGCCCGCCGAACGGAAGGCATCGGGGCCGTATGTAATACCCGCGTAATCCCCGCGGGCCGGGGCTCGTCGCCGACTGACTACCGCCAGCGACCCAGCAGCACGAACGCGGCCCAGAACCAGGGCACGTCGAACGCCCGCCGCGGCGCCTCCTTCGGCGCCTGCCCGCCCCCGAACAGATCGAACGCCTCCGCCGCCCGCACCGGCCCGCCCTCGCCGACCACCGCCCCGCCCAGCAGCCGCAGCTGGGCTCGGCGCAGCGCCTCGGACTTGCCGTGGCCCGCCGCCAGCTCACCGTAGAACGCTTCCATAAGCGCCGAGGTCCCCTCGTCGCTCACCTTCCACAAGCTCGCCAGCACCGACCGGGCGCCCTTGCGCTGGGCGAGGACCCCCAGCGACTCCACCTCGCGGCCGTCGCCGTCGGCGCCGAACGCGGTCTGGCACGCCGAGAGCGTCAGCAGATCGAGATCGGCGAAGCGGTAGCGGGCCCGGGGATCCTCGGCCAGCGCCTGGAGCGTCAGCAGATCGCCGGTGCCCAGCAAGAGCCCCGAGTCGGTGGCCCGGTGGGGATCGAGGCGGAAGTGGGTCGCGCAGTGCAGGACCGGGCGGCCGCTGGTGAGGCCGTCGACGAGCGCCTGCTCGGTGAAGTCGTCGTCCAGCGCGAGGGTGACGTCGCCCAGGCGCTCGGCGATGGCGCTCAGCTCGGCGCCGACCTCGGGCAGCGGCTCGAAGCCGGCGTGACCCCGGGTGACGCCGAAGGCCGAGGCCCCCCAGCGGGCGACCGCGCGCCGGTCGAGCGCGGCGCGGGCCGCGGGGGTGTAGAGCGCGATGGCCCACCGCTCGACGAGGTAGCCCGGGGCCTCGGGCGGGTCGTCGGGGTGGGGCAGCGCGGCGAGGGGCAGGTAGCGCAGGGGGCTGTCGAGCGCGAAGAGCACCGTCGGCGCCGTCAACCCGTCGATGGCCCGGCGCACCGCGGCCGGCAGCAGCGCCTCGGCCAACTCGCGGGCGGCGGGCAGATCGCGGGTGTGGCGCCGGTCGAGCACGGCCTGGCGGACCGCAGCGACCCGCCGGGCGAGCGCGGTGTGCCAGTCGGGCGCGTCGGCGGGACACGGCGCGACGACGTGCTGCGGCGCGCCGAGGCCGATGCGGGCGATGAGGTGCAGCCGGCGGTCGGTGACGATGTACTTCAGCACCGCCCACTGCCCGTCGGGCGCGATGGCGGTCGCGTCGTCGATGGCGGCGATGGCGTCGGCGGTGTCCGGGTCGCGTGGGCGGTCCTGCTGGGGCGGCTCGGGCTCCGGCGCGGCCGCGTCGGCCCGCCGCATCTCGTCGTCGAGCGCCGCCCGCTCGGCGTGATAGGCGGCCCGGCGGGCCTCGACCCGCTCGGCGGCGGCCCGCACCGTCTCGGCGTCGCCCGCACCGGCGCGGTGGGCGGCCAGGGCGGCCTCGTGGGCCCGCTCGGCGGATCGCAGGGCCTCCACCGCCGCCCGATAGCGGGCCAGCCAGCCCATCTCGAGCGGGTCGAGCGCGAGCGGGGCGGCCCCGATGAAGGCCCGGGTGAAGGTGCGCAGCTCGTCGGCCTTGAGCAGCGCCAGCACCCGCTCGGCCTCGATGATCTGGCCCCGGGCGAGCAGCAGATCGGCCAGCAGCGTGAACGCCGCGCGGTGCCGCCGCAGGAACCCGGCCCGATCGGAAGCCGAGACCCGGTCGAGGTGGGCCGCGGTGCGCTGGCGAGCCTCGACGGCCAGCGCGGCGTGGAAGATCGCGGCGTGGGTCCGACCCCCGATCCGGTGCAGCCAGGCGAGCCACTCGGCGACCTCGGCCGCCTTCTCCGGCCAGCCGATCCGGGCGGCGTGGCGGTGCACCTCGTCGAAGCAGCGGGCGGCCGCCTCGCCGTCGCCCAGCGCGCCGTAGGCGTGGCCGAACTGCTCGAAGAGGGTCGCCGTGGCGGTGGTGCGGTGCGGGCCCAGAATCTCGCGCGCGGCCGCCTCGAGCGCGTGCAGCTCTTCGCGGTGGGCGACGTGCTCCCACCACTCCGACTCGGGGGGCGGCGGCGCGCCGCGGCGCACCTGATACCGCAGCACGACCCGCGGCAGGAACCAGGCGCCGAGGAGCGTCAGCAGCAGGCCGACGGCGATCCAGCCCCAGCCGACGCCCAGCCAGGCGGCGAGCGGCACCCCGAACAGCGCGGTGGCGAGGGTGATCAGCACGGTCGCGATGCGCACCGGCTCGACCCGCTCGCCGATCGCGCGCCACAGCCCGAAGCCGATGGGCGCCTCGGCGTAGATCGCGTCGTGCACCGGCTGGCCCCAGCCGGTCGCGAGGGCGCGCTCGACGTCGATGAGGTGGGACCACTCGATGTGCCGCAGCCGATCTCCGACCCGGGCGACCAGCTCGCCGATCGGGGGGCGGGTGCCCGCCTCGAGCCACGCCCGGACGCCGAAGTGCTGGTCGTCCTCGAACGAGAGCCCCCGGGCGGCCACCCGGGCCCGGGCGGCGCGGGCCCGGGCGGCCCAGCGGGCGCTGGTCGGCTTGCCGGCGAGGCAGTCGGCGAGCAGGGCGGCGGCGCCGGCCCGGACCGCGAGCGCGTCGACGTCCGCCCAGTCGTCGACGTCGTCGATCTCGGCGAGCACCCCGGTGGCGGCGGCGGTGGCCTCGTCGACCCGGTCGAGCGCCAGCAGGCAGCGGCCGCGGCAGACGACGGCCTCGACCCGGAGCCACGTCGCCCAGCGGGGCGGCACGTCGCCCAGGTCGGCCGCCGCCCGCTCGAGGGCCTCGGCCCGGGCCCGGGCCGCGGGGAACGCGCCGTCGTGCAACAGCTCCCGGGCGTCGAGCAGCGCGCTCGCGGTGTCGTGGAAGGCGGCCTGCGGCGAGCCGGCCGGGTGGCGGGCGCGGGCCGCCTCGGTCCACCGCCGGGCGGCCTCGCCGTCGAGCGCGGCCGAGTCGGCGAGGGCCCGGACCTCGAGGTCGAAGACGTCGCCCAGCAGCGCCGCCCGCCAGGGGCCGTCGACGGCGGCCGCCGCGTCGAGCGCGCGCCGGGCGGCCTCGAGGTCGCCCCGGGCGCGCTCGGCGCGGGCGAGGTCGAGGCGCAGGCGGGCGGCGTCGGCCGGGGGCATGTCGGGCGCGGCGGCCAGCGCGTCTTCGAGCAGCGCGGCGGCGGCTGAGGGCTGGTGGGCGCCCAGGAGGCGCTCGGCTTCTGCCCGCAGCGCTGCGGGGTCGAGGTCGCTCATCGGATTACCGTTAAGTGTAAAGTGAGGTCAGAGCAACGCGAAGGCGGGCGCCGGGCACCGCAGCCGCGCCGGGCCCGTGCCGCTGCCGGGAATTCTCACCGGCCGACGGCCGGGCGCGGCCCGACAGCCCCCGATCGTCGGCGATCGACGCGCCGGCCGCCGCCCACAGCCCGAAACCCCCGCCCACCGCCGAAAAGCGCGGCCCCCACAGCCGCAAATCCTCGGAGGCCGAGCCGCCGGCCCCCCGCCTCCACCGCGATCGCCCGCCCGCCGACAAAACGCCGCGCGGCCGCACCCCGCACACCTCGCCGGGTCACCGCGGCTCCCCATGCCACAGCCCGGAATCCTCGCCGCCGACGCCGGCGATCAGAGGACACACCTCGAAATACCCGCCCCGCGAGCCGGCGGCCGAATGCCACAACCCAGAACCCCCGCCGGCCGACCCCTCATACAGTCGCCGCATCCCCGAACCCTCGGCCGTCGAGCGCGCGCGGCGGAGAGGCGCCGCCGATTTCGCCGCTCTTCGGCCCGATCGATGTGGCACAGCCCCACGGGCTCACCGATCGACAGGCTGCCGGCGTGTACCGCTGCCCCGCGCGCCCGCCGGTCGAGGCGCGGGCGCTGTGCGATCGACCACGGCGCCCGCGTGGACGGGCTGTGGGACAGCCGTCGGCGCTCGCCGGGTGAGACGGGATCGGGTGTGTGCCCTGTCCGGCCGGCCCGAGAGGCGACGGATTCCGGGCTGTGCCCGTGCGCCGAGGGCTCGACCGGCGAGGATTTTGGACGATCGGCGCAGCCTGCGCGCCCGATCGGTGACGAAAATCGGCTGTGGCATACTCACCGGGCGTGGTCGGCGGCGGCTTCGGGGAGCGCCGCTGGTCGGCGGCCGTCGGCGCGACGGGATCGGGGCTGTGCAGGCGCGCGGCGGGCGCCGAGGCCGCGGATTTTCGCGTGTGGGGGGGCAGTCGGCGCTCGGCGGCCGACGATCGGGGGGTGTGGCACAGGGTCGGCGGCGCGGGGGGCGAGGGTCGGAGGCTGTGGGACAGGCCCGGCGGCCCGGCGGCGTCTCAGTCGGGCTCGGCCAGCAGCTCGGCCAGCGAGCCGGCGGTCAGGATGCGCGCGCTCCACCGGTCGAGCTGCTCGACGTCGGCCTCTTCCACCCGCCGTCGCGTCGCGTCGTCCGGGGCGCCGAACTTCAGCCGGATCTGCTTCAGCAGCACCCGGGCCTGCCCGACCTGCTCGCCGCGCGCCAGCCCCTGTTGAATGCCCTCTGCACGGCCGAGCGCCTTGAACTTCTCGCCGAGCGTCATGAGCTTCTCCTTCGTGTCCGGGTCGGTCACCGCCTCGGCGGTCTCGATGATGTCCGCCGGGCTCAGCCTGTCGCTGACATCATACAGGTACTGCGCGCTGGCTTCGATGACCGGCACCATGTGCGGCTCGCCCACCGACGCGTCGAGCAGGGCCCGCCAGCGCAGCTTGAACCCGGCCGGATCGGACTCGTCGCGCACGAACTGCATCGTCACCAGCGCCATCGCCGACAGGGCCAGGGTCGTGTCCCGCGCGGGATCCTCCACCGCGAGGTCGTCGATGAGCAGCCTGAAGCGCGGCAGATACGGCCCGAGGATGGGCGCCAGGGCCGGCGGCAGGTCGAACAGCTCGACCAGATCGCGGGGGCCGCTCCACGGGT
This sequence comes from bacterium, assembly GCA_030426085.1. Classification (GTDB taxonomy): domain Bacteria; phylum Myxococcota_A; class Bradymonadia; order UBA7976; family UBA1532; genus JACKDM01. Next base: position 72,337 of record JAUHYW010000016.1, on the reverse strand, counting down.
GGCGGCCCTGGTAGACCACGATCGGCAGGAGCAGCGGCAGGTGCTTCGGCGTGCGCCCGCGCTCGGCCCGATAGCGCTCGACGTATCGCCTCCACATGGGGCGCCCGTAGCCCAGCATGTCCAGCGGAGCCAGCCGCCACGGCGTCGAGCGGTGCTCGATCAGCACGAGCGGGATCCACGCCTCCCGGCCGCGGGCCTCACGCAGCGGCGCCCGGAAGATCAGGTCGGCCCGGCGGCTGCGCAGCGTCTCGTCGACGAACTCCCGGTCGATGTGCTCCAGGTGATCGAGGTCGAGCGCCGCGACGGCGGCCGGGGGCAGGTTGCGCCGGATGAGGTCGGCGGCCAGCTCGGGGCGGGCGAAGACGGCCTTGAAGAATGTGTCGTGGGCGTGTGCGCTCATGTGGGGAATAGGGATCCAAGCACCCGAAGTGTCCGAATGCCCGGTTTTTCACCCGGCGTCACCGGGCGCGGGTCTCGCAGACCGCGCGGCCGACGCCCCACGGCCGGTCGCGATCGGACGCCCCGCGCAGGTCGCCCCGGCGGCGGCCCATGCGCAGCAACACCGCGGGCCAGGGCGCGGGGCCGCTGCGCACGGCCCCTTGAACGAGCGCGTCGAAGCGGGTCGGCGCGTCGGTGGCGAGGGCGACGAAGGTGCAGCGGTCGGCGCGGCGGCCGGGGCTCAGGCGGGCCCGGGCGGCGAAGAACACCGTGTGCCCGGGGTCGACGGGCTGCTCGGCGGCGGACTGCCAGCCGGGCGCGCTGCTGCCGGCCCAGGGGTGGTGGGCGATGGCGCCGTCATCGATCAGCTCGAGCAGCGCGAGGTGCATCGGGCGCGGGCCGCGGTGGCGGGCCTTGACGATATATATGTCACCCGGGGCCAGGATCAGGGGCGTGGCGTCGTCCCGGGGGCGGTCGTCGCCGCGTCGGCGCAGGTGCACGTCGACCGGGCAGCGGCCGCCGGCGAGGCGGTGCAGGCCGAACCACGCCGACCACCGGCGCAGGCGGTGGATCAGAGCCGCGGGGCCGCCGGCGACGGCGGTCGTCACGACGTGGGGCCCGGCGAGCTGCCAGCCGGTGGCGGTCGGGGTGAGGCGCAGGTCGGCGGCGTCGGGGGCGGCGGGCTCGATCCAGTCGAGGCCGGCGAGCGCGGGCGGGCCGTCGGGCAGGTGCAGCCGCAAGGTGAAGGGCGCGGCGTCGCCGGGGCGGCGGGCGCGGCAGGGGTCGGGCACCGCGCCGTGGATCGGGATCACCCGGCTGACGCAGGGGCCGGCCTCGATCACCCGGATCGCGCCGGATGGGGTCGCGCGGCCGAGGGGTACGGCGTCGAGGCGGTCGCCGGGCTTCAAGCCGACGAGGAAGCCGGCGTCGAGGCGCCAGCCGTCGCGGTCGGTCGCGAGGCGGTGGCCGATCAGCGGGCGGCGCGCGGCCCCGAAGAGGGTCCGATCGACGCCGTCGCCTTCGAGCTGGGGGGTCTGGCGGGCCTCGGTCCGGCGGATGGCGGCCCGCAGGCGGTCGTGCAGCTCGGCCCAGGTCGGGCGGCTGCCGGGGTCGTCGCCCGGGTCGGGGCCGTCGAGCAGATCGAGCAGGGTCCGGGTCATGAGGCCGTGGGGCGGATCGTCGCGGGTCTCGGCGGCCGGCTGGTGGTCGGCGGCGGCAGCGAGCACGACGAGCGGGCCGCGGGCGGCGGCCGGCGTCGGGGCCTCGGGCGAGGCGCCCGGCGGCAGCGGGCCGTCGTGGGGCGGAGCGGCCCGGCGGGCGACCGCGGACGGGCCCCGGGTGGCGCTGCCCGAGTGGCAGCAGTCGAGGATGACGGTCAGCGCGGCGCCGGTCCGGCGGATGGGCTCCAACCAGCGGCGCAGAGTGTCGTCGCGGATGTCCCGGGTGGGCGCGCCGGGCGGCGGACGGTCGGCGGGCACCAGCGCCTCGTCGAACAGGTCGGGCTCGCCGGCGAGGTGGGGGGCCGGCATCCGGGTGCCGTGGCCGGCGAAGTAGAACACGGCCGGCGCGCCGGGGGTCGCCCGCCGGGCGAGGTCGCGCAGGCCGGCTTCGATCGCGGCCCGGGTGGCGTCGCCGTCGAGCAGGCGGTGGATCCGCTCGGGGCGGAAGCCGAACCGCTCGACGAGCAGCCGGGCGATGGCCCGGGCGTCGTTGACCGCGCCCCGCAGCGGGGGGGCGGCGCCGTCCCGGTAGTCGATCCCGACGACGAGCGCGGCGCCGGCGTGCGCGTCCTGCATGACCCCCCTCCGCGGCCGCGCCGAGGATATCGCAGCCGGATGTGTCAGGTCCCGATGGCCGCCCCGTACAGCGCGCCACCCCTCGATGGAGATGCCCCATGCGCTTCACTCACGCTCTGCTGTCCGCCCTCTTCGGTCTGTGCCTCGTCGGTCTGTGCCTCGTCGCCGTCGGCTGCGATGGCCCGCTGCCCCTCGAACCCCTGCCCGAGCCCGAGATGACCCCCGCCGCGGGGGATCCCTGCGAGGTCGTCCTCGAGGCGAGCGGCGCGGTCGAGTTCTCGGCCGAGGGCGGCAACTTCATGTGCGGCGGCGAGGCCGACGAGACGCTGCTGTTCTGCCGCTGCGACGCCTTCGAGAACGGCGACGAGTGCCCCGATGGGGCGGGCACGCTGGTCGCTCAGGGCCTGATCGACGACTGCCCCTGCGATCGGTGGTTCGAGGGCGATTGCCCGGTCGAGTAGCGGGCGGCCACGCCCCGCGCCGGCCGCAGCGCGGCAGCAGGGGTGGCATCGGGCGTGATGTCCGGTAGACTGCGCCGTCGACCGCCCGAGAGGTCCGTGCGCCGAGCCGCCCTCATCGTCATCGCCCTGCTGCTGCTGGCCGCCGCCGCCGACGCCCGGGTGCGCTGGTCGACCCCCGGGTCGTACCGGCTGCGGGTCACCGGCCTCACCCCCTTCCCCCTCGACGCCCACCAGACCGAGACCGGGCAGCACCTGCTCGGCGAGCACCGCCTGCGCATCCAGCCCACCATCGAAGCCGGCCCGCTGTTCGTGCACCTCGAGATCGATGTGCTGACCGGGCAGATCTTCGGCGACACCAACCCCATCGGGGCGGCGTTCGTCGAGCGGCGGCATGGCGATCCGACGGTGTGGTACGACGGCTGGACGACGGTCGAGCCGCGGCAGGCGTGGATCGACTTGCAGCTCCCGTGGTTCGGGGTCGAGTTCGGCCAGATGGGGGCCGACTGGGGCATGGGGCTGCTCGACGACGACGGGCAGGACGACCCCGATGATCGCTGGGTGCAGCGGCTGGGCGACAAGCGCAACGGTGATCTGGTCGACCGGGTCCTGCTCTCGGTGCGCCCCCTGCGGCCGTTCACCCACGGGGCCCTGGGCGACGCGGTGCTGTCGCTGGGCGGGGATCACGTCTGGCAGGACGATCTGGCCTCGGCGCTGGACGGCGACACGGCGTGGCGCATCGTCGGCGCGCTGTCGTGGCCGGGGGACGCGCTCTCGGGCGGGCTGTACGGGGTGCACCGCATCCAGACCGACGAGGACGGGGACGAGACGGCCCGCACGGCGCTCGACGCCCACCTGCGGTTGAACCTGCCGCTGTTCCTCATCGGGGCCGAGGTCAAGGTCGAGGGTGAGATCGTGGGGGTGCTCGGCGAGACCGACGCGGTGCGGCCGGCGACGAGCCCGACCGGGGTCGATCTGCTGGGGCTCGGCTGGGCGCTGCGGGCCGAGATGGCGTGGCGCTGCCCCCAGGTGGCGGCGGGGGTCGAGGTGGGCTACGCCTCGGGGGACGCCGACCCCGATGACGACGAGTGGCGGGCGTTCACCTTCGACCCCGACTTCCGGGTGGGGCTGGTGCTCTTCCCCGACGTGCTGCGGCTGGTGAGCCTGCGCAGCGCCGAGCGGGCGGCCGATCCCAACCGGGTGGGCATCGCCCCGGCGGGCGCCGACTGGCTGCCCACCGATGGGGCGGTGCGCAACGCGATCTACCTCAGCCCGGGGGTCACCTGGCGCCCGGGGGCCTGGACCCTGACCGGCATGGCGGTGCTCGCCTGGGGTTCGGAGCCGTTCGTCGATCCGTTCGAGACGTTCGAGTCCGGGGGCCAGCCCCGCAACCACCGGGGCGAGCCGGCGGCCCGCTTCTACGGGGTCGAGGCGGCCTTCGGCGCCGGCTGGCGCTTCTCGCTGGCCGACATCGCCACCGGCGAGCTGGGGGTGCAGGGCGGCGCGCTCTTCCCGGGGGCGGCGCTGGACGAGGCCCTGGACGACGGCCCGGTGGCCAAGGCCGTCGGCCGCATCCGGCTGGCATGGTGATGGCGCACGCGGGGGCCGGCGGCGGTCGGCGAATGTTTGACAGTGGGCGCGCCGGGCTCGGAGACTCGGAGGCCGATGGCCGACGGTGACGACGAGGATCGGCGAGGTGCGCCCGACGAGGCGCCTCTCGAGTCGTGGGGGGATCTCGGCGAGCTGGGGCCCGGCCGCGCGACCCGTTCGTGGAGCCAGATCGCGGCCCTCGACGAGCAGGGGCGCCCCCGCGCGGCGGACGACGAGCGCCCGGTCGAGGGGCTGCTGACGGTCGACTCGGGCCTGCTCGACATCATGGCCAAGGAGCAGGAGGCCGGCCGGCCGGGCCCGGCGGGCAGCACGGTCGGCAGCACCGTCGGCAGCACGGTGGAGGGCGCCCCGCCGGGGGCCCTGCCCGACGACTTCGACCTCGATGATCCGGCGGGGGGCGGCCCGTCGGGGGTCCTGCCCGACGACTTCGACTTCGACCTCGACGACTCGGTCGGGGGCGCGCTGCCCGACGACTTCGACCCCGACACGGTCGCGCTCGGCGGCGCCCTGCCCGACGACTTCGACGCGGTGTTCGACGAGTCGGACGTGGACGACAGCCGCACCCTGGCCCCCGAGCCGGGCTCGGCGCCGGGCGCGCTGTCGGGCGCGCTGCCCGACGACATCCCCCTCGACGACATCTTGCGGGAGGACGCGCCGCTGGACGGGGATCCGTTCGACCCCGGCGGCGCGCTGCCCGACGACATCGATCTGGAGGACGCGCTGCTGGGCGCCGAGGTGGACGGGGGCGCCCTGCCCGACGATCTCGACTTCGACCTCGACGATCTGGAGCCGCCGGCCGACACCCTGGGCCCGCCGGTGGATCCGGGGGCGGCGCCGTTCGACGACTTCGACGTCGATCCCGATGGGGCGCTGCCCGACGACTTCGATCTGGACGGGGTCATCGGCGACGAGCTGAACGATCTGGACGGGCTGGACACCATCGGCCCGCTCGACGATCTGGCGGATCCCGACGGCCTGGCGGGGCTGGAAGGGCTCGGGTTCGACGACGGATCCCTGGACGGCGAGCTGGACGGCGACGGGCTGATCGGCTCCCAGGCCCCCGATGATCGGCCGGCGCTGGACGCCGACGCCCTGGCCATCGGCTTCGACACCGATCTCGACCTGGAGTTGGACGAGTCGCTCGACGACTTCGACCTCGACCCCGATCTGGCCATCGGCGCCGGGGGGGAGGACTGGCTCGACGAGGTGCTCGATCAGGTCGAGGGCCGGTCGGTCGACGACGAGGGCTGGGGCGCGCTGCTCGACGACGACGAGGTCGCCGAGCCCGACCCGGCGCCGATCGCCGACGAGCGGCCGACGGCGGGGGCGGTGGACGGCGATCTGTGGGCCGCGGCCGCCGCCCGGTGGGGCGAGGAGCCCGGGGCGCCGCCGCCGGCCGAGATGCCGTTCGACGACCCCTTCGCGGCGCCGGTGCGCGGCGGGCTGGAGGACGAGACCGGGGCGCTCGGCGATCCGTTCGCCCGCTTCGACGAGGGCGCCGCGGGGCGCCGGGTGACCGCGGAGCAGCCGGCGGTGCAGCCCCGGGCCCCGGCCGCCCCCGCGCCGGCGGTGGCGACGCTCGATGGCGCGCTGCCCCGGGACACCCAGCCCGGGCGGGCGCCGGAGGAGGCGCCGTCCGCGCCGTCGTCGGACCCGGCGGCGCCGACGGCCGAGCAGATCGCCGACGCCTGGGCGCTGCTGGCCCGGCGGTCGGCCGAGCGGCGGCAGGAGCACATCGCCGACGCCGACGATCCCGAGGTCATGGTCGTCGAGGAGCTGCTCGAGGACGGCGACGAGCGGCGGGTCGTGCGGGTGGAGTACCCCCGCCTGGGCGAGCTGGAGATCCTGGAGCTGCCCGAGGACGGCGGCGAGCTGCCCGGGCTGGACGACGACTTCGATCCGTTCTCCGAGGGCTACGTCTTCTTCGAGGAGGACGCCCTCGAGGCGGGGGCCCCCGATCGGCGCTCGACGCTGGCCGCCCTGAGCCGGGAGCCGGTGGAGCTGGCCCGGATGCTGGCCCCGGGCGAGGGGCCGGTCGAGCCGCAGGCCGCCCGGGTGGAGGACTCGACCGACGTGGCGCTGTCCCGCGCGCTGGACGCGGCGACCCGGGACTCGGTGGATCTCTCGCCGGCGTACGATCGACCGGCCGCTTTCGGCCCCGACGGCGACGCCGACGCCACCGCCGACGCCCCGGTCGATCCGGTGCCCGAGGCGCTGTCCCTGCCGCCGCCCGAGAGCGACGGGCCGCTGCCCCTCGCCGATCTGCGGCCGGCGTGGGCCGGATCCGAGGCCGCGCTCGCGAGCGCCTTCGATCCGGAAGTGGTCGAGCAGCTCGGGGCCCCGTTCATCGGCGTCGTGCCCCGCTTCGCCGGGCGGTCGGCGGTGGGCCCCTTCCCCCCCGGCTCGCTGGCCCGCAGCCGGGCGGCCTCACCCGACGGCCCGGCGGTGCTGCCCCGGCTGCGTATCGCCCTGCCCGCGCAGCAGACCTGGGCCCACCGGCTGGCGTGCTTCCTCATCGACGAGGCGGCCACCGAGCCCGAGCGGCCCCGGCTGGCGGCGCTGCTGCACGGGCTGGCGGTCATCGCCCGGCGCCCGCTGGAGGACGAGCGCACCGCCCTCGAGGCGCTGCGGGCCGCCGTGGAGAACGACCCCGGGCTGGCCCTGAGCCGGTGGTCGCTGCGGGCGCTGCTCGACGAGGTCGGGCTGCACGACGAGCTGATCGATCGGCTGGTGCACGGCCCGACGCCCGCCGACCGCCCCGACGCCGCGGGGCACGCCCGCCACCGGGCGGGTCACATCGCGCTGGGCGCCCTGGGCGACGCCGAGCAGGCGCTGTGGCAGTGGGGGCGGGCGTCGACCGAGCGGGTCCACCCGGCGAGCCGGCTGGCGCGCTACCTGTTGCAGATCCGGCAGGGCGCCGACGCCGAGGCGCTGGCCGAGCTGGATGGGCTGCTCGACGCGGCCGAGGGCCCGATCTGGTGGAGCGCGCTGGCCCTGGAGCGGGTGCGGCTCGGCGCCCGGATGATGGACGCCGGGCACCGCGCGCCCGACCCCCGGTGGGCCGAGGCGCTGCTCGAGGAGACCGTGCGCCGACGGGGCGGGGTGCCGGCGGTCTTCGCCGCCATCGAGCGCCACGCCCTGGCCCGGGGGCGCATGTCGCTGTGGCTCTCGGCGCTGCGGGCCCGCTTCGACCGGGTGATGGCCGAGTACGACGGGGGCACGCTGGGCGAGGGGCTGGTGCAGCAGGCGCTGGCCGGGATCTTCGTCAAGGCCGGGCTGGCCCTCGAGGCGCTGGGCCGGCGCACCGAGGCCCTGGCCGAGTACCAGAACGCGCTGACCTCGACCCCCGACGACCCCTACGCGCTGCACCGGGCGGTCGAGCTGGCCCGCCGGCTGGGCGAGCACGAGGCGCTGCGCCGGCACCTCGATCGGCTGGCGAAGCTGTCCCACACCGCCGGGGAGCGGGCCGACGCGGCGTACCAGATGGGGCTGGTCGCCCAGCAGATCCTGGGCGACGACGCCGCCGCCGAGGCCGACTTCCGCCGGGCGCTGGCGGCGATGCCCACGATGACCCCCGCGCTGGCGGCGCTGGGCCGGCTCGACCTGCGGCGGGGGCGGCTCGACGCGATCCAGGACCGCTACGCCGACGAGATCCGCGAGCTGGAGGCGGCGCTGCGGCTGCCCCAGTCGGCGGCCGAGCGGCGGCGCACGATCACCGCCGCGGTCGACCGCTACTACCGGCTGGCCCGGCTGCTGGAGGAGACCGGCGACGCCCCGGTGGCCCTGGATGTGTACAAGCGGGCCCTGGCGGTCGATCCCCGCTTCCTGCCGGCCTTCGAGGCGATGGACCGGCTCTACGTGCGCCACGGCCGCTGGCGGGAGCGCACGGCGCTGATCCTGGGCTGGGTGCAGCGGCAGCACGGCGCGCCGATGGACGCGGTGGGGCCGCTGCTGACCGCCGCCGACGGCCTGCGGGTGCACCTCGACGACCTGGAGAACGCGGGGCGCATCGCCGCCCGCACCCTGGCCCTGGCGCCCGACCACCCGTACGCGATCCGCCGGGCCAGCGAGACCTTCGCCCGGCTGGGCAACACCGCCGCCCGCATCGAGGTCGACCTGCGCTGGGGCCGGCTCGAAGGCGACCCCCGGGCGCCGGCCCGGCTGCTGCGCGCGGCGCAGTTGCAGGAGCTGGACGGTGATCCGCTGGCCGCCGCCGCCGAGGCGCTGCCCCTGTACCGCGAGGCGCTGGCCCGCGATCCCGAGTCGGTGGGCGCGGTCGACGGCCTGCTGCGCACCGCGCTGCGCCTGGGACGCACCGGCGAGATCGTGCACCAGATCGAGACCCACGATCTGGCGGCCCACCCGTCGCCGGTGCTGGCCCTGCCGATGGCCGAAGCGCTGCTGGCCGCCGGCCGACCGGACGAGGCGGCCGAGCTTTTGATCCGCTGGCGGGCCCGGGCCCGGGCGGCGCAGACGCTCGATCGGGCGGCGGACGCCGGCTCGCTGGCGCTGCTGGCCCTGGCCTGCGAGCGCACCGACCACTGGCGCATGCTGGCCGACACCCTCGAAGAGCAGGCGGCGCTGGCCGGCGATCGGCGGCGGGCGGTGCTGCTGGCCCGGGCCGGCGCGCTGTGGGAGCTGCGGCTGGAGGAGCCGGCGCTGGCCGCCGACGCGTATCGCCGGGCGCTGGAGGCCGACCCCGACTGCGCCGCGGCGAAGGCGGGGGCGGCTCGGCTGGCGGCGGTCGAGCGGGGCGACTGGCGCCCGGCGGGTCCGGCGGCCGAGGCCCTGGCTCGGGCGAGAGAGGCCGACGCCCGCCCGGAGGGCACCCCGGGGCGCGCGGCCGATCGGGCGGCGGCGCTCGACGCGGTGGCCGCCGGGGCCGACGAGCCCCGCACCGCGATCGCCTGGCGGGCGCTGGCCCGGGGCGAGGCGACGACGACCGAGGCCGCGGCGGCCCTGTACGCGGCCCACCCCGAGCGGGGCGATCTCTTCGCCCGCTACCGCCGGCGGCTGGAGGCGGCGGGCGAGACGGCGGGCCTCATCGCCGCGCTGTGGCTGCGGCTGGACTACGAGGACGAGCCGGGGCGCACCGCGCTGCTGACGTCGATCATCGGCCACGGGCTGCGCATCGGCGACACCGCCTCGGTCACCGAGGCCGCCGAGAGCCTGCTCGAGATGGACCCCGGCTCGCTGCCGGCCCTGCTCGCGCTGCGTCGGCTGGGGCGGCAGGGCGGCGATCCATCGGCCAGCGCCGAGATGGGGCGCAAGCTCACCGGCGCGCTGCGGGCGCCCGGCCCGGCGGCCGAGGTGCACCACGCCGCCGCCCTCGAGGCCGAGGCCCGGGGCGAGGCGCCCGATCGGGTCCGGCGGATGCTGACCCACGCGATCGAGCTCAACCCGGCCGACGACACCGCCGCCCGGGCCCTCGCCGATCGCCTGCAAGCGGCCGGCGAGTGGTCCCGGCTGGCCGATCTGCACCGCCGGCGGCTCTCGGCCATCGCCGCGCCCGAGCGGCGGCGCCCGGTGGCCCGCGAGCTGGCCCGGCTGCTGGCCGATCGCTTCGAAGATCTGCCCGGGGCGTGGACCGCCCTGCGCCGGGAGCTGGTCGCCGAGGGCCCCGACGCCGAGACGGCCCTGCTCGCCGCGGGCATCGCCGAGCGGCTGGGCCGCACCAAGGACGCCGACACCTGCTTCGCGCTCGCCGCCCGGGCCGAGGGCGGGCGCATGCGGCTGCCGGCGATGCGGGCTCAGGCGGCGGCCCGCCAGCAGCGGGGCGATCGGGCGGGGGCCCGGGCGCTGATCGAGAAGGTGCTGCGGGTCGAACCCCGGGACGCGGCGGCGCTCGAGCTGCTGGCCGAGCTGCTCGCCGCCGACCGCCAGTGGAAGGGCGTGGTGCAGGTCTTCCAGCGGCTGATGGCGCTCGAGACCGCGCCCGACGCCCGGGCCGATCGGGCGATGGCCATCGGCGAGATCTTCGCCCGGGTCTATCACGATCCGCGGCGGGCGGCGGGCTGGTTCAAGCGAGCGGTGGAGCTCGATCCGGCGCGGCTGGCGGCGGTCTGGCGGCTGCTCGAAGAGGCCGACGGGGCCCCCGACGGCGCGGTGCCTGCCGAGCACGTCGAGGACGCCATCGACCGGGCCGTCGAGGCCCGGCGGGGGGCCCTGGCCGAGCGCTGCGACCGGGCGACCCTCGACGCCCTGGCCCGGCTGCACGCCCGGCGGGGCGACCGGGACGGGCAGCTCCTCGTCGGCGAGGCGCTGGCGTGGCTCGGGCTGGCCGACGCCCGCACCCGGCAGTGGATCGCCGCGGCCCACAAGCGGGTCTCGCTCGACTTCGCCCGCCCGCTGGGCGATACGCTGCGCCGGGAGCTGCTCGAAGATCCCGCCGAGCGGGGCCGCGACCGGGTGGTCTTCGACGCCTTCGCGCTGGTGCTGACCGAGGTGCTCGCCGGGGCGATGCCCGGCGGCGTGGCCCGGCTCTCGCGGCGCAGCTTCCCCGAGTGGCAAGCCGAGTTCCGTCGGCTGGCGGCGGGCCTGGGCGTCGAGGACGTCGAGTTGCACAACGGCGGCCGGGCGCTGGTCCGGTTCCGCGGGCTGTACCTGCCCCGGCCGGCGATCGCGGTGCCCCAGGCGGCGCTGGCCGGGCCGCTCGACGCCCGGCAGGCCTTCGTCGTGGGGCAGCTCCTCGACGGCCTGCGCGACGGGCGGCTGCTGCTCGAAGCCCCCGGCGTCGAGCGGGTGCAGCGCTGCGCGGGGGTCATGGGCGCGACGCTCTCGCCGGGCCTGCTGCCCGATCCGGGCCCCGACGCGGTGCCGACCGAGCTGCGGGCCCGGCTGGCCGAGCGGGCCCGGCGGCTGCCCCGGCGGCTCAAGCTCCAGCTCGACGGCCTCGCCGCCCGGGGCGGCGGCCCGGTGGACTTCACCCGCCTCGCCCGGGGCGTCGCCGCGACCCGCGATCGGGCCGGGCTGCTGGCCTGTGGTGATCTGCGGGTGGCCCTCGATCGGATCGTCTTCACCGACCCCGCCGCCGCCGACGCCGCCCGCCGGGCCGGCGGGGTGCCGGCCGCGCTCGACGCCTCGCCCGCCGGCCGGGCGCTGTTGAGCTGGGCCCTCGGCGGCGACCACGCCCGGCTGCGGCGGGTGCTGGGGCTGGGGCTCTCGGGGAGGGTCGGCTGATGCGCGCGACACCCGACCGCGGCCTGGCCCTCGCCCCCCGGATCGACGCCGACGATCCGATCCGCTGGTGGCGGGGGCTCGTCGATCTGTACCGCGAAGAGGCGGCCCACGCCGACGACCCCCGCGCGGCCGCCCGCCACCTGTGCGAAGCGGCCCGGATCTGCCTCGAAGAGCTGGGCGCCCGCGACGCGGCCCGCCAGCACTACGAAGAGGCCCACACCCTCGACCCCGACGACCCCAGCGCGGCCCGGGCGCTGGCCGATCTGGCCGAGCGGGACGGCGACTGGCTCGAGGCCCGCGAGTGGTTGGAGTCGGCGCTGCGGTCCACCGCCGACGGCCCGGCCCGGGTCTCGCTGCTCGCCCGGCTGTGCGCCCTGCTGCACGACCGCCTCGGCGAGCGGGCCGCGGCGGCCGCCTGCGCCCGGGAGGCGCTGGCCCGGGCCCCCGACGACCGCATGCTGCTGGCCCGGCTGCAGCTCCTCACCGACCCCGACGACCCCGCCGCCCGGCTGCTGGTGCTCGAGCGCCGGCTCGATCTGACCGACGACCCCCGCCGCCGGGCCGAGCTGCTCGTCGAGAGCGGGCGGGTGCACGAGGCGGCCCACCGGGACGACGACGCGGCGCTGGCGGCCTATCGATCGGCGTTCGACGCCGACCCCGACTTCCCCCCCGCGCTGGACGGCGTGCTGCGCATCCTCCAGCGGCGGGCGCAGTGGGAGAGCCTGATCGACACGCTCGACGACGCGGTGGGGCGGGTGCGCGACGAGCGGGCCCGGGGGCGGCTGCACGTCCTCGCGGCGCTGGTGCTGGGGGTGCGGCTCGACGCGCCCGAGCGGGCCCGGCCGCACCTCGGCGCGGCGGTGGCCAGCCTGGGGCACGACCCGGCGGCGATGGCCGAGATCGCCGGGCTCTATGAGCGCCTGGGCGCGTGGAAGCAGGCCAACGACGTGCTGGCCCGCCTCGCCGCCGCCGATCCCGGGCTGTGGTACCGGGTCGGGCTGAACATCGAGGCCGGATCGGGCGACACCGCCGCCGCCTGCGAGGCCCACCGCCGGGCGACCGGATCCGAGACCGAGGCCCTGCCCGCCCTGGCCGCCCTGCGCCGCTGCGCGTGGCGGGCCGAGCGGACCGAGGATTGGCGCCGGGCGATGGCCGGGCTGATCCACAACGCGGCCGATCCCGCCGTGCGGGGCGCGCTGTCGACCCACCTCGCCGACGTGCTGCGCCTGCGGGACGGCGACGCCGAGGCCGCCCGCCGACGCTACGCCGACGGGGCCTCGGCGGCGTGGGCTGCGGCCGGCGGCGAGCCCCCGCTGCTGCCGGCCGCCTTCGAGGAGCGGGCCCGCCTGCTGCACGCCCACGGCAACCTGCCGGTGCTCGAAGAGGAGCTGCGCAGCGCCCTCGCCCGCCCGCTGCACCCGCTGTCCCGGGCGATGGTCGCCGGCCGCCTCGCCGAGCTGTGCGAGGGCCCGCTCGGCCGCCCCGACGAGGCGCTGAGCCTGTTCGAGACCGCCGTCGAGCACGACCCCGACGACCGCTACGCCCACGAGTCGCGCCAGCGCCTGCTGTGGAATCGGGGCGACTGGCCGGGGCTGCTCGCGGCGCTGGAGACCGAGCGGGACGCGTCCGACGCCGACCGACGGCGCATCGTGCTCACCCGGATCGCCGACGTGCAGCACCAGATGGGCGACCCCGAGGGCGCCGAGGCGACGTGGCGCGAGACGCTGCGGCTCGACCCGGCGTGGCTGCCCGCGCTGCGCGGGCTGGGGCGACAGCTCCACCAGCACGGGCGGTGGCGCGATCTGGCCGCGCTGCACCGCCACGAGCTGGACAGCCTCGGCCCCGACGATCCCCGCCGGCCGGCGCTGCTCGGCAAGCTGGCCGAGCTGCACGAGTTCCGCCTGGACCAGCCCGACGCGGCCATCGCCTGCTACGAGGCGCTGCTGGCCCTGCAGCCGGGCGCGCCCGACGCGGTGGCCGGCCTCGAGCGGCTGTACCGCCAGAGCGAGCGCTGGGCCGCGCTGACCCGGGTGCTGGCCAACCGCGCCGAGCAGCTCGACGACCCCCGGGCGAAGGCCGCGGTCCTCATCCGGCTGGCCGACGTGCGCCTCGATCGCCTCGACGACCGCGACGGGGCCCGATCGGCCTACGAAGAGGCGGCCCGGCTGGTCCCCACGGCGCTGCCCGCCGGCTGGGCCATCGAGCGGCTGGCGCTGGCCGAGGGCGACGCCCGCCGCCTGGCCGAGCTGTACCGGGCCATGCTGAGCCACGCCCGCACCCCGGGGCAGAAGGCGGTCGCCCGCCACAAGCTGGCGGCGGTGGTCGATCCGATGGAGGCCGAGGGCGCGCTGGAGGACGCCGTCGCCGAGGCCCGGGACCCCGAGGCGGCGTGGACCCTGGTGCGGCAGGCGGCCGAGTCCGGCGACGGCGCCCGCCTCGCCGCCCGGCTGGCCCAGCTCGCCCAGCTCGTCGACAACCGGCGCGACGCCCTGGCGCTGTGGCAGGAGGCCGCCGAGCAGGGCCACGCCGCCGAGCTGCCCGCCGCTGATCTGACGACCCTGTGGGATCGGGTGCGCACGCTCGACCCCCAGGTCGACCGCCCGTGGGTCGCGCTGCTCGGCCTGCACCGCCAGACCCATATCGCGGGGGCCGAAGCCCAGCTCCTGCTCCAGCGGGCCGAAGAGACCGGTGATCCCCGGGAGAAGGCGCTGGCGCTGTGGTCGGCAGGGCTCATCGAAGAGGCCCGGGGCATGCCCTCGGTGGGCCTCGACGCGTTCCGCGAATCCCAGGCGGCGTGCGAGACCGATCCGGTGCCCCCGTGGCTGCTGCTCGACCGGGCCGACCGCAGCGACCTCGAGCCCGCCGACCGGGCCGAGCGGCTGGTCGCGATCGCCGAGCGCCAGAGCCACGGCCCCGGCGCGGCGGCCCGGCTGTTCGAGGCCGGCCGCATCCGGGCCGAGCACCTCGACGATCAGGCGGGCGCGCTGGCGGCGTGGCTCGAGGCGGTGCGCCGCGATCCGGGCGCCGCCGAGGCCGCCGAGCGGGCCGAAGGCATGCTGGAGCAGCGGGGCGCCCGATCCGAGCTGGCGGCCCTGCTCGCCCACCGCGCCGCGCGGCTCGACGCCCCGGCCGAGCGGGTGCCGCTGCTGCGCCGGCTGGCCGACGTGCAGCTCGACCACCTCGGCCAGCGGGCGGCGGCCGCCGAGACCCTCGAAGAGCTGGTGCAGCTCGCCCCGACCGACCTCGACGCCCGGGTCCGCCTGGGCGACCTGCGCTACAGCCTCGACCAGTTCGCCGAGGCCGCGGCCCACTACCGCACCGCGACGATGGCGGCCCACGACGACCGCCTGCTCGGCCGGCTCTACACCCGCCTGGGGCGCATCAAGGGGCACCACCTCGGCGACCACGCCGGGGCCATCGAAGACCTGCGGCGGGCGGTGGGCCTGGGCACCGACGATCAGGCGCTGGGCGAGCTGGCCCGGGTCTACCTCGTCGCCGGCGAGGCCGATCTGGCGCTGATGGCCTACCAGCGGCTCGAGAAGCTGGCCGACCAGCCGGCCGAGCTGAGCGCCGCCCGGGCGGGTCAGGTGCACGCGCTGCTGCGCCGGGGCCGGCGGGCCGAGGCGGTCGAGCGGCTGGAGGCGTTCCGCGAGATCGACCCGGTCGATCCGATGCTGGCCACCCTCGCCCGCGACCTGGGGCTGGCCGGCGCCGACCCCGACCTGCCCGCCGAGCCGCTCCTGCGCCCGCCGGGCCGGGCGCTGGCCGCCGGCGACGGCGCCATCGGGGCCATCGCGCTGAGAAAGCGCCCGGCGGACGGCGCGCCCGGCGAGGGGCCCGGCGACCCCTCGCTCGACGCCCGCGACCTCGAGCCCTCGGTCGACCGGGCGTTCGAGCACGCCACCCGCCCCCCGAGCCTGTCGGACGACGACCTCGACGACGGGCCCACGGCCGAGGTGCTGCGCCCCGACCTGCCCTCGACCCGCCCCCCGATGCCCGAGCCGGAGGACGTCGAGCTGGCGTTCGACGCGCTGGCCGAGACGCCGCACCCGCTGGAGGTCGACGACGCCCCGCCCGAGGCCCCCGCCGACCGCCCGGTCGAGGCGGTGGTCATCCCCTCCCCGCTCGACGCGTCGATCGAGGACGACCTCGCCATCCTGACGGCGCACCTCGAGGGCGAGGTCTTCGGCCCGTTCGACGCGACCGCCGACACCGGCTCGATCCAGACCATCGAGCCCGACGGGGCCACCGGCTCGCTGCCCGCGGTGACGGGGGCCCCTGCGCGGCTGCGCGACCCCGAGACCGGGCCGCCCTTCGAGTCGCCCGCCGCCGCGCTGCTCGACGCGCTGCCCACCGCCTCCAGCGAGCGGCGCAGCCCGATGGTGCCCACCTCGGACGTGGTCAACCTGCTGCAGCCGGACATCGACCGCTCCCCGTCGGGCGCGCTGCCCCCGGTCGCCCGGCGACGCCCCGAGAGCGGGGGCGACTCGCTGGATGTCCACGGCCCGACCAGCGCCTTCGCCGCCCCCCCGGCGGCCCGGCCCGCCTCGGCCGGCCCCGCCCCCCACGCCTCGGGCAAGCGCACCACCCCGCTCACCCCGGTGCAACTCGCCGTCGAGCGGCTCAAGCTCGCCCCGCTCGATCAGTCGGTCTGGAGCGCCCTCGAAGGCGCCGTCAGCGGGCCGACCCGGGTCTGGATCGCCGACGCCGCCGCGTGGATCGAAGGCGAGGTGCAGCCCGGCGCGGCGCCCGAGCGCGACGAGCCCCTGCCCCGCCCGCTGGCGCTGGCGGTGCGCCCCGACGCCGTCCCCGCGCCGCTCGGCGAGCTGCTGGCCGAGCTGGCGCCGCTGCTCGTCGAGCCGGTGCTCGCCGAGGGCCGCCGGCGCACATCGGGCAGCGGCGGCGAGCCCATCGACCCCGGCAGCCCGCTCGGTCGGATGGCCCGGCGCTACGCCCGCCTGCTCGGCATCGACGAGATGGCGCTGGTGCAGAACCCCGAGCGGCCCTACTCGGTGAGCGTCGAGCCGGGCGACGGCGCCCTGCGCATGGTGCTCGGCTCGGCCATCGTCGAGAGCGCCGACACCGCCGGGCGCAGCTTCCTGCTCGCCCGCACGATGATCCCGGTGGCCTGTGGCACGCTCGCCGCCCGCCAGCTCCGCCAGCGGGAGAGCCGGGCGTTCTTCGGGGCGCTCTTCGACCTGCTCGGGGCCGACTTCCCCCTGCGCGGCCGCGATCGACGACAGGTGGAGCGCTTCAAAGAGGCCCTGTCGCCCTACGTCGGCGCCGTCGACGACCACCCCCAGACCGTCGAGCTCGCCGCCCGGGCGGCCGAGGGCGTGCGCCGCAAGGGCATCGCCGGCCTGCGGGCGGGGCTCGAGCTGTTCGACAACCGCCTGGCCCTGGCCACCTCCGGCGGCTTCGGCGGCTCGATGGAGATGCTGCGCCTGCTCGACTTCGACGACCGCCCCCGCGCCGCCCTCGGCGACGACGAGCTCGAGCAGCTCGTCGCCGACAGCGACATCGCCCGCGATCTGCTCGTGTTCACCGCGACGCCCGAGTGCCATGCCATCCGCCGATGGCTGGCGGGGGACGCCGACGGGTGACCCCGACGGCGCGCATCCCATGCGCCCGGGATACCATCATGGCATGAGGTTCAACGCTTCAGCGCCGCCCCGCCGAGGTAGGTCGCCGTCGCCCCGAGGGCCTCTTCGATGCGCAGGAGCTGGTTGTACTTGGCGATGCGATCGCTGCGGCTGGCCGAGCCGGTCTTGATCTGCCCCGCGCCCACCGCCACCGCCAGATCGGCGATGGTGGTGTCTTCGGTCTCGCCGCTGCGGTGGCTGATGACGGTGGTGTAGCCCGCCCGGTGGGCCTGCGCGATGCAATCGAGCGTCTCGGTGAGCGTGCCGATCTGGTTGACCTTGATGAGGATGCTGTTGGCGATGCCCCCCTCGATGCCTCGGCCGAGGCGGGTTTGATTGGTCACGAAGAGATCGTCGCCCACGAGCTGGACCCGGTCGCCGATGGCATCGGTCAGAGCCTTCCAGCCGGCCCAGTCGTTCTCGTCGAGGCCGTCCTCGATGCTGACGATGGGGAAGCGATCACACAGCTCGGCGTAGAAGCCGACCATCTCTTCGGACGACAGCGTGCGCCCCTCGCCCTCGAGGTGGTAGGCCCCGTCGCGGTAGAACTCGCTGCTCGCCACGTCGAGGGCGAGCGCCACGTCGTCCCCGAGGCGGTAGCCAGCCTGCTTCACCGCCTCGGCGATGATCTCGAGCGCGGCGGCGTTGCTGTCGAGGTTCGGGGCGAAGCCGCCCTCGTCGCCCACCGCCGTGTTGAGCGACTTGCCCTTGAGCACCTTCTTGAGCGTGTGGAACACCTCGGCCCCGGTGCGCAGCGCCTCGGTGAAGCTCTGGGCGGCGACCGGCACGATCATGAACTCCTGGAAGTCGACCGTGTTGTCGGCGTGGCTGCCCCCGTTGAGGATGTTCATGAGCGGCACCGGCAGCACGTGCGCCGTCGGCCCGCCGAGGTAGCGGTAGAGCGGCAGCCGATAGTGCGCCGCCGCCGCCCGGGCGCAGGCGATCGAGACCCCCAGCATCGCGTTGGCGCCCAGGTTGCGCTTGTTGTCGGTGCCGTCGAGCGCGATCAGCCGGTCGTCGATGGCCCGCTGCTCGTCGGCCCGGCTGCCCGCCAGCGCCGGGGCGATGGTCTCGTTGACGTGCCCCACCGCGGTGCGCACGCCCTTGCCGAGGTAGCGGGCGGGGTCCTGATCGCGCAGCTCGAGCGCCTCGTGCTCGCCGGTCGAGGCGCCGGAGGGCACCGCGAAGCGGCCGAGGGCGCCGCCGGCGAGGGCGACGTCGACCTCGAGGGTCGGGTTGCCCCGGCTGTCGAGGATCTCGCGGGCGTGGATGCGTTCGATGATGGCCATGGACCGGCTCCTGGGCGGTGGGTGGCGCAGAGGCGCGCTGCGGCCTCACTCTAGCGGCGGTCCATCCGGGGGTAAACCCCGGGGTCGCTCAACCTTGAGTGACGGCCCGGACGACCCGCGCGGGCGGTGTCTTTTGCCGGGGGCTCGCTGTAGGATGCGCCGGCATGTCAGCAGGAGGGACCGTGGGCCGCATCCGGGTGCTCGACGAGGTGCTCGCCAACCAGATCGCCGCCGGCGAGGTGGTCGAGCGGCCGGCGAGCGTGGTCAAGGAGCTCTTGGAGAACAGCGTCGACGCCGGCGCGACGGCCATCACCGTCGAGCTGGCGCGGGGCGGGGTCGAGCTGCTGCGGGTGGTCGACGACGGCTGCGGCATGGATCGGGACGACGCGGTGCTCGCGCTGCAGCGGCACGCGACGAGCAAGCTCGAGACCGCCAGCGACCTGCATCACATCCGCACGCTGGGCTTCCGGGGCGAGGCGATCCCGTCCATCGCGTCGGTCAGCCGCTTCTCGATGCGCACCCGGCAGGCGGACGCGCTCGGCGCGCTGCGGGTGACGGTGGAGGGCGGCAAGGGCCTCGAGGTGCGCGAGGCGCCGGGCCCGGTCGGCACCGAGATCCGGGTCGCGGATCTGTTCTTCAACGTGCCCGCCCGGCGCAAGTTCCTCAAGAAGCCGGCCACCGAGGCGAGCCACGTCCAGGAGGCGGTGCAGCGGCTGGCCCTGTGCTACCCCGACGTCGCGTTCCGGCTGATCAAGGACGGCCGCACCGCCTTCGACCTGCCCCGCCACGCGACGCTCGCCGATCGGGTGCGGGCGGTCTTCGGCGGCCGGATCGCCGGGCGGCTGGCGCCGGTGTCGCTCGACGGGCTGCCCGGCGTCGACGGGCTGATCGGGCCCCCGGACGAGGCCCGGGCCACCGCCCGCCACTATCACACCTTCATCAACGGCCGCTTCGTGCGCGATCGGGTGGTCATGTCGGCCATCAAGTCGGCCTACGGCAGCCGGCTCGAGCGCAGCCGCAACCCGTTCGTGGTGCTGCGGCTGCGGCTGCCGCCCGAGGCGCTCGACGTGAACGTGCACCCGGCCAAGACCGAGGTGCGCTACGTGGACAGCGGCGGGGTGCACCGGCTGGTGAGCAGCGCCCTCGATCGCACGCTGCGGGGCGAGCCTTGGGCCCGGCCGGCCGACGAGGCGGACGACGGCGACGCGGGGGACGACGCCGCCGACGAGGCCGAGGACGGCGGCCTCGCCGGGCACCGGCGGCGCATCTTCGACGCGATGGAGCGCATCGCCGCCCGCCGCCCGGGTCTGGGGGCCGGCTTCGAGCCCCGTCCGGCGGGGCGGGCAGAGGCCGGTGGGCGCCGCGAGCCGGGGCCCCGGGTCGAGTCGGGTCAGCTCGACCTGAGCGCGGCCCCGCGCGGGGGTGGGTCAGGCGGGCCGGGTGGGCTGGCCGCCGCCAGCGAAGGCCCGCCGCTCAGGCTGCGCCCGTCCGTCGGAGGCTCGGTGCGGGCCGAGGTCTTCGACCACCGGCCCGAGGCGCTGCGCCGCCCGCCGGGCCCGCCCGCCGCGCCCCGGCGACCGGCGTTCATCCCGCCGCCGGTGGACGACGCGCCGCAGGGGCCGCCGATCTCGCCGACGCCCGGCCTGCACCGCGGCCCGCCACCCGCCGCGCCCGCCGCGCCCGATCCGACCGTCCTCGGCACCCGGCCCGAGATCGGCGGCCTGCGCTTCGGCGGCCTGACCCCGCTGACCCCGCTGGCCGGTCTCTTGATCTGCGCCGCCGCCGACGGGCTGGTGGGCATCGACGTGGCCGCCGCCCGCCGCCGCGTCCGCTTCGACCGGCTCGTGCGCCGGCCGGGCGATCGGGCGCTGGCCCGCCCCGTCTCCATCGAGCTGGACGCCGACGCCCGCGCCCGGCTGGTGCAGCGGGGGGCCGACCTGAAGGCCCTCGGCTTCGGCATCGAGCCGTTCGGCGGCGCGACCCACGTCATCGAGCGGGTGCCCGCCGCCCTGCCTCCGGATCACGCCGAGGCGGCCCTGCGCGCCGCGCTGGCCGCGCCGCTCGACGCCGACGACCGGCCACAGCCCGCGCTGGCCGACGCCTGCCTCGACGCGGCGCCCGACGACGCCCCGATCTCGCCCGACGAGGCCCGCGCTCTGCTGACCGACCTCGACGCCGTCGAGGCCGAGGCGCCCCGCAGCCGCCCGCTCGCCTTCGCTCTGACTGCCGCCGAGCTGCGGCGCGCGCTGACCGCACCGTGAGCGGGGGTCCGCCGCTCCTGGCGGTCGTGGGGCCCACCGCCAGCGGCAAGACCGGGCTCGCCATCGAGCTGTGCCGCCGGCTGGGCGGCGAGATCGTGGGCTGCGACGCGAGCCAGATCTATCGGGGGCTGGACATCGGCACCGGCAAGGCCACGTCCGCCGAGCTGGGCGACGTGCGGCACCATCTGATCGACATCGTCGAGCCCGAGGCCCGGTTCGACGCGGCGGCCTACCTGGCGGCGGCGGACGCGGCGATCACCGACGTGCGCGCCCGGGGCCGGCGCCCGATCCTGTGCGGGGGCACCGGGCTGTACCTGCGGGCGCTCGTCCGCGGGCTGTGCGCCGCGCCGCCGGTCGCGCCGCCGGTGCGGGCCGCGATCGAGGCGGCCATCGAGGCCGGGGCGCTGCCGGCGCTGCACGCCGAGCTGGCCCGGGTCGATCCGGCCGCCGCCGCCCGCATCGCGCCGGCCGATCGCCAACGCATCGAGCGGGCCCTGGGCGTGTATCGCACCTCGGGGCGCCCGCTGTCGGCGTGGCAGGCCGAGCACGCCGCGGCGCCCGACCGGCTGGCGGTGCGCCCGGTGGCGATCCGCTGGCCCCGGGACGACATGTGGGCCCGCATCGAGCGCCGGGTCGATCGCATGCTGGCCGCCGGCTGGCTCGACGAGGTCCGGGCGTTGGTCGCCGCGGGCCATCGGGCGGCGCTGGCCCGGCTCAAGGCGCTCGGCTATCGCCACCTGCTCACCGTGCTCGACGGCGAGTCGACCGTGGCCGACGCCCGGACGCGCATCGTGGTCGAGACCCGGCGCTACGCCCGGCGCCAGCGCACCTGGTTCCGCAAGACGCCCGGCCTGCGCTGGTTCGACGGGCCGCCCGATGTCGACGCGGTGCAGCGGTGGCTCACCGCGGCCGATCGCTCGTCACCCGCCGCCGGGTAGCGGCGGGCGGACAGGGCCGAGGCCGCCCGACTCTGAGCACAGCCGGACGAGCGCCCGGGCGACGGCGTCGGCGCCCACCGGCTTTCCGAGCACGTCGACGCAGCCCGCGTCCAGCGCCGCCTCGCGCAGCGCCCGCTCATCGCGCGAGGCGACGAGCGCGCAGCGGACCCCGCGGGGGATGAGCGTCCGGATCAGCTCGAGACCGTCGCCGTCGGACAGGGCCGCGTCGACCAGCGCGAAGTCGACCGGCTCCCGCTCGAGGGTCGCCCGCGCCGTCTCGATGTCGGGCGCCCACCGCAGGCGCAGGCTCGCCCGCCGTCGGGCCCGACGCATCAGCAGCAGGCGGCCGACCGGATCGCTGTCGACGATGAGCCCCACCGGCCCCCGCCGCCCGTGGCGGGCGACGGCGTCGAGCAGGCGGTGGCGATCGACCGGCTTGGTCAGAAACGCCTGGATCCCCACCGCCTCGGCCCGCTGCTGCACCGCCTCGGTGGCGAACGCCGTCAGCGCCACGACCGGGGTCTCGCCCAGCCAGGCCCGGCTCTCGAACTCGCGCAGGCGGGCGGTGACCTCCAGACCGTCGATGTCGGGCAGGTTCACGTCCATCAGCACGACGTCCCACGCGTCGTCCCGCAGCGCGCGCAGCGCCGCCCGGCCTCGCTCGACCACCTGCACCCGATGCCCGGCGGACGCCAGGAAGCGGCGCACGATCATCGCGTTGTCCGGCAGATCTTCGACGACGAGGACCCGGGCCGGGCCCGGCGCGCGGCCCGGCGAGCTCGGCTCGAGGCAGCGTTCGAACGCGGTGAGCAGCTCGGCGCGTTGGGGCGTGGGCCCGAGCCGCCAGACGCAGTCCGGGGCGTCGGGGTCGAGCCGCCCGGGCTCGGCGAGGCGGATCCACGGCGCGCCCCGGACCCGCAGCGGATCGGCCACCAGGGCCAGATCGATCGCGCCATCGGCCAGCGCCTTGCGCACCGCCGCCGGCCCGGACGCCGTGCGGATCGAGGCGCCGAGGTCGATGCACAGCTCGGCGTGCAGCGCCCGCCGCCGGGGGTGGGGGTCGGCCACCAGCACCCGCCGCCCATCGAGCGGCTCGCGGTCGTCGGGCCCCTGCTCGACCGGCGCCCGGCAGCGCAGCGTGAAGCGCGTGCCATCCGGGTCACGGCGCACGGACAGCGCCCCCCCGATGTGCTGCACGAGCCCGTCGACGATCTCCCGCCCCAGCCCGGTGCGTTCGGCGCCGCCGGCGCCCAGCCAGAACACCTCGTCGAGCAGCGCCGCGTCGTCGGACGCCGCCCGCCGGTCGATCTCGTCCCGCACGAAGAACCGGAGCGATACGTCGCCGCCGACCGCGGTCCCCGGGTCCGGCTCGACCTCGACCCCGACCTCGATCTCGGCGCTGCCGCCGCGCACCGCGAAGGCGAGCAGCGAAGACAGGATGTGCTCGATCCCGGTGCGATCACCGACCACCGACCGGGGCACGTCGGCGCCCCGGCGACACAGCAGCAGCGGCCCGACGTCGCGCACCCGCCCGGCAGCCAGCTCGTCGACGAGCGCCACCGGATCGAAGGGCGCGGCCTGCGGCGTCCTGTCGACCTTGCGCTCGTCGCTGAAGCTGAGCAGGCGATTCATGAGGCCCATCAGCCGACGCGCGTTGCGCTCCACCCCGATCAGGAGCTCGCGCACGTCGTCGTCGAGCGTGGTCTCGGCGACCAGCTCGCTCATGCCGATGATCGCGTTGATCGGGGTGCGGATCTCGTGGCTGATACCCGCCAGGAAGCCGACCGATCCCTCGGCCCGCGCTGCGCCCGCGCCGGTCGACAGGTCGCGCACCCGCCAGACGCCGCCCCGGTGACCCCCGCCCATCGCGACCGGCGCATGATCGATCTGCAGCACCCGCCCGTCGGCGAGGGCGAGATCCTGGCAGCGGGGGCCGTCGCGGCAGCCCTCGAGCAGGCTCGCCGCCTCCGCCGGCTCGGCCGCCAGGGACGCCAGCCGCCAGGCGACCCGCCCCCAGTCGGCGCCGACCAGGTTGGTGGGGGTCGAGCCGTCGTCGAGCAGCAGGCAGAAGACCGGGTTGGCGGCCAGGACCGTGCCCTCGCCGTCCTCGAAGACCCACCCCGCCTCGTCGAGCCCGCTCAGGACGGCGAGGTACGGCGCGAGGAGGGGCTGCGCCTTCAACGCCGGGATCCCGAGCGCTCCCCGTCCCGGACCGCCTCGGCGACCGCCCCGGCGATGTCGCCGACGTGCGCTTCGAGGCGCTCGATGCAGCGCGCCGCCACGTCCCGATCGTCGGCCGCGATCGCCTCGCCCAGCCGCGCCCCGAGCGCGGTGATCGCCGGGAAGCCGAACGCCCCGCCGACGCCCTTGAGCCCGTGGGCCAGCACCGCCGGCTCGGCCTCGTGGCCGTCCAGCCAGCGCCGCAGCTCGTCGACGTTGGCCCGACGGTGTTCGACGAACGCCGGCAGCAGGTCGAGCAGCTCGGGGTCGAGGGTGATCGGGGGCAGCGGGCCGTCGAGCGGATCGGCGATACCCGGGTCGAGCGGGCGCACGTCGGCCGAGCGGTGGCTCGCCACGCCCAGGGCTCGATCCACCGCCTGCAACAGCCCGGCGCCGCTGATCGGCCGGGGCACGTGCTCGTCCATGCCGGCGTCGATGCACCGCCGGCGGAAGTCGTCCGAGTCGTGGGCCGTCAGGGCGATGATCGGCGCCCGCCGCCCGGCGTACTCCGCCGCGCGGATGCGCCGGCTCGCTTCGAGGCCGTCGAGGCGGGGCATCTCGACGTCCATCACGATGAGGTCGTAGGCCGTCTCGCCGGCCATGCTCACCGCCTCGACGCCGTCCTCGGCCAGATCGACCGTGTAGTCGTACGCCCCGAGGATGCGCGCGGCGAGGTGGCGGCTGTCGGCGTTGTCGTCGACGACCAGCACCCGTCGCTCCCCGGCCGTGGGCGGCTCGTCGGACACCGTGCGCCGGGCCAGCCGCCGCCCCAGGGCCCGTTCGACCGCGCGTTCGAGGCGCCACCGGGTCACCGGCTTGCGCACCGTGGGGCCGTCGAAGCCGGCGGGGTCACGGCACATCGCGACCCGGGGCACCTCTCGCAGCGGCGGTCGGTCGCCGATGAGATCGATCAGGGCTTCACCCGGCGCGTCGCCCAGATCGGCGTCGAGCAGCGCCATCGCGTAGCGCGCCGAGGCGTGCCGCACCTTGTGCAGCGCCTCCCGGCCGTCGGCCGCGTCGTCGACCAGGAAGCCCAGATCCTCGAAGGCCCGGGCCAGGTTCGCCCGCAGGCGGGGGTGATCCTCGACGAGCAGCACCCGGCCCTCGATGCGGCCCGGCAGGGGCCGCTCGGCGCTCGAGCCCGGATCGAAGGGCAGGCGGACCTCGAAGGTGCTGCCTTCGCCCAGGCGGCTGCGGCAGACGATCTCCCCGCCCATGCCCTCGACCAGCTCCCGGCACAGCGGCAGACCCAGCCCGGCGCCGGCCCGCGCCTGCCAGATGCCCGGCGGCGGCTGATGGGGGCTCGCGGTGGACTCCCAGATCCGCGGCTGATGGATGGGGGGAATCCCCGGCCCGGTGTCGGTGACCTGCAACACCAGCCCTTCGGACCAGCCGCACTCGACGGTGATCATCCCGGCGTCGGTGAAGCGCACCGCGTTGTCGAGCAGCTCGCCCAGCACCCGGTGCACCCGGCGGGCGTCGCCGAGCACCATCCGGGGCACGTCGTCGGCCACCAGACTGACCAGCTCCACCGGCCGCTCGCCGAGCGCGGGGGCCATCGCCTCGGCCACCGCCTCCACGAGGCGGCAGGCGTCGAAGGCCGGCCCGTCCGCCCGCTTCTGTCGACCGTCGCCCGGATCGGCTTCGGCGGCCTTCGCCGGCTTGTCGACGAGCACCCGCAGGCCCTCGACCTGTTCGAAGACCTGCCGCGCCGCGTCCCGGAGCGCCTCGCCCGTGCCGACGGCGAGCCCTTCCCGGGCGGTGTCGGCGATCGCTTCGAGCGTGACGGCGAGCGCATCCTCGGGCGATTCCGATCGGTTGTTCATCCATGCCCTCCACTGCCGACGTCCTCGGCGTCGGCGACAGCACATTAACCCACGGGCTCGCCGGGCGCGACGTAAACGCGCGGCCGACCCGCTCCCGCGGCCGGCCATCTTGGCACGGTCGGTGCTGAAAGAGCAGGGCGCAGAGAAAACGCCGGGCCACCCGACGAGAAACCGCGAGGCCGTAGAAAGGAGCCACCGATGGCGACCACCGGTACCCGGGACCCAGATCCCATCGCCGTCCTGGAACGACTGGATACGTTCCTGGCCCACGTCGAGGCGTGCCACGCCGCGGGGCTCGCCTGGGGGGGCGTGACGGTCGACATCGACCGCCTGACCCGGGTGCCTGACCACCCCGTCGACCCCCGGATCGAGCTCGGGCCGCCGAGGCTGCTGTCCCGGCTCGGCGAGCGGACCGACGTCAACATGCTCCGGCGGGTGCTCGCCGTCGTCGCCGCCGATCTGCGCTACGCCCGGGACGACCGGGAGACGGCGCACGGCGTGGCCGACGGGCTCTGCCTCGCCCGGGGCGCGGCGAGCGTGCGCGCCATGCGGGCCCGGCTGCGCGGCGAGATCCTCCTCCGCCTGCGCCACCTGCGGCGGGACGTGGGTCGGCGCATCGACGCCAGCGGCACCGTCGACATCCGGCTCGACGCCTGGGCTCAGGTCGGGCAGCTCGCCCGCGCCGGCATCCGTCAGTACCTCGATGGGGTGCTCGAGCAGCAGGCGGACTACGCCACGTTCGGCCGCGCCCGCCTCGGGCGCTACGTCGACCGGCGGCGGCGCCTCGATCTGGCCATCGAGCGGGTCGAGGCGCTCGACCTCGACCTCTCGCCCGAGCCGCAGCGCGCGCTCGCCGACAGCGGCCCGATCGAGGTCAGCGCGTTCACCCGCCCCACCGCGCCCGACGCCAGGCCCGGGCACATGCGGCGAGAGTCGGCCCTCTGACCGGGCCGTCGCGCTGCTCCCCTCCCTCCGCGGCCGCCCCCGGCCACGCCCCGCTCCCGTACTCCGACCCGTCCCCTTCCGCCCCGACCGGCGGCCGGATACACCGCCGGCGAAGTGTCCCATTCCGTGACCCGAATTCGGCTGACGCAGCGTCGCCCTTCGTCACGGCGAGCCCTCGGGATTGCATCAGAATGCGTCCAGCACCATCCCGGCGGCGCCGCGGGCGTTCTGTCACAGATTCTCGTCTCACCCGTCTCGATGTCTCAAGTTGAGACCATCCCTGTCTCGTTTCGGGGTCCAGCCGTCACACCCGGCTGATACGCGCGCCCGGCCGGGCCGCTGGCGGGGCGACGCCACCCGAACAGGGGATGTCGCTTTCGGTCTCCCGCAGCTACCATCGCCCTGTCCCCCGCCATCCCCCCGGCCGACACGAGGAGGCGAGCCATGGCCTTCGAGATCCGCACGACCGGCGACGCGCTCGCCGTCTACCACACCGAGACCCCGGCGATCGCCGGTCCGCTCGAGCGCCTGGGCACACCCGGCGGCGACCTGGACATCGCCCGCACCCGCTACTGGATCGACATCGGCGCCCGGACGGCCGCCGCCGCCGACGCCCGCCTCCGCGCCGAAGCCCCCGAGGTCTTCACCGCCCTCGAGAGCGCCGAAGCCCCCGACTTCGCCGAGTACGAGGCCGATGACTTCGCCGACGCCGAGCAGGGCGAGCCGGGGCGCAAGACCCGCGCCGGCGAACCCCCGGCGGGCCTCGAGCGGCTGCTGCGCTATCATCGGGTGGACTACGACACCTTCGCCCCCCACGAGGCGCGCTTCTTCGAGGGCCTGCGCGATCTGCTGGCCCTGCACGGCGTGGTCTCGGCCGACGAGCAGCTCGGGCCGGACAGCTTCGGTGAGGCGGTGGAGGCCTTTCAGTCGAAGAAGGGGCTGTCGACCGACGGGCTGCCGGGCCGGGACACGCTGTGGGCCATGCAGCGGGACTGGGCCGCCGACCGCGAGCTGGGCACGGTGCGGGTGCCGGCCGACAAGTGGGGGGACGCCTACGATCGCTTCACGCTGCGGGAAGACGTCGCCGAGCTGTACGAAGGGCTCTACGCCGACATCCAGCGCCGCGGGGGGCAGATCACATCGGCCGGCTCGTTCCGCTCGCTGTCGGCGACTGTCTCCAAGGGGCGCTCGAAGACCTCGATCCACTACGCGGGGGTCGCCCTCGACCTGGCCCCCTACTCCGGCCTGGCCCGAATCCGGGAGGGCGACCCCTACATCGTCGAGCGGGATCCCGCCGGCCGCGGGTGGCGGGTGTGGTGCCGCAGCGGCGCGGCGACCGAGGTGCAAATCGGGCCCCAGACGTGGAAGGGCAAGCTGTGCGACGGGCCGGAGACGACCTGCGGCGCCTTCGACCTCAGCGAGATCTTCCGCCAGCACGGCTTCGCCGACATCGGCCCCCGGCGGGGGTACGAGAAGACCTATAGCTGCCTCGAGTGGTGGCACTTCCAGTGTGAGGCGGTGCTCGTGCCCTTCGTCAGCCAGTTCGGCGCCGAGCTGCTGAGCCTCGACCGGTACGACGAGGCGTTCCTGAAGAAGACCCCCGCCTGGGCCTATCACCGCAGCGTCTTCAAGAGCCGCAACCGCGGCTGGCACTGAGCGTCTCCGCCCGCTGACGCCGAGCGCACACGGCGACGTCACCTTCGAGTCACGATTGGATCCCGCCGACTGAACGGGTGTATAGTCGACGGTGGACAGAGGAGGTCCACCGTGCGGATCGCCGTCTTCGACTTCGCCCACTGGCGCGCAGCGGCCCGGTCGCTGCTCACCCGGGGCGTGCCGCCGGCCGAGGTCGAGTGGCTCGATGTCGGCGACGCGCCCCGCCACCGCCCCTATGTGCCTCCGGCCCCGCCCCACGCAGGCCACACCGTGCCCCGCCGCTTCCTGGAGCTCTGCACCGAGGCGGCCACCGCCCCCGACCCCGATCGCTGGGATCTGCTGTACCGCGTCGCCTGGCGCCTGACCCACGGCGAGCCCGATCTGCTCGGTACCGACGATCCCGCGGTCTATGCGCTCGAGCGCCTCGCCGCCGCCGCCCACCCCCGTCAGCGCCCGCCGGGCCATCGGCCGTCGGCGTCCCGCTCGGTGCCGGTGGCCGCCGATCCGGCGACGTTGGCCCGGGCGCTGGGCGACTGCGCGGCCTGCGAGCGCTGCACGATGGGCGAGGCGGTGCCCGGCGCCGGGCAGGGGCCGCTGCTCATCGTGGGCGAGGCGCCGGACGAGGCCGCCGAGTCCGCCGGCTGGCCGCTGGTCGGCGACGCGGGCGAGGCGGTGGGGCGGGCCCTGGCCCGGGCCGGCGTGCCCGAGGATCGGGTGCGCGCCACCTACGCGATCAAGCACCGCAGCCGCCCCGACGAGACGCTCAGCGAGCGGCGGGCCATCGCCGGCATCTGCCGCCCGTGGCTGATGGCCGAGCTGGCGCTCGATCCGCCGGGGGCCATCGTCGCGCTGGGCGAGGTCGCCGCCCGGGGCGTCATCGGGCGGGGCGGGCGCCACGACGACCCCACCGAGGCCCACGCCGGACCGGGCGGGGTGCCGGTCTTCGTCGCCCCTTCGCTGGAGCGGGTGCGGCTGGCCGAGGCCACCGGGGTCGGCGACTGCTGGCGGGGGCTGGTCGACGCGCTCGTGGCCGCCGAGTCGGCGCTGAGCGGCGAAGCGGTCGTCGCCCGGCCCGAACCCCGGCGCGCCGCCGACTCTCTGGCGCCCCGGATCCCCGATCGGGGCTGAAGCCCGGCCGCGCCGTCAATCGGGCCGTCAATCGGGCCGGTCGGACAGCCCCAGCATGAAGGCGACGAAGCGGGCCCGGGCGTAGAACCCCCACGCGCTGCCGTCCCCCCGGGGGCGCGGCTGGATCAGCCGGCCGATGTGACCGGTCAGCGCGTAGGCCCCCTCCGCGCGCACCACCCACCGGATCTCGTCGTAGTCCTCGCGCACCCGATCGCGCAGCCGGGGGGCGTCCAGATCGAACGGCGCGGCGCCGAGCACCGGGCTGTGGCCGTCGTCGGGGGCGCCCGCCAGCCGGGCCACGACCACCAGGCGGCCGATCTTCTCGAGCAGGTGGCTGTCTTCGAAGGGCGTCGACTCCAGCTCGGCCGCGGTGCAGTGGGCGATGGCCATCGACTCCTTGACCCGGGGCGCGCCGCGGGCGTCGGGCACCACCGAGACCACCTTGAGCTCCCAGTCGCCGAAGTCGGCGGCCTTGTCGGCGTTGGGGCTGCGCCCCAGGTAGCGCTCGACGACCTGCCCCGCCCAGCCCTTGTTGCGGCGCCCGTCACGGAACACCGTGATGCCATAGCGATCGGCCAGCGGGCGCAGATCGACGCCGACCAGCGCGTCGAGCCGGCGCAGGCCCTCGGCGCGGGACAGCGCCGGCGGCGGCGGGATGAGGTGGAGTTGATCCGACACGCGGCCCGCGTCAGGTGCCTTCGAGCAGCGCCCGCAGCGCGCCGGCGCCGCCGCTGAAGATCTGCCCGCCGGCGGCCTCGACCGGCCCTCGATACTTCGCGGCGAAGGTGCCCCCGAGCACCCACGGCACGTCGCCGCAGGCCTTGGCGTAGCGCTCGAACAGCGCCTCGGGATCGTCGGGCACCAGGGGCACGGTGATCGACAGGCCCACCAGCGCCGGGCGGGTCTGCTCGACGACCACCGCCAGCGCGTCGGGCGGCGTCCGGGGGCCGACGATGCGCGGCTGCCAGCCCAGCGTCGCCGCCAGCACCGCCACCCCGTACAGCGGCAGGTCGTGCTGCTCGTCCTCGACGCAGGCCAGGGCGATCACCCGCCCCGCCTCGGGCCGCCGCAGCAGCCGCACGAGGCTGCGCAGCGCGGTGCCCAGGCTCTGGCTGGCGAGGTGCTCGTGACCGACGGTGATGCGCCCCTCGGCCCAGCCGGCGCCGATGCGGACCAGCACCGGTGAGAAGATGCGCTCGTAGACCGTCCACGCCGATCCCATGCCCATCGCGGCGTACAGCTCGGACTCGAGGGCCTCCTGATCGAGCGCCTCGGCGGCGGCCAGCAGCCGGGAGACCATGGCGTCGTAGGCGTCGCTGTCGGCCCCCGGCGGCTCGTCCACCGGGATGGCCGCCGCCTGCAGCGCCTCGGCGCGCACGATGCGGGCCGCCTCCGACGGCGCGACGCCCTGATCGCCGAGGTCGACCATGCGCCGGACCTGGTCGATGTCGGCCTCGGTGTACAGCCGGTATCCGCTGTCGCCGCGGGTCGGGCTGGGGATGCCATAGCGCCGCTCCCAGGCGCGCAGCGACGCGGTGCTCAACCCGGTCGCCTCGGCGACGGCGTTGATGCGATAGCGGGCGTTGGATGAGGGCACGGCGGATCTCTCCGATCGGGGCGGGATACTATCGCCCGATCGTCCCCATGACACAAGAACCATTTGATTTCAGCGAATTAGCCCATCTCCGGCACCCGCGGGCCGGCTCAGACGGGCCCCGAAACCGGCCCCGGCGCCCGGCTGCCCCGGCGGGGGCGCAGGCCGAGCGCGAAGTCGACGACGTCGCTCCACACCGCCTCGAACGCGGGCCGATCGAAGTGACTGCGGGTGTGCAGCCAGTCGTGGTGCGGGGGGTCGAGGCGGGCCCCGGCGAAGTGCCCGATCACGTCGAGGTGATCGGCCCACACCGCCCGGATGACCTTGCCGTAGACCTGCGAGCGGGTGGGCACGATGGCGTCGTTGGCCGTCGGATCGGGCAGGTCGCCGTAGGCCGCCTCGAGCGTGCGCCGCTGCATCAGGTCGTCGTGCACGTCGGCCGGGGTCCAGGCGCCGCTGATGCGATACAGGAGCTGATACAGCGCGTAGGTGCCCTGCACCCCGGGGCGCAGCCCGGCCTTGACCATGCCCCGCAGGCTCGGCGGCTGGGCCCGGGTCACCACCGCCCCGTAGCGCACGTCGGGCATGGCGGTGGCCTTGGCGTTGAACAGATCCATCGTCTCGGGCCCGAGCTGGGCCATCAGCGCGGTGTCGGCGGTGACCTCGCCGAAGAACCGGCTGAGCTGATCCCGCCGCTCGGGGCCGAAGTCCTGGAGGATGTCGCGGTAGATGCTGTCGAGCAGGCCGCCGTCGAGCCCGGCGAGGCCGCCGGTGGGCCGCAGGGCGCGCAGCAGCCGGGCGAGCGGCCGCCGGGGCACGCCGCCGAGCTGGATGACCCGCAGCGTCGCCGCCGAGACGAGCCGCAGCAGCGGCTGGCCCATCCGGTTGGTGAACCACGCCGCCATCGGCGTGCCCCGGTGGGGGGTGGCGACCCCGATGACGCTGCGCACCCGGGCGGCGAGCGGCGCGACCCGCACGTCGGTGGGCAGCTCGACCCCCGGGGCGCACATCAGGCGGGCGTCGAGGCCCCCGGTCGAGTGGCCGATGAGGTGCACGTCCTCGATGTCGGGATCGGCGGCGGCGATGGCCTCGGCGAGCGCCGCCGCCCGGCGGGGCAGCGAGCCGGTGGGCGGGACCCGCACCAGGTGCAGCCGGGCCCGGGCCCCGCGGTCGCGAAAGTGCCGCCGCAGGACGCGCTCGACGTGGGCGAAGTAGCGCACATCGCCCAGATCGGCGAAGCCGAAGAAGCCGGGCACGAGGAAGACGTGGCAGTGATACGGGTCGGCGGGGGCCGCGGCGTCGGCGCTCATGTGCGCGCTCGCGGTCGGGCCCCCCGACAAGCGGAGCTGGGCGACATCGCCGTACCATGCCCGCTCGCCGCGCGGCGGGCAAGGGGCGTGCCGACGGCCTGCGAGGCGCGCCCGGATCAGTCGTCCGGCGCCAGCCCGAGCTGCCGCCGACGCAAGGTCAGCGCCCGCACCGACATCTCGAGCTGCTCGGCCATCAGCCGCAGGTCGCCGCCGGCCGCGCTCAGCGCCCGCTGGAACGCGTAGCGATCGAGGTCGCGGGCGATGGGGATGGCGTGCCGCCGCAGCAGCCCGTACATGCCGCCCTGGCTCAGCCCCAGCGCGCGGGCGACCGCCGAGATACGCCACCGGTGCTCGGCGAGGAGCCGGCGGAGATCGCCGGTGGAGAGGGTCTCGGGGTCGGGGCCCTTCGGCCGGGGGCGCCGCGGGTCGGGGTGCTCGGGCGCGTCGGGCGGGGGCCCGGGCTGCGCCGGCGCGAG
This sequence comes from bacterium, assembly GCA_030426085.1. Taxonomy (GTDB): domain Bacteria; phylum Myxococcota_A; class Bradymonadia; order UBA7976; family UBA1532; genus JACKDM01. The sequence continues at coordinate 39,570 of JAUHYW010000016.1, read as the reverse complement.
CAGATCGGCCAGCTTGGGCCCCGGGCGGAAGGGGTGGCCGGTGGAGAAGGTGGCCATCTCGTGGGCGATGTTGCGCAACTGGCGCACGTTGCGGGGCCAGTCGAGCGTCGCCAGCCGGGCCACGATCGCCGCCGGCGGCCACAGCTCCTCGGGCTGGCGGGCGCTGCGCAGGCGCTCGGCGCCGGGCCCCGCCGCCAGGAAGTGATACAGCAGCCGCCCGACGTCCTCCGGCCGATCCCGCAGGGGCGGCGTGCGCAGCTCCAGCGCGCCGAGGCGCTCGAGCAGCGCCGCCCGGAAGCCGCCCGCGGCCACCGCCGCGTCCAGATCGGCGTCGGTGGCCGCGATGACCCGCGCGTCCACCGGCACCGGCCGAGCGCGCCCCACCGGCTGGATCTCGGCCACCTCGAGCACCCGCAGCAGGGCCGTCTGCACCGCCCCCGGGGCCTCGCCCACCTCGTCGAGGAAGAGCGTGCCGCCCTCCGCCGCCCGGAACGCGCCCGGCCGCCCCCTGCCGGCCCCGCTGAACGCGCCCGGCTCGTGCCCGAAGAGCGTCGAGGCCGCCAGCTCGGGCGGGATCGCCCCCAGGTTCACCGCCACGAAGGGCCGCCCGGCGCGGTCGCTCGCCGCGTGCAGCGCCCGGGCGACCAGCTCCTTGCCGGTGCCCGTCTCGCCCCGGACCAGCACCGGCAGCGGGCTCGGTCCGGCCAGGGCGATGCGGGTCCGCAGCGCGCACATCGCGTCGCCGTCGCCCACCAGCGCCGGGAAGCGCCCCGTCGACTCCGAACCCCGGGTGCGGTGCAGCAGCAGCGCCACCGCCCCGTTGATCACCAGCCCGATGCTACGGGCGACCGCGTCGGCCGAGAAGGCCCGCTGCCCGTCGACCGGCTGCCCGTCGGCGACGAGCCGGATGCGGGCCGGATCGGCCCGGACGGCGACGGCGCCGTCGGCCCGGGGGGTGAACTCGAGCGGAGTGCGGCTGAGCCAGCGGGTGTCGAGCGGCCGGCCCGGCCCGGCCGCCGAAGGGCACCCGAAGCGCCCGTCCACCCGGGACACCGCGGTCGGGCGGGCGACGCGCAGCCGCTCCCCCACCCGCTCGGGGTCGGGGTGGGCCAGGACCGTCAGCGCGACGCCCGGCGAGGCGGGCCGGGCCGGCTCGGCCCCGACGAACGGCAGCGTGCTCTCCTGGTCGTCGGCCATCAGAGGCGCACCACCAGCGCCCGGGCGGGGCCCAGCCGGATCTGACCCGATCCGCGGCGGCGCTCGATGATGCCGGCCGCGCCGGGCCAGCCGGCGGCGGCGAAGGCCTGTCGAGCCCGGAAGATGTGGAGCGCGAGGCGGCCGTGGTCGATGTCCAGCTCTTTGAGGGCCACCTCGACGTAGATCCAGCCCTGCTCCCGGGGCGAGCTCTCGACGTCGGCGATGCGGGCCCGGGTGAGCAGCAGGATGAGCGGGTGGTGGGCCCGGTGCTCGAGCCGGCGCACCTCGCCCCCGGGCGCGGCCAGCTCCAGTTCGATGTAGTCCTCGTCGGCGTTGACCCGCACCGTCAGCCGGTGGCCGTCGGTCTCCACCGGCAGCGCGGCGGGGTCGACGGTGCGGGGCACGATGGCCGGCAGGCGCATGGTCCACGCCAGCCCCCCGGCGACCACCACGTCCCCGTCGCCCACCTCGAACTCCCGCTCGGCCGAGTCGCACACCCAGCGCCCTTCGGCCGCCTCGAACACCTGCACCTCGACCGCCTCGGCGTCGGGCAGCTCGATCAGCCCGCCCACCGCCGTCACCGCCCGCCCGTCGGCCGCCACCGCCCGGGCCCGGGGCGGGGCGTCGTCGATCAGCTCCCAGGTCGAGGGCGACGCGCCGAAGGCCAGCCGGCCGCCGCGGGTCAGCAGCACCCGCTCGCCGGGCACCAGCCGGCGGCCGTTGACGAAGGTGCCGTTGCGGCTGTGCAGGTCGCGCACCTCCCACGCGCTGCCGTTCCAGCGCAGCGCGGCGTGGGTCGACGAGACGTACTCGAAGCGCAGCACCAGATCACAGGACGACGCCCGGCCGACGGTGGCGTGGGCCCCGGGCATGAAGACCCGGCGGTCCTGGACGCTGCGGAGGGTTCCCATGGGCCGCACTATACCGCAATCACGCCCCGCCCGGACCCGCCGGCGGGCGGTCGAACTCGCGGTCCGGTGACGTCCCATACTCCCGAGGACACGAGTGGGGCATCATGGCGGCATGGCCTCCTCCGACGCACCGCCGTACCCGCTGCAGCGCTTCGCCGAGCGCTACGGCCTCTCGCCGCTCGCCACCCGGGAGCTGCGCGCGCTCGTCGACGCGCTGAGCACCGGGGGCGGCCCCCCCTCACCCTCACTGACGCTCACCTCGGGCCCCACGCTCGCCGGGCCGGGGGCCGTCGACCCCGAGCACCCGCTCGGCGTCGACTTCGCCGGGCTGCCCTTCTTCGAGCGCTACGAAGACCAGGGGGTCATCGGCATGGGCGGCATGGGCGAGGTCCGCCGGGTCTACGACCGCCTGCTCGAGCGCACCCTGGCGGTCAAGATCCTGCGCTGGGAGAAGGTCGACAACGTCGACGCCCGGGCCCGTTTCCTGGCCGAAGCCCGGGTCAACGCCCGGCTCCAGCACCCGGGGGTGGTCGCGGTGCACGAGCAGGGCGAGCTGCCCGACGGCCGCCCGTGGTTCACCATGAAGGAGGTCCGGGGCCGCACCCTGGGCGACGCCATCCGGGCCCGGTTCAGAGAGGTGCCCGACGCGCCCTCCCCCCGCCGGCTCATCGAGGTCTTCGCCCGGGTGTGCCGCACCGTGGCCTACGCCCACGCCCAGGGGGTGGTGCACCGCGACATCAAGCCGGCCAACATCATGCTCGGGGAGTTCGGCGAGGTGCTCGTGCTCGACTGGGGCATCGCCCGGGTCGGCGCCGATCCGGCCGAGCCCGCGGTGAACGGGGCCGGCGGGCCGACGCGCCGGGCACCGGACCTGCCCGGTGAGACCCGCGAGGGGCGGGTCATGGGCACCCCGGCCTACATGGCCCCCGAGCAGGCCCGCGGCGAGCACGACCGGGTCGGGCCGGCGGCCGACGCCTACGCGCTCGGCGCGGTGCTGTATCATGTGCTCGCCGGCCAGCCCCCCTATCGGGGCACCTCGGTGGCGGTGCTGGCCCGGGTGCGCAGCGACCCGCCGCCGCCGATCGACCGCGTGCGCCACCCCCGCGCCGGCCCCGCGCCGCCCGATCTGGTCGCGCTGTGCGAGCGGGCGATGGCCCGCGACCCCGAGGGCCGCCCCACCGTCGACGCCCTCGCCGGCGAGATCGAAGGCTGGCTCGACGGGGTGCGCAAGGCGGCCCAGGCCCGGGCGATCGTGCAGGAGGCCGACGCCATGCTGCCCCGCATCGCCGATCTGCAAGCCGAGATGGCCGCGCTGCAGCGGCAGGCGGCGGCGATCCTCGACCCCCTGCCCGACCACGCGCCGGTCGCCGACAAGCGCCCCGGCTGGGATCTGGAAGACGCCGCCCGGGCCAAGCGCAGCGAGGCCGAGCTGACCGAGGTCCGCATGCTCCAGACCCTGCGCTCGGCGCTGCACCTCGTGCCCGATCTGCCCGAGGCCCACGCCCGGCTGGCGGCGTTCTACCAGGATCGGCTGCGGCAGGCCGAGCAGGCCCGCGACGGGCACACCGCCCGCATCTACGAAGAGCTGGTGCGGACCCACGATCGGGGCGGGCTCGTCGAGTGGCTGGCCGGCGACGGCCGGGTGACCCTGGTGACCGATCCCCCCGGGGCCCGGGTGATGGCCTGGCGCCACGAGGCCCGCGACCGGCGGCTGATCGAGGTGCCGCACGGCGAGCTGGGCCGCACCCCGTTGCGCGGCGCGCGCCTGCCCCGGGGCAGCCACATGCTCGTCATCGAAGCCGAGGGCCGCCCGCCGGTGCGCTACCCGGTCGACATCGGCCGGGGATCCCATTGGGATGGCATCCCACCGGGTGGCACCGAGAGCCATGTCATCCACCTGCCGACAGCCGACGAACTCGAGCCGGACGACGTCTACGTGCCCGCCGGGTGGTGCATCATCGGGGGCGACGACGACGCCGCCGACTCGCTCAGCCGGCGGCGGGTGTGGCTCGATGGCTTCGTCGTGCGCCGCTACCCGGTCACCAACGCCGAGTACGTCGAGTTCCTCGACGACCTGCTGTACCGCCGGGGCGCCGACGCCGCCCGGCGCCACGTCCCCCGGGAGAACCGCCCCGGCGGGGAGCGCGACCCGCACGCCATCTATCACCTGGGATCGGACGATCGCTTCGTGCTCGGCGTCGATCAGCTCGGCTGGCAATGGCAGATGAAGTGGCCGGTGGTGCACATCGACTGGCACGACGCGGCGGCCTACGCCGCGTGGCGGGCCGAGCGGGACGGGCTGCCCTGGCGCCTGTGCCATGGCTTCGAGCACGAGAAGGCCGCCCGGGGGGTGGACGGGCGCCACCTGCCATGGGGCGATCACTTCGAACACACCTGGGCCAACGTGCTCAACAGCCGGGCCGGCCCGCCCGCCATCCGCCCGGTCGGCTGCCTCGAGACCGACCTCAGCCCGTACCGGGTGAGCGACACGGTGGGCAACGTGCGCACCTGGTGCTGCGGGGCCTACCTGCGGGACGGCGACGCGGGGGACGGCGAGCGGGTGATCGTGCGCCCGGCCACCGGCGAGGCGGCCCGCGAGATCCGGGGCGGCTGCTGGCACAGCTCGCCCTACCTCGGGCGCATCGCCGGCCGGTTCGGCGCCGAGCCCCGGTTCCGCTACAGCGTGCTGGGGCTGCGCCTCGCCCGACCGCTGCGCTGATCGGTCGGGCGAGAGGTCGCCGATCGACCTACTTGAAGTCGTCCTGACGGTAGTAGGGCTGGGTCACGCTGCCGCCGCTCCAGTCCTCGAACTCGATGGTGTTGCCGCCGATGTTCTTGGGGCTCGGCGCCACCCACTCCAGCCCGTTGGCGGTGCTGTACTTGACGTAGTACGTCTCGCTGGTGCCGCTGGCGGTGACCTTGTAGGTCGGGGTGAGCGTGGTGGGCGACGAGGTCAGACCGTTGAAGTTCTCGAAGGTCTGCACGAGCTTGTTGCTCGGGGGGTAGAACGTCCCGCTCTGCTTGGTGAGCGTCAGCGACAGCCCGCTGGGGAACGGCCCCGACACCTTGTCCAGATCCCAGGTCCAGACCAGCTCCGACGTGCTGACGGTCATGCCGCCGGCGATGTCTCCGGCGCTGGTCTCGATCTCGTACCACCCGGTGACCGGGTTGATCTCGCGCACCGCGTCGTCGGCGTCGGGCACCCCGTCCGGCTCGTCCGCCAGCCGGCTCGACAGGACCGCCCGCCCCCGGGCCCAGTCGGGGCCCTTGTACTGCGGCGGCTGGATGACCTCCATCGCGGTGAGGATCTGCTGGGTGCGGTCGAGCAGATCGCTGTAGGCGATGTCGAAGTCGGGGTCGAGCCCCGGCGAGCGCACGCCCCAGCGATCGAGCAGCGAGGTGACCGCCCACGAGAACGCGCCCCGCCGCTTGCCGTCGACCTCGATCTCGTGGCTCAGCTCCTGGGGCTGGGTGGCCGAGATCAGGATGTCCCCCGGGCGGCACGGCGTGCAGCCGTGGGCCGTCGCCGGGACCGGATCACCGCTGATCGTGCGGGGGCGGGCCCGGGGCTCGTCCGCCTCCCGACCGGCGTGGCAGGCGTCGAGGAAGAGGGTCACGTCGGTGCCCTCGGCCCGCTCGTCGAGCGCGGCGAGCAGCGCGCTCACCGGCACGCGGTTGGCGGGGTCGTCGGCCCCGTCGGAGGGCACCAGGGTCGCCCCCGCGGTGGCGTCCCAGCTCCCGTGGCCGCTGAAGGCCACCAGGGCCTTGCTGTGGCGCGGCTGATCCATGCGGCTGGCGATGGCTCGGGCGGCGCGCAGGATGGCATTCTTCGTCGCCGGCGCGAAGCGGATGGACGCCACCCGGGGGTCGCCCGACCAGCGGCCGGGGTCGAGCACGGGGCTGGTGAGCACCGCGATGTTCGCGCCGGGGACACCCATCTCCAGCGCGAGCCGGACCCATGCCTTCGCGTCGGCGATCCCGCCCCGCAGATCCGCCTCGCCCCCGTAGTCATTGACGCCGATGATGAGCGCGTAGGTCTCACGCGCGCCTTCGGTCCTGGAAACCATCGTTCACCCCTTCGTCCTGCGTATGTGATGCGCCGGATACGTGTCGAAATCCACTGTGCGACTCATCGCACCGCGCGAGCGTAGCCCGTCAGCGGTGCACGCGTCCATTGCGCAGCATTTCGCTTCATTTCAGCGGAGGAGGGCGGGAGGCGTGACCCGCAGGGCGGCGTCGGGATGGGGAGGCGGAGGTGAGCGGGCCCGAGCGCGCGGCTCGAGCCCGGGGCTCGGATCAGGCGCGCTCGAGCAGGGCCGCGGCGCCCATGCCGCCGCCGATGCACATGCTGACCACCGCCCGCTTGCCGCCCCGACGGCGCAGCTCGTACAGCGCGGTCAGGGCCAGCCGGGTGCCGGTGACGCCCAGGGGGTGACCCAGAGCGATGGCGCCGCCGTTGACGTTGAGCTTCTCGTCGGGGATGCCCAGCTCGCGCTGGCAGTAGACCGACTGGCTGGCGAACGCCTCGTTGACCTCGAAGAGATCGATGTCGTCCACCGACAGCCCGGTCTTCTCGAGCAGCTTGCGGATGGCCGGCACCGGGCCGATGCCCATGATCTCCGGGTCGACGCCCACGGTGGCGAACGCCTTGAAGGTGCCCAGCACCGGGCGCTCGCCGGCGGTCTCCTTGTCCATCAGGACCACCGCCGCGGCCCCGTCGGTCAGCGGCGAGGCGTTGCCCGCGGTCACCGACCCCTTGGGGTTGAACGCCGGGCGCAGCTTCGCCAGCCCCTCGGCGGTCGTGCCGCTGCGGATCAGCTCGTCGTGCTCGACCCGCACCGACCGCCCGTCGACCGTGGCGTCGATCGGCACGATCTCCTCGGCGAGCCGCCCCGCATCGCGGGCCGCGGTGGCCTTGGCCTGGCTCTCGACCGCGAACGCGTCCTGATCCGCACGGCTCACCTCGAACCGCTGAGCGACGTTCTCGGCGGTGGTGCCCATGCTCACGTAGGCCTCGGGGTACTCGACCGCCAGCTTCGGGTGGAGCTGGGGGTGGAATCCGCCCATCGGCACCGCGGTCATGCTCTCGACCCCGCCGGCGATCGCGACGTCCATCTCGCCCACCGCGATGCGGGCGGCGAGGCCGGCGATCGTCTGCAAGCCCGAGGCGCAGAACCGGTTGACGGTGTAGGCCGGGACCGTGTGGGGCAGCCCGGCGAGGAAGCCGACCTGCCGGGCCACGTTGAGCCCCTGGCTGCCTTCGGGCATCGCGCAGCCGAGGGCCAGATCCTCGACCGCCTGCCCCTCGACGTCGGCGCGCTTCAGCGCCTCTTTGATCGCCGCCGCCCCGAGATCCTCGGCCCGGGTCTGCCGCAGCGTGCCTTTGTGCGCCCGACCGAAGGGGGTCCGGGCGCCGTCGACGATGACGACTTCGCGCATGTCAGTTCCTCAGGGGCTTGTTGGTCATGAGCATGTGCTTGATGCGGTCGAGGGACTTCGCCTCGCCGCACAGCGACAGGAACACCTCCTGCTCCAGCTCGTGGAACCGGGCCTCGGTCACCTCGGTGCCCGCCGCCACGTCACCGCCGGCGAGGACCCGGGCCAGACCCTGGCCGATCTTCATGTCGTGCTCGGAGATCTGCCCCGACTGGTTCATGTCCCACAGCGCGCTGTGCAGGGTGGCGTAGCCGGTGCGCCCGGCCACCTTCAAGAACCGCGGCCGGGGCGGGGTGAAGTCGCTGCGCGCCATGCCCAGCGCCCGCTGCTTGGCCGCCTCGAGCAGCTCGTCGCGATCCATCGTGATGCGATCGTGGGCCCGCAGGAAGCCCATGTTCTGCGCCTCGCGGGCGCTGGTGGCCACCCGGGCCATGCCGATCGCCATGAAGGTGTCCCGCATGTAGATCACGGGGTCGACGTCGGGCCCGACCGACTGCTTGTTGTGCAGCAGGCCGAAGCAGCCGCCGCCGCCGGGGATGAGCCCCACCCCGACCTCGACGAGCCCCATGTACAGCTCGGCGTGGGCCTGGATGGCGTTGGCCCCCAGCGCGATCTCGGCGCCGCCGCCCAGGGTCAGGGCGGCCGGTGCCGCCACCACCGGGACCCGGCTGTGACGCAGGCGCAGGGTCGCCCCCTGGAACGCCTTGACGATCTCGCGGAGCTGCTCCCACTGCTTCGCCTGGGCCGCCATCATGATCATCATGATGTTGGCCCCGGCGCTGAACGCCCGCGGGTCGTGGTTGCCGATGACCAGTGCGTCGAAGTCCGACTCGGCCCGGTCGACGGCCTCGTTGAGCATCTTCACGATGTCGTCGTCGACCGCGTTCATCTTGGTGCGGAACTCGACGCAGGCCACCCCGTCGCCGATGTCCCACAGCCGGGCGCCGTGGTTCTTCGAGATCAGCGCCGAGTGCTTCGGGCTGACCGGCAGGTGCCGATAGCGGGGGCTGATGACCTCGGGGGCCGACTTCTGCCGGTCGACGTCCCAGAAGCTCCGCTCGCCGGGCGCGCCCTCGTAGAACGAGGTGCGGCCCGCGGCCAGCATGTCGAGGACCCACTGCGGCACGTCGATGCCATCGGCCTGCATGCGTTCGACCGAAGCCTGGACGCCGATGGCATCCCAGATCTCGAACGGACCCAGATCCCAGGCGTAGCCCCACTTCATGCCATTGTCGACCTGCACCGGGTCGAAGGCCATGTCATCCAGGTGGCGGGCGGCGTAGACCAGCGTCTGGGACAGCGAGTCCCAGGCCAGCGCCGCGGCGGCGTCATCACCCGCGATGAGCGTCGCGATGCGCTTGCCGGGGTCTTCGATGCCCTTGGTCGCCTTGATCGAGTCGAACCGCGGCTTCTGCCGCTCGCGGTACTCGCCGGTGTAGGGGTCGAAGGTGAGGATGTCCTTGCCCACCTTCTTGTAGCAGCCCTGCCCGCTCTTGCTGCCCAGCCAGCCCTTCTCGATGAGCGTCTGCAAAGGCCCGGGGACCTTGAAGTAGTCCCGCATGCCGTCGTTCGGCAGATCCTCGTAGAGGTGCTTGCTGACGAGGGCCAGGGTGTCGAGCCCGACGACGTCCGCCGTGCGGAAGACCGCCGACTTGGGGCGACCCATCGGCGCGCCGAAGACCGCGTCGACCAGCTCGGGGCTGTGCTCGCCGGCCAGCGCGCGATGCACGGTGTACATCATGCTGAAGGTGCCGACCCGGTTGGCCACGAAGGCCGGGCTGTCCTTGGCGTAGACCACGCCCTTGCCCAGCATCTCCCGGGCGAAGGTGGCGAAGCGGGCGACGAGGCCGTCGGCCGTCTCGGGGCCCGAGACGAGCTCGAGCAGCTTCATGTAGCGCACCGGGTTGAAGAAGTGCGTGATGATGAAGTGCTGCTTGAAGTCGTCGCTGCGGCCCTCGATCAGCTCGGCGAGCGGCAGGCCGCTGGTGTTCGACGAGATGAGGGTGCCCGGCGCGCGGATCGCGTCGAGCCGCTCGAAGAGCGCCCGCTTGATGCTCAGGTCTTCCTTGACGACCTCGATGATCCAATCGACCTCGGCGACCTTGTCGAGGTCGTCCTCGAAGTTGCCGATGGTGATCCAGCGGGCGTCGTCCTTGTCGTAGAACAGCGCGGGCTTGTTCTTCAGCGCCGCCTTCAGGCCGTTGGCCGCGAAGCGGTTCCGGGCGGCGGGGTCGTCGCTCTCCTCACCGGGGGGCACGATGTCCAACATCAGGACCTCGATGCCCACGCCGGCGAGGTGGGCCGCGATGCCGCGCCCCATGACCCCCGCCCCCAGAACGGCCGCGCGACGAATCGGCAACCCCTTCGTCATGCTCATCCTCACTCGCTCGTCCGGGTGTGCGCAGTGCAGTACCGCGAAGGGCGCCGCCTTGCCAAGCGGTATCCCGCGGCCCCGCGCCTGCAATGACGCACCGCGCCACGTCGGGGTTTCGGGCTGGCGCGAATCGGCCCGAGCGGCCAGACTGCGGGCCGGACCCCACCGGAGGTGCCATGCCGCTCGCCCCCTCGAACACCCGCCGCGCAGCGCGGCTGCTCACCGCCAGCCTCGCCGCCGTGACCCTCGCCGCCTGCGGCGGATCCCCCGGCCCCCGCCCCGAAGCACCCGATCCGGGCGAGGCCGCCGCCCGCCCGCTGCCCGCGCCGGGCGCGTTCTACACCGACGGGCTGCCGGTCTACGCCGCCGCCGACGGCTGGGCCGCCGATCCGCTCGAGACCCGCCTGATCCGGGAGGTCGGCCGGGCCCTCGACCCGCCGCCGGCCCTGGACTGCCTCGCCCGGGAGTACGCCGCCCGCTTCGCCGCCGACCGGGCCGACCCCGACCCGGGCACCGTCCTGGCCCTGGGCCGCCACTGCGGCTACTGGACCCAGCCCCGACACCCCTACTCGCTCACCGCGCCCGACGAGGCGACGCTGCTCGATCACATCCGGCGGCTGCCGGCGGCGGTCTTCGAAGGCACCTTCGGCGTCGGCGTGGCGGTCGATCCCGCGGGGCCGGTCACCGCGACCTTCCTGCGCGACCCGGGCGAGGTGCGCATCGACACCCCGCTCGCCCGCCAGACGACCGCCGCGCCCATCACCGGGCGGCTCGTGCGGGGCGACGGCCGCCTCGAGCTGTGGATGGACGGCGCCGAGGGCCCCCAGCGTATCGAGCTGACCGTCAGCGACGTGGGCCGCTTCTCGGGCACCGTGCCCGCCGAGGCGCTGCGGGTCGAGCTCGCCCGCAAGCAGGGCGACTTCCGGCGCACGGTCGCCGTCTTCGACCGCGCCCCCCGCCCGGCGGGCTACCCCCCGCCGGGGCCCGACCGCCAGGCCGCCGAGGCCGCCGCCGAGCAGCTCATCGCCCGCATCAACGACGTGCGCGACGCCGCCGGGCTGAAGCCGCTGGTGCACGCCGCCCGCCTCGACCCGGTGCTCGACGACTGGCTGCACCGGGTCGCCGAGCGCTCGGCCGACGACAGCCCGCCGGGCATGCTCGACGCCCGGGGCTGGCCGTTCGCCGAGCTGCGCTACGCCATCGCCAGCGGGCGCGACGCCGACCAGATCGTGGGCCTGCTCGTCGAGGCGCCCACCGGCCGCCGGGCGGTGCTCACCGCCGACGTGCAGCGCATCGCGGTGGGGCTGCGGCCATTCGAGAAGGGCCGGGGCTACGACGCGGTCTTCGCCGCGGTGCGCCCCTTCGAGCCGGCCCCGCCGGCCGAGGCCCGGGCGACGCTGCTCACGACCCTCAACGCGACCCGGGCCCAGGACGGCGCCCCGCCGCTGAAGCCATCGCCGGTGCTCGACCGGGTGGCCCAGGCGCTCGCCGAGGACGCGCTGGCGGGCAAGGTGGCCTGGACCGAGGTCGTGCCGGGGGTGATGGCGATGGTGCGCCAGGAGAAGCTGGTCCGGGGGGCCTTCGCCGCCGGGGCCTTCCCCGCGCCGACCCTCGAGGCGGCCGCCTTCGATCAGGAGCCGAGCGCGCTGGCCCCGGCGGTGACGGTGGTCGGCATCGGCGTCGCCGGCGGCCCCCTGCCCGGCGGCGGCGCGCCCCGCCATCTGGTGGTCTACATCGTCGCCGAGGCGGTGGCGACCCGCGACATCTGAGGCCGCCCGCCGGGCCCGGACCCCCGCCCGCCGAGCCGGAAAAAGTCTGCCCGGCCTTCGATTTCCGCCCTTGACACCGCCCGCCCCCCTCTCTTAGTTTGCGCTCGCGAATACATCGACCCGGCCCAGCCGGGCAGGACCAGGAATATATGGACACCGGCGACATAGGCGGAGGCAGCAAACCTCCCCCTGTCCCCGTTCGCCCGAACTTTCGGAGCGCGCGCGCCGGCTGACCGGTCCACCCCCCTCGCGGGGGCTCACCCGGTCGGCCGACCGGGATGCACGTCTTCCCACCATGCGCCCGCTCCGCAGGCATCGACCCCGGTCGGTGAGGAGTCAGACGCATGACCACCCGTGAGTTCAGCGGTCTCTCGCCCCGCGTCGCCAAGCGGCGCGCCCTGCAATACTGGTACAACAACCGCGACAGCCTCGGCCTCAGCCTCTCCGAATTCTTCGGCCGCTGTCGGGTCCGCAGCGCCGGGCGGGCGACACACATCACCTTCTACGCCGAGGGCGCCCACCTCGGCTGAGCGCCGGGACACCCGCCCCACCCGTCTCTGCCGCCACGCGGCCGGCGCCCGGCTCCACCCGCCGGGCGCCCCGATCGACCCCCCACCGCGACATCGAGCCTGCGCCCGGTCCATCTCCGACCGCTGATCGGCCATCGAACGGCGCTCGCCGGCCGCGGCGGGCGACGTCGGGGTGAGCCGGGCCCTCGATGGGCCTTGATCAAATCAATCACGCGTTTAAAATCATCGTCAGCCAACCCCGACCCGCGCGCTGTCCGGGTCGCCGTCGGCCGGACCGACCACCCGAGACCGCCGAGGAGGCTCGATGTACCCCCCGCTTCACGCAGTCCCCCCGCCGAGGGGCCGCTCCGCAGCGCCCCCGACCGCGCCCATCGGGCCGAGCCGCCGCGTCGGGCACATGCTGGCTCTGCTGACCCTGCTGGCCGGGTGCACCCCGCTGAGCAGCGGCCGGGGGTCGGACGACGACACCGGGCCCCCGATGACCGACGGGCTGCCCGATGACCCGAGCTCGGCCGACGGCGCGCCCCCCACGAGCGACATGGCGCCGACCGACCCGGACGCGGCGCCGCCGGACGCCGAGATGACGCCGCAGCGCGTCGACGGGGCGCCCCCCGGGGCCGACGGGGGGCCCCTCGACCCCGATATGGCACCCCCGGATCCCGACATGGCACCTCCGGATCCCGACATGGCACCGCCGGCTCGCGACATGGCACCCCCCGACCCCGACATGGCGCCGCCGGACCCCGACATGGCACTCCCCGACCCCGACATGGCACTCCCCGACCCCGACATGGCACTCCCCGACCCCGACATGGCACCCCCTGAACCCGACATGGCGCCGCCCGACCCCGACATGGCCCCGGCCCTGGAGATCTGCAACGGCCTGGACGACGACCTGGACGGCGTGGCGGACGAAGGCGGGATCTGCGCGCCGTGCGGCGGGATCCCATGCCCCGCGGGCGAAGTCTGCGAGCGGGACGCGTGCGTCCCCGGCCCGCCGACGCCCATCGCCGCCCCGGGTGAGGCCATCGCTTTCGCCGGCGCGCTCGACGACGCGAGCCGCACCTGGACCCGCCTCGACCAGTTCTGCCGACCCAGCGTCGCCGGCCGCTACCGCTACGCCGCCTTGCGCGTGGTCAACCGCACCGGCGCCCCCCAGACCCTGGACATCCTCGGCGAGTGGGGCCCGGTCGATGGCTATCTGCTGATCTTCGCCGATCCCTTCGACCCCGAGCGCGACGAGGGCTGCCTCGGGGGCAGCGATGACTTCCAGGGCGAGGCGCAGAGCCGCGTCGAAGACCTGATCATCGAGCCGGGCGCGGTGCGGGTGATCGTCGTGTCGACCTTCAGCGCCGACGCGGCGCTGCCCGACTTCACCGTCACGGTGCGCACCGTGGCCCCGGCCGATGCATGCGCCGCGGTCGAGTGCGGCCCCGGCGAGCTGTGCGAGGACGGCCGCTGCGTGGCCGGCCCCGCCGAGCCGGCCACGCCGATCGCCGGGCCGTGGGGCTCGATCGAGCTGCGGGGGGCGCTGGACGCCGCGGCCCCGGTCTGGGGCCGGCCCGGCGAGGGGTGTGCCGCGGGCCAGCAGGGCGGCTTCCACTACGCCGCCCTGCGGGTCGTCAACCGCACCGGCGCCCCGCGCACCCTGACCGTCGACGGCGACTGGGACGGCGTCGACGGCTACCTGCACGCCTTCGCCGATCCGTTCGACCCCGAGGACCCCGGCGGCTGCCTGGCCGGGGACGACGATCTGGGCCAGGACGCCGGCCGCAGCCGCATCGCGGGGCTGGCGATCGCCCCGGGCCAGGTGCGGGTGCTGGTGGTCTCGACGTTCGCCGCGGGGGTCGTCATCCCGGCCTTCACCGTGACCGTGGCGACCGACGGCGACGGCGAACCGGAGCGCTGCGACAACGCGGTCGACGACGACGAGGACGGCCGGGTGGACTGCGACGACGCCGACTGCGCCGACGACCCGGCCTGCGCGCCGTGCGGCGGCGCCTGCCCCAGCGGCGAGCTGTGCGTCGACGATCGCTGCGTGCCCGAGCCGAGGGACACCGTGCCCCTGCCCCCACCCGGCGCGTCGGTCGAGCTGGCCTACGCCATCGACGACGACGATCGCCGCATCGGGGCCGACCGCTGCGCGAGGCCCCTGTTCGGCGCGTACTGCTACGACGTCCGCCTCGTCGAGAACCGGGCCGCCGTCCATCGGCTGGTCCGCCTCGACGCCGAGTGGCCCGGCGAGGCCGGCTATCTGCACGTCTACCCGTGGCCGTTCGACGGCGCGGGCGATACGCAGTGCATCACCGGGCAGCCCGAGCCCGAGCCCGACGCCCGAGCGTCGCTGGCGGCCCTGCCCATGGCGCCGGGTGAGATCTGGGCGGTGGTGGCCCTCGGGCCGGGCGAGCGCACGGTCGCGGGGGCGGTGCCGGTGCGCATCGAGACCCTGGACACCCCCATCGGAACCGAGCTGCGCTGCGGGGGCGCGGGGGACGAGGACGGCGACGGGCAGGTGGACTGCGCCGACCCCGACTGCCTGCTCGACCCCGGCTGCCGGTGGTGCCCCGGCTATGGCGGCGCGTGCCCCCCCGGCGCCCTCTGCATCGACGAGGCGGACTGCGCCAACGCCGAGGGCCCGTTCCTGCTCCCCCCGCCGGGTGACACCGTCGACCTCGGACACATCATCGACCCCGACCAGCCGACCTGGCGCGGGCCCACCCCCGACTGCGACGGCCGCAGCGACGCGGTCGAGGCCTACCGGGTCTACCGGCTGCTCAACGCCTCCGACGTCCCCCGGTCGATCAACGCGCGGAGCCGGCTCGGCGCCCGAGTGGCCGCCTACCGCCCGCCCTTCGACCCGGCGACGCCGGAGGCGTGCGTCGACGACGCGGACGTCAACATCCCCCGCTTGCTGGTGCCCGCGGGCGGAGAGGTGGTCCTGGTGACCCACGGCCCCGACCCGTTCACCGACTTCGGCCTGCAAGTCGAGACCCTGCTCGACGCCTTCGACGACGAGAGCCGCTGCCGGGACGGGCAGGACAACGACCTGGACGGCCTGACCGACTGCGCCGACCCCGACTGCCAGGACGACATCTTCGAGCCCTGCCCGCAGAGCGCCATCCTCGGCGCGCCCGGCGAGCGGGTCTCCATCGAGGGCGCGCTCGACGAGGACAGCCCGCTGTGGCAGGCGATGGCCCCCGGCTGCGAGCGCCGGTGGGACTACTTCGAAAACTACGAAGCCTACCGGTTCTACAACAACGCCGACGTGCCCCGCGAGGTGACCATCCTGGCCAACTGGGGCGAAGATCTGGGGCTGATGTCGGTGCACGACGCCGACTTCGACCCCGACGTGCTCGGGGGGTGCGTCAGCGGTGAGTGGGCCTTCCGCGAGCAGGGGCCCGAGGTCCACCGGGTCCGCTACCTCACCGTGCCGGCCCGCTCGTCCCTGGTGGTCACCGCCCAACCGACCGAGGAGCGAGCGCCGGTCGGCCCGTTCACGCTCGAGGGGCTGACGCTGCACCCGCAGACCGCGTTCGAGATGCGCTGCGACGACCACCTCGACGACGACCGGGACGGCGACTTCGACTGCGCGGACGACGACTGCGGCCGGTCGGTACACTGCTGGCCCTGCGCCGGGGTGCAATGCTTCGGCGACCGGTGGTGCGAGGACGGCGCGTGCGTCGGCTACCCCGCCGAGCTGGACGTGCAGATGATCGACGAGCCGGGCGGGACGATCGCGCTGGGGGGCCGGTTCGACGCCCGCTCGCCCGTCTGGCAGCGGCCCGACGCCGAGTGTGGCGAGACCGAGGACGCCCACCCGTTCGAGCTGATCGTGCTGGGCAACCTCACCGGCGAGACGCAGCGCATCACCATCGAGGCCGAGTTCGAACGGGGCCGGGGCGGCCTCTACCGCTGGAGCAGCGCGAGCGTACCCGACGCGGGCCGGTGCTGGGAGGCCCGCGTCGGCGGCGGACTCGAGCGGGTGGTGGCCCTCGAGAGCCGGCGGCTGCGACCCCACGGGACGGTGAACGTCGTCGTCAGCGCCCTCGACGGCCCGTATACGCTGCGGGTGACCACCGACCCCGAGCGGCCGCGGGAGATCTGCGACGACGGCCGGGACGACGACATCGACGGCTTCACCGACTGCGCGGACACCGACTGCTTCGGGCCCGGGGGCCCCTGCCCCGACCCGCCGGCGCCCTGATCCACAACCGGATCTGGTAGGGTGCGCGGCCATGAGCGCGCACCAGAGCAAGGACGGGCGGACCAGCCGCTCGGAGCAGACCCGGGCCGCCCTGCTCGCCGCGGCGGCCGAGGCGTTCGCCGACAAGGGCTACGGCGGCACCCGCCTGTCGACGATCTACCGGGCGGCGGGGGCCAACGCCGCCGCCATCAGCTATCACTTCGGCGGCAAGCGCGCCCTCTACGACGCGGTGCTCGCCGAGTCGGGCGAGCGCTTCAACCGGCTGTTCGACGAGCTGGTCGCCACCGGCCCCCTGCCCGACCTGGATGGCTTCATGGCCCGGCTCTGGCGACAGATCCGGGCCGAGTCGACCCACGCCCGCATCGTCCTGCGGGCCGTGCTCGACGACGGCCGCCCCCCGGACAACGTCGTCTGGATGCGCAGCGAGCGCCTGCCGGCCGCCTGCGCCCGCCTCGCCCCCGCGCTCGGGCTCTCGGCCGACGCGCTGCGCATGGCCGTGATCTCGATGAACCTGCTCGCCTCGCGCTACGCGGTGGTCGACGGCGCCGAGCTGTGCGCGCTGACCGACTGCGCGACGGTGGCCGAGGCCAACCACGTCGTCGTGGCCCACCTCACCGCCATCGCCCGGGGGCTGCTCGCGCTGGATCCCGCCACCGACGGGTGACCGCCGGCGGAGCCGGGCAGACCCGCGCCCCCCGCCTCGGGCAGACCGGGCCGTCATGGTTGCCCTGCCATGATCGGGCGCCTCGACGCCGAGCAGCGCGCGCTGCTCGGGACGCTGCGCTTCGGCGACCAGACGGCGCTCGACTTCCTCGAGCGCACCTTCATCGGCGAGTGCGAGGCCCTCGCCGACGCCCAGGCCGCGCGCCTCGCCGCCCAGGCCCGGGTGTCCCACCGCACCCGGGGCTTCAACCTCGCCACCCGCCGCCGCTTCCTGCGGCTCGACGCCACCCTGCGCAACCTGCTCCTGCTCAACGAGGTCGACCCCGCCGTCTCCCGCGCGGTGCTCGGCGCGATCGACCGCCTCTTCGTGTCAAGAGGCGGGCCGCCGAAGCCCGCATGGCTCATCGGCGCCCCGGTCGGTCGAGCCGCCGACGTCGGGTTCGGCGAAGAGCCCCCGCCCCGGCGAGCGGCCGTGGCGCGCGCGTTCGAGGCCGGCCCGACATCGTGGGCCACCACGGGCCACCGCGACCGGAGCCGGGGTGAGCCGCGCGAGCCGCCGGAGGCCGCCGTATCGACAGGGCCGCGAATGCGCGGGCCGCCCGGGTCGGCTCGGCCGAGGCGGCCCGGTCGGGATCGGCCCACCGGCCGCGCCGATCGAGGTCGGGGTCGGCTCCGAGAGCCGCGAGTGCCCACGAAGCCGACGGCGCCGATATCCGCCGGGCGAAGACTGCATTCGGATGAGAGTTCCCGCATTGCTTCGCCGCCCTGCGTCGTTGCAATGGGGGGCAGGTGTGCGAGAATCGCGCGTGCGTGGACCCCTGAGCCAGACCCGCCGGCGCCTCACCCCGGACCGCTCGCCCCCGATCCCAGCACCCGCTCGACCTCACCCAGCGCCTCCGCCACCGCTCGCGCCTCCTCCAGCCGATCGCCCGGCACCGGCAGCGCCAGCGTGTGCTCGACCCGGCCGTGCTTCGCGATCACCGTGTAGCGCACCCGCAGCGTCGGCGGATCGGCGTCGACCGCCGCCTCGATGAAGTCCACCCCGAACGCCTGCCACTGCACATAGCCGGCCACCGTCAGCGCGCCATCCGGCCCGATGACCATCGGCACCCGCCGCATCGACGGCGGGGGCTCCTCGGGGGCGTGGGCCCGGGCGACGTACACGGTCAGCACGGCGGCGGCGAAGGTGCCCCAGCCGAGCCAGCCGGCGGCCACGACCTCGCCGTCGTCGTGCAGCATGCCCGCGATGACGAGCCCGATGAGCAGCACGAGGCCGCCGGCGACCAGGGCGGCGATGCCCAGCATATGCTGCCGCTCATGATGCCACGCCATGTAGCGATCGCGGTCGACCGACCACCGGGCGAGCACGGCGCCGCTCCGGATGCGGTCGAGTTGGGCCCTCACGCCGCGGGCGGTGTACCAGAAGGCCGCGCCGAAGATGAGGGCGAAGGTGCCGCCGAACGCGGCGATCATCATCCCGATGAGCGGGTGGATCTGAACCGAGAAGGCCACGCCGACGGCCACCGCGACGACGCCGGAGAGCAGCCAGCGGCGGGCCCAGCGGGCGTAGCGGTTGCGGAACAGCGGCGTCTCGTCGGGGCGCCAGTCGGGCGGTTGGGACATCATCGGCCTCCGCGGTTCGGGGCGCGCGCCGGTCGGGGCCTGGCCCATGGCGTGGCACATGGCGTGGCGGGCGTCACTCGATCCCCCGCGCCCGGCGCAGCTCGATCGCCGCCGCCTCGGCCTCGAACGCCGCCTCGTCCAGCGCCGCCCGGGCCCGGATGATGCGCCGCCGCAGCCCGAGCACCTCGGGCGCCTTGCCCCGGGTCGCCTGCACCTTCGCTTGCAGCGCCTCGGCCTCGGCCAGCGCCGGATCGGCCCGCAGCGCCTCGTGGCGGGCGACGGCGACCGCCCAGGCCACCCGGGCGTCGGCCTCGGCGTCGCGCGCGACCCGCTCGGCGGCGACCCGCTCGGCCTCGGTCGCCCGCTGGTGGGCCCCGACGGGATCGGCGGCCAGGGCGATGCTCGGCAGGCGGATCGTGAAGCCCATCAGCATCCGGTCGGGGTCCTCGGGCACCGCGTCCCAGGCGACCTCGAACCACTCCAGCGCGAGCTGGCGCCGGGCGGCGTCGAGTTCGACCTCGGCGGCGGCCTCTTCGGCCCGGGCCCGGGCGGCGCGCACGGCGGGGATCTCGTCGGCGACGGCGTCGGGGGGCGGCGCGCAGGGCAAGTCGGCGGCGCCGTAGCCGGTCAGGCGGCGCAGGGCGGCCTCGGCCCGGGTGGCTTCGGCCTCGGCCCGGCGGCGCTCGGCGTCGGCCTCGGCCCGCACCAGCCGGGCGTCGGCCAGGGCCACGGCGGGCACGACCCCGACCCGGGCCTGGATCGAGATGGCGTCCCGGGTGACGTCGGCCAGCTCGGCGGCCTCGGTGGCCCGGCGGGCGGCGGCGCGGGCCCGGCGGGCGGTGAGGTGCAGGTGGCGCACGACGGCGGCCAGTTCGACCCGGGCGACGTTCAGATCGGCCTCGGCGATGCGGACCCGGGCCGCGTCGAGGGCCTGGCGGGTGCGGTACTCGCCGGGCGACGGCAGCGGCATGCGCAGGCCGACCCGGCCGCCGTCCTCCGGGCGGGGCAGCCCGGCCTGGATGCGCAGCTCGGGCGCGGGGGTGATAGCGACCCGGGCGTCGGCCCGAGCGGCAGAGAGCGCGGCGGCGGCGGCGGCCGGCCCGGGGTGGGCGGCGAGCGCGGCGTCGACGGCGGCCTCGCAGCCCCGGGGCCAGCGGCCGGGGTCGGGGTCGTCGTCGGCGTCGGCGGGCGCGGCGCGCAGGCCGGGCATGGGCGCCGAGACGACCGGGGCCGGGCGGCCGGCGCAGCCGAGCAGCGCCGCGGTCAGCGGGATCCAGCGCAGCAGGTGGGCTCTCATCCGGCTGCCCGCCCTCACCGGGCGTCGGCGAGCGGGGCCCAGGTCGGCGGATCGGCGCCCTCGTCGAAGAACACCCGCAGCCCCTCCGGCCCCCGGGCGAGGCCCTCCGGCTTGCGATCGGGCCACGCCGCCAGCCGCTCGGGCGCCGCCTCGCGGTGGGGCAGGTACCACGCCGCCCCCGCCTTGCCGTCCACCGGCGTCGAGAGCAGGTACAGCCCCTGGCCGTCGGCCATCAGCTCCGAGATCCCGCCCGCGGTGGCGCTCGGCCCGACGGGCAGGCTCAGCGCGGCCCACAGGCGCAGCGTGGCGCCGTCGAAGCCCAGCCCCGCGCCGAACAGCTTCTCGACGTCGGTCAGGTGCCAGATGCGGGCCCGCCCGGCCGGATCGGCGGGGCTCTTGAGGCCGAAGAGCAGGCCCCCGTCGAACCAGGCCATGCCCTCCAGATCGAGCCCGTCGTCGATCCCCAGAGCCAGCCGCTCTTCGAGGCCGAGGCCGTCGACGAGCAGATCCCACAGCTTCACCGCGCCGTCGACCCGCAGCCGGTCGCCCTCGAGGCGGGTGCGCAGCAGCCGGGTGCGCTTGCCCTTGCGCTTGCCCTTCTTGTTCACGCTCTGGGAGCACAGCAGGTAGATCGCGCCGTCGGGGCCCCGGGTGATCGCCTCCAGATCAGAGACCGACTTCACCCCGTCGATGGGCAGCGGGTCGGGGTCGAGGCGGCCGGCGGCGTCGAGCGTGAAGACCCACGGGGCGTCGTCATCGCGGTCGGCGAAGCCGGTGTCGTCGCTCACCACCAGGAACCGGGCCCGCTCGGGCAGCCACAGCGCGCCGCTGATCTCGACGCGGCTGCGCTTGACCAGCGCGTCGGGCACCACGATCGGGGCCACGCTCGACGGCACGTCAGCCGCCAGCGCGCCGGTCGGCTGCACCTCGCGCACGGTCACGCTCACCCGCTCGTCGGGCAGCAGCCGATCGGCCTGCGCCAGCCGGATGTGGACCGGGCGGCCGTACTTGGGCGCGTTGATGTCGGCCCACAGCCGCTGGGGCAACTGGATGATGCCCGGGCCCAGCTCCTCGACCCGGCCCACGACCGGCGCGCCGGCCATGCGATCGAGCGGCGCGACCTCGACGGTGTCCCCCGCCTGGATCCGGCGGGCGGTGGCTTCGGGCAGCCAGGCGACCAGCCGCTCGGCGGCGTGGGGCATCATCTCGAT
Organism: bacterium; assembly: GCA_030426085.1. GTDB lineage: Bacteria > Myxococcota_A > Bradymonadia > UBA7976 > UBA1532 > JACKDM01. The sequence continues at coordinate 18,355 of JAUHYW010000016.1, read as the reverse complement.
CACCGGCACGCCCGCGCCCACCGCCGCGCCCGGCCCGAGCAGGATCCGGGTCACCCGCCCGTCCCGGGGGGCGCGCAGCGTCGCCGCCGCCTTGCGCTTCAAGAGCGCCTCGACCCGCCGCTTCTCGGTGTCGACCCGGGCGTCGAGCGGGGCCAGCGTCGCGCCGGGGTCGGCCGCCTCGTAGGCCGCCAGCAGGGTCTCGAGCCGCTCCCGGCGCTTCGCGTGGCTGGCGAGCACCTGGGGCAGATGGCGGGCCTCCTGCCGCAAGCGGGCCTCCTGCGCCTCGAGGTCGCCCACCCGGTCGAAGCCGGCGACGCCCTCCTGCACGAGCGGCCGGACCCGCTTCAGCTCGGCCCGCACCGCCCGCAGCTCGGCGCCGATGGCCGCCTTGCGGGCCTCGACGTCCTCGCTCTGGGCCCGGGCCTCGGCCAGCCGGGCGGCGGCCTCGATGCGGGCCTGCTCCAGGTCGCGGGTGCGGGTGATGTTCTCCGCCGAGCTGCCGGCGAGCGCCTCGGCCAGCAACCCCCGGGCCACCGCCAGCTCGGCGTCGATGGGGGTCGTGTCGAGCCCGACGAGCGGATCACCGGCCCGCACCGCCTGCCCCTGCACGACGTACAGCGTCGCGATGCGCCCCGGCTCGGACACGCCGAGCGGCATCGGCACCGCCTCGACGATGCCGGGCAGGGCCGCCAGCTCGGGGCGCTGGCGATGCCACAGCCAGAAGGTGGCCACGGCGGCGACGGCCCACAACAGCAGGCTGATGGTGCGTTTACGGGCGTCCATCGACTACAGCTCGGTGTGTGCGTCCTGCAGCAGCAGGCTCAGTCCGCTCAGGCCGTCCACCGCGCCGAGCGCCTCGACGAGGCGATCGCCCTTCTCGGGGTGGCGCAGCGCGACCTGGTAGGCATATTCGAGGGTCTCGCCCTGGGCCACGTCACGCAGCGCGACGAGGGTGAAGCGGCGGCAGTGGCGGTCGAGCACCGCCCGGACCCGGGCCGCGGGCGCGTCCTCGCTCTCGTCGCCCCGGGGCAGCCAGAAGCGCAGCAGGCCGTCGAAGCGCACCCGGCGGGCGAAGGGCGTCCACGAGACCCAGCCGGCGGCCAGCCCGAAGGCGACGGTGCCGGCCATCGCGACCGCGTAGGCCCGCACCCCGGCGGCGACCCCCACCGCGAGCGCGGCGAACATGAAGATGAGATCCCGCGACTCGCGCACGTTGGTGCGGAAGCGCACCAGCGCCATCGTGCCCAATATGCCCAGCCCCCGGGCGAGGTTGTCGCCGATGGCCATCATCAGGATGCAGGCCACCAGCCCGCCGAGCACCAGCGACTGCACGAAGCTGCGGTTGTACGAGAGGCCGTCGTAGGTCAGCTCGTAGGCGAAGGCGACGCCCTTGGCCAGCACGAAGGCCATCATCAGCGACAGCGCCGCCTGGGCCGGGGTGATGGCCCCCAGCCCGGTGTCGAACAGCGCGAGCGGATCCATCAGGCTCTCCCCATCAGCGCCCGGGACGGCTGGCGCAGGCTCGGGACCGCCGACGTACGGAAGGGATCGACCGCCTCGATGCAGGCGGCGTACTTGCTGAAGCCGCTGCGCCGCAGGCCGAAGCGGTGCACGATGTCGGTCATCCACAGCGGCACGGCGGTCTCGGCCTTGAGCTCGAGCACCACCCCCGACTCGGGCAGGCCGAAGCGGCGGGGGGCGTCGACCGGGATCCAGACCCCGTCGCCGGGCTCGACCGAGAGCTGCCAGCCGCTCGGGGCCCGCCCGCACAGCCGCCAGTCGAAGGTCACCCGGGCGTAGCTCTCGAGGCGGCTGATGTACGCCTCGCGCTCGTAGCGCACGACCGTCGTCGGCTCGGCGGCCAGGGAGATGCAGCGCCAGACGAACTCGTCGAGGTTCTTGCGGTCGCGCGGCTTGAGGTCGAGGTCGGCGGCGACCCTGGGGTCGAGCACCACCCCGGGCCACGCCCCCATCGGGATGGGCACCCGCAGCTTGCTGATGACGCCCTTGATGCGCCGCTTGACCTCGAGGAAGCACTTGCCGCCGGTGGCGTAGCGCCGCACCCGCAGCTTGAAGCGGCGGGGGGCCCGGTCGAGCGTCTCGCGGTACAGCCGGCGGTGGCGGGTGTCGAGGTACAGCGACGAGATGATGTAGCGCCCGCCCTGGTTGGCCGAGTCGGGGTCACACGCCGCCAGCGCCGCCCGCCGGATGGGGGCGACGAGGCGCGACGGGATCCGGTACTTGGCCTCGTACCGTTCGATGAGGCGGGCGTCGTTGGCCAACTCGGCTCCGGTGGATCGGGGTCAGACTTGCAAACCTAACATCGGGGGGCTCGTCGGCCCAAACCCGATGATGGACGGGCGGCATTCAGCAATCGCCGGGCCAGGGTGACGGGCCGGCGAACGGGCGGTGTCTCGGGGGCGTCGGGCCCGGGTCGGACGAGGCCGGGTGTCAAGCGGGCGCGACACCCGGTGCCAGGGAGACGCGACAGCCGGGGCTCACACCCCCGGCGGGCGCCGATGGGCCCAAGGGCGGGCCTCTTCGAGCTGGGCCGCGAGCCGCAGCAGCCGCCCCTCGCCGCCGAACGGCGCCGCGATCTGGACCCCGATGGGCAGCCCGTCGGCGCTCCAGTGCAGCGGCAGCGAGATCGCCGGCTGCCCGGTCTGGTTGAAGAGCTGGGTGTTGGGGGTATAGGCCAGCTTGTCGCCGCCCATCTTGTCGAGCGCGACGTCGAGCAGCGCCTTGAACGGCAGCGTCTTGAGCAGCCCCACCTGGAGCGCCTCGCCCTTCGAAAGCGCGAGCTGGCCCACCTTCACCGGCGGCTGGGCCATCGTCGGGCAGACGAAGGCGTCGTACTGCGCGAAGAAGGCCGCCGTCTCGCGGGCGGCGCGGTTGATGGCCGCCTGGGCGTCGATGAGCGCCGGGGCCGGCGTCGAGCGGCCGATGAGCGCGAGCAGCCAGGTCGCCGACTCGAAGTGCGCGCCCGACAGCCGGCGGCCCGCCTCGCGGGCGGTCTCCTGGCAGAACCACGCGATGTTGCTCGCCACGACGGTGAAGTAGGCCCGCACCATCCGGGGCACGTCCACCGCGGGGCACGCCTCGACCACCTCGTGCCCCAGCTCTTCGAGGGCCTTGGCCGCCGCGTCGACCGCCGCGAGGCACTCGGGGTGGGTCTCGTCGGCGTACAACGCGCCCCGGTGCAGGGCGACGCGCAGCTTACCGGGATCGGCGCCCACCTCGTCGACCCAGGCCCCGGCGTGGGGCGGCGCGGCGTAGGGCTCGCCCGGCGTCGGCTGGTCGGCGACGTCGAGCAGCAGCGCCGAGTCGCGCACCGTGCGGGTGACGACGTGCTCCTGCACGAAGCCGTTCCACGACTCGGCGGCGAAGGGCGCCATGGTCACCCGGCCCCGGGTCGGCTTGAGCCCGACGAGCCCGCAGGCCGAGGCCGGGATGCGGATGGACCCCCCGCCGTCCCCCGCGTGGGCCGCGGGCACGATGCGGGCCGCCACCGCCGAGGCCGAGCCCCCGGAGCTGCCGCCCGGCGTGTGATCGGTGTTCCACGGGTTGCGGCAGGGGTCGCGCAGGTCGGGCTCGGTGATGCCCATGATGCCGAACTCGGGGGTGTTGGTCTTGCCCACGATCTGCATGCCCGCCGCCTCGTAGCGCTCGGCGAGCGCGCTCGACCGCTCCGAGACCCGGCCGACGCGCAGCTTCGTGCTGTTGGTCGTCACCGTGCCGGCGAGCTGGATCTTGAGATCCTTGAGCATGAACGGCACCCCCCGCAGGGGGCCGTCGGGCAGGTCGTCGACCCGGGCGCGGGCCCGGGCGTCGAGCCGGTCGACCACCGCGCCGAGGGCCGGGTCGCGGACCTCGATGCGCTCGATGGCCGCCTCGAGCAGCTCGGCCGGCGAGACCTCGCCCGCGCGGACCAGCGCGGCGAGGCCGGTGGCGTCCAGATCGTCGTACTCGGGCATTCGCATGGCGGCTCCTCACCGGTCGGCAGCCGACGCTATCACCCCCGCCGGGTCAGCAGAAGCCGGCCGAGGACCAGCAGCAGCAGCGCCCACGGGCCGCCCCCGCGCCGGGTGGGATCGAGGCGGCAGTCACCCATCGCGCCCGGATCGGGCGGGGCGTCGTCCAGCGGCCCGTCGAGCGCCGCGTCCAGCGTGGGGCCGGGGTCGCGGGCGAAGACGTCCGGCGGCCCGTCGATCGGCGGGGCGGCGTCCCCTGCCCCGTCATCGACCGCGGGCGTGGCGTCGGGCGGGCCGCGGTCGAAGGCGTCGGCCACCGCGTCGGCCACCGCGTCGGCGGCGGCGTCATCGACCGCGGCGTCGGGCATGCCATCCGGCTCGAGCTGCGCGTCGGGCAGGGCCGCGTCGGGCAGGGCCGCATCGGGCAGGGCCGCGTCGGGCAGGGCCGCGTCGGGCAGGGCCGCGTCCGGCGGCAGCATGCAGTCGCTGTCGTCCAGCCGGCACTCGACGCAGCGCACCTCGCCGACCAGCCCTGGCCCGCAGACCGCGTCCACCGGGCCGTCGCACTGCTCCCCCGGATCCAGGACGCCGTCGCCGCACGGCGTGCAGCCGCTCGGATCGATCGTGCAGTCGGCCCGGCAGGCCAGCGCCCCACCCGGAAACCCGAAGTCGGCGCAGGTCGCCCCGGCGAAGGCGTCGCCGTCGCACGCCTCGGGGCCCTCGACCGTGCCGCTGCCGCAGGGGAAGTCGTCGGGCAGGTCGGGCCGGGTGAACGGCCAATCCGGCTGCGGATCGAGGAAGTAGAAGACCCCCTCCGGATCACCCAGCTCCTCGCCGTTGGTGTAGCCGTCGCCGTCGGAGTCGAGCAGCGCGAGCGCGGCCCAGTCGGCGTTGCCCTCCTCGCCGACGAAGAACCCGATGGGCAGCTCTTCGGGGTAGTCCTCCCGAAACAGCAGGTGGTCGCGCACGTCGCGCCCGAAGACCGTCAGCCGGGTGAACGGCTGCCGGTAGTGGCACATGTAGCACTCGAAGGTGTGGCCCCCCGGCACCTGATCGATGCGATAGCCGCGGGCGTGGGCCGCAGACGACAGCAAGAGCCCGACCAGGGCCAGCGAGGATGGATGGAGAGCGCGCACCGCTGCACCATATCTCAGGGGCGGACGCGAGAGCACGGTCGGGGGAGCGGGGCGCGCGCCGGGCCCGGACATCGGGCCCGCGCGGCGGGGGCGGGAGGCACGCAGCGGGTCAGAGACCCGGGCGTGTCACTTGTCGTTGAGCGCGTCCTTGAGGGCCTTGCCGGGCTTGAAGCCGGCCGAGGTGCTGGCGGCGATCTGGATGGGCTCACCGGTGCGCGGGTTGCGCCCCTGGCGGGCCGACCGCTTGCGGACCTCGAAGGTCCCGAAGCCGATCAGCACCACGTTCTCACCCTCGACCAGCGCGTTCTGGATGGCCTCGATGGTGCCGTCCAGGACCCGACTGATGGTGGCCTTCTGCTCGTTGGTGTTTTCCTGAATCGCGGCGATCAGTTCAGCTTTGTTCATCTCTCGTCTTCTCCTCGGGGCAGTCTGCTGCCTGCAGGCTGGTTCGGCGCGGAGCACGTCGCGTTCTCCGCTCGCCTCGCGCGGTACGCTGACGGGATTCGGTCCGCATTGCAAGGGCCCGTTCGCCGGGAAACGGCGATTTTTCGCGGCTCCCGGCGTTTTTCCGCCGATTCTGCCGATTTTTCGGGGGGTTCGACCGCTGCCCGCTCGCCCCGATCGGCGACGGAATGCGGGTTTCGGGGCCATCGGCCGCCCCGCTCGGGCCCCGGGAACCCACCCCGAGCCCCACCGGGCCGAGCCCGGCCGTCGTCCGGCCGATGGCAGGAAGCGCCCCGGGCAGGCCGCTCTCCGGCCATCCGCCCGTCACCCGCGGGCCCGGTCGCAGCCTCCCCGGCGATCTCCCCCGCGGGTCAGGTGGGCAGCTCGACGCCGCCCATCAGCCACGCGAGCACCGCCTTCTGGGCGTGCAGCCGGTTCTCGGCCTCGTCGTAGATGCGGGACTGCGGCCCGTCGATGACCGACTCGACCACCTCGTAGCCCCGGTAGGCGGGCAGGCAGTGCAGGAAGATCGCGTCGTCGGCCGCGGCCTGCATCACCCCGTCGTCGACGGTGTAGCCGGCGAAGGCCACCTGCCGGGCCGCCTTGCGGTCCTCCTGGCCCATGCTGATCCAGGTGTCGGTGGTCACCACCCGGCAGCCGGCGGCGGCCGCCTTCGGATCGTCCTCCTCGACGACCCGGGCCCCGGCGTTGCGGGCCCGGTGCACCTCGAGGTTGCCCAGCCGGTAACCCTCGGGCGAGCACAGCACCAGCTCGAAGCCCAGCCGGGTCGAGGCGTGCAGCCACGAGCGGGCCATGTTGTTGCCGTCACCGACGTAGACCACCCGCATCCCGGCGAGGGCCTCGGCCCCGAAGACCTGGCGGCAGGTGAGCAGATCGGCCAGGAGCTGGCACGGGTGAACCCGGTCGGTGAGGCCGTTGATCACCGGCACCCCGGCGTGGGCCGCGTACTCCTCGACCTCGGCCTGCTCGAACGTGCGGATCATGAGGCCGTCGACATAGCGCCCCAGCACCGTGGCGGTGTCCCGCACCCCCTCCCCGCGGCCGATCTGGGTGTCGCGGGCGCTGAGCATCAGCGGGTGCCCGCCGAGCTGGTACATGCCCACCTCGAAGCTGACCCGGGTCCGGGTGCTGGCCTTGGTGAACAGCATGCCCAGGGTGCGCCCGGCCAGCGGGCGTGCGGGGCCGGCGCCGTCGGCCATCGACTGCCCCAGGGCCAACAGCCCCCGGATCTCGGCCGCGCTCAGGTCGAGCAGCGACAGCAGGTGGCGGGGCCCATCGGTCTCTGCGGCCTTCACTTCGCCTCCTCGGCGCCGACCGACGTCAGCGCGTCGCGCAAGATGTCCAGCGCCTGCTCGACATGAGCCGGCCCCGCGATCAGCGGCGGGGTGAGCCGCAAGGCGTCGGGCCCGGCGAGCGTGATCAGCAGCCCCCGGGCCTCGCAGGCCGCCTTGACCGCGCCCCGATCGATCACCGCCGGATCCACCGCCAGGGCCCGCATCAGCCCCAGGCCCCGGCCCTCGACGGCGCCCTCGACCGTGCCCGCCAGATCATCGAGCCCGGCCCCGAGCAGCTCGCCCACCGCCTCCGCGCTCTGCACCAACCCGTCCTCCTCGATCGTGCGCAGCACCGCCAGGGCCGCGCGGCACACCAGGGGGTTGCCGCCGAAGGTGCTCGCGTGCACCCCGGGCACGAAGCCCCGCCCCACCTCTTCGGTGCACAGCATCGCCCCGATGGGCACCCCCCCGCCGAGGCCCTTGGCCAGCGCCATGATGTCGGGGGTCGCCTTCGTGTGCTGATGGGCGAACCACGCCCCGGTGCGGGCCACGCCGGTCTGCACCTCGTCGAGGATGAGCAGGACACCCCGCCGATCGCAGATCGCGCGCAGCGCCTCGAGGTAGCCCTCGGGCGGCACCAATATCCCGCCCTCGCCCTGGATGGGCTCGACGAGCACCCCCGCCGTCTCGTCGGTGATGGCCGCCTCGACCGCCGCCGCGTCGCCGAAGGGCACATGATCGAAACCGGGCACCAGCGGGGCGAAGCCGGCGTGATACTTGGGCTGACCGGTCGCGCTGATGGCGGCCCAGGTGCGCCCGTGGAAGCTGCCCTCGGCGCATACGAAGCGGAAGCGATCCTCACCGCGCACCGCCTGCATGGAGCGCCGGGCCAGCTTCAGCGCCGCCTCGATCGCCTCGGCCCCGCTGTTCGAGAAGAAGACCCGATCGGCGAAGCAGCGGGCGGTCAGGGCCTCCATCAGCTCGACCGCCGGGCGGTTGATCCACAAGTTGCTGACGTGCAGCAGCGCCCGGGCCTGCTCGGCGATGGCCGCCGTCAGCGCCGGGTGGTTGTGGCCCAGCGCGCTGACCGCGATGCCGGCGGCGAAGTCCAGATAGCGCCGGCCCTCGGCGTCGTACAGCCACATGCCCTCGCCCCGCTCGAAGACGATGGGCGCCGGGCGATAGTTGGTGGTGGTGACGGCGTAGGCCCGCTCGACGACGTCGGCCTGGCTGCTCATCGCGCCTCCCTCGGGATCAAAACGAGGCGGGCATTGAAGCACACTCGGCCCCCGGGGGATACGCCCGGCTACCCGCCGCCGACGTCGAACCCGTGCCGCTCGCGGAACACATCGACCGGGGTCAGCTTCTTCACCACCGCGTCGAGGTCGATGTCCTCGGGCCACACCTGGATCCAGGTCCGGTGGCCCCACATCTCCTGATCCTGCGCCTTCTCCCCGAGCAGCGCCCGCAGGGCCTCGCCCTCGGCGATGGCCACCACCTCGGGGCGCGCGCCCTCGCCGTCGGGGCGGGCGATGGCCACGAAGTCGGTGTCGGGCAGCACCGACGGCACCATCGTCCAGGTCGCCAGCGTGCGCGGCCGCCCGTCGGCGTCGGTGAAGGTGTGGGCCTCGGCGACGACCAGCGGCTCGTCGAGCATCTTGCGGATGAGCGGCGCGATGAAGCTGTTCCACTTGCGCACCCGCTTGTCCGTGCTGTCCCCCGACCGGGCGACCCCGAACAGCAGCGGCCCCACCCGCCAGTACAGGTAGACCGCCACCACCGCCGCCCCCAGGGACAGCGCGATCCAGAACCCCGTCGGCATTCAGACCACCTCGGTGCCGACGCCGGCGTCGGTGAACAGCTCGAGCAGCACCGCGTGGCGCACCCGGCCGTCGACGATGTGCACCTTCGAGACCCCCGCCGCCAGCGCCTCGGTCGCGCAGTGCAGCTTGGGGATCATGCCCCCGGCGATGACCCCCTCGTCGATCAGACGGGGCACGTCCCGGTGATCGAGGGTGCTGATGACCGCGCCGTCGGCCCCCCGCACCCCCTCGATGTCGGTCATCAGCAGCAGCTTGCGCGCCTTCAGGTGCCCGGCGACCGCGCTGGCGCCCAGATCGGCGTTGACGTTGAGCGGCTCACCGTCCGCGTCGACCGCGACCGGGGTCACCACCGGGATGAAGCCGCCCCCGGTCAGCAGCCGCAGCTCGGTGTCGTCGACCTCGACCACCTCGCCCACCCGGCCGATGTCGTGCCCCTCGATGAGCAGCTTGCGCCCCCGCAGCAGGTTGCCGTCGGCCCCCGACAGCCCGATGGCCCGGCCGCCGGCCTGATTGATGCGGGTGACGATCTCCTGGGCCACCTGCCCGACGAGCACCATGCGCACGACCTCCATCGTGGCGTCGTCGGTCACCCGGTGGCCCATCTCGCGGGTCGAGGGGATGCCCAGCCGGTCGAGCGCCGCCTGGATCTGGGGCCCGCCGCCGTGCACCACCACCACATCGATGCCCACCGAGCGCAGCAACACGACATCCCGGGCGAAGCTCTTCGCCGCCTCGGGATCGGTCATCGCGTGCCCCCCGTACTTGACCACGAGGGTCTCGCCGGCGAACCGCTGGATGTGGGGCAACGCCTCGATCAGCACCGCCGCCTTGGCCTGCAACTCCGCGATGGACTTCACGGGCGCTCCTTTGCCTGACCGGGTCGGATCGTGGGGGATGCTCACAAGATGTAGCGGCTGAGATCCTCGTCCTCGAGCACCTCGCCCAGCCGGGCCCGCACCATCGCCTCGTCGACCGCGATGACGTGCCCCTTGCGCTCGGGGGCCTGGAAGCTGATCTCTTCGAGCAGGGTCTCCATCACCGTGTGCAGCCGGCGGGCGCCGATGTTCTCCAGGCGGGTATTGGCCTCGTAGGCCACCCGGGCCAGCTCGCGCAGGGCCGACTCGCCGAACTCCAGCGTCACCCCCTCGGTGGCCAGCAGGGCCTCGTACTGCCGCACGAGGCTGTTGCGGGGCTCGGTGAGGATGCGGAAGAAATCCTGCTCGGTCAGGGCCTCGAGCTCGACCCGGATGGGGAAGCGCCCTTGGAGCTCGGGGATGAGGTCGCTCACCTTCGTCTCGTGGAACGCGCCCGCCGCGATGAACAGGATGTGATCGGTCTTGACCACCCCGTGCTTCGTCGTGACGGTCGACCCCTCCACGATGGGCAGCAGATCACGCTGCACCCCGCCCCGGCTGACGTCCGGCCCCTGCCCCCCGCCGCCCCGGCCGCCGCCGAGCGCGATCTTGTCGATCTCGTCGAGGAAGACGATGCCCGTATGCTGCACCCGATCGAGCGCGTCGGAGGTCACCCGATCCATATCGACGAGCTTCTCGCTCTCCTCGGCCGTCAGCAGCCGCAGCGCCTCGGGCACCCGCACCTTGCGCAGCTTGCTCGGGCCCTTGCCGCCCAGCCCGATGTTGCCCAGCGCATCGCGCATGCTGCCCAGCATCTCGTTCATGTCGGCGCCGTTGAGCATCTCGAAGCTGATCGGCGGCGGCGTGGACCGGGTCGACATCTCGACCTCGCGATCGTCCAGCTCGCCCTTGCGCAGCAGCTTGCGCACATCCTCCCGATCACCGGGCAGCCCCTTCCGGGCCACCGCCTGCCCGTCGGGGCTCACCGCGAAGTAGCCCGCGGTGCGGCTCTGATCCTCGCTGCCCTTCATCAGCAGCTCGAGCAGGCGATCCTCGGCCACCCGCGCCGCCTGGGCCTCGACCCGCTCGGCCTGCTCGGCCTTGACCATGTTCACCGCGAGGTCGGTCAGATCGCGGATCATCGACTCGACGTCGCGCCCCACGTAGCCCACCTCGGTGAACTTGCTCGCCTCGACCTTGATGAACGGGGCCTGCCCCAGCCGGGCCAACCGGCGGGCGATCTCGGTCTTGCCGACCCCGGTGGGCCCGATCATGATGATGTTCTTGGGCGCGATCTCATCGCGCAGCTCATCGGGCACCCGCCGCCGGCGCCAGCGGTTGCGCAGGGCGATGGCCACCGCCCGCTTGGCCTTGTGCTGCCCGACGATGTAGCGGTCGAGCTCGGAGACGGTCTCGCGGGGGGTGAAGACCGGCAGTTCGGTGCTCATCGGGCGTCCTCGGCGTCCAGGGTTTCGATCACGAGCTGATCGTTGGTGTAGATGTCGATGCCCGCCGCGATGCGCATGGCCTCGGTGGCGACGGCCCGCGCGTCGAGATCGGTGTGGGCCAGCAGGGCCCGGGCGGCGGCGAGGGCGAAGTTGCCCCCGCTGCCGATGGCGATGGCGTCGCCGTCGGGCTCGATGACGTCGCCGGTGCCCGAGATGAGCAGGGTGCGCTCGGCGTCACCGACGAGCAGCAGGGCCTCGAGCCGGCGCAGATAGCGATCGGTGCGCCAATCCTTGGCCAGCTCGACCGCGGCCCGGACCAGGTTCTTGTTGAACGCCTTGAGCTTGGCCTCGAACTTCTCGAACAGGGTGAACGCGTCGGCGGTGGCCCCGGCGAACCCGGTGAGGATCTGCCCGTCGAGCAGGGTGCGGACCTTGATCGCCCGGCCCTTCATCACCGTGTTCTGCAGCGAGACCTGCCCGTCACCGCAGAATACGAGCCGTGAGCCGCGGCGCACCGCGAGGATGGTGGTTCCATGGAAGACGGGAGCGCTCATCGGCCGACCTCGGACGCGTTGAATTCGGCCAAGGGTGTGCACCGGGGGCCCCGTGTCAACCGGCCCGGACCGCGGGATCAGTGGGCGTGGTCGTGATCCTGCCCCCCGACGTGCACCACCATCTGGAGCACCGAGTCGGGGACCTCGTCGAAGTGGAAGGTGTAGGTCCCCGCCGGCAGCATCACATGGTGCACCACCGCCGCCGCCTCACAGCTCGCCGGATCGTCCTCGACCATCATCGACTCGACCGCCGCCCCCTCCGCGTCGGCCATGGCGAACGTGAACGCCTGATCGAAGAGCAGATAATGCATGCCGCCCGGGCTGGTGTAATCCAGCAGGCCGCTGTGCCCCGTCGCGCCGGACGTCAGCGTCATGTCGTAGCGGGTGTGGAAGGTCTCGATCGTCGGGGGGTCCTCGTTGTCGATGGCCAGCTCGACCTGGGGCCCGAACTCCAGGTGCTTGCAGCCCTCGGCGACCTGATCGACCTCCTCGTGCTCGTGGTCGTGATCGTGATCGTGATCGCAGGCGGCGAGCGGCAGGGCGAAGAGCAGGGCGAGCGCGAAGCGGGTCGTCATGAATCCTCCGGAGCGGGTGGTTCCCCCTGGTAGCGCGGGGCAACGCGTGGGATCAAGCGCCCTCGGCCGCGTCGATCCCCACCCCCGCGACAACCGCCGACCCGCCCCGAGGTCGCGGACGTGGGCCCCCGGGGCGCGGCCGTGCTATGCAAGGCCATGGACCGCACCATGGACTGGACCACCGCCTTCGACTGGAACCGGGCCCGGGCCTTCCTGGTGACCGCCGAGGCCGGCTCGTTCTCGGCCGCCGCCCGGGCCATGGGCGTCGCCCAGCCCACCATCGGGCGCCAGATCGCCGCGCTCGAAGCCGAGCTGGAGCTGACCCTCTTCGAGCGGGTCGGGGGCGGCGTCGAGCTGACCGCCGCCGGGCTGGCCCTGCTGGAGCACGTCCGGGCCATGGGCGAGGCGGCGTCGATGGCCGCGCTCGCCGCCGGCGGCCGGGCGGACTCCATCGAGGGCACCGTCTGCGTCAGCGCCAGCGAGATCAACGCGGTCTACGTCCTGCCCCCGATCATCGAGGCCATCCGGGCGACGCACCCCGCCATCCAGCTCGAGATCGTCGCCTCGAACGACACCGCCGACCTGCGCCGCCGCGAGGCCGACATCGCCCTGCGCAACTACCGCCCCAGCCAGCCCGACCTCTTCGCCCGCAAGGTGCGCGACAGCGGCGCCCGGCTCTACGCCACCCCCGACTACCTGGCCTCGATCGGCGACCCCGACACCCCCGAGGCGCTCGCCCGGGGCCGCTTCTTCGGCTTCGACCGCAGCGACGCCCTGCTCAACGGCCTGCGCGCCCTCGGCCTGCCGCTCACCCCGGCCCACTTCGCGATCATCAGCCAGAACCAGCTCGTGCAGTGGGGCCTCGCCCGGCGGGGGCTGGGCATCTGCATCATGCTCGAAGAGGTCGGCGACCCCGACCCCGGCATGAAGCGGGCCCTGCCCGACCTGCCGCCGATCCCGGTGCCGATGTGGCTCACCAGCCACCGCGAGCTGAAGACCAGCCGCCGCATCCGCGCGGTCTACGACCTGCTCGCCGAGGGCCTGGGAGGGTGAGGCGGGCACGAGCAGCACCGGGACGAGCACGGCCAGGAGTGAGGTCGGACATGTACCTGACCCGCGCGGTGCTGCTCGGCCTCGGCCTTTCGCTCGGCGCGTGCAGCGCGTCCGGCTCACCCGAGACCTCGCAGGCATCGACGCCCCCCACGACGGCCGTGAAGGTCCCCATGCAATGTGCCACCCGGAGCGACCTGGAGCGTGCCTGGGGCACATCATGCCGGGTCATCGGCACCTATCGGATGCAGACGCTCACCGACAAGAAGGGCCAGCCCTTCCGCACCTGGCCCGTCGTCGTCCTCGACGATGGCACCGAAGTCCTGATCGGCAGCATCTGGAAGGCGGCCGAGAAGCCGAGCGACGAGACGAGCAGCCGCCACGACGGGCAGCGGGTGCGCGTCACCGGCACCGCCAACGCCGAGCCGCCGGGCTCGATCCAGAACATCGCGATGCCGTGCATCTCACCGGTCGAGGCCATCGAGTCGACGCGATAGCGCTGCGGATCCCGCCGGCTGCTCCTGGCGGCCCTCGGCCCGGCGACTACACCGCCTCGAAGACATCGCTTCGCCCGCGGCGCCCGCGGCGCAGGCGGCCGGCCTCCACCAACGGACGAACGTGCTTTCTGACCGTGCCAATCGAGCGGCCGACGTAGCTCGACAGATCGGCGTATGACATCGGCCGCTCGCGACACAGTGCCAGGAGCGCAGCGCCCATCGAATCGGGGACATTCTGCCGGATGACATACACCGCCGCGCGGGTCTCGGGAGACAGCTCATCGACGAACGGCTCGGCGTGCACCGGATCGGGCGCGGCGCCCGGTCGGGGCAGGTCGAGGCGCCAGCGGGCGCGCACCGCCGCCGGAACTCCGCGTCGAGCGCGTCGTAGGCCAGCGCCTGGAACTTCGCCTCCGGGTGGAAGAGGCGCCGCAGCGCGCCGCTCCACAGGCGATGCACCCGCTGCGTCTCGCCCGCGGAGATCGCTGCCCGCACGTCCCGCACCCGGCCGGCGATCTCACCGATCCAATAACGCTGGTAGCGGTCGCCCAGCGTGCGCAGGCCCAGCTTGTCGATGGTGTACTGGCCCCGCGGGCAGCCGTTGCGGGCCACCACCGTCCACTTGCCGGCGACGCGTACGAAGCGGATATGCGCCAGCGGATCCTCGGCCGCGGGATCGACGAAGCGCGGCGCCTCGCCGTCGAGGGCGTCGCCCTCCTCCGTGGCCCGCGCGGCCTCGTCGGTCAGTTCGAAGTGATCGCCCTTCTTGCGGTTGCAGCGCTTGCAGGCCACGAGGTGATTGGTCCACGTCCAGGCCAGCCACCAGTACGACGCCCACGGGCGGAAATGCTCCAGCTCGCTCTCACCGACGTCCTTCGGCCGCTCGCAGTAGGCGCAGCGGCCGTACTGGGTCTGATGCAGCCGCGCCTTGCCCGCGCGATAATCGACGCAGTCCGTCTTGCGGTCGAGCGCCTCCCCTCGGGCCCGCTTCGCGCGGATCAGCGGCAGGTTCTCGTATCGCGCCCGACGCAGCTCTTTCGGCTCGGGTTCGGGACCCCGCGAGACGCGGATCACGCCCCTTCCTCGGTGATTCGCGGCTCTGGCTCCAAGTCGGGATCGATCTTCGCCGACTTCAACCGATCCAAGAGCCGACGCATCTCGGCGTCTTCAGCGTCGCTGCGGTAGGGGTTCGTCGCGATCTCGGCGTAGCGCCAGAGGTCGTCGCCGGCGGGGTTGGTGATCAGCCGGTCGATGCCGAAGTAGTCGTCCAGCAGCTCGGTGGCGGTGCTCGATCGCGGCGAGCCGCCGGTCTCGACCCGCACCACCCGCCCCCGCCGGGTGCCCAGGCGGATGATCTCGTCGTCGTCGAGCTGCGCGAGGATCGCCGGCGAGTGGGTCGTCGTGATGAACTGCAGGTTGGGGAAGACCTGGGTCAGCGCGCGCGGCAGGCTCACCTGCCAGGTGGGGTGCAGGTGCAGGTCCAGCTCGTCGACGAGGACGATCCCCTCCATCTCGTGGGGGGGAACACCTTCGCGCGCTTCCCACAGCACCCAGCCGATCAGGTCCGAGATCCAGGCCAGGGTCGATTGATAGCCGGCCGAGAGCCACACCGCGGGCAGCTTGAGCTCTTCGTCATCGACGGTGAAGACCACCCGATGACTCGCGGCGAGCTGCGCGGCCGACTTGGCGCCGCCCTGGCCGCGGCGCTCGAGCCCCCTGATGTCGGGCACCAGGTGCTCGTCTTCGGTCAACGCTGCGTTGAGGATGTCGGCGAACAGCCGCGCGGCCGCCCCCTTCGACGGCTTCTTGCGCTTCGCGGACCCCGACTGCCCACTGTCTCGTTCTCGAGCGCCGGGCGTCCCCTCTTCGTCGTCCTCTTCGCGGCTGTTCAAAGCGTCGGCGAAGCCCGTTCCGGTGACCTCACGGAGCCCGAAGAGCGGGCGGATACGGTCGTCGACCGGATCACGGATCGCCGGGGCCCCGCCCGGCACGGGCAGGTTGCGGCGCACGCCGTAGCCGACGACGAACCAATGGGGCACCAGCTCACGTTCGGCTCGCACAGCCCCGATCGGGCCTTCCTGCCCATCGATGAGGAAGTCGACGCCATCCCATTGCGGCTCACCCCAAGCGCCGTACCAGGACCGGTATACGAAATCCTTTCGACCACCGGGCAGCTTCAACTCGGCTGATACGAGCGGCGGTCCGGCCGGGCGCTCCCCCTCCTCCCTTCCCGGATACCAGCGACCGAGGTCATGCCCGATCGGCCCCATCTGGAACTCGGCGAGCACCTCCACGTCCTCGCCGGTCCGCTCGATATGAGGCAGCGAGGCGGCGATGTCACCGCCGACGCGCTCGGCGATGGCCCGGCCGCTCGCCGCCAGGGCGATGGCTTGCAATACGCTGGTCTTGCACGTGCCGTTCTCACCGACCAGCACCGTCAACCCCCGCGGCTCGCCGTCGCGCGTGAAGTCGAGCGTCAGGTCCTCGATGAGCTTGAGGTTCCGGATGTGCAGACGGCGAAGGTACATGGGCGCTCCTGTTCGTCGGCGGATCGTGGGTCACCGGAGGCGTGGGGTCAACCGCGCCGCCGGCTCGCTCAGCGAGCCGCCTTCTTCCCCGTCTTCTGCGCCGGCAGATACTTCGCGTCGAACCTCGCCTCGACGTCGACCCCGGCCTCGATCCAGCGCGCCTCGTCGGCCGCGATGCCCGCCTGGAACGCCCGCCCCCGGGCGCGCTCTCTCGTGAAGCGGGCCTCGACCGACGCCAGCGCCAGATCCTTGTGCCCCATCAGCGCCAGAGCCGCGCGCGCCCGGTACGCCACGGCCACATCCGGCGACGGGGCGCCCTCGGCCGCGCGCAGATACGCCCGGGCCGCCAGGCGCTTGGCGTCGGTGCGGGTCTTCCAATCCCACAGCAGCACATCGCCGAGGGCCTCGAAGAGCACCGGATGATCGGGCTGACCGAAGCGGACCATGCCCAGCAGACCGGCGAGGGCGTCGTCCCGCGACAGCCCGGCCGCCCGAGCAAAGGCCGCGAAGCCCGACAGCTCGCCGCGGGGGAAGCCCTTACCGACCAGCGCCTCGAAATACAGCGCCTTGTCGGCGAAGTCGGGCCGCTCGCGCTGCACCCCGGCGACCGTCTCGTCCCACGAGCGATCGAGGGGCAGCCCCGGGCGGGCTTTGCCGGCGGCGATGGCGTACTCCACCAGCCGGGCCTGCACGATCTCGCGGCCGAAGTGGGCGTCGGGGTTCACCGCGAGCGCCGCCCGGATGTGGACCAGCCCCGCGGCGTACTGCCCGGCGTGCAGGTGGAAGGTGCCCAGGTTGGCCAGGGTCTCGTAGCGCCGGGGGGCGAGGCGCAGCGTCTCTTCGGCCAGGGCGATGGCCTCGGCGTGCCGCCCCAGCTTGTCGAGGGCCACCGCCGCGTCGTCCCGGGCGTCGAGGCGGCTCGGATCGGCGGCGAGGGCCGCCCGGCGATCGGCGAGGCGCCAGCGGTAGAACGCCGGCGAGTGCACGACGAAGCGCCCGGCCAGCATCGCGTCGACCCCCGGCAGCCGGCGCTGCTCCATCTTCAGGGTGTCTTTGTCCCAATAGCAGGCCCACGCCGGAGCGCCGGCCAGGACGAAGAGCGCGCAGAGACAGACCCGGACCATGGCACCCCCTCGGGACGACGACGCGCACGACGATACCCCGCCGCCGGGGCCCGGCACCAACCCCCGTACGCCAGCAAAAACAAACCCGTTGACAGCGTTCATCACACCGGTCACGTTGACATCAGGGACACCCGGGCACCCGGGCCACCCGACACATACCACCGCGTATCACGCGCACCACACGGGAGAGCACCATGTCACGCCTCGTCTCACGCCGGACCCGCTCCGCGCGCAGCGTCCGCCAATCCGCCGCCACCCACGCCGACAGCGTCGGGGCCCGGCTCGACGCCGAGTTCGCCGCCGCCGGCGTCGCCGCCCCGCCGATGGACGAGGTGATCAAGGGCCTCGGCGGCATCATCGGGGCCCGCTCCGACGCCATGGAGCGGGCCGACCGGGCCCACGAGGAGGAGCTGTCCGACGACGCCGAGCCGCGCCACGCCCGGGACGTCGCCTACGCCGATCTGGCCGAGTCCTTCGCCAACCTGCGGGACGTGATCGGGGTCGTGGGCAGCGCGGCCCTCGTCAAGCGCCTCGGCCTCTCGGGGCGCACCCCGCGCACGCCCGACGAGCTGTTGCAGGCCGCCCGCATCGTGCGGGGCCGGCTGGCGCAGATCGCGATCCCGCAGGCGCCGGGGCTGGCGGTCGACGCCCCCGCGCTCGCCGGCCGGCTCGACGCCGACATCGCGGCGCTCGAGCAGGCGCTGACCGAGGTCGACCGCGAGGCGCGGGAGGCCGAGGCGACGTTGCAGGCCAAGCACGAGGCGATGGCGGCCTACGACCAGGCGTTCTCGGGGGCGGCGGCGGCGCTGTCGGCGCTCTTCCTGCTCGCCGACGAGCCCGACCTCGCCCGCCGGGTGCGGCCGTCGCAGCGGCGGCCGGGGCGCACCGTCGACGAGGACGGCGAGGGCGAGGGCGAGGGCGCGGAGGCCGCGGGCGGGGCCCCGGGCGACGGGGCCGACCCGCCGGCCGACCGCCCCGTCCTGCGGCCGCTGCCCACCGGCGGCGACGACGACTGAGGCCGCGCCCGCCGCCGACCCGAGCGGCCCCCGCCGGACA